>CAZOXY010000023.1:0-53874 GCA_964583955.1 uncultured Chloracidobacterium sp. | reverse complement strand
TGAACGGCACGTCTGCGTTCGCTGGAGGTCGCTGCCATTGTCCGTTTTTCATTGAGCGCCGAATTTTCCATGTCGGCGCGTTCGCGGGCGGCGGCCAGTTCGCCGGCTATGCGGTCAAGTTCTGATTGCGAGCCTTCGCTCTGTTCGGCGGCGTTGCGTCGGCTTTCCCTCGCCTCCTCGATCTTACGTCCGACCTCCGTCATTTCACCGGCAAGCTGTTCTATCTCATCGGCGACGACCTTTCGGTGGCGCTCGGCGCGCTCGATGTCCTGCTTCAGGTTCTTTTCCTGCAGGTCCAAAGAGAGCAGGTGCCTTTCCACCTTGATAATGAGCGACTGGAGGTCAACGGCCTTCTCCTCGACCACTGACAATGCCTCGCGCTCCCCCAAAACAACCTGTTCGGCGGCGGCAACGTCCTTTGCCAGCATTGCTTCCGCTTTTGAAAGGCCGGAAAGCTCCCGCTTGAATGCCAGCAGCGAATCATCCTTTCCGCCGTCGGTTTCGCGGCTGCTGATGAACAGGCCGCCGCCGACCAGCATCTCGCCGTTGGCTCCGACCACGATCCTATTTTCGTCCGCGTCAACCGAGCCGTCTTTCAGCTCTTCAACAAGAACGGCTGCCATTTCGCGTGGAAACGCCCGCCGGAGGACGCCTGCCAGTTCAGGCGAGGCTCCCAGTGCGTCGCCGATCGTCACGGGCAGAATACCGCCTTCGTGTCCATTTGCTGCGGCCTTCACATCAGGAGCGATCAGCACAGACACACGCCCTATGCGGTTTTGACGAAGCCACGACGAGACCTTGCGGGCATCCGCCAGATCTTTGACCAGAACAGTTTGCAGATATTGCCCGAAAACGCTCTCAACGGCCTTTTCGGCTCGTTCGCTGACCGAGATAAAATCCGCCAGAACGCCTATCGGACGGACGCCGATCGCCGCCTGTTCACCAAAAATACGCTGTATCTGAGGCGCATAAACGGCGCGTTTCTCTTCCAGTTCGCGGAGTGTTTCAAGGCGGTTAAGCGTTCGCGAATGCTCATTCTGAGCGGCTCGGAATGTTTCCTCGGCAGTTCGCAGCTTTTCCCGCGATCCCGATACGGCAGCAACTATCTGCTGCTTCTCGGTGTTGTAGGCGTCAAGCCGTTCGCGCTCTGCCGCAAGCTCGCCGCCGACCTTTTCGGCATCGGCCACGTGTTCGGCGTAGGTCTCTTCGGCCCGCATCGCCTCATTTTTCAGGCCGTTGGAACGTTCGGTCATGCGTTCCAGGTTAAAGGCAAGCTGGCGGGCGATCTCGTCAAATCTTTCGACCGCGGCGGTGTGACGCATAAGCTCCGAGCGGCGGCCGTCCATTTCGGCCTCGATCTTTCGGACATCGTCCAGCTTTGCGTTGTAATGTTTTTCCGCCTCGACCAATATCAGCCGCGACGCATCAGCTTCGGAGCTTTCCTTCTGATCTTCTTCCGACAGCCTTTCATGCTCAGACGCGGCCAGCCGCAGACGTTCCTCGGCGGCCGAAATATCGCCGACCAGCCTTTCGCCGCGAGTTTTCAACTCAACTATCTGCTGCGATTGATAACGATGCTCGCGTTCTGTGCGGTCACGCTCCAACGCATTGTCGGCATGTTTTTGCCGAACGGCGGACAGTGCCTCTTCTGCCGAACGGGCGGCGGCGGTCGCTGTGCGAAAGACCTCTTCCTGTGCGGAGACCTTTTCGGCCAGGTCGCGTTCCAGGGTTCTGGCACTTTCAAGCTGTGTCCCGAGTTCTTCGATCAGCGATGAAAAATGCTTGCCCTCAGCAACGAAAAGCTTTCGCAAAAGGACGCGGAAATCTTCCTGCAAGGCAATATATCTGCGGGTTTTTGCGGCCTGGCGGCGAAGCGAATTTGCCTGTTTATCGATCTCGGAAACGATGTCGGAAATACGGCCAAGATTGGTTTTTGCGGCATCGAGCCGGGATTCGGCGGCGCGCTGGCGTGTGCGAAATTTGGAGATGCCGGCGGCCTCTTCTATCAGATTTCGCCTGTCAGCCGGTTTAGCCGAGAGTATCTGGCCGATGCGGCCCTGTTCGATTATCGCGTAGTGCGCTCCCGAAAGGCCGGTGCCGGAAAAAAGATCCTGAATGTCGCGAAGGCGGCAGGTTTTGCCGTTAAGCTGATATTCGCTCTCGCCCGAAAGATAAAGCCGACGCGTAACGGACACCGCCTCGCCCGGAGCAAAATCCAATGCAAAAGAACGCGGACGCCAGTGCCTTTTTGTCTTTATCGTCCTTTCGACGATCTGTGCGGAACCGACCTGCGCCGCCTGTGCTTTTTCTTCAACTACTGCCTCTTCATCGCCGACTGCCGGATCATCGCCGACGGCCTGATCGGAAACTGCCGCGACCGTTTCGACCTCTGTATGCTCAGCCTCAAGCGCATCGACATCGACGGCTTTTTCATCGATCTCGCTCAGGGCTTCGTCGATGTCCTCAAGCTCGGTGTCATCAACGTCCATGGTGTTTTCATCACGGACAAGATGCAGCACGACCTCGGCCATTCCCGAAGGCTTACGGTTTTTTGCACCCTGAAAGACGACGTCTTTCATTTCGGCCCCGCGAAGCGATTTTGCACGCTGTTCGCCCAGCACCCACGATATGGCGTCAGAGACATTGGACTTGCCGCAGCCGTTGGGTCCGACGACCGCGGTGATGCCGCTGCCGGTAAAAACTATCTCGGTGTAGTCCGCAAATGATTTGAAGCCTGTGATCTCAAGGCGCTGGAGCTTAAACATTCTATAGTGCTATATCCTCTGGGGTAGCACTATATTTTGGGGTATTTGGTATTTGAAGTCAACTGGAATATTGCGGTCTGTGAACTCACCCATTTGGCTTCGGCATGAAACCTTATGACATTGACACTGTATCAAATTCCGAAGGCCAAAGACCGAAAACCGACGGCCTGCCCGGATCAGATCATCTCGCCGCCGATGTCGCGGAGGCCCTGTTTTTCGGCGCGTTCGTGGTCGAGTTCGGTAAGGATGTCCAGAAGGAAATTGGTATTGGAAGTGATGCTGATGACGACCGGAAACTCGGCGTCGGCGTTGGAGAACTCAAAAGTGCCGCTGTTCACCTCTATCAGCTCGCGAAAAGCCCCGACGCCGTTATGGCCGTTGCATTCGGCATCGGCGATGCGGCCTTCGTTGAACGCCACGCTGCCGAGAAGCGTGTCCGATTTTAAGACCATCAGGCCTGTCATTTTGGCATTTTCAATGACCTGAACAGCGTCAAAAATGCTTACGAAGCCAAGATTTCCGGCAAAGGTAACGTCTGTTCTGACGGCCTGCGGCGAGCGGTCGCGCGTTGCGGCAAAATCAGGACGCCGCGCGCGTCTTATCGCCTCAAGGCCCGGCGCAACAGAGATACGCGGGTCAAGCAGCTTCGCTTCCTGCAAGCGGTCGTATGCCGTGTCAAACTCCTCACGCCCGATATAAAGCGTTACCAGAGCAAGACACTGTTTGGCCGCTTCATTCAGATTCTTTTGCTTGACGCAGACATCACGCAATTTTTCGCGCAGGGAGATGGAACGCGGACTGCGTTCTATTGATTCGCGAAGTATCTGAAATGCCTTTTCCGGTGAGGCGTATTTTACGAAAAGATCAGCGTCCAAAAGGACACTTTCTATTGAAACTTCACTGACAGGTAAATTGGGTTCAAGAACGGCGTTCATAGCCTACATTGTATAAAAATGTTCAACAGGTATAATATACCAGTTTTTTCTCCCGCCGCCGCATGCTTTTTTTAGGAACTGCCCCAAAATACGCGGAGATCTCACTCATTTATGTAAAAAGGCGATCCCGAAAGACCGCCTTTCATCATGCGTCCCCGCCTAAGCGATCAGAAGTTGAATCTGAGGCCAAAGCGCATATCCCGCTGGCGGTATGTGCGTGTCGGAACAAGAAAGTTTCGACGTGCCAGCAATTGTGCCTGCGTCGGACTGTCACCCGTGCCGATAAAGTCAATGAACTCAGCGCCAAAGCTGAAGACCGCCATGTTCAGAATGTTTCCGAACTGCACCGTGGGCCGCAGCCGCATCCGTTCGCCAAAGCGAAATTCGCGTGTCACGCCGAGGTCAAAAATATACTGGCTCGGCCCAATGCCCGCATTGCGCGGAATGTTTCCGCTGCGTGCCCCAATAGGCTGGAGGGAAAATTTCTCCAACAGGGCTGTGGGTTCCTGAGCCTGTCCGGGACGTCGCCATCTCAGTTCGCTGAGGTCGCCGCTGAACAGCACACGGTCGGTACTCTGGTTGTTCAGGTTACGGTCAATTCCATAGCCAAGATTAAAAACGCTCGCGCTTCCGTAACGAAAGACCGGAGAGAACCGCAGTTTGCCCATCCATCGCGGGGTGTCAAAGGTCCCGCTCAATGCAAACCGGTGCAGCCTGTCCTGTCTGGCACGCGCCCATTCGCGGCCAAAATCGTCATTCACCTCCGCGTTGGATGTGTTATTAAGTCCATCGTCCATTGTTCGGGAAAGTGTATATGCCGAACAGTTCATCTACTTTAACGGTGCCGAACGCATCGAAACGCCGAATCCCTTGCCGATGCTCCGATATCGGCGGCGAAACTCTATCACCACTCCATGATAAAAAGCCTTGCCAAGCGATGCGACACGTTCCATAGCATCAACCTCGGGAACGGGTCGCAGATGCCGCAAAGCCTCACGGGCAATGCCGATGGCCCCGCCATGAGTGTTTGTTGAGACACCGTCCGAGGCGTTCGTATTGGGAACGGCCGTCGAGGTATTGAACGTATTCAGATTTATCCAACAAGTAACGTTGGCCGTTGTACTGCAGGTTCCGGCCTGCGTGGATGGGTTTGTCGAGATGCCGCTCGGGTCGTTCGTCGGCCCCAGATAGAACTGGTATGTTCTGGTGGTTCCGTTAAAATTCGTGAAAACGAACGAATTGTCCAGCAAATAGCCGGCAAAATCATCGTATCCCGACGGCAAAACCGGAAGGTTTGAGTTGTATTCACGCCATAAATGAGCCGTCTTGTTCCAGGAATAGTTCACCTCAAAGACCCAGCCTTTGGCTACTTCGCGTTCGTATCCGACATTGAACTGGTAGCTTTCAGGTATCTTCAGCCCCGATTCAACTGTTCTGAGCGGAATGCCGCCAAGCGTCGCGTTCTCGGCAAACCCAAGGTTCGGAGAACACGGGCCGGAACCGCATGTGGTCGAGGAGATCGCAGTCCTTAGATCCTCTATCGATGCATAGCCTTCGGGAAAATGCTGTGTGATCGTCGAGAGTATATTATTACGCCAGTTTCCGGCAGTCGGGATGGTATTTGTGTCAAATGCGATCATCCCGCCGCGTCGATTCTGGATAAACTCGCCTACCGTGCGAAGCAGCACGCGGTTGTAAAATATGCCCGCGCCGAACCGTATCACATCGCGGCCCTTTTTCGTCGGATCCCACGCAATGCCAAGCCGCGGGCCAAAGTTATTATTGTCGCTGACGGCATTTTCCTTTTCGTACCGAACACCCATCGTCACCGAAAGGTTTGGTTTCACACGCCATTCGTCATTAACAAAAAATCCCCAGTATGTATTGGTCACATCGGTCCTCGTCCCAAAATTTTGACGATAGCGTGTGACAACGTTATTGGAGTAATTGAGTACGTTATTGAAATTGAATGTGCCGGTGCCGTCCGCCAGGTTATTTGCCTTGGAATCGACGTGCTGGACATCTGCCCCAAATTTCAGGTTGTGGCTGCCGATCAGGTAGGTCAGAGAGTCCTGAACCTGTATGCGGCTCTCATCGCGGTTATCGGCAAACCCGACATTGGAACTTGCTGATGAATTGCCGGCGATCAGCGTCTGCACGCTGTCTGTTATCGGATTTCTGTAGCCTACAAGGACAACGGATTCCCCGGGATTGTCTGTCTGAAAACTGGGACGGTAGCTTGACCACTGAAAACGTGCCTGATTGACGATCGAGGGGCCGAAAACGTGGTTATTGGTGACATTGATCGCTTCCGTTTCGATATTGCGGGCCTGCAGGGCCTCTTCGAGACGCGTGGTGGATGCGCCGCGCGTTCGGCGATTGGTTCGCCTGCCGAACTGAAAACCAACCGTCAGGTTGTTGTCCCTGGTGATCTTATGGTCAACCTTTGCGGAAACAATATGTCCGGTGTTCGGCGTGGCATACTGAAGTGTGTAATGGCCTATCTCGCCGCCGGTGGTACACGGCGGAGGCGGGCTTCCGGGTTGATCACAGAATGTTCCCGAACCATTTGGAGCCGGCAGGTCAAACCGCGGATTGGGGATGATCGGGATGAATGTATCTATCAGTGTCGTATCGTTTAGCTGCTGAAGCTCATAAGAAAAGGAGAAAAAGGTCTTGTTCTTTCCGTTATAGAAAGGAAACTGAACAGGCCCGCTGAACGTCACGCCCGGATTTATATCCTCCATCGGAAGCCGTTCGATGCCGCGGCTGTTGTTATACCAGGTGTTCGCATTGAACTTGGCATTTTTATAGAACATGTACGCCTGAACACGGTAACGGTTTGTGCCGGAGCGCGTTCTGATATTGACGCGTCCGCCTGAGGCACGGCCGTACTCGGCAGAAAATTGATTTCGGATCACCTGGACCTCGGCGACAGCCTCGATAGACGGCTGAAAACGGTCACGGGCCGCTCGGTCGTCGTTATTGTCCATGCCGTCAATGGTGATGTTGTTCGAATACGACGCTCCGCCCGAAAGCGAGAAATTGCCCTGTTCAAAAGGCGCTCCTCTAGGATCGGCATTTCTGTCATCGGCAAGATCGCTTGTGGAAAGAGCTTCTTCGGAAACACCGCCGAGCGTCATTACCAGATCCAGAGGATTGCGAAGATTGTTCGGCAGTTCTTCTATCTCGCGCTCGCTCAAGGTCGATCCGACAATGACGCGAGTGGTGTCTATCGCAGGAGCGTCGTCGTCGTCAACCGTGACGGTTGCTTCGGCCTGGACGTCGGCGGGTGAGAGCTGCATATCGAGCTGGAGGTTCTGGCCGGAGACGGTGACGAGGTCAATGCGTTCCTTTGCTCCGAAGCCCTGTGCCTCGAACCGGATGGTGTATGTTCCGGGCGGCAATTCGATCAACTGATAACGGCCGGATGCATTGGTCGTCACCGAACGCGAGAGGCCTGTCTGAACCTGTTTTGCCGTGACGGTCGCACCGGGAACGGCCTCGCCGTTCGTGTCCGTCACACGTCCTGAAATACCTACATCGTCCAGGTCCTGGGCGACAGCCGACACCGCCAACACGGCGCACAATACGGCCAGTGACAGAATGCTCCTAAATAGAGAGACTTTCATCTACCTTCTCCTAAAAGATCAATTTTTTTCTAATATCCGTATAAGATGTCCTGTTGTAGAGTATTTTTGCCCAAACAGGCGGGAATGTAAAGTAAATCTGCTTTAAATTACAGTTAGGCGAAACAGGAGGGCGGGCAGGGATGAAAAAGCTACTCATCGTCAATGCGAAACTCAGTTACCCGCATCCGCCGCAGACGTGAAACGGGAATGAGCGCGTCGGTCTTTGTAACGCTCTCCGCGTTTGAGGAAAATTCGGCGGCGTGATCGCGCACATAGTCAAAAAAGCGTTCAAATTCACGCTGCATCGCGTCCATTTTCTCACGCATATTCAGTATTATCTCGACACCGGCAAGGTTCACGCCCAGATCGCGGGTCAGCGCCAAAATGACCTCAAGCCGTTCAAGGTCACTGTCCTCGTAAAGGCGCGTGTTCCCCTCAGACCGCGACGGTTTCAGAAGGCCCTCGCGTTCATACATTCGCAGCGTCTGCGGATGAATATCATAAAGCTCCGCCACAGCACTGATCGTATATGTCTTTACACGCTTCCTCATCTTTTCTTTCACCGCAGAGACGCCAAAACACCGTGAGGATGAAACAGGATATTATGACCGATTTACCGTCCTGTCCTCATACCGGACTTTCTACGACTTCTCTGCGTCTCTGCGGTCAATAACTACTCCAATCCCATTACCTTTCGCGGATTTTCGGGATTCAGCTTCTCAAACTGCCGCAGAACCTCTTTTGTTTCCTCAGATATTACGCGCGGGAGCGTTATCTTGACCTCGACAAACTGATCGCCGCGAAGTTTCGGATTTCTCAATGACGGGAAACCGCGTTCCCTGAGTCGAAACTTCTGGCCTGATTCCGTTCCGGACGGGATCTTTAGCTGAGCTTTGCCTTCCACGGTCGGCACCTCGATCCGCGAACCCAGGGCCGCTTCCGAGACCGAGATCGGAACGGTCACATAAACGTTGTCGCCCTTTCTGGTCAGGAATGGATGCTTGCCGACATTGGTCAAAATGAACAGATCGCCCGGCTCGGCCCCAAGGCGTCCGCCATGGCCTTTTTTAGGAACGCGAACTCGTGAGCCTGTATCAACACCGGCCGGTATCTTTATCTTTACCTGCTCGGTCTTTGGCGTTGTTCCCTTGCCGTTGCAGAGCGAGCATGGCGTACGCCGGCGGCCCGTTCCGCCGCAATCGGGACATTCCTGAGAAAACTGCAGGCGTCCGCCCGAACGCATGACCTGTCCGGTTCCCTTGCAGGTGGTACATTGAACGATCGGGCCGCCCGTATCGCCGGCGCCATTACAGCGCGAGCATTGTTCGGAACGGTTGACCGTGATGTTGGTCGTAAGGCCGGTAAATGCCTCCTCAAAGCTCAGGGCAAGCGGCATCTCGATATCGCGGCCCTTTTTCGGCATTGCCCTCGGCGGTTCCGGCTGAGGCCTGGCTCCGGCGCCTGAACTGCCTCCGCCGCCGAAAAGGTCGGAAAATATATCGCGAAAGCTCGACCCCGATGATGACGAAGCTGAGCCTGAATCCCACGAAAAACCGGAGAAATCAAACCCCGGCGAACCCGCTCCGCCCGACGCGCCCGAAGCAAAGGGCGAATCGGCGTCAAGATTGTCGTGGTAATAGCCAAATCGGTCAAAGGTCTTGCGTTTTTTCTCATCAGAGAGAATGTCGTAAGCCTCCTGCACCTCCTTGAACTTATCTTCCGCGACCTTGTCGTTCGGATTCACGTCAGGATGGTGTTTGCGCGCCAGCTTTCGATAAGCCTTTTTTATTTCGTCGGCCTTCGCGTCCTTGTTTACACCGAGTATTTTGTAATAATCCTTTTTTGCCACTTCGTATAGGACGTATGCGTCTCATAGGACTTATAAGTCCCATACGCGTTAAAAAGACGGCGACCGAGATCGCCGCCTTTGCCTAACAGCAGATCGCTAGTCTTTCTTCTCGTCTTCGACATCGACGTATTCGGCATCAATGACGTTGTCGTCGCTTGAGGAAGCGTCTCCGCCGTCCGAGCCGGCAGAAGCAGATGAAGCCTGCTCTTCTGCGGCTCCGTCTCCGCCGTCCGCGGCCGATCCGGCCTGGCTGTAGAGAACCTCAGCAAGCTTGTGCGAAGCCGTTTGCAGCCTTTCGTATGCGTTGTTCATCGCATCCGGGTCGCTGCCGCCAAGGGCGGTCTTTGACTCGGATATCGCAGCTTCGATCTCACCGGCAGCAGCCGCGTCCAGCTTGTCCTTGTTCTCAGCGAGAGTTTTCTCAACGCTGTAAACAAGTCCGTCCAGGCGGTTGCGAGCCTCGATCTCGGCCTTTTTCTTCTCGTCGTCGGCTGAATGCGACTCTGCGTCCTTCATCATCTTGTCGATCTCTTCCTTCGAGAGTCCCGAAGAAGAGGTGATGGTGATCTTCTGTTCGCGGCCCGTTCCAACATCCTTTGCCGAAACGTTCACGATGCCGTTGGCGTCGATGTCAAACGTGACCTCGACCTGCGGAACACCGCGCGGTGCGGGCGGAATGCCGACAAGGTGAAACTTGCCGAGCGTCTTGTTGTCCGAAGCCATCGGGCGTTCGCCCTGCAAAACATGCACCTCAACGCTGGTCTGATTATCAGCCGCCGTTGAGAATATCTCGCTCTTGCGGGTCGGGATGGTCGTGTTGCGCAGTATCATCTGGGTGAACACGCCGCCGAGTGTTTCGATGCCGAGCGTCAGCGGTGTCACATCAAGCAGGAGAATATCTGTCTTCTCACCGCCGAGAACACCGGCCTGCACCGCCGCTCCAAGCGAAACGACCTCGTCCGGATTAACGGATTTATTCGGATCCTTGCCGAAGAGTTCCTTTACCATTTCCTGAACCTTCGGAATGCGGGTCGATCCGCCGACGAGCACAACTTCGTCAATGTCCTTTGCCGAAACACCTGCGTCCTTAAGGGCCTGTTCGACCGGCGGCATAAGCCGCTTCAGGATAGCTTCAGCAAGCGCCTCAAATTTTGACCTGGTCAATTTCATGACCAGATGCTTCGGGCCTGATGCGTCGGCGGTGATGAACGGCAGGTTGATCTCCGTTTCCATCGCCGATGAAAGCTCGACCTTTGCCTTTTCAGCGGCCTCTTTCAGTCGCTGAAGCGCCATCTTGTCAGAGGTCAGGTCAATGCCCTGGTCTTTCTTGAATTCGTCAATGATCCATTTGATCAGCACCTCGTCAACGTCGTCGCCGCCAAGGTGCGTGTCGCCGTTGGTCGATTTTACCTCGACAACGCCTTCGCCAACCTCAAGCACCGATATATCGAACGTACCGCCGCCAAAGTCGAACACGGCAATGGTCTCGTCCTTCTTTTTGTCCAAACCATACGCCAAAGCGGCCGCTGTCGGTTCGTTGACGATGCGCAGCACCTCGAGGCCCGCGATCTTGCCCGCGTCCTTGGTCGCCTGACGCTGTGCGTCATTAAAATATGCCGGAACGGTGATAACCGCCTTTTCGACCTTTGCTCCGAGGTAATCCTCGGCTGACTGCTTCAGCTTTTGCAGAACCATCGCCGCTATCTCCGGCGGGCTGTACTGTTTGCCTTCCGCCTCAATGCGGACATCGCCGTTCGAGGCCTTTACGACCTTGTACGGCACCTGTTTGATCTCGTCCTGAACCTCATCGAACTTGCGTCCCATGAACCGTTTGATCGAATAAAGCGTGTTCTCCGGGTTAGTGACGGCCTGTCGTTTTGCAACCTGGCCCACAAGGCGGTTGCCGTCCTTTGCAAAAGCGACCACCGACGGCGTCGTTCTGCCGCCTTCCGCATTGGTTATAATGACGGGTTCGCCGCCTTCCATAACGGAAACGACCGAATTTGTCGTCCCCAGGTCAATACCTATAATTTTACTCATCCTGTCTATCTCCAATAGTTAGAATAACTTCTCTCGCCGTATGAAAAAACAAAAAATGACTTGAGTCTTTGTCAAGAATAAAGGTTGAGTGTGTTGTTGTCAAGTTTTATTTATGAAACCTCTGCATTTTAAACCCAGATTCTGCATTCGAGAACCCCAAAGTTCAAAATGTAAGAGATCAGGCTGATTATCTTAGCTCCTAACAGGTTATAGTTGGTCAGTTTTTAGTTAACAGTTGAAAAAACTAATAGCTGTAACCTGCATAACTATCAACTGTTATGTCGGTTCCGGTTCTCGTCGGGGTGTTTCCGGTGTGTAATTCGGGTTTAACAAAGATGACAGAACAGGGTTTTTCTTCCTTAATAGTAAAGTAAGCGAATAGCGGAAAAAAACGATCATTCAGTCTCTGCTTTTTTGGACTCTTCATCCTCTTTCATCAGTCGGGCGACCTGAAAGATGTAGTGAATACCGGATGCGACGGCCAGCAGGACAACAATGAAATAGACGGTTGGCAGATAGAAGGTGATATTGCTGACAGCCGCCACAAGGACAAGAGTAACGGCGACTACCTGAACAAAAGTGCTGAGTTTGCCCAGCCACGACGGGCGAAAGCCGCGAAATCCGGTCATTGTCACAATGGCGACGGCGACGGTCACGATCAGCACATCGCGGCCGATGACGGCCGCCGTGACCCAAAACGGGATCGGGAGAAAGCGGACGGGTTCCATTACGCCGGGAAGCGAAAGCACGACAAATGCCGTGGTCATCAGCAATTTGTCCGCTATCGGGTCAATGACGGTGCCGAGTTCCGATTGCTGTTTGAAGCGACGGGCGATAAACCCGTCAATGCCGTCAGAGACGCCGGCAATAACAAAAACCGCCAATGCCCAATGGCTCTTGCCGTAAAAAAGCAGGCTGGCAAAGACCGGGATCAGAGCCATGCGCATAAAAGTGAGCAAATTGGGGATGGTCAGGATCATCGGGAAAAAAGATCGTCAGGCAAACTACGCGGGCCTCAATTCCAGCAGTGAGATCTCCGGCGGACACTGGTAGCGGACGGGAAGGACGACGGTTCCGATACCTCGTGTGATATAGATCTGCGAATCCTTTCGCTGATGCAGCCCGGCGGACAGTTTGCGGCGGCGGATGAACCGCCTTCCCGCCTCACGGATGCGGACCTGGCCGCCGTGTGTATGGCCGCTCAGCGTCAGGTCGATACTATTGCGGACCGCGTGGCGGAAAATGATCGGGTTATGAGCAAGCAGAAGCTTCATCTCGTCAGGAAAAGAGCCTTTCATCGCCGACGGCAGATCGGTCTTTCCTACAGTGTGGTCATCAACACCGGCCAGCCAGAATGACGCGCCGCGAGCTTCAAATCTCTGCCCTTCATTTATCAGAACGTTTATGCCTGCGTCCCTTAGCGACGACGCGACCATTTCAGGATCGGTCCAATGATCGTGGTTGCCCAAACAGGCGTGGACGCCAAATTCGGCCTGCAAATTTCCGAGAACGCGGGCGACCGGTCTTATATACTCGGTCTCGTGCGAAACATAATCGCCGGTCAGGATGAACATATCCGGACGCAGCCGATTCGCTATCTTTATCGCACGTTCTATGTGGGCCAATCCCGTGAACGGGCTGTGATGAATATCGGAAAGATGGATGATCTTAAAACCATCGAGCTTTTTCGGAAGACGCGGCAGCCTGACCTCGATACGCTCAAGCGAAAGGCTGTTCGCCTCGTCAATAGCGTGTTTGGCGATCTTGGAAACGTTGCCCGCAAGTTCGCGCAAAGGACGGTCAGCCGCCATCAACTCATTGATGCGTTCGGCCATTCTGGCACGTCTTGTTGACATTGCTCCCATTATGACCGTTTATTATATGCCATTTGGGCATTATCCGCGCAAGCGTTAAACAACATTTATGATGCTTTGACCTTTAGGAACTTCAGCTTGCCCACCTGAAGAACGGCATCTTCGCCCGATGCGAGAGTGACCTCATCGCTTGCCGCAACGGCCTTTTCGCCGTTGACCCGAACGCCGCCTTGTTCTATCAGACGCTTTGCCTCGCCTTTTGAAGCCGCAAGGCCTGTGTTTACAAGCAGTTCTGCTAAACGGTATGTACCCGCGTCAAGCGTTTTTTCCTCTATGTCGTCAGGCGTCTCTTTTTTGACAAAACGCTTATTGAAGTCCGCTTCTGCGTCATCAGCGGCATGCTGTGAATGAAAGTCCTTTATTATCAGCTTTGCCAGAGCCACTTTTATGTCGCGCGGATTTTTGCCGTCTGCGATCTCAGACCTCAAATTTGAGATTTCCGATCCCGTCAGATCGGTCAGCAGTTCATAGTATCGCCACATCAGCTCGTCCGAGATGGACATCACCTTGCCGAACATCTCGTTCGGCGGTTCGTCGATGCCGATGTAGTTGTTCAGCGATTTGGACATCTTGTTGACGCCGTCCAGCCCTTCAAGCAGCGGCGTCGTCATCACGATCTGCGGTTCCTGGCCGTACTCGCGCTGAAGATCGCGGCCGACCATCAGGTTAAATTTCTGATCGGTCCCGCCAAGTTCGACATCGGCCTCAAGCGCGACCGAATCATAACCCTGCGTCAGCGGATAGAGCAGTTCGTGCAGCGAAATAGGCGTTTGTTCACGCAGGCGTTTTTCAAAATCGTCTCGTTCCAAAATTTGTTTGACGGTAACGCGGGCGCACAGCTTTACAAAATCAGCGGCTGTGAACTTGTCCATCCATTCTCCGTTAAAACGCAGTTCGGTCTTTTCGGGGTCGAGCAGTTTGAACATCTGCTGCTTATACGTCTCGGCATTTGCGTTGACCTCTTCACGCGTCAGCGGCGGGCGCGTCACGTTCTTGCCCGAAGGGTCGCCGATCATCCCGGTAAAATCGCCGATCAAAAAAATGACCGTATGCCCAAGCTGCTGAAACGCCCTCAGCTTGCGGATAACGACCGTATGCCCAAGATGAATATCAGGCGCCGTCGGGTCCAGCCCCAATTTAACACGCAAAGGCTTGCCCGTCTTTGCCGACCGCTCCAGCTTGGCCTTCAGATCCTCTTCACGGATCAGATCGACCGTGCCTTTCTTCAAAAATGCTATCTGTTCGTCAATGGTCATGAAAATCAATAGATCGTTATCAATGCGGAATGTGGATCGTCTGTCATCTCGACTATTCTGTCATGATTATCCCTCAGGATCTTTTCGATCATGGCGGTGCTGCAATTCCCCCGTCGTATCCAGATCACTTTCGGCGGGTATCCGAGTAGTAACAGCAAATCGCTGTAATCTGCGTCTTTTGTAACGATCACAAAATCATTTTGCTCTGCAAATTCGCGGATTTGGTTATCAGAACTTCGATCCAGCCCACAATAATACACATGGCCTGAACCCGGAAACAGATCAGACAGCCGGGCGACCAATGCCGGTGAAAGATTCTGGTCAAACAGGAGCTTCATGCGGCAACAAGTATCTCGTGTTTCTCGCGATCAGCCGCATAAGCAAGGCAGGCTAAGATATCTTCTTCGGTCAGATAGGGAAAATCCTTAAGGATCTCCTCCTTTGACATTCCGGATGCCAAATATTCGAGCACATCATAAACGGTCATTCGCATCCCGCGGATACACGGCTTGCCGCCTCGCTTTCCAGATTCGACCGTAATAATATCTTTATAATTCATCAACGCAATTATAACCTACGATGCAATATAAAGGCATCTGTCAGGCCTTTTTCTTTATTTGCGGTTAAAATATTTCCAGTGGAGATAGGCACATTACTCACTTATTTCATTGCGGCCGTGTGGGTCGGTTTTGGCCTGTTTTGCAAGGTGTTGGGGCTGGCCCCGCGCCAGCAGGAGATAGTGGCTCGAATACTGGGGCGATCCAATGCATGGCTGCTCACAAAGACTATCGGGGTTGCCGAAATATGCATGGCGGCGTGGATACTCAGCGGTTTTTATAGCGGGCTGAATGCCGTTGTGCAGATCGTTGTCGTTCTTATGATGAATGTGATCGAATATCTCTTTGCTCGCGACCTTTTACTGTGGGGCAGGTTAAATGCGGTTTTTGCTTTGCTGTTCGCTGCCTTGATATTCATAAATGAGTTTGTGCTTTGATCGGTTCCGATGTTCTCATCTCTGAAAAACCATCCTTTTGCCGTAGAGGCATTTTTTGAAAGCTCGGTCGTGGCTGCTTATGCCTTTCCGCCGAAGGCCCTTCGACCGCTCGTGCCGCCATTTCTCGAATTGGACACTTTTGATGACAGTCATGCTTTTCTGGCCGTTGCAATGGTTCAAACCAAAGGCCTGCGTCCAAAAGGCTTGCCAGGCTTTTTCGGAGCGGATTTCTTTCTGATCGGCTATCGTATTTTTGTAAGATTCACCGGCATGAACGGCAAACGCTCTCGGGGTTTGTATATTCTGGGTTCACGAACCGACAGCCGTCGGATGGAGCTTTTCGGGAATTTGTTCACACACTACAAATATTCGACGATCGACATTGAGCGAAGATCGGACGAAGGAGCGACGACATTATCATCGAAAGCTGAAGGATTTTTATTCCGTTACGAAACGGCAACCGATGAAAGCCCGCTCCCTTCCGGCTCGCCGTTTGCCGATTGGAAAGAGGCCCGCAGATTTGCCGGGCCGCTTCCATTTACATTTACCAGCGTCCCCGGTGAGGATCGGCTGCTCGTTATTGAAGGCGTTCGCCAAAATTGGACGCCGAAGCCTGTGAAGGTCGTCGAGCATCGCTTTGAATTTCTTGAAAAGCTGAATATCGGCACGGGTGTGCTTGCCAATGCTTTTATCATCGAAAACGTTCCGTATCACTGGAAAAAGGGCCGTTTTGAGCCGATACCGAAATTGACATGAGAAAACCGATGCAGGGTTTACGGAATGTGGTCCGGTTCAACTGGCCGTATTATGCGCTGGCGGCGGTTACGCTTGTCCTGCTTTTGCTGTTTGCGTATATTTTCGGTGGACAAACAGGAAAATTGGCGGCATTGGCGGCTTTATTAACGGCGTCAGCGGTTTTCATATCACTTTTGGTTACGTTGTATGTTTATGATCTTTCGGGTTTCTATGAATTGAAATGGCTCGATGCTTTCTCGCTTAAAGGTGATGGTACGATCCTGAACATAAATGCGGGCTTTGATGAAACATCGGAACTGTTGACAACAAAATTCCCGGCAGCGACACTGACCGCGTGCGATTTTTTCGACGCGGAACGCCATACCGAACCGTCGATAGCACGAGCGAGACGCATGTATCCACCTTTTGACGGAACGATCACCGTCAAAACTGATCGTCTTCCGTTTGAAGCAGGCTCTATCGACACGATATTTTTGATAATGTCGGCACACGAGATCAGAGATGCAAAAGAGCGAGACACTTTCTTTGCCGAATTGACGCGCGTAACCTCGTCAAATGGCGGCATGGTCGTTGTCGAACATCTCAGGGACATCGCAAACTTTATAGCGTACAATATCGGAGCTTTTCACTTTCATTCGCGGCGGAAATGGTTGAAATGTTTTCACAAAGCAGAGCTCACCATCGAGAATGAAATGAAATTGACGCCATTCGTCAGGGCATTTTTTCTGAAGAAAAATGGAGATGCATCTTAAAATTGCAGGGTCGCTGATGATAGCATTGGCTTTGGTTCACGCGGTTTTTCCAAAGCGCTTTGGGTGGAAGCAGGAACTTGCCTCACTGTCAGCCCTAACACGGCAGATCCTCTATGTCCATACCTTCTTTATCGCATTGACGGTTCTGCTGATGGGCATCTTGTGCATCACATCCGCCGAAATGCTTACAGGCACCGAGTTTGGAAAACGCGTCGCTCTCGGCATCGCAATATTCTGGATCGCCCGCCTGTTGATACAATTTTTCGGCTATTCGTCCGATCTCTGGAAAGGCAAGCGTTTTGAAACCATCGTCCACATAGTTTTTATACTTATGTGGGCCTATTTCAGCGTGGTGTTTGTATTGACTGCCATCACTTAATGAAAAGTTTGTTTTCAACGAGAGCCATCGGTCAAGCAGTTTACGTAAATTGCGTACGGGTTTACGCAATTTGCGTAAACGCAATTGTTGGCGGACTGAGTTATCCGGTCTAAAGTTCCCGATGCATGATGTACGCATTTGTCGGGCCGTTTTGTTTGTGGCGGAAGGCGTTGGGGATGGTGCCGATGATATTCATTCCGAGCGACTGCCAGAGGCTGACAGCGGCGGTGTTTGAGGCGACGACAAAATTGAACTGCATTGCCGTAAAACCGAGCCGGCGGGCCTCGTCGAACGAAAATTCGCCCATTTTGCGCCCGATGCCTTTGCCGTGAGCCTCGGGCGAGACCATATAGGCGGCGTTGCAGACGTGGTCGCCGAGGCCTGGCTGATTGGGCTTTAACCAAAACGTGCCAACTATCCGCGAGGCATCCGGTTCACGCTCTGGTCCCGGTGCAGGCGTGTCGCCGAAAGCTTTGCCGTCCGCCGCTGTCGCGGGTGGTTCTGACAACTCCGCGACGTAAACGTGTTTTTCCGGCGCGAACCAGTAGGCAAGCATCTCGTCCTCTGGTGTTTCCGGATCGAACACGTACGTATCGCCGCCGGCGATAACGGCTTTTATAATGTTCCAAACAGCGGGCCTGTCTTCATTGCGGGCAGGCCTTATCCTTATCATAAAAAAGCTAAAATTTGACAGAAAGGGTCTTGGCAAAGGAATACATTCCCTTTCCGGGCGCCCTTTCCGGATAATTCATCACGCTTCCGATCTCGGCTGAATGTATCCTCAGGATCAGATTCAAACCCTTGCCGTCAGGCATTATCTCTCTTTCAGGAAAAACAAAAGTGAATACCGGATGAGGTTTTGCCTGTGCGGCGGTCCCGACAAAGGCGGCCTCGTATGTGGCAGCGGATGCAAAGGCCCCACAGCCTGATGTCGCCTGCTCACCATAAAGCGTCTGGGCGCAAAGCGTGTTCGCCTTTGGATCAACGGAAAATATCACATCCGGGCCTGAATCGGAGGTTTTGTTGCGGTTGATGTCAATGCCGACCCATACAAAATCCCGCGCCGGCGGCGCTCCCTTTGTATCATCTGAAAAATCGCCGATAAGCTCAACGACCAGGGTCAGTTTTCCATCCGCTCTGTCTATGTATGCAAGATGCTCCTTGTTCTTTACCAGCGTTTTTCTTTCGGCGTTCGGCGCCTGAGAAAACGCCTCAAAACTCAAGAGCAGTACCAGGCAGACAGCCGATACCGCCAGAAAACCTCCTCGGAAAATGCGTGACATATGTTCCTCCTGTTTGTGGCCACATTAAGTTTAAAGTTAAAAGATCGGACAAGACCTCTAATGCGCCAACATCGGTCTTTGTATCCGTTTCTTATGCATAGCATCTGCAGGCCTTGTCGTCATGTAAAACCCCTGTAAATGCCGTCCGTCTGACCCGATAACGAAGGTGGTCTCCATGCTTCGCCTGATTAAGGCCAGGTTGCGGTATTTTGCACTACATCTTGCCTGTCGGCAAATCGCCATAGGCTGCTTTTTTCAATTTGAATTTCCAGACCATGCGTTCGCGGCCCTCATCAAACACATATTCGCCGCCCAAAACCTGCCAATATCCTAAGAATTCCCATTCGTTGACCCGGAGCTTATTGAACAGCGGAACAGCGTGTCCCGTTTTTGCCGCCGAAAGGACGGCTCGGTTGGCGGCATCCAGTTTCTGGTCGCCCCGCCTGCCCGAACCGGTGTAAAAAATGGTGTCATCGGTGCCGCCGTGAAAATCAGGATAGCAGGGATTTATCCGGCCAAAATCGGTCAGGAGAGAGACAAGCCTTCCGTTCTTATGATAAATGCCGTTTCGCGAACGGTGGACCGAAGCCACAACGCTCCATGGGTAAACAGTCCCGATCTCAAACTTTTGCGGCATTCCGAAAAATAATAACAGACAGCCCGATCATGCAGGAAAATGAAAAGCCCCCTTTCTTATGAAACGGAGGCTTTTATCTTTGAAGAGGAGCTGAAACTTACTTATATTGGTCAAGCGTTGATTTTGCAGCGTCCATTGCGGCCTTGCAGGCTGTTTCCAAACCGGCTTTGCCCTGAGGTGTCGAGGCAGCCTGCTTCCAGGCATTTCTGCTCTGTTCCAGGGT
This sequence comes from uncultured Chloracidobacterium sp., assembly GCA_964583955.1. Lineage (GTDB taxonomy): Bacteria > Acidobacteriota > Blastocatellia > Pyrinomonadales > Pyrinomonadaceae > OLB17. Next base: position 34,499 of record CAZOXY010000023.1, on the reverse strand, counting down.
ACTCTTGTAAGCATCTTTTGATGCCTGCGGAACGTTCGGATTTTCGATGAATTTGTCCATCGCGGCAAGGTATTCGTCACAGGCAGCAACGCCGGTCACAGCAGCAGCATCGTCTTTCTTATCTGCGTCGTCCTTTTTATCCGCATCAGCGTCCTTTTTGTCGGCGTCAGCAGTGTTTGTTGTGCTGGACGTGTTTGCCGTGTTGGACGTCGAGTTGGCAGCCGGCCCCTCGGCGCCTCCGCAGCCGAACACAGCAAGGCAAAGTGCCAGAATGATGATTAAGTTGAAAGTTTTCATTTTTCCTCCAGTTTGTTTTATTACATCCGGCCTGTCGGCCGATGGCCCATAAGTGCGCCGTCACGTGCTGCCGGCGATGTGATACTGCCTGTCCGAACAACCGAGCGCGCCGAATAAAGGGTTTAGGATCAAATGCAAAAACCGCGATGGTTTTGTCACGAAAGAAATCTAAACCCAGTTTCATATAATTTGTCAATCCGAGCGGTCAAAGAGTTTCTTTATAGCCCGTCCCGATCAATCGTCAGCAGGCCCAAAACGATAGACCAAAAATCCTATCGCTCTAGCCGGTTTTCCGCCAAATGTGGGGCGGCCAAATTTTGACGCAAGGGCGGCGCGTTCGGCCTCAGGCCATAGTTCTTTATTGCCTGTTCTGCCTTTTGCCTCGATGACGCTGCCGTCGGTTTCGATCAGTATCTCCACCTGGACCAGCCCTTTTGCCCCGTTTTCCTTGGCGGAGCGTGTATGATAGGGCTTTTCAGCCGAAACGACCTCAAAATTCAGGAACGTATATTTGTCGCCGACGACAAATCCGTCATATTTCTTGTTAACCGCCGCCTGCCGCGAGGTGTTTTTGGCTCCCGCCTTGGCGGTTGGAGTGCGTTTGGTGTTGCGGCCTTTGGAACCGGCTGTCGAGCGGGCAGAACTTTTCGCCGAGCCGGATCGGGCCTGCTCACCACCGCTGCCGACCGCCGAACCTGCTCCGGCCGCCGCTCCCGCAGGCGGTTCATCAACTGCCATGATGGCTCCCTGCTGGGCGTTGGCGTCAACCGCAACGAATATCGCCAACACGACGGCAGAAGCTATGAAATATTTTAGGTTTTTCATCATTTGCTGCAATTTCCGTATATGCTGTGTTATGCCATTTCTGACGGCCAAATGATACGACGTTCTTTTTTGCGGGATTTGCGTGAACGCGCGCTTGAGGGCAAATTCGGTCTTATTGCCGGACAATGTCGCCTCTGCTCGCACGGCGTTATATTATATATGGAAACAAGGATCGGGCAAACGCCCGCAGGTCATTCACATTGAAACGTCTGATACGAAAGATATGGAGGCGATTGCCGGGCGGTTTGCGGCTGAAGGCGATCCGTTTGTCACAGCCAAAGTTCACGGCGTCCTCGGCGGTCGTGATCGCAAACGGCAGCGGCGAGGTGCTGCTGCTCGATCATGTTCTGCGCCCTTTTTCCGGTTGGGGACTGCCCGGCGGCTTCATAAGCCATGGGGAACAGCCTGAAGAAGCGGTTCGGCGCGAGATCAGCGAAGAGGTCGGCATTGAACTCACCTCGGTTAGCCTGTACAGCGTCCGCTGTGTGGATCGTCATATAGAGTTTATCTTTTCCGCGCGGACGGATGAGGAACCGGAGGTCAAGAGTCATGAGATCATCGGCCTGGGATGGTTCGCGGCAGATGCCCTGCCTGAAAAATTGAGCTTGGCACAGGCGTCCATTATCCGATCTGTTTTGTCCGTTATGGATTGATTAAACCAGGCCCAGCCGTTAAAATAGCGTTTTCGTTTGAAAAGGCAGATATTTTTTTGGAGACACAAATGGTCGATCTCGTACCTTCATCCGAATCGGTGATGCAGATCCTGACAGAAACAGGAGCATATCGCCGAGGACACTACATCTATCCTAACGGCAAACACGCGTCTCATTATTTTCAGATGCCGCTTGCCTTTCGTTTTTACGATAATGCCCGCATCCTTTCCGTTGGGCTGAGCCGTTTGTTCCGTGTGGAGAAGGCGATCTCCAGCCGGCTTCCGCGCGTTTCGGTCATCAGTCCCAGTCCGGGCGGCATAATGGTGGCGTTCGGTGTCCGTGAGGCACTCGGCGCCGATCAGATATATTGGGCGGAGCGTGAGGACGGCCAGCGTCAGTTTCGCCAATACATCGGAAAAGGCGACGTTTATCCGGCGATAATTGTAGATGACATAGTTCGTTCGGGCCGGGCGTTGACCGAAACCATCGAACTCGTGAAAGACCTCGGCACGGAGATCATAGGCATCGGTTCCATTGTTCGTTTTGGCGACACGCCGGACGAATTTGACGGCATACCGCTAAAGAGCCTGCTCACCTTTGATGTTCATTTCTACGACACCGAGGAAGAATGGAAAGTGTCGCGAAGCGCCTCAGATGCGATCGAGGAACGCGTCCGCTACTAACATTCATTCCGTCAGTCAGATCCAAAAATGCCCGCAGCACGGATCGTTTTCCGTTGGCTGCAGGCATTTTGTCATTCATGCGTCAGCCCAAGTCGGCGAAGGCCTTCCTGAAGGTCGTTGCGTTCCACGTAAAGCCGAAGAAAACTCTCCTTTTTTGTAAAGAACATTCGTATCGCCCTTGCCCAGCCACGCAATTCCTCAAGGTCCTCAAGCGTCACCAGAGCGATGTATCCTGCCAAAAATGAGATCGGTACTGACAGTACTGCGGCCTGCCATCCCCCAAAATAATAAACCGCTCCGGCAACGATAAGCCACGTCAAAGGCATGAAGACCATGCCCGCCAGCACCTTTACCGTGGAGGCGACATCATCGGCCCCGTGCCGGGAATAGATCGCCGCGAAAAGCTTGCAAAGCTGATATGCCGGCGCGTGAAGCAAAGCTCCGACAACCGCGACCGGAGCCAGCACGAGCAGATACCACGTTTGAAGAAACGCCTGCTTTACGACAAACCCGCGTGTGAAACGCGAAAGCGAAAGGTGTTCCGGCTGAAGTTTCAACGCTGCCAGTTTTTGCTCAAATTTCACTATCTTTTCATCAAGTTCCGCAAGTTCGGGCAGACGCTCGCCGTTCTGATCGCCGATGTACCGCTGCAAAAATATCTGACGCTTGTGCAGTTCGCGGCCGCCGTCGGTTGAAAAGAAAACTCCGCGTGCGGCATCAGCCGTGTTCAATTCCGCCTCGGTCTCGGCATTTATCGTCACCTCGCGAAGCGCGTCCTCGATCTTCGCCGTCAGTTCCTTTACATCATTTCGCGGCGGATCGCCGTCCGTGTCCAGTTCGACCGAAGGAACGCGGAACGCTTTGCCGAAATGCAGCAACGCCTCGCTCCGAAACGTGGTCTTGCTGGTGTAATAAAGCCCGACCGGCACGACCTGGACGCCTTTGCCGCCGTCTTCATTCATTGACGCCGCGCCGAGCGCAATGCGGGCCGCACCGGTCTTTGCCGGCAGCATCTTGGACGAGTTGTGCGAAACGCCCTCAGGGAATAGTGCGATGGAACCGCCACGCTTTAAGAGGTCACGAGCAGCGGCAAATGTTTTCAGATTTTGAGATACGTCCTCGCCGGCGTCCATCCGCCGATACACCGGCAGGGCATCGACCTGTTTCAGCAGAAAGGATATGACCGGCATTCTGAAAAGCGTGGATTTTGCCAGAAATGAGATCTTTCGCGGCAACGCGACAAAAACAAGCGCGGGGTCGATCAGTCCGTTCGGATGATTCAAAACAAAAATGACACCTGTTCCCTCGGGAACAAGGTGTTCGTTGACCGTTTCGATGCGGCGGAAAAACAGTTTCAGCGCGGAACCAAAGATAAAAAGCAGCACCCGAAACGTCGGCCCGCCCTTTCGCGAACGAAGAATATCACGAAGGCGAATTGTCCGGTGATCTTCCTCCATTGGTGGTTCACGGTTGCGGCATTGCGGACAGAGATGCCCGCGTTCCATCAGATCTCATGGCGATTCGCAAGAGCCTTGTCCATCGTCACCTCATCGACGTATTCCAGGTCAGAGCCGACAGGCATTCCCATCGCGATCCGCGTTGTTTTTACACCAAGCGGTTTCAGCAAGCGGGCGATGTAGGTTGCGGTGGCCTCACCCTCGGTCGTCGGGTTTGTGGCAATGATGATCTCTTTTACCTCAACGCCGTCATTGTTTTCCGGCAAAAGACGCGGCAAAAGGTTGGCTATCATCAGCTCATCCGGCCCGATGCCGCGTATCGGCGACAAGGCTCCGTGCAAAATATGATAAAGCCCCTTATAGGAACGCGTCTTTTCGACCGCGACCAGATTATACGGTTCCTCGATGATGCAGATCATCGAACGGTCACGCTGCGGATTGGCGCAATAAAGGCACGGATCGACATCGGTCAGGTTGTTGCATACCGAACAGAATGAGATCTTTTCCTTGACCTCGCGCAGCGATGCAATAAAATTATCGACCTCTGACCGTGGCCGCCGCAAAATATAGAACGCCAGCCGCTGGGCCGATTTATGCCCAATTCCCGGCAGGCGTTTGAATTCATCGATCAGCTTGGCGACCGGTTCTGAATAATCAAGCATAAGAGACACGAGACATCAGACAAGAGACATGAGACTTGGCCGCGGGCTGCTTGTCTCATGTCTCATGTCTCCTGTCTGGTTTTACATAAGTCCGGGAGGGAGCATTCCACCGAGTTTTCCTTTGAGCGATTCTTCGACCTTGCGGTGAGCTTCATTGAGTGCGGCAACGGTCAGGTCCTGTATCATCTCGACATCGCCGTCTTTGACGATGTCGGGTGAAATGATCAGTTCGACCACCTCAAAATCGCCGCGCATCTTGACCGCCACGGCTCCGCCGCCCGCTGAGGCCTCAACGACCGTTTCCTTCATCTCTCGGCCCATCTGCTCCTGCATTTTCTGGGCCTGCTGCATCATCGAATTAAGATCAAATCCACCTGGTAATTTCATAATCAGTGCTTCCTTTTTCTGTAGGATCTTTTAGCAAACAATCGTATCTGTCAACAGGGCTAATTGCAAACCCCGATGTTTTCCGAATGGGCAAAACCGTAAGATCGGCGGCCATATCTGCCTCTGCCCGGTTTTGGCAGGTAAGAACATTCTCTTCTGATGGAAAGGGCGTCTTTTTGATGCTCGCAAATCGTGTTAAAATTCCTGGCTGTACGATCTACACACGTCCACGGACCGTTCTTATGTGATCCATTATGAAATATTGCCCGACCTGCGACACACACTACGACGAAGAGATCCTCCGTTTTTGTATGAAGGACGGCACGCCTTTGGTTGATGAGGAAGAACCGACGTTCATCCAGATGCCGAGCGAAGGTCTGGAAGATAACATAGAGGACGAGCCGGATGAAGTTACCATTGTGCGCAAGTCTGCCCCAACGCCGAAACCGCCGCCCGAAATGGATGATAACGGCGAACTGCTGCCTCCGCCGGTAACGCCATACGAGCCGGTTCCGCCGCCGCCGCGTGAGGACCAGCAGCGGATAGTCGTCCCGATGGCTGCCGAGCGGCCGGAACAGCAGCAGCGTGTCAGGACGGTTCCCTATCAGCAACCGCCGCCACGGACAAATATTTTCCTCGTTGTTTTGCTGACAATGATAGGAACGACCGTGCTGTTGGGCATGGGCGCGCTCGGATTTTGGTTCCTGACCAGAGACTCTAACGGAAACCTGAACGCCAACATCAATACGAACATGCCCGATCAGAACATAAATGTGAATTCCAATCTGGGCATTGACGGCAATTTTGATTTCAACGGTTTCGGAACTAACAGCAACACCGCGAATGTGAACGCGTCCAGCCCGACGCCGACCCCAAGCCCTTCTCCTTCGCCGACCGTCTCGCCCTCGCCGACACAAACGCCGACACCGAGGCCTTCGCCGACCGCGACGCCTGATGATGACAGTGACATTCCGTCGCCGCTGCCATCGCCGACCAGGCCGCCGACACCGCCTCCTGCGACGCCGCAGCCGACGCTGACGCCGATCATAATCAGGCCGGGTTCAAGCCCGACACCGGCGAATAGGGATAATTAGTTCTCGGAAAAAGATCTGGCGGCTTCTACTGCACGGCGCGGATCGACGACGCCCCAGCCTTGCCGGTCAACCTCATAATGCGGCAGGCGCTCGGCGGTCGAGATGAGTATTCTCTTAAGGCTCTGCGGAGAGAGAGCGGGGTTCGCCTCGATCATCTGGGCCGCCAGCGATGAGACTATCGGCGCCGAAAATGATGTTCCGTCAACATATTTATAATGCTTGGTAATGACGTGTTCGTGCCTTAATTTAAGGGCGATTATCTGCCGGATGCTGTGTGCGGGCCGGTCGAGAGCGGCATCAAGTTCGCCATCTATACCCGAATGCTCACGGATTATCTTGTGCAGGTCGTCATCCTCGCTTTTATCGAGGGTATCAAGGAGAGCGGCCTCCTGTGCCGTTGGCGTGTTTGGAAGTATCGGCGCCGGAACCCATATCGACGGAGCGATCACTTCCGGCTTTTGAAATCCGTCAACCGTCGGCCCGTAAGAAGAACGATACATCCCTCGGCGTGAGCGGTTTATCGAATTCTTGTCATCAAGCCCGCCAACGGCGATGGACGACGGAGCGCTTGCAGGCGGGACGACCGGATGATTTGGCAGATGGCCCGAATTTCCGACGGCGCAAACCACGGCGATGCCCGCTTTGGTACATTCCTCGACCGCCTGCGAAAGCGGATCGCCAAGATAATGCTGCTCGTCATCGCCGCCCGCCGATATGTTGACCACGCGGATGCGAAAACGGTCGCGATTTGCCAATATCCACTCCAGCCCGTCCAGAATGTTCTGATCGGTTATGCGTCCCGTGCGTGCCAGTTTCACCAAAACGACATCCGAATCCGGCGCCAGGCCGCGATAAAATCCGTTTGAGAGCGAACCGTTCCCGGCCGCGACGACCGAGGTCATCATTCCGTGCCAGCTTGCCACATCGGGCTGAAAGAGCGTGTTCAGGTCGCCGTCTTCCTTCAAAAGATCGCGATAGCCGATGATGCGGTTCTTTGGCGTGGTCAGGTCAACGTGCGGATAAAATCCTGAATCGAGAAAGGCTATCGTCACGCCCTTGCCCGTGTAACGGTCGTCGGCGTCCAGCCGCAGCGGTGTCGAAAGCACGTGCGAGCCGTCTTTTTGCACCGCCGCGTCTTTTATGATCTGCTCTTTTGCTCTTTCAAAAAGTTTTAGGCATCTGGCACACACGGCACGAAAATCGGTCGTGTCCGGCGCATTCGCCGAGATCAGCTTTTGCAGGTCCTCTTCCAAAACACGAAGCGGAACAAATTCATCCAAAGTCTCGCGCGAACACACCGGACACACCGTCTCGCCGCCGGCAATGTCCGCACTCGTCCTCGGCCTGAATATCTGGGGTTTTTCCTGAGGGGTCATTTTTCGAGGTTTAAGTTTTCCACACTGAAACGTTAAAATCAATCTACGGCCTGATGCTCTCTTGCCGAACCGCGACATTCTGATGGATAAGATCGTCTCTGATAAAAAAACAGGCATTGCCCTTTCCGGCGGCGGAGCGCGCGGGTTTGCACATATCGGCGTGCTGAAAGCTCTTGCCGAAAATGATATTCCCGTGGATATGGTTGCGGGAACGTCCGCCGGAGCGTTTGTCGGCGGCGCATACGCATCTGGGCTGGACGCGGACAGCCTTGTCGAACTTGGAAAACAGATCGGATGGTTCGGAATGGCGGGTTTTTCCTATTCGCCTCGCGGCATGTTGTCGAACGCCCCGATGGGAGGCTTTATCGAACAGAACTTTCCCGAAACGCGTTTTGAAGGCCTTAAGATTCCGTTTGCCGCCGTCGCCTGCGACCTTGCGACAGGTGAGGAGGTTGTTTTACACGGTAGCGGCGATCTTGTCACGGCGATACGGGCAAGCTGTGCCATTCCCGGTGTTTTTCTGCCTGTTGATGACGGCAGCGGCCGCCAGTTGGTGGACGGCGGCGTCACTTCGCCAATGCCGACGCGAGCGGTAAGAGAACTCGGAGCGGATGCGGTCATAGCGGTTGACCTGCTCACCTGCGGGTCGGATTTCGCCGCCTCGCCTTCCACGCTGATAGGAACGTTCATCCAAGCGGCGATGATGCTTCTCCAGACAGCGTCAAAAAATCAGCATTATATGGCGGATGTCATCATCGAACCGCAGATCGCACACATCAGGCCGGACGAAATAAAGAAAATGGACGAGCTTGTCGAACTCGGGTACGCGGCGGCAATGGATAAAATGCCGGAAATAAAGAACTTGACCGGCTGTGCCTGACAGGCTGCTAAATGTAAAATTGGCAGTGCTGGAGCTTCCGATCATTCCATTTATCGCACAAAAACAAAGTATTGAAACAAACAGGGCCAAATTGATATAATAGTTTTGGCTGCAATGAAAGCCACCTTCCACCTTCCCAATATCCTCACTCCTACCGGCTTTCTTTCTAAAACACAGCGTGTTGTTTAACAAATTATGAAGAATCAAGTATTTACAGAAGTCCGGTTGCGCCTTGCCGAGCGCCGTTCAGGTGGTTTCAGTCTTAAAGGCATCCGCTCCATTGCCGCAGCCGGCCTGTTGGCAATGCTCATGGTGGTCCAGCCGTCTCTCATACTGGCTCAGCGGGCGATACAAAATCCCAGCGTCGAAGATCCCGCCATGCCAGTCAATTCCTATCAGCGTATCGCTGAAGAAACGCTGACCGGCTGGCTTACGACGCACCCGCTTAATACCTGTGCCGTCGGCCCCGAAGTTTGCAGGCCGATAGAAAGATGGGGAACCGGTTTCAACAGCATCAACACCGCACCCGGCGCGGGAAATGCATTTGTGGAACTGAACGCCGAAGCAGTGTCGATGATCTATCAACCCGTATGTATGACGAACGGAGAATCTTTCACTTTCTCGTTCCTCCATCGCGGGAGAAACAGTTCGACGGTTGCTGATGAAGCTGACTTTCGCATAGGCATACCGACAGGGCTTCCAACGGGCTCAAAACCTGCCGATCCTTATAATTATCCGATACTTAGGGTTGCAACTTCAAACGATGGAACTCCGACCTCCGCCACCATTCCGCCGGGCGGCAGTGTTTCTTTGACCACCGATATTACTACTTCGGGCATCCTGGGCGGCGGTTGGCGTCGCTATGGCGGCAGGTATCTATACAACGGGCCAACACAGGTGGTCAATCTGGGATTTGCCGCGGTTTCGACAGCGGGCGGGAACGTCACGGTCGGAAATTTCATTGACGACTGGCAGATACAGCTGGCCCCGTATGTCGAGGCCGCGGCGGTTGACACGGCAGCTCTTGAGGGCAGCTCAGGCGGAAGCCATACACCTGCGGACGGAACCCGCCCGGCCCTTCGCATCAGCGGAACGGTCGGAGCAGGCGGCGCGATGATTACGGTAAACGTCACGGGCGGAACCGGTGTGGCCGGTGTTGATTACAGCCTGACGGAACCCTTCGCTTTCGGCAATACGACTAACAGCGTCATGATCTCCATTCCGGCGGGAACCTATGACGGCGTCAACACAGGCGTTTTTAACCTGCCTTTCTCAACTGACGGTGACAGCGTTATCGAACCTAACAAGACGGTCGAATTTGAAGTGGGGTCAGTGAGCGGAAACGCGGTGCTGGCAAGCCTCAGCTCCTGCGGCCAGGCCCCTATCACGCAATTCACTCACACGATCATTGACGACGATATGCCGTCATCATCGGGAATAACCGTCACGGGGCGGGTTTTGGAACGATCGGGAATGGGCATCAGCCAGGCAAAAGTGATGCTGACAGACAGCGAAGGCAACGTTCGCAATGTGAACACGAACGGTTTCGGCTATTTTCAGTTCGAAAGCCTGAAGGCCGGAGATACCGTCATCATTTCGGTTTCCAGCCGTCGGCACACGTTTGCCGATGCCACGAGGGTCATTATGGCGGACGGTATCATAGACGAGGTCGTGTTCACGGCTCAATAGCCTTTGTCCGCTTGAATATTATCAGGCGAGAATGTCCGTCTTCGGCCTTGTTAGGGCCGTTCGGACACCTCGCCTTTCTTGTTTTTGATGCAGCGTTCTTTTGACGCTAAACCCCTAAAAATCGTAAAAACGCGTTTGCCAAATGGTTCGAACGCTATCATCATTAAAAGCAGTTGGTCCTTCTCTCGCGCATCGACGGTGATGCGCCCCGATACGATTTGGTTTTGTTCGACGGCGTTTGGAAGTTCGAGGGCAGGTTGGTAATTGGTACAGAAGCGGCTCTTGAGAACGGGCTATCCAGGCCGGATATTTGCGGGCAGACCGTATCCCAAATATACATCACGGTGCCGAACTTCTTTTTCAGCCGACGGAAATATTCCGGCGGCTAAGGTAAACGCATATTTATGTCAATGAAACTTTACGTTGGAAATCTTTCTTTCCAAACATCAAATTTTGATCTTCAGGAACTTTTTTCAAGCGTCGGCACGGTCGAATCGGCCACTGTCGTCGAAGATCGTGAAACAGGACGCTCACGCGGTTTTGGTTTTGTCGAAATGGCAAGCAAGGAAGATGGCGAAAAGGCCATCGCCGAACTGAACGGAACCGAGCACAACGGCCGTGAACTCAAGGTCAACGAAGCCAAGCCCCGTGAAAATCGCGGATTTGGCGGCGGCGGCGGCGGTGGAAACCGCGGCGGCTATGGCGGCGGAGGCGGCGGCGGACGCAATCGCTGGTAAGCTGATCCAAAAACAAACGAAAGCGGCTGTCACCGGACGGCCGCTTTTTTTGCGCTCAAAATGCGTTTTGTTTTAAGGTTTTTTGCGCGGCCGGGCCTGTCTGGAAGGCTGTTTTGTCTGGGTAAATTTTGAGGCAGCCGGCACCGATGCCGGTTGTTTTATGTCAAATTCGACGCTCTTTTTAACCTCGCCATCGACCAGAATATCCGCCCTATACCGTCCCGCGACCCAGAGCTTGTGCGGCCTGCCGGAAAAATTGACACGGGTCTCGCCCTGTTTGGTCGTATATGCGGTCGTCACGACCCTGGAATCCTTTTTTACGCCGGGAACATTTGCCGCGACGAAATTGAGCGTAACCGTGACCGGATCGCCGTCGGCAAGTTCGACCACGCAGAATATCGGAACGTCCGTCACCAGAAATTCCTCGACCGGTTCACCGGCCCCGCCTTCGGCATCTGCCCTGGCAAGGTAAATTGCTTCGATAACATCCGTCTTGTCTGCGGCAGTTTGTCCCGAAACGCCTGAAAAGGCCGCCGCTACGAGCAGAAACACGTATAAAAACACTGTCTTGGGGAAAATTGGCTGTCTCACAGTATCTTTGAGACCCAAAGCACCGGTTTGGTTGCATCAGCGGGCCATCATTTGTAAGAACTCAGCAGCTGCCTGATGGTTTTTCCGAGTGCCTCAGCGTCGCCCGCCGGCATCGTATGTATATTGGCGATGCCGGCAACGCCGCAGGCTTCCGAGGCGATCACGGAAATGCCGGACGCGGCCGCAGAAAGAAGCCGCCGGGGGCGGTGTTCCACAAAAGCCGGAAGGACCACGAGATCTGCCTTTCCGAGGTCGTCGTCCGTTCCGCGAACGACATCGAGGCCTTTCCAGAAATCCTGTGATTCGATATACGGCCCCATGGTGATCAGCCGAACGTCCATGCCGCCAATGGCCTCGCGAAGTTCGTAACAACCTTTTCTGCCGACGGTTGACGCGGGAAATGCAAGTGTCGGTTTGCCGCCGCCGTATCTTGTGTTTTTTATCGCGGCAGGTTGCTGCCACGGCAAAAGCTCAGCTTTTTCGCCAAACATTTCCGCTATGGCAGTATGTGGTGTGATGACCCGACGGGCATTCGCCAAAGCCTCTTTCTCATCGGCTATCAATCTTAAATCAGCGCGAAAATCTCCGAGCGTTGTGCTTTGCGGATGCAATTCGGCGGCAATGTCCAAACGGCGTTGCAGTTCCCACATCGGCAGCGAGTTCATCAAAACATCAAAGGTGCGTCCGCCAAGATGTCCGCCCGACCACAGGAAAGGCAAAAGATTCTGCTGAACGACAACGTGCAGAACGTCATAGCTCAATTTTTTCGCGAAGCTTTCCGCCAATCTGCGATACATTTCCAGCAAATTTTTCTGCCGGGCAGCGCCTTGTGCGGAAAGTTTTCGTGAACGGTATGACCTGATGGCCGTCACCGCCAGACTTTGCCTGACGGCGGAAAATCCTTCGGTCGTCCACGCATAATTCCCTTTTCTGAAACGCTTGCCGTCAAGCGGGATCAGCAGCGTGTCAGCGGTTTTGCGTTCCCGTTGAACATAAGCGTCAAATTCGGGCGTCCTTTCATCCACCAGCCACGCGGCCTTTCCAAAATCGGCGGTGCTCGGTTCATGAACTACGCGGTGGCAATCCTCAACTCCGCACGTTGCACACGAACCGATCTCGGCGTGGCCCGAACCGTTTCTGCCGATCTGATAAAGCTGTTTTTCCGTGGCCTTTTTGCCGCGAAAGCGGACTGTCAGCCGTTCGGCATCAAGGACGGCCTCGATACGAAATGCGTTAGGTGAACGAAACCGCAGATCGATGTAGTTCCAAAAAACGGTCGCATCGCGTCCCGTTTCGGCAAGCGAACCCGGAATTACCTGAGTGTGTGCATGGCGTTCGACGATCTCAAAATTGGCCTGCAATGCGGCATCGTAAAGCGCATTGGAAAGCTGGCACAATCCGCCGCCGATATTTGGTATGACACAGCCTTCGCGGAGTTCCCTGCCGCGAACATATCCGCGCCGCCTGACCGCTCTGCCGACCTGTCGCCAAAAGCTGAACGTCTGTCCGGCGTCCACCTCGATCCCGTTTATGGCCCGTATGGCAAGACGAAGATTATGTATCTTTCCCGCGACAAGAAATCTCTCTTCCGGTTCGGTCTCTGTCCAAAGCAGTGTGGCGGATTCGGCTATCACGGCATCCGCCAGCATCGTCGTGCCGACGGCGTATTTTGCGGTCCGGTCAATGAAAGTGTCCGTGACAAAACGACGCCCCTGCAACGCTGTCGCCTTGGCGCGAAAGACAGCGGAACTCAGCCTGGTCGGAACGGGAGATGTGGAGTGAGCGTTATGTGTCATACCGGCTCAAAAACAAACTTCACGATAAATAATGAACCAAAAGCCCCGGGCCTTGCAATGATTTAAGCGGCATAATGTTATAATCCGGCAATCGAATGCGATTCGTCTTTTCCAGCAGATTCTATATACTCCTTGCTCTAGGCCTGGTCCCGCTTTCGGCTTCGTGGAATTTTCCTTCGCTGCGGATCGCGGTGCTTTTATATGACATCGCCCTCGTGGCGGCGGCCTTGACGGATCATTTCATCAGCCGAAAACTTCCCGAGGGCTTTTCGGTCCGACGCGAATTTGACCGCCGTTTTGCCATTGGCGACCCGACCACCGTTACGCTTCATATCGAAAATGACACGCCGACACCGATCAGATGCCGGATAAAGGACGAATATCCCGCCGATATGCGATTGGACGACGACCGTCAGGCCGAGGTGGAAATACCGGCACGGCGTCACGCGAAATTTACGTATAAACTGACGCCGCCAAAACGCGGCCGGTATGAATTTGGCGCGACCGCCGTGAGGTTCCTTTCAAAATTTGGCCTGGTCTGGTGTCAGGCACAGGCGGGCGAAGCCCAAAGCGTAAAGGTGTATCCGAATATGCGCCGGGCTCGTGAGATGGAGCTGAAAGCCCTTGGCAATCAGTCATTTACGGCCGTGCAAAGAAAGGCGATAAGACGCGGTGAAGGACGCGAGTTCGAATCAATGCGCGATTACGTTCGCGGTGACGAACTTCGCCATATTTCATGGACGGCAACGGCACGGCGGTCAAAACTGACCACGCGGCAGTATCAGATAGAACGAGACCAGACCGTTCTGATAGCAATAGACGCCGGACGCCTGATGACCGGCCGCATAGATAACGAGACGAAATTTGACACGGCGATACACGCCGCGTTGGCGCTGATGTCGGCGGCGGCACGAGCGGGCGACAATGCGGGCATCATTGTTTTTGGCAGGCGTGTGCATAAATACATCCCGCCAAAACGCGGCGTCGAACACCTTGACGCTGTTCTGGAGGCCCTGTATGACACGGAGCCGGAGCTTATCGAGCCTTCTTATGCCAGAGCGTTTCAGTTTGCGGCGTCCAATATGAAAAAACGGGCGTTCGTCGTCATCCTGACCGACCTTGTGGACAAGGACAGTTCACAGGATCTGATAAGGTCGCTCAGGCTGCTGCGTCCGCGCCATCTGCCGCTGGTCGCGACGATAGGCGACCGTGACCTCAACGCCGTTGTAAGCTCAAAACCCGATGACATCCGCGAGGTTTTCAGGCAATCTGCCGCCGAGGAGATCATCCATCAGCGGGAATCGGCGCTTCGGCTGGTCGAATCGCTCGGCGGACTCGCCCTGGACGTGACAACCCAAACCCTCGGGCCGAGGCTTTTGGAAAGTTATCTTCGAGTAAAGGAAAGAGGTCTGCTGTAAACACCTTGCGGAGATATTCTTGTTCTTTGGCCTGTGTTTGACTATGATGTAACCTATAACTTGATCTGAAACAAGGTGCGAATTATGAGCGTGAACAGCATAGAACAGGAAGCATTGGGCCTTGATCTAAAAGGCCGCGCCCGGCTCGCGTCAATACTGTTAAGAAGCCTTGACGACATATCAGAAGAGGAGTGTGAGAAACTTTGGGCGGAAGAAGCCTCATCTCGCCTCAGCGAGATGGATCGCGGACAGGTTGCCGGTGTTCCTTTTGAAAAGGCTGTCAGCGAGGCTCGTGAGCTTATTGGATGACCAAAGATATTTCTTTACACCCGCTGGCTCAGCGTGAACTAAACGATTCGATCCGATTCTATAATTCTGTGAGCATCGACCTTGCCGCCGACCTCCTTGCTCAATTTGAGTCCGCCTCGGCATTTATCAGAGATAACCCCCTCTCAACAACCATAGTTTTAGACGACATTCGTAAAAAACGACTGTAAAGATTTCCCTACAATATTATATTCGCAATAAGAGAGGACTCTATCAGGGTACTTGCGTTTGCACATCATGGCCGAAAGCCGTTTTATTGGGCCGGACGAAGCTAGTTTTTCCCGCAGTGATCAACCTTTATGCCTCATTCTGCGGAAGGTTGCGCCCTGCAAAGAACAAATAACCAAACATCGCGAGGCCTGTCAGGATACCGGTCGCGTATTTTACATAAACGGGCAGCGACGAGGGCGATATGAAGCCCTCGATTATACCGGCAACGACGAGGAACACCGCGCAGCCGATAACTATTCTTGCAGCCTGAATGCCGTTGCGTTTCAGTGCCTGAGAACGCGTAAGGTCGCCCGGATCGATGATCGAATATCCTATCGCCATTCCCGCTCCGCCGGCGATGAAAATGCAGGCAAGTTCCACAACGCCGTGAGCGACCATGAAATTTACCAGTTCCGTCCCGAACGCCGGGCTTACTCGATAACAGACACCGAGAACTCCGCCGATCATAACGCCGTTGATGGCAATGATATAGATAGATCCGATACAAAAGAAAACTCCGAGCGCGAATGCGAAAAACGCGACCCTGATGTTGTTGGTCAATATCGCGCTCGAACCTATCTGATTGCCGTCATTGAGGGACAGCCACCATCTGCTGTCGGTTTCGGCGCTTGTTTGGATATCGCCAAGTCCAAGCATATCTGAGAAAGTCTGGTCGGAATACGCCAGAGCGAACGAGGCAACGGCGCATACCATAAAGACGAGAAAAGAGATCGTGGTAAACCTTGACGCGGCGCGCACGGCCTGCGGCAGTTCCGCCGAGAAAAAGCGTTTGATGATGGAGGCGCCGTCGCCCTCGGCCCGGTATATCTTTCCGTGGGCGCGGACGACCAGGCTGTTGAGGTATTTTATGAGTTTGGGGTCGCGCGTTTCGGCGCGGGCTATCGCCAGATCGGCGGCGGCCCGGCGGTATAGTTGGCCGAGTTCCCTTACCTCCATTCGCGAAAGGCCCCTGAGGCTGCCGCCGCGGATCATTCCCAGCAGGTCCTCAAGCCTTTGCCAATTATCTTTGTTATCGTTTATGAAGCGATTCACTCTGAATCCGGGTTTCGGGTTGGTGTTTCTTAAAATCCCGCTTTAAAATCAATATTGGGTGTCCGACGAAGTAAGACAATATCACGAAGAGGCCGCAATAGGAAAAACCTATGACCTCCGCCTTGCAAAACGCCTGCTGCGGTATCTGAGGCCGTATTGGCGGCTCGCCGCCGTCGCTCTGGTCCTGACCGTCCTGACCAACGCTCTTATAAGCACACAGCCCTATTTCACAAAAATGGCCGTGGATGATTTTATCACGCCGCGCAATGTTGATGGTATATGGCTTTTTGCTTTGGCGTTCTTTGGCGTGTTTCTTTTGCGGTTCGTTTTCTCTTATGTGCAGGAGATCCTGCTCAACAAGGTCGGCCAGCGCGTCATGTACGACCTGCGGAGCGAGATATTTTCAAAGCTCCAGCGGCAGGAGGTCGCCTATTATGACAAAAATCCCGTCGGGCGGATCATAACGCGCCTGACCTCGGACGTTGACGCCCTGAACGAACTTTTTACGTCAGGTGTCATTGATGTCCTCGGCGACCTGGTTATAATCGTGGCGATCATTACCTGGATGTTCGTCCTGGACTGGAAATTGGCGGTTGTCACTCTGCTGACGGTTCCGCTGCTTTTCGCGGCGACCAATTGGTTCCGCAAACGCGCCCGCGTCGGTTTTGACAAGGTTCGTACGCGAAACGCAAGGCTCAACGCCTTTTTGCAGGAGTATATTTCGGGAGCGCAGACCGTTCAGCTGATGAACGCCGAATCAAAGGCACAGAACAGGTTTGCCGAAATAAACGACGATTACCGCGCCGCCAATATTGAGACCATCTATTATTACGCGATCTTTTATCCGCTTGTGGATTTCATCGGCGCGGTCGGCATTGCGGTCGTGATCTTTGCGTTCGGTTATGAGCATCTGGCAGGCCTTTCCGCAGCCGGTGCCGCTGTTTCGGTCGGCATTCTCGCAGCGTTCATCCAGTATTCGCTTCAGCTTTTTCAGCCGATCCGCGACCTTTCCGACAAATTCAACATCCTTCAGGCGGCCATCGTCGCCTCGCACCGGATATTCCTTATTCTTGACCTGGACGTGGCGATAACGACGCCGGAAACGCCGAAGCGAACAGGCAAGGCCGTCGGCACGATAGAGTTTCGCAATGTCTGGTTCGCTTATAAGGACGATGATTGGGTCATCAAAGACCTTTCGTTCAAGATAGAGGCCGGTGAGAGCATCGCCCTTGTGGGCCATACCGGTTCAGGCAAAACGACCGTAACCAACCTGCTTATGCGGTTTTATGACGTTCAAAAAGGTCATATACTTCTTGACGGCGTGGACATAAGAGAATGGGACCTGAAAGACCTGCGTGCAAATTTTGCCGTCGTGCTGCAGGATGTTTTTCTTTTCAGCGGAAGCATTGCGGACAACATCCGCCTTGGCAGCGAGGCTATTGATGATGCACGAGTGGAATGGGCCGCGCGTGAGGTCAATGCCGATAAATTCATCGAACAGTTGGACGGCAAATATGATTTTTCAGTCCGCGAACGCGGCGCCGGCCTATCGGTCGGACAAAAACAGCTTGTTTCATTTGCGAGGGCATTGGCATACGACCCGAAACTTTTGATATTGGATGAAGCGACAAGTTCGATAGACACCGAAACCGAGGAACTTATCCAACAGGCGGTCGATCGTGTGATGGACGGAAGAACATCGCTGGTGGTCGCACACCGCCTTTCAACGATACAAAGCTGTGACCGGATATTCGTGTTCCACCACGGCGAGCTTCGCGAAAGCGGCACGCATAATGACCTGTTGCTGAAACGCGGGCTGTACTGGCGGCTCTACCAGCTTCAGTATTCCGCCGAACCGGCTGATACGGTTGGCGGAACGTCCGGTGAGATGACATTGACACCGACGTCGTAACATCGGACACGGCCTGGGCTGCAGGCGGCGTTTAAACCGTGCGGTAAAAGAATAACTAAGGTGTCGCGATATTATGCTAATCGCCTTACTTTGGATATAATATCTGACGAAATGAAGCCCGAAGAAAAACTTCGTGACCCGATATTTGAGGAATGTTCGCCTCTTATCGATCAACTGTTTGAAAAATGCACGGAGACCGCTCCGAATTTTGAGGTCGGCCGGCCGCAATTCAGAACCTCGCTCGAAAAAACTGTCGAACGCTTCATTTCATCCGCCGGTGAAGGGAACGCGACGGCCGGCGAAGCAAAGGCCCTTCTTGAACAACTCCAGCTCGACGATCTTTTTCTAGCCATCGCCTGTTCCAACGGCAATGAGCGTGCGTGGTGGGAATTTGACCAGCAGCACCGCTCGTATCTGGAACGCGTTGCCAGACACCTTGCAAAATCAGAGGCCGACGCTCAGGATGTCATCGACACGGTCTATGTGGAACTCTACGGAACAAGGGTGATAGACGGCGAACGCATCTCAAAATTTGCGACATACAGCGGCCGCGGTTCCCTGAGAGGCTGGTTGAGGACGGTTGTCTGGCATTCGCTGGTCGATCTGCACCGTTCGGGCCATGATGAGGTCTCGCTTGACGAAATGACCGAGAACGTCGGCGAAGGCATGGCACATGCGAATTTTGCCGTTGCCGCGCCCGGCGGCGAGGACGAGATGGTCGAGATGATAACGACCGACCGCTACCGCGCAGCAACGGTCAGGTCGATGGAAAAGGCATTCAGCTTGTTGGAAACGCATGAACGGCTGCTGCTGATGTATTACCACGTGGACAACCTGAAGCTGAGGGAAATATCAAAATTGGTCGAAGATTCTGATTCACCGCTGCGCGGATGGTTTCAGCGTCGCTCAAAACGGCCGTCGGGAAGCACCAGAACGCATGAATCAACAGTGATGCGGTGGCTGGAAAAATGCTACGCAAAGATATTTCAGCAGTTCAAGGAAGAGCTTCAGGGAACGTACGGCCTTTCCTCAAATGAGGTGGAAACCTGTATGGAACTGGCGACACAGGACCTTGCGGGCGGGGACATTTTCAGGAATCTGTCGGCAATATGATCTTTACCGAAACGTCTTAAGATCGCATCTCCCTTTCCCGAAAAAACTTTCGCAAAAATGCCCGGATGCTGCGTCTTTTATATGGGAGGACAAGCCACAACGCGTGGCGGTGAATAAACATAATGAGTTCGCATACTGCAAAAATTGAGAAATTGGTGGAACTTTACCTCACATCTAAAGGGTCTGCCGTAAGTTCACGCCCCCATTTGGATGAGGATACGCTTTCCGCTTTTGTGGAAGGGGCCTTGGGCGACCGCGAGATACAGCCGGTGATGTCGCATCTGGTTGACTGCTCTTTTTGCAGAAATATAACGGTCGAGCTTTTCAGCCTGGAGGCCGCCTTCGCCGATACGGCCAATGAACCGGGCCTGATACCGGCTGAACCGACAAGGATCTCTGAGGTATTGAGCAGTCTGTTCTCCAAGATATTCGGTACAAGCGACGGAGCCGTTTTCGCCCATCAGGAAAAGCCTGAAGAAGACGAAAAGAAAGCACCGGAAACGGATCCGGAAACCGAAACGGACGATCAAAAATGATCTGAATTTTAGTGCCTGCACCGGGGCCGTTTGCGACACGCTCGCAAGCGGCCTTTTCCGTTTCGCCCTTTCATCCTGTTCACGCATACGATATTATTGAGATACCTGATAACATCGGGCCATGGACGCGAAAGTGGTTAAGGATTTGGAAATACACGGCCAGAAAAACATGAACGGAGATTGTCCTCCGGCGGAACGCATAGTTACCGTTGAACGGGTTGCCACCGCAAAACTGCCCACACAGATAGGTGATTTTGAGATAATCGGATATCGTTCGCTTACGAGTTCTGAGGAATTTGTTGTTTTGGCAAAGGGCGAACTCGGCCCTGACACGCCGACGCTGGTGCGTATCCATTCACAATGCCTGACAGGTGACGTTTTTGGCTCGATAAAATGTGACTGCGGGCCACAGCTTCGGCGGGCCATGGAAATGATCGAAGCCGAAGGACGCGGGGCCATCGTCTATCAGCAGCAGGAAGGCCGCGGCATCGGCATTCTCAACAAGATCAGGGCCTATGCTCTTCAGGACAACGGCGCCGACACGGTCGAGGCTAACGAGCAGCTCGGTTTTGCCGTGGACGCCCGCGATTACCGCCAATGTGCCGAGATACTGTTCGATCTCGGCCTGTGCAGGGTCAGGGTCATATCAAACAACCCTGACAAGCTCCGGGCGCTTGAGAACGCCGGCCTCACCGTCATCGAACGCATACCCATAGAGATCGACGCCAAAGAACCCGCCGCCCACTACATGAAAACCAAAAAAGAAAAACTGGGCCATTTGCTGACCTTCGATCAGTGAGGCAACCGGCAGCCGATCAAAGAGAGATCCTTAAAAAAAAGTTAAAAATATCCCGCGTTTGCGCTATACTTGGCGAACAGACATGGATCGATCATTCCATCCGGCATTGCAGCCGTAAATGCCCAAATGACATTACAGGACTTGCTTAAAAAGCGGGTTTTGTTTTTGATGTCGGCATTTTACCGCATGATCGCCTGTGATGGCTTCTTTGGTTGCCGCAGCCTGTTTGAGAAACGCTTTACAATACACCGGAGGCTTAGATTATGCGCAGATATCTCCAATATTCGCTGGCCGCATTTGTCGTTTTTGCGGGAGTGCTGCTTTCAGCCCAGCTTGCCTATGCCCAGGGCGGCCGGAGTTCGATCTCAGGTTACGTTTTCGACCCGTCAAAACGCCCCGTCGGCCAGGTTGTCGTTGAACTCAAGAATGAGTTCAGCATCGTCGCCCGGATAACCACGGACGGTTCGGGCCGCTTTTATTTTACCGGACTTGGGCATGGCCGATACACGATAATCGCCAAACCTTTGGGTACGAACCTGATGCAGCAGTCCGTCGAGATCGAATTGGCCGGCATGGGGTCTCGCGGGCAGGCGATCCCTGACAATCAGCAAAAGGACATCTATCTGCGGCAGAGGCCCGGAGCGGACGCGGTGCCTTTTCAGAACGTGGTCGTATTCGCACAGGATGTTCCGAAAGAAGCGGAAGACCAGTATAAACGGGGAATGGACGACCTGGCCAGCCAGCGGATTCCAAGCGGGATACAGGCCATTGAACGCGCGGTCGCCATTTTCCCGGACTATTTCATGGCGTTGCAGCAATTGGGCATCGTCAGGCTGACACAAGAGCAGTTTGACGACGCGATCGAGATGTTCGGCAAGGCCCTGGCCGTAAATGAAAAATGCTTTGATTGCTGGTACGGCGTCGCCTATGCCAAATATTCATTGTCCCAATTTGAGGATGCCGCAAAGGCCTCAGTGAGAGCGGCGGGCCTAAGGCCGGATTCAGTGGAGGCCGGTTTATTGGCGGGTATGGCTTATCGCTCGTTAAAGGATGCTGCAAAAGCCGAACAATACCTGAAAGCGGCTGCGAAGGCCGCTAACGGGTCGTCCGCCGACGTTCATTGGCAACTGGCCCTTCTATATGGACGCGACGGTGACCGCTATGGCGAGGCCGCAAAGGAACTGGAAGCATTTCTCAAAGCATCTCCTGATGCGCCGAACAAGGAAGATATCAAGAAACTTATAAAGCAGTTCAAGGATAAGGCAAAAGCCACGAACTGATCCGAAACATAAGACATCATGTGAGCGGTGCGGCCTGTCAGGCTCGCCGCTTTTTTATGTATATCCGGCCCGACGTTTTTTATCCCAGATTCCGCATTAGAGAACCCCAAAGTTCAAAATGCAGGAGATCAGGCAGATCTGGCGGATGGGAGCGTATATGAAATTCCAGATCCGCTCGGATCTGCCCGATCCGCCTGATCCGCCTGATCCGCGTTCAAAAAAATGTCAGCAGAACCTGGTCTCTAACAGTTTGTAGTTGGTCAGTTTTTAATTAACAGTTGAAAAACTAATAACTGTAACCTGAACAACTATTAACTGTCAGGCCGGTCCCGGTTTTCGTCGGGGTGTTTCTCGTGAGTAATTCGGGTTTATGAATATCCGGCCCGACGTTTTTTTATGTATATAAAGTGCGTTTGGCATTTTTCGGCTTACCGCAGCCCCCCAAATTCCAGATTCCAGATTCCAAACTCCCGACTCTTAACACTGTCCTACAAAACGCATAACAAAAAGGCCCGCCGGATAAACCGACGGGCCAAAAGAATATTAAGTGTGCTTCCAGCTATGCTTAGAAGACAAACTTAAATCCAAAGCGAACTCCACGCGGGGCCTGGAACGCATTGTCCATGCCGTATGAAGAGTTCAGAGCATTACGATTGACCGGCACGGGATTCCTCGGATCGGGGTTCTCCTCGCTAATCGGTCTGGGATCGGTCATGTTTGTATTGGTGGTCATGTTCGCCACTATCTGGCTGTACAGAGCGCCTGTGTTGAAGCTGTTCAGCAAACACGGAAAGTCGCCGGAAGCACATCCATAATTAAATCCAGGGGCGAAGTTATAGACCGCCTTGTTGGACATAGTGTTGTAGTAACCCATGACCGTATCCTGATCCCACAGATTGACGATGTTCAGGTTTGCCTCAACAGCATACTTTCCATCCCTACCGAACTTGTAGCGGTGAGTGATGTTAAAGTCGGTCTGTGACAGCATCGGGGTCCGTCCCATGTCGCCGCGTCCGTTCAGGAATATCGGAACGATAAAACTGATAAGAGTTGACTGCGGGGTGCCGGACTGGAATGTCTGGATAGCACTGAACAATGTCTCGTTGGAACCGCCTCTCCATGGCAGGAGATAACCGCCGTACATGTTGAACACATGCGGACGATCGGTCGGAAGCGGGCCGTAATCCGAACCGCCAATGGCCGCAAAGCCAATGTTCGGAAGGTCGAAGTTACGGTTAACGCCCGGATCTGAACGTGCTCCTTCATCGGAGTTTGCCAGACCGGAGTAGTTACCGCGGAGACGGCTGTAGGTGTAGTTCAGGTTAAAGAAGTAGTTGTTTGCCAAGCGGCGGTCCAACTGGACTTCGATAGCGTTGTAGTCACGGCGGGCCGTGGCATACGGTTCGTTGTAACCGAACTGACGCAGGAATTCAGCGTGGAGGCCGCGTCCCGGATTACCCGTGATATACACCTCACTGCCGCTGGCGCTGATGGCACCGGCGTCTTCGACGGTGTCGATCAGTTTCTTGTTGGTATAGCGTCCGCTAAGTACCATTGTACGGCTCAGTTCACGTTCAGCACCGAAGGTGAATTCCCTCTGCTGATAAGGCCTAAGATTAACGTCGATGCCGCCGGCATCTTCGATATCCACTCCCGGAACGTTCGAAGCGACACGATAGTCATTCTGACAACGACTCAAACCGCTGCCGATAAAGCCTGTTTCGGAGCATGAACCGCCGATCCTGTCATCAAAATTGCCGAGAACCGACGCCACATTGTATGCACTGCGGAAATTTCCGTCACCCGGATGGAGTTCAAAGAAGTCCACACGGTAGAAGTTGCCGCCAAATGAACCCTGTGCCATCTTGAATTTCAGACGGTCATAGAATTTTCCGTAGCTGCCGCGGAGAAGCGTTTTGCCGTCTCCGGTAAGGTCGAACGCGAAGCCAAGGCGGGGAGCGATCTTGTCACCCCAGCCGAAGCTGAAAGGAGCATCATAGCCGTTAAATGACGGCAGGGCTTCTTTTTCGACGCGAAGGCCGAGGTTCAGCGTCAGACGTGAATGCGGCTGCCATTTGTCCTGAATGTAGATGGCCTGGTTCAGGTTGCTGCCCGATCCGAGTTCACCATATCTGTACAAAACAGCGTGTCCGAGCAGGCATCCCGGGACGATTATCACATTTCCAGTATCGTCGTCCAAATTACACATCGGGCCTGAAGGCTGTGCCAGAGATGAGAAGTTAAAGTCATTGTCGATAGCACGGCCATATTGAAGATATATACGGTCTGTATAGTTCTTCTGAAGGTCGTTGAAGATCGACTGATGTCCGTAACCTGCTTTGAGTTCGTGACGGCCGCCGGCGCTGAACAGGAAGCTGATGTCGCCCTCATAGTTGGTGCGGACAGAGACATCCTTTAGCGTCTGGTCGTTCGCCGGATCGTTAACACCCTGTGTACAGGCATCTGATCCCCAGTTCGCAGTGCCTGCGATGTTGCCGTTCGTACAGATGTAGCGAAGGCCGCTGGGTTTGAAATAGTTTCCAAGCTTTTCATTAAGGAAACCGCGTGAATAACGGAACGTCGCAACAACACTGCTGAAAGGCGTGTAAACTGCCTGTCCCGTGATGTTGTTAGAGGTCTGCATACCGCCCTGACGGCTGGTCAGGTCGTTTCCGCAGTAGGTTCCGATGCTGCCGCCGAAATCAACACAGTTCGCCGCAGTATTGTTCGGAATATCACCTGACAGCGAGATAGTACCGTACGGTAGTGCTCCGATCTGCTTGAGCGGATTGTAGAGATACGTACCGGTCAAGCGGAGTTTTGAGAAAGGCGAAGCGTCGAGACGGATAAAGCTGTACTCGTTGATCGACTTATACTTATAGGTCTGCGAACCATAAGCCACACGTGTGGCCGACGGCGCATTGCTGAAAAAGTTACTCGTTACGGTCTGTTCACGAATAGACGGTGAATAGCTGCCAAAGAACCAAAGCCTGTCTTTGATGATCGGGCCGCGAAGGTTAAATGACGGCATCGAATCAAGATACTGCGACTTAGGCGATTGGATGTACTCCTCGGTCTGAACATACGCCGTTGAATCCACCGAACCCGAAGTGAAGCGGGTCAGGCTCGGCCTATTGCTGCCCTGGAGTTTCGACGGTTGGAACTGAACGCCGAAATCACCACGAAATTCGTTGTCGCCACCCTTGGTGACAACGCTGACAACGCCGCCGGTCGCTCCGCCAAACTCCGCGTTGAAACCGCTGGATTTGACCTGAACTTCCTGAACGAGGCTGAATGGAATATTGTTGTTGCTGTCGAGGCCGGCATTACGATAGTTGGTAACTTCCTGACCATCAATGATAAATGTATTTTCAGCTTTCGAAGCACCGTCAATGGTGAAACCACCGGTCGATTGTTCCGCTCTTACGCCCGGAACGACCTTCAGGATGCTTGTAAAACCTGTTCCTTTCGGAAGCGAATCGATCTGCTTGGTGCTGATCGACTTGGAGATCTCTGAGTTGGTCGTATCGACCCCTACGTCTCCGCCGGTAATTGTGACTTCCTCTTCGGCGGATACGCCGAGCTGTAGGGAAACCTGTGATGCCCTACCAAGTTCGACGGAAACACTCTGCCTGGTTTCAACAAAACCGGCAGTAGCGGCCGCCGTGATCTCATAGATGCCCGGGGGAACCTGAGGTACACGAACAAAGCCTTGATTGTCCGTCGTTACGGTTCTGCGGAAACCTGCGGTTCCCTGAGTGCTTCTAATGGTCAGAGCAACTCCCGGAACCAACGCTCCCGCGGAATCTTTTGTTGTAACTTCGATACTTCCGACGAGGTCCTGTCCGAACGAAACCGTGACAAGCGCCAAAAGTAAGGCGGACAACGATATAAACTTACTAAATCGCTGCATATTTTCCTCCATTTTATGTTCTGCAAATAAGATGTTTACAGGTTTCTTCGCAAGGGGGGAAATTCCTTTTGAAACGCCGTAATCCAGCTAATATTATGCAATTTCCGCACCAAAGTCTTGATGTCGATAAAATTTAGTTGTGAATTTTCTCACAAGCCCCGAAACCCCGTAAAATACTGCGTTAATTGCGTGCTTTTGCGTTGTTTCGGTCCGGCCGAAAGGGCCATTGCATGGCTCCGAAACCTTAGCTTGGGGAGAGGCCCTCTCCAATAATCCGAAAAAATGAATTAAGTGTCCGATATGCTGGACTTTCTTAAGGTTCTCCCGACAACAGTGTTTCGGAAAGGTATTTGGCAGCGCCTCAGGTATAATTAGCATGAAAAGGCGTTTATACTCGATCATCAGGTATCTGTTTGCAGATATGAAGGAAACTCAGTTATAAAAATTGTGAAAAAAACGCATCAATTATCAGGTGAGCGGATCTACAGAGATCCGGTGCATAACATAATAAGGGTTCGGACGGACAGTGCCGAAGGGGAACTGCTTGTGGGGCTTATAGATACGCCGGAGTTTCAGCGGCTGCGGCGGGTGCGGCAGCTTGGGCTGGCCCATTTTGCGTATCAGGGAGCTGAGCATTCGCGGTTCACGCACAGCCTCGGGGCATTTCATCTGGCGACGCGGGTACTTGCAAAACTTTCCAACAGCTACGACATATCCGACGAAGACCGGATCGCGGTGCGCGTCGCGACGCTGCTGCACGACGTCGGCCACGGAGCTTTTTCACATGTCATCGAATCGATCCTGGGTTTTCATCACGAGGATTTTACCGTCGAGACTGTGCTGGCGGAGAACACCGGTATCGGGAAGCTGCTGAAACAGTATTCCGCCGATCTTCCCAAAAGGGTCGCGGACATCATTCGCGGCGAATTTCGGCCGATGGCTCTTTCACAGCTTGTGTCGTCACAGCTTGACGTGGACAGAATGGATTATCTGCTTCGCGATTCGATGATGACGGGTGTGAAATACGGCGTCTTCGACCTTGAATGGATAATCAAATCGCTGGAAATAAACGAGCAGGACGATCACCTGTATATTTCGGCTCCGGGCATTTACGCGGTCGAGGATTACCTTCAGGCGCGGTATTACATGTATCGGCAGGTCTATTTTCACCGCACGCTGCGCGCGGCTGAGGCAGTGCTGCATTCGCTTTTGCGGCGGGCATTGAAGCTCCGTGCCGAAGGAGGATATGTCTGGCATGTAAAAGGCACGCCGGTCGAAAGCATTCTCAGGGCTGAACGCCTGTCGCTTGACCAGCATCTTGCGCTGGATGATTCCGACATCTTGTTCCACATAAAAAGATGGCAGGACGCCGATGACAAAGTGCTTGCCGACCTTGCTCACAGATTTCTGAACCGCAAACTCCTTAAGGCTTTCGATCTGGACATGCCCGACGAAGAACGGGCCGCGTTCATCGACGATGTCAGAAAGGTCGTCGGCAATGCCGGACTCGATCCCGACTACTACGTCCTTGAGGACAGGGCCGGCGATGTCGCCCACAACTTTTACGTCAAGGACGATTCCAGGCCAAAAGAACAGATCTATGTTGAGCATGGATTTGCCAAACCACGGATCAATGAAATTTCGGAGGTCAGCGCCGCCGTCCGAGGGCTTCAAAAAGGGTACCGGATACATAGGGTCTGTTTTCCGTATGAACTGATGCACGAGATCGACAAGATCTATCACGCCTGATAAGGTTACGCACGTTGGACACAATGGCAGAAAAGCAGATAACGGCAAAAATGGTTGTATTCGGGGCTTTTGCGGCCATTTCACTCTTGCTGTTTTGCGTGACCATTGCCGACGCTCAGCGAATTGCGGTGATCTCTCCCGAAAAAGGTGCGGAGCCGGAAACTTATGCCGACAGGCTTCTCGAACATCTCTCAGATCGACACAGAACCGTCGAACTTTCAGCCGCAGAAGCCGCGTTTACCTCTCTTTCGATAGCAACGCCGTTCAACCAAACGTTAGAGGAGACACGTTCGGCCGGAAACGTCATTGGCGCTGACATTTTGATCTTCGTCAAGGTCGAGACCCAGCGGCGAAGTTCATTTGAAAAGCCAAAATATTTTGAATCGTCCGCGGCATTGTTCCTCACCGGGGCAAGAAGCGGCGAACTGTTCCACTTTGAATTGCGAAAGGCAGAAAAGGACACGCCGGAAGAGGCATTTGATGCTCTGCTGACAGACGCAGAGACCGTTACCGAAGCCATAACCACCCTGATCCCAGACCTTTACCGAAAGGAGCTAAACGCAAAACCGGACGCGAACATAGAGGATCATTCCCGCTCCGCCGAGCAAGATAAAACGACGCAGCCGCCGATGCCGTATCGCCACATAAAGCCGACATCGACCAGTGAGGCGGTTTTGTTCAGTGTGCATGCGACCATCGACGCCGAGGCCGATATTGACGCCAACGGAACGATCTCGGACATAAGGGTTATCAGATGGGCAGGTTATGGACTGGAAAAAGCGGTGACGGACGCCATCAGAAAAATGACGTGGCGGCCCGCCGAGCGGAACGGCAAAAATTTGCCGATGCGCGTCATGCTGCGTTACAATTTTACAAAGCTTGAGAAAACCGAAAAGAATTGACGGTTTGCCTACGCGTCATTTCCTCCGATCTCGCAGACGTTGTTCCGAGTAATGAAACATATCAGGGCATCACTCCGCTTTACCGCTTTCACGATCCTTACACTGGCGCTTTATTCCGCCTGGTGGCTGACCTCATTCTTCATCCCTAACAAACAATTATGGCGGCAGACAGCATTCAAGGCGTGGTGCGCAACATTCGTGCGGCTTTCGGAAATGAAGATCGAGGTCATCGGCGAACCGCCGTCGCCACCGTTCTTTCTGGTAACAAATCATCTGAGCTATACGGACATCCCCGCTCTCCGAATGATCGTTAACGGTGTTTTTGTTGCAAAGCACGACATCCGCTCATGGTTCGTCGCCGGAAGGATCGTCGGCGATATGGGCACCATCTTCATCGACCGCGGCAACCGCCGCGACATCCCGCGCGCGGGCCAGAAGATAATTCACGCTCTGGACAGCGGCGAGGGCGTGGTCGTATTTCCAGAGGGAACGAGCACAAAAGGCGAGACCGTTCTGCCCTTCAATTCGTCGTTCTTCGAATTTGCGGCAAGGGCCGGTTTGCCGGTGCGTTACGCGGCCATCTCCTACAGGACCGCCAGCGGTGAGATTCCCGCGAGCGATGCCGTCTGCTGGTGGGATGACACCACGTTTCTGTCCCACATGTACAGACTTTTTTCTGTTCGGGGATTTCAGACGACGATAACATTCGGCAGCGAAGCGGTCGCAAAAACGAACCGCAAGGAGCTTGCCGAGGAGCTTCGGCAAAAGGTTCGGGAGCATTTTATACCGGTAATCTGACCCTATATTAGGCCTGTCTTCGTCCGTTTCCATGACCGCCGGAAAACATTTCCCGGTGTTTTCCGTATCAATCGTTAACCATTAAATTCAAGGAGCCGCCTATGCATAGATATTTCTTTCAGGTCGTAGCAGCGTTTGCCGTTGTCTTGTCAGTGTCGTTTTCAGCCATGTCGCAATCAAAGGGTTTTGACACGTCGTTCATGAACACCTCTGTCTCACCTTGCGAGGATTTTTTCGAGTTCGCGAACGGAACGTGGCTTAAGAACACCGAAATACCGGCCGCCGAATCGCGTTGGGGGACATTTAACATACTCGCCGACCGCAACAACGAGATACTCAAGGATATCCTTGAAGGCGCCGCGAAGAAGCCGGGCAAAAAGGACAGTGACACCCAGTTGATCGGGGACTTCTATTCGACGTGCATGGACGAGGCAACGATCGAACGGCTCGGCACAAAGCCGATAGAGCCGATGATGAAGGAAATAGCCGCGCTCTCAACCGCAGCGGATGTGCGGCGGCAGATAGCCAGAATGCATCTGAACGGACTTCCGTCGGTTTTCAGTTTCAGCGCCGGTCCCGACCTGAAGAACGCGGATGTAGTTATCATCAACGCATTTCAGGCCGGTCTTTCGATGCCGAACCGCGACTATTACATCAGTACTGACGAACGGTCTAAAGAGACACGCGAAAAATTCACCGCTTACGTAAGCAATATGTTCAAGCTGCTGGGCGACAGCGAGGCTGCGGCCGCCGAGAACGCCGCGACCGTATTGAAGCTCCAGACACGCCTGGCAAACGCTTCGCTCTCGCAGGTCGAGCTGAGAAATCCCGACAACCGATATAACAAGCTAGCCCTTGAGGATGCACAAAAGCTGACACCGGGCATTTCGTGGGATGCGTATTTTGCGGATCGGAACATCAAGGGCGTGAATGAGATGAACATCGCTCCGGCGAAATTCTTTCAGGAAGCAAGTGCGATGATCGGCGACGTACCGGTCAGCGAATGGAAGACATATTTTCGCTGGATGACCTTAAATGCGGCCGCGCCCTATCTGCCAAAGGCCTTTGCCGATGAGAATTTTGAGTTTTTCGGCAAATTTCTCAGCGGCCAGAAGGAAAGACAGCCGCGTTGGAAGACGTGCGTTCAGAATACGAACTCGAACCTCGGAGAGGCGGTCGGGATGGAATACGTCAGGCGGCAGTTCAAGCCTGAGGCCAAAGCACGGATGGACGAGTTGATCGACAATCTGATAGCGGCAATGAAGGAGCGGATAGACGACCTCGAATGGATGAGCGCCGACACCAAAAAACAGGCTCAGTTAAAGCTTTCGACGTTCAAACGAAAGATCGGTTATCCTGATAAGCTTCGCGGATACAAGGGGCTTTCGATAGACCGCTCATCGTACGCCGGGAACATCATGAGTTCGAACCGATTTCAGGCAGCCCGCAATCTGGAAGACCTGGGCAAGCCGCGCGATAAGACACGCTGGGGCTTTACGCCCTCGACCGTCAACGCTTCCTATTCTTCGGTCAATAACGAAATAACGTTTCCGGCAGGAATATTGCAGCCGCCGTTCTTTAATGCCGAAGCGGACGACGCGATAAATTACGGAGCGATAGGCGGCGTCATCGGCCACGAGATAACGCACGGGTTTGACGATTCAGGCAGCCGCTTTGACGCGGACGGAAATCTGAAAATGTGGTGGACGCCGGATGATCGGGCAAAATTCGAGGAGCGGGCGTCATGCGTTGTCGATCAGTTCAATAAATATGAGGTCCAGCCAAACCTGTTCATAGATGGCAAGCTGACGCTGGGCGAGAACATCGGTGATTTTGCCGGATTGACGGTCGCCTACGACGCCTTTATGCGGTCGCTCAAAGGAAAACCGAGGCCCGCCAATATTGACGGCTTTACGCCGGAACAGCGTTTCTTTCTGGGCTGGGCACGGGTCTGGGCCGGAAAATATAGACAGGAAGCAGAGGTTTTGCAGGTCAGGACCAACACTCACTCGCTGCCGAAATGGCGCGTCAACGGGCCGCTTTCCAACATGCCGCAGTTTCGGCAGGCGTTCGGCTGCAAGGACGGCAACGCAATGATCAGAAAAAACAGTTGCTCAGTGTGGTAAAAGCCTTGAGCATTGTTTTGTTACAGAAAAAAGCCGACAGCATCTCGCCGTCGGCTTTTTCCGATCATGCATCCGAACCTATCCGTCCGCGTTTATAATTCGTCATCATCGAGGTTGATGTTCATCGCCTCGTCAATGTCGAATTCTTCGGTATCCTCCAGATCCATAGGCTCATTTTCATCAACCTCGGCTTCGATCTCCTCGCTGCCGGATTCGACGCCGGGAATGCCGCCGATGGCAGGAATGATAAATCCGCCCTGTGCATTCTCCATTTCGTCAAATTCGTCCTCCTGCTTTTGGTTCTCAGTCGCGTCAGGAGCAATTTTGACGTTGCGGTAATGCTTCATTCCGGTTCCCGCCGGGATCAGGCGTCCCATGATGACGTTCTCCTTCAGGCCGCGAAGATAATCGACGCGTCCAGAGATAGCCGCTTCGGTAAGAACACGGGTCGTTTCCTGGAAGCTGGCCGCCGATATGAACGAATCGGTCGAAAGCGACGCTTTGGTGATGCCGAGAAGCAGCGGTTCGCCGACGGATGTCTTTCCGCTCTCATCCGCCACACGACGGTTCTCGTCCTCATAGCGAAAGCGATCAACCTGTTCTTCCATAAGGAAATCGGTGTCGCCGACCTCTTTGATCTTGACCCAGCGAAGCATCTGGCGAACGATCACCTCGATGTGTTTGTCGTTGATGTTCACACCCTGCAGGCGATAGACCTCCTGGATCTCGCTGACCAGATAGTTCTGCAACGCCTCGGTTCCCAGAACACGCAGGATGTCATGCGGATTGAGCGGCCCGTCCATCAGCGGCTCACCGGCTTTCACATGGTCGCCGTCCTGAACGTTGATGTGCGTTCCGCGCGGAATGTCATATTCACGCTCAGCGCCGTCCTCACCGGTAATGATGATCTTGCGCTTGCCCTTTGCGATCGGGCCGAGCGTCACGTTTCCGTCGATCTCTGACATCATCGCCGGTTCGCCCGGACGACGTGCCTCAAACAGTTCGACAACACGCGGCAGACCGCCGACGATGTCCTTCGTCTTGGTCGTTTCGCGCGGGATCTTGGCGATGACATCGCCGGCCTCGATCTCCTGTCCGTCAGCCACCTGGAGGTTTGCCCTGATCGGCATCTGATAGGTCTTCTGGACCTTTGTGCCTTTACGGATCTCAAGCCGAGGCTGGTTCTTTTCGTCCGAATCCTTGACCACAAGCCTGATCTGGCCTGTCACCTTGTCGATCTCCTGTTCGACCGTCTTGCCTTCCTTCAGGTCCTGGAATTTTACGGTTCCCGAAACTTCTGAAAGGATGGCGAACGTGAACGGGTCCCATGTCGCAAGCATCTCGTCTTCCTTCACCTTCTGGCCGTCCTTGACGTGAAGCTGGGCGCCGTAAACTATCTTGTAGCGTGCAACCTCGCGTCCGCGGTCGTCCATAAGGGCAAGTTCCGACGGCTGTCTGCGCATCGATATGCTTTCGCCCTTGCGGTTGGTGATGACCTTCCAGTCATCAAGGAATTTGACCGTACCGTCCATTGCAGCGGCGTGCTTGGTCTCTTGTTCGAGCCGCGCCGTGCCGCCGACGTGGAACGTTCTCATCGTCAGCTGAGTTCCCGGTTCACCGATCGACTGTGCCGCGATAACGCCGACAGCCTCGCCGATCTCGACCGTATAGCCTGTGGCCAGGTTACGGCCATAACATTTTACACAGATGCCGCGACGGCTTTCGCATGTCAGCGCGGAGCGAAGGCGGACCTTCTGGAGGCCGGAAAGCTGTACCTGTGCTGCATGTTCTTCGTCGATCTCAGTGTTCGCCTCAACGATGACGGTTCCCTCGACCGGGTCGATAATGTCATCGAGCGAGGTCGTGCCGACGATGCGGTCACGCAATGATTCGACCTCTTCGCCGTTGCGGATGATCGCCTCGGCCCAGACGCCTCTGATGGTTCCGCAGTCTTCCTCGGAAACGATCACGTCCTGAGCGACGTCAACCAGGCGGCGGGTCAGATAACCTGAGTCGGCCGTTTTGAGCGCCGTGTCGGCCAATCCCTTACGGGCGCCGTGCGTTGAAATAAAGTATTGCAGCACGTTCAGGCCCTCGCGGAAGTTAGCCACGATCGGGTTTTCGATGATCTCGCCCGACGGTTTTGCCATCAGGCCGCGCATACCCGCAAGCTGTCGGATCTGTGCGTCAGAACCACGAGCGCCGGAATCGGCCATGACAAGGATCGGGTTCAGTTCGTTGCGTTCATCCTCGCGGGTGTGCATCGCCTTGAACATTTCCTTTGCCACGCGATCGGTTACTTCCGACCAGATTGCCGTCACCTTGTTCTCGCGTTCCATGTTGGTCATGGTCGCTTCTTCGTACTGTTTCTGAAGCTTATCGACCTCTTTTCTGGCCTCTTCGATGATGCCCTTCTTGCTTGCGGGCGTCACCATGTCATCAATGCCGATGGACATGCCTGATTTGGTCGCGTAGAGAAAGCCCATTGTCTTGAGGTCATCAAGAAGAACGACGGTGTGTTCGCGTCCCAGACGCAGGTGCGAAAAGCTGACCAGCGATTGCAGGCCTTTCTTTTTCAGGGTTCCGTTGACATACGGCAATCCGTCACGCGTCAGGCGTTCGTTAAGAATGACGCGCCCGGCCGTTGTCTCGATCAGCTGGTTGATGTTCTCGCGAACGGTCGCGCGAAGAACATCCTGATTATTATGCTCTGTCGTCAGGTCGATCAGATCTCCGCGCCAGCGGAGCTTGATCTTGCTCTGCGTTTCGATGACGCCTGCATCAAGCGCCAGCAGCACATCATCGACGGAGTTGAACGCTTTGCCCTCGCCGCCAAGTCCGTCACGGCCAAGCGTCAGATAGTAGCATCCGAGAACGATGTCCTGAGACGGAACCGTGATCGGCTGTCCCGAAGCGGGCGAAAGCAGGTTGTTTGACGCAAGCATCAGAACGCTTGCCTCGATCTGTGCCTCGGCTGACAGCGGAATGTGAACCGCCATCTGGTCGCCGTCAAAGTCGGCGTTGAAAGCGGTACAGACAAGCGGATGTATCTTGATCGCCTTGCCCTCGACCAAAACCGGTTCAAAGGCCTGAATGCCAAGACGGTGAAGCGTCGGAGCACGGTTCAAAAGCACGGGATGTTCACGGATAACGTCTTCGAGAATGTCCCAAACTATCGGCTCCTGATGTTCGACCATTTCGCGGGCCTGTTTGATGGTGGCGGCGTGGCCGTCACG
>CAZOXY010000022.1:43622-54859 GCA_964583955.1 uncultured Chloracidobacterium sp. | reverse complement strand
CCGCCCAGCGGAACCGCAGGGCGGTCGTGCTTATCTGTATCGGAACGGTCGCCTCGATCTATCCGCTTTATAATTTTGTCGGCATGGCGTTCCTGCCGCAGGAGGACGAATCACTGTTTCAGGTCAATGTCAGAGGGCCGCAGGGAACGTCGCTGTCCGCCACACAATCGATCCTTGACCGCATAGCCCGTGACATCCGCGAACAGGTTCCGGGTGTAAAGAACACGATGGTGCTTGCCGGTTTCGGCCGAGGTTCAGGCACGCATACCGGATTTGTGAACATTCCGCTGCTGCCGGTTTCCGAACGCGAGCATTCGCAAGAGCAGTTGATAAACATGACACGACGGATAGCCAGGAAATACGCCTCTGACGATTATTCCGTCATGGTCTCGGCGTCGTCGTCTATTGCCGGCAGCATCGGTTTGGGACGCGGCGGTTCAGGTGTCGGCATCTATATCGCCGGGCCTGATATGCAGATGCTAAACCAGTATGCGGATGCAATGGTCGAAAAGATGAAGGAGAATCCGCTTTTCCTCGATCCGGACAATTCGGTCGAGATCGGGACGCCGGAGATCAGGGTCGTCATCGACCGCACAAAGGCCGCCGACCTCGGTGTCAGGGCGGGTGACGTGGCACAGGCGCTGAACACACTGGCCGCCGGACAGATCGTTTCAACGTTCAGCAAAGGCTCGCGTCAGTATGATGTCGTTGTCCGGGCTGACGAACCTTACCGCCGCGACCGCAACAATTTCAAATTTTTCACCGTCGCTTCGTCCAATGGCGGCACGGTCGGCCTTGACCGCGTGGTCAAGCTGGAACAGGGCATGGCCCCGTCCGCCATCAACCGGCTCAATCGCCAGCGTCAGGTGTCGGTGACATCGGGCCTGCCGCCGAATACGTCCGAAGCTGATGCCCTGGCGACCATTCAGCGGTTTGCCCGTGACCTGCAAATGCCGCCCGAATATTCGACCGGCGTAACGGGACAATCCAAGGAACTTTCAAGGGCGTACGATTCGTTCATGTATGCGTTCCTTCTTTCGTTCGTGTTCATGTATCTTGTGCTGGCTGCCCAGTTCGAATCGTTCATACACCCGATCACGATCCTGCTGACGCTGCCGCTGGCAGTGCCTTTTGCCCTGCTCTCCACGGCAATGGCGGGCCAGACACTGAACATATTCTCCGCTCTCGGAATACTTTTGCTGTTCGGCATCGTGAAAAAGAACGCGATCTTGCAGATCGATCATACGAACACCCTTAGGGCAAAGGGAATGAACCGTTATGACGCGATCATCCAGGCAAACCGCGACCGTTTGCGGCCTATCCTGATGACAACGCTCGCCCTTGTTGCGGGAATGATCCCGCTCACGCTGGGAACCGGGGCCGGAGCGGCGACAAATCGTTCGATAGGCGTTCTGGTCGTCGGCGGACAGTCGCTGTGCCTTATCCTGACGCTG
This sequence comes from uncultured Chloracidobacterium sp., assembly GCA_964583955.1. Taxonomy (GTDB): domain Bacteria; phylum Acidobacteriota; class Blastocatellia; order Pyrinomonadales; family Pyrinomonadaceae; genus OLB17. Next base: position 53,405 of record CAZOXY010000022.1, on the reverse strand, counting down.
CTTGCGGTTCCGGTCTTTTATTCGCTCTTTGATGACGCGTCCGAATCGAGGATCATACGAAACATTGCCGATTCGCTGTCGTCCGTAAAGGATGCCGTTTTCGCGCGTTTTTCGCGAAAGAGCGGCGAGGGCGATGCAAGTTCGATGAGAGCGGCGGCCGACACCGAAAGTGAGAGTTAGCCGTGCGATCTTTGACGGCACATTTAATAATGCACCTGCAGTTCAAAACCCTTATTCCCGGCATTCTTGCCGTGATCTTTATGGCGGTGCCGGCCTTTGCACAGGATGTCGATCCTGCAAGCCCGGCTTCATCGCCGACGCCTGCTGCGACGCCTCCGCGTGTCGATCTTCCCGGCGATCCGCCGCCCGTTGCACCTGATTTTTCCGCCCCGCCGCGGCCTTTGCCCACGACCGAGCGCGTTGGTGTTGACACGGCGGGACAGATACCGCTGACCATCGAACAGGCAGTCGAAATGGCGTTGCGGAACAACAATGACATCGACGCGTCGAGAAACACCGTGCAGATGGCTGAATACAGCCTCGTCGGAGCCAAGGGCGTTTACGACCCGAACATAGTTTCCGAAGGCTTTTACGAACGAGCCACGACGCCAACAGCGTCACTGATCGGCGGAGCCGTCAACGGTTCGGTTACGCAGACACGCCTTTTTGGAACAGGCGGCATCGAAGGTTTTTCGCCCTGGCAGGGCGGTGTGTATTCCGCAAGGTTCGATTCGACCAGATCGACGACCAGCAATACCAACGCGTTCCTGAATCCGCAGTTTCCCACGGCTCTGGTGTTTTCATATACCCAGCCGATCTTGCGAAATCGGAGGATAGACGCCAATCGCCGCCAGATAGAGATAGCCAAAAAGAATCTCGGCCTGACGGATTCGCAGTTTCGCCAGCGTGCCATGGACGTGATCGCCTCGGTCGAACAGGCTTATTGGGACCTCGCGTTCGCGCTTCGCAATTTGCAGGTTCAGATAGACGCGGTCAAACAGGCGAGGACACAGCTTGAAAGCAATCAGCGACTGGTGGAAAAAGGCGTTCTTGCTCCCATCGACATTGTTGCCGCGACAGCACAGATAACAACCTTTGAACAGAACGTCTATATCGCCCAGGAGAGTGTTACAAGGTCAGAGAACACGCTGAAAACGCTTTTGCTGCCGGACAGAACGGCCGATATGTGGTCACAGGCATTGACACCAGTTTCGCCAATCGGGCTGGAGCCGCCGCGTGTCGGGCTGGAAAATGCCATCGGTGATGCCCTGCGTAACCGTCCCGAAATAACACAGCTTGAGGCAAGCTCTGAGATCAACCAGATAGATCAGAAATACTTTCGCGACCAGTCCAAACCGCAGATAGATGCTTACGGGTCATACACGTCGCAGGGACTGGCCGGAACGCAAACTCCAAATGCGTTCGATCCTGTCACGGGAGCCAGCCGCGTCCCGCCAAATCTGGTAGGCGGATACTGGACATCGCTCGGAAATCTGGCGGCTCAGGATTATCCGACATATCGTTTTGGCGTCAGGATAAGCCTGCCGTGGGGAAATACGACCGCAAAGGCAAACCTCGGACGCTCTCTGGTCGAAGGAACACGCATCGCAAACCAGCGGGCGCAGGCCGAACAGATCATCGAGGCCGAGGTGCGAAATGCCTTGCAGGCGCTTCGTTCGGCCGAAGCACGGCTGGCATCGGCGGCGGCGGCGCGTTCGGCGGCTGAACAGCTATATGAAAGCGAGGAGCGGCAATTCGGCGCCGGAACAACGACGCTCTACCTTGTGCTCCAGCGGCAGAACGAACTTGTCAACGCACGCGGCCGCGAACTTCAGGCACAGACCGATCTTAATCGGGCCATTTCCGAATTTCAGCGGGCGACCGGAGCAACGCTCACGGTCAATAATGTCTCGGTCACGGATGGCCGCGACCTTATCAGGTCAAACACCGGCAGCGAATTGACGCGCAACTCAAGATTTTTCAGATTAGACGGTTCTAATAATTAGGTTCTGTTGATATTTGGTTTTATCAATTGCCACTAGCTTTAGAGGCCGTGTCAAAACTCGAAATTTCAGAAATAAATCCCGTAGGGATCTGTGAAAATAGCCCGCCGATCTGTCGGCGGGAAAGCATCGATCATTCCCAGCCAGTCCCGGCGGGGACATGGCAAACATCGTCGTTGCAGTCGTCCCTGCGGGACTCTCGCAAACGTCTATTTTCTCAACCCGCCGACAGATCGGCGGGCTATTTTCGATTGTCCCTTCGGGACAAAAATGCCGCGTTTTGACTCAGACTCTAAGGCCGGAGGCAATTTAAAAGCCGACAGATCCAAAAATGTTAAAATAACCCGGTCAATTGAATGCAGGTCATAGCTTATATCCGCCGCGCGTGAGCATTGTCTCAAATCCGGCCTTATCGACCGCTTTGATATACGCATCTCGCGGTTCGACCAGGTCCTTTTTCACCAGCTCGAACAGAGCGTCATTCAGCATTACCATTCCGTGATTTTTTCCGGTCTGCATTGCGGACGGTATCTGAAATGTCTTGCCCTCGCGGATCAGATTGCTGATGGCGGGCGTCACGATCAGCACTTCCAGGGCCGCGACGCGTCCGCCGCCTTTTTTGGGAAGGAGCGTCTGGGCGATAACGCCTCTCAGCGATTCTGACAACATTACGCGCACCTGCTGTTGGCGGTCGGCGGGGAATTGGTCGATGATGCGGTCAACGGTCGAAGCCGCGGTCGTCGTGTGCAGCGTTCCGAAAACCAGATGGCCGGTTTCCGCCGTTTCGATGGCTATCGAGATCGTTTCCAGGTCACGCATCTCGCCGACAAGCAGAATGTCGGGATCTTCGCGAAGAGCGGCACGCAGAGCGTCCTTGAACGAATCAGTATGATTATGCACCTCGCGCTGATTGACAAGGCATTTGATATTTTCGTGGACGAACTCTATCGGGTCCTCGATGGTGATGATGTGGTCCTCGCGGCGGTCGTTTATATGGTTCACCATTGCGCAAAGCGTCGTGGATTTACCCGAACCGGTCGGCCCCGTTACGACCACAAGCCCTTTTGAGAGGTTACAGAGATCAAGGATCGCTTTTGAAAGCCCAAGCTGTTCCGCCGTCGTTATCTTCACCGGGATTATGCGGAAAACGCCGCCCATGCCCTTGCGGTCCATAAAGATATTGCAGCGATAACGGGCGACGCCGGGTATCTCATAAGCAAAATCGGTGTCGTGCCGTTCGTCAAATTCCTCACGGTTCTTTTTCGGCATTATCGTGAGCAGCAGCTCGCGCATCGCCTCCGACGTAAGCACCGGATCGCCGGGCCTAAGCTCCTTGATGCGGCCGTCCTTTCTGATCATCGGCGGCATACTTACGGACAGATGCAGGTCTGATGCTCCGGCCTCGGCCATCGCCGTAAAAAGGTCGTCCATCGTCAGCTGGGCAGTGCTGCTGACCGCAGCCGGTTCGTAAGGCGTTTCCGCATAGACGGCGTCTTCCTCAATGGTTATCACCGGCGTCGATGGCTGTTCGATGGGCCTGAATTCAGGTGCCGGTTCAGTAAACTGTTCGTCTTCGATCTCAATTTGCTGCACATCCGCCGTCTCGTTTTCCATCGCCGCGGTGAAAGCGTCCATCGCTCCGGGAGCCTTTTTACTTTCGCTGCCGATATTCACCGTGCTTGGCTGTGAGGCGACGGGGATCGTGTTCAGCGGGTCAGCTTTTTTTGCCGGGGCGTCCGCATTTTCGGCGGGCTGTTCGGGCGCCGGTGTGTTCGGGTCGCGGCGAACAGACACGACAAAACCGGCAGGCGATTTTCTGATATGAAAATGAAATCCTCCCAGATTGTGCGGATGGACGAATTCGACCTCGGTCGAGGAAGGAAGCTGTCTTTTTACGTCCACCGGTATTATCGGAAAGACCATCATGCTGATCTGCGGCCCCTGAAGCGGGTCTGATTCGATGTCCGCCGAACCGTTCGTTGAAACAAGATAAGGGCTTTTGTTAGGCTCCAGACGCAGTTCTTCGCTGGATGTTGATACAAGACTATTAAGATATTCGTTCAATTTATCCATGTTTTGGTGTATTCGCCAGTGCGGGGTGCGGCGATGGTCGATTTTCGTGGCAGGCGTAAGGCGTGGGAACTCTAACCTGTTAAATAATAGCACAACATTGCATAAAAAGTAACAAAAATATTTGGCGCGGAAGCGGTTCGCGCCGCAACGGCCTGATGCCGTATCATTGGTGTTTATCAGGATAACGGGAAGGCAGAGAACCGTCCCGGCGATGCTCATATAAAATGAACTATTTCAACTATTTTACCGAGATAGAGGACGCATTTGTCCGACGCCGCGGAAAGAATCTGCTGTTGAGTCCGCTTGACTGGGCTTTGATCGACGTTTGGCGCGAACGTGATATACCGCTGCACATCGTTTTGAGGGCGATCGAATCCGTTTTTGACAATTTTGACAAGGATCCGCGTCCGCGTTCGATAAAAAGCCTTATGTTCTGCCGTGAAGAGGTCGAGGCACAGTTTGCCGAATGGCAGGCGTCGCGCACCGGTGCGGCAAGCGAGATACAGACAGAAGCCGCTGCGGGCATACCGGTCGATGACATCCGCGCTCATATTACAGCCGCTCTGGCGCATCTGCGGGCCGTCCGCCGTGAGGAACTCGAAGAAGACCTGCGGCGTGCCTGTTCGCGTCTGGAACAGCTAGCCGACGATCTGTCTGACGATCCCGAAACCGCCGACCGTTCGTTGAACGACATAGAAAAATTTCTTGAAGAGGCGATGTTGGAGCGTCTGGACAAGCAATTTCTAAAGAGTTTTGAAAAAGAAACGGCAAAACAGCTTCGTGAGTACAAGAACGGAATGGAGCAAGCAGCCTATGAACAGACATTTCGCCTTTTGCTCCTCAAACGCCTGCGAGAGGAACTCGGCATACCGCGCCTGGGACTGTTTTATCTCTAAAAGATGAAGGTTGAATGACGGATAAAAACGTTTGTGATCGTTGGTAAGAAGTCTGCGGAGCAGACGGCAATAGTAATAGCTACAGGTGCAGTGAAGCGGAACCTGTAGTAAAGCGATAGATCTCTGCCAAGCGTGTGAAACACGCGGGATATTGGCTTTATTTCGCCTGTTTCACAGGCTTTGAAACATTTGGCCGGACTGACTACAGGTTCCGCTCTGCTCCACCTGTAGCTAGCGATATATCGTCTGCTTCGCAGACTTTATACTAATTTTTTTCAAAGAACTCTATGCATTTTCTTTCGTCTGACCGAATCAGAGTAGTTATCTAACCGCTTTTGTGATAGATAAATGGTGTTCTACAAATTTCAAACAGGAGACCATAACAGATGAGCAGACTTCGCATTCGCAAGGTGGGAATACTTTCCGCCGCAAAGATACAAGGTGTAATGATGTTCATAATGTCGTTACTCATCAGCATTCCGTACGGCCTGATAATAATCGTTTTCTCGCTGTTCGGGGCGGGAATGGGCCGCGGCAGCGAGGCATTGGCGGTTGGCGGCGGCGGTGTGGTCATGGGCATTGTAGTAATGATCGCCCTGCCGATATTTTATGCGATCATCGGGTTCGTTTTCGGGGCCATCGGGGCACTCGTTTATAATATTCTTGCCGGCATTGTCGGCGGTATTGAGTTAGAAGTAGAGAACATAGCTTGAAAAAGGAAATAAGCGTCGGTGACGTCATTGAGGTTAGGATAGAAAAGCTCGTTCCCGGCGGTTACGGCCTTGCGTTTACCGAAGGGCATACGGCGTTCGTTGCGCTGGCCGCTCCGGGAGATGAACTGCGGGCAAGAGTGGTAAAGGTAAAAGGCCGGACCGTTTTTGCCGAGGCCGAAGACATTCTGACGCCGGGGCCGGATCGGATCGAACCGCCGTGTCCCTACTTCGGTTCGTGCGGCGGCTGCGACCTTCAGCAGCTTGGTTACGCGGCACAGCTTAGGGCAAAAGAGGCCATCATCCGCGACTGTATCGAACGCATCGGAAAGATTCGTTTTGAGGACGAGATACGCTTGATCGCCAGCCCCGAACCTTTCGGTTATCGGCTTCGGGCGCAATGGCATGTTGATGCCGCCGCGCAAAAGATCGGATATTTTCGCCGCGATTCGCGCGACCTGGTCGAGATAGAGGATTGTGCCGTTCTTCAGCCCGAACTTCGCGGTCGGTTGGCGGAATATCGCGGTGAAATGCCGTGGCAAATGTTCCTGAGCGAAAGATCGCGGATAGATGCCGCGTGCGGTTCGGACGGAACCGTTTCCACATATTCGCCCGACCTGCCCGAAGCAACCGGTGAGATCACCTTTAACGCAGCGGGCGAAAAATACGTCTTTTCCGCGCGTTCATTCTTTCAGGGAAACCGTTTTCTGGTCGATAAGTTGGTCGAAACGGCCATTGGCGACGCCGAGGGCGAAACGGCGCTCGATCTATATTGCGGCGTCGGGCTTTTCACACTGCCGCTTGCCCGCCGTTTTGAGAATGTGATCGGCGTTGAGGATAATACGGACGCGACCGCATTTGCGGAACGAAATGTCCGCAAAGCGGGCCTCGGCAATGTCATCATTCATACCGAAAGCGTCCGAAGATTTCTCGCATCAGGCAAGGCCCCAAAAACTGGCTTTGTCCTGCTCGATCCGCCGCGCGCCGGCACGGAAAAAGAAACGATGCTGGCCCTGTTAAAGCTCCGGCCGGAACGCGTTTCCTACGTGGCGTGTGAGCCTTCCATTCTTGCCCGCGACCTTAAACGCTTTGTTGAGAACGGTTACAAGATCGACTCCATTACGGCCATCGACCTGTTTCCGCATACGCATCATATCGAAACGGTAGCGCATCTTTCGGTCAACTGAGCCTGACGGCGGTTCCGTAAACCAATATCTCCGAGGCGTTGTTCATGATCGAACTGGTCGAAAATCTGAGCGCGACCACGGCGTCGGCATTCAGTTCGCGAGCCTCCTGGACCAAGCGGCTGATCGCCTTGTGCCGAGCTTCGGTAAGCATTTCGGTATAGCCGTGAATCTCGCCGCCGACGATGGATTTGAATCCGGCCATGATGTCCTTGCCGACGTGTTTTGTCTGAACGATATTGCCGGAAACGACGCCGAGTATCTCAGTTATCTCGCGTCCCGGAACGGTGTCAGTGGTCGTATAGATCATATTCTTTTGCATGATTTGTTGGTTCATCCTTTATACCAAATTAAGAGTTAGGAATATCATACACATCTTTTTCTCTTTCTTATTTGCGGTTTCTTTGCGGGCATTGCGTCTTTGCTTGAGAAAAAGGATTTCACGCCAAGCCGCAAAGCACGCCACGAAAGAAAAACAGAGAAATATCCGCTATCGCCTGATCCGGGTTTATTGTTTGCCTGCCAGGCAGAGCGATCTTGCCAATGAGTATCGGCTTTAACGAACAATTTTAAACATATCTTGCGAAAATACGTAAATCGGATAAGGGAACAGTTTGAATAAACCACGGCATCTAAACTAAACTTTGATATATGGCAAAAAAGAAGGACGAAGAAGGCGGCTCAGAGGCGATAACGACAAAACATTCTGTCCGCTGCCGCTATTGCGGCCAAAAGAACGCGGTAAAGGAAAGCTACAAGAACAATTCTGCGAACTGCGGTAAATGCAAGCTGCCGCTTTCCAACGAACCGCACAAGAAATGGGCTGACCTTTCAAAGCACGATTACATCCATCCGGCTGACAGCAAGGCGTTGGCCGCTTTGCGTGCCATTCCCGGCATTGACACGGCCCTGAAAAAGCTGCTTGAGGTGACGGGCGAATCGGCCATCCGCGTCACATTTATGGCAAGCGCCGTCAAGGTGACGCCAAAGCAATGCCCTGATCTTTATGCCAAATTGATGATCGCGTGTTCGACGCTCGGCGTTCCGGCACCGGACCTGTTTATCCAGCAAAACCCGATAGTCAACGCGTTTACGGGCGGCGTTGAAAAACCGATAATCGTTCTTCATTCGGCACTGCTGGAACGGCTTAGCGAAGAAGAAACCCTTGCCGTCATCGCGCACGAGGTCGGGCATATACATTCGGAACACGTGCTGTATCTGACGGCGGCACAGCTTATCCTTGCCATTGCCACGATACCGCTGGCGTCGCTGCCGATAGCCGCGATATTGAAAGAACTGCTGACCGCAACAATGCGCGGCGCGTTGCTCGCGTGGATGCGTCGGGCCGAGCTTTCCTGTGACCGGGCGGCGTTGCTGGTCGTTCAGGATCCGCACGTAGTTGGCCGCACGATGATGAAACTGGCCGGCGGAACATTTGCCTCAAAGATAAACTACGACCTTTTCCTCGAACAGGCACGCGAATTTCAGAAGAACTATGATGACAGCCGTCTCGATAAATTCTGGGCGGACATCATCAACGCCGGCCTGTCGCATCCGTTCCCGATCTGGCGCGTTTCTGAGATATTGAAATGGGTCGAAGGCGGCGAATACGCCGAGGTGATGAAAAAGGCTTGATCCTGCTGCGAAGTCAGAGGATGTATTTTGCACACAGGATCAAACCATTTTTTGGGGATCGATCATAGGCGGAGTCCGTGATAACCGTATGAAGCGAGCAATTCTCCCTTCAGGATCGGATGCATATTGCTGTCTTCAAGAGCATGTTGAAAAGGGTCGATCTCATGACGGCCAAATCCTCTTGACAGGCTATATATTTCATAATACCAGTAATAGGCTTCATTCAGGGCTCCGATCGTATATCTGTCCCAATCTGTGATCGAAGGCGGACAATGTATCTTTCCGTCTATCTTTAACTTTCTGCCGAGGAAGACCTGATCTGACTTAAAGCTTCTGATCGCTTGTGATATGAGGTCGATATTGCAGTAGTCGGTACGGTGATCGACATCGGGAAAATCCGAGATCGCGGCATGTAAGATAAGTCGTCTGATGGATGCGTAACTGTCCATCAGGTATAGCACGAGCATGCAGTCAGACCAACGGTTCGGTTTGCCCTTGCCAACGTGCTGAGTTACTGAAAACCCTTTTATATTATTGTTTTCTTTGAAGACTAATGCCATAAATGCTCCTTCAGTTATGATCGATGACAAAGCTCTGAAATTGTGCCCGCGAGATCGAGACCTCGGGCTTTAAAAAACAGATGCCACCACGGTATCAATATAAAAATAACCAAAACACCGCGGAAATATAACTACTTGTATATGTAGGTCGTAGCGGAACGGAGGGGAAGGGCTTTAAGAAACCTTTCAGAGCAGATCTAACGCTTTTTCTATCGGACGGGCAAGAACTGCTTTGTCGCCGACCTCGACGATCGGCCGCTGAATGATCGACGGATATTTGACCATCGCCGCGATAACCTCTTTGTCAGAAGAATCCTTATCAATTCCGGCAAGCTTAAAATCAGGCTCGGCTCGTCGCAGCACATCAAAAGGCCGCAAACCGGTCTTTTTCAATAGGCTTTCGAGCTTGCTCTCAGTAAAAGGCTCGATAAAATAATTGACCTTTTTCCAGTCAATTCCTTTTTCCTCAAAAAGCTTGTTCAGATTCCGACACGTCGTACACGTCGGCTTTTCATAAACTGTGATCTTCATATTTCTAATGTTGCAGAAGCCCGCACGAAGTAAGGGCATCTCCGTTTATATGCATCGGTGAGAGATGAAATGAGAATGCCTCCGTTTGCACCGGTGTCGATCCGATCCAGTGAATAGCTCCGGCCCGAGGCCTCGCGTGAGTTCAATGCTGCTTGGAATACGCGATCTGCAGCGTCTTGATCAAATGCTCG
>CAZOXY010000022.1:27640-43612 GCA_964583955.1 uncultured Chloracidobacterium sp. | reverse complement strand
CCAACAGCGTAACTCCGCCAATGATCAGGGCAAAACATCCGATAAATCCGAGGTAAAGAGGCGGCAGAGCCGGTATCAACCCTCCGGCGCCTATGGTTCCAATTATCGCCCCAAATCCCTTAATTAAGGCGGTGACGGGTACGATAATGCCAAGAACGATCGATGCGAAACCGACGATCTTGTATTTGGCCGTATTGTCCGAAGGCGGTCCGGTCAGGGGATGTCTTAACATTTGGTCGCAAGCCAGCAGGATCATTCCGGCGACCAATAACATAGCACCGGGAATGATCCCATAGCCCAACGTAAACAGAAAGAGGAGTACGATCACGCCGAGTATCGAAACTAGAGTCGCTACGACACTGAAGATGATCGTTATGACCGGCGTGCCCACGCCAAGGATCATCGAGGCTATGGCGAGGTACTGGAATCTTGCTGAATCAACCGGAAAAGGCCCTTTAAGCTTGATGTTTAACAAATGTTCGCAAGCCATCAAAGTTCTGCCTCCTACGTACAGCAGGGCAGTTGGGATAAAACTGCTGAAAAGTATGAGCGGCCCGATGATCTCAGTAATCGGTTCCTCGGAATAAGAGCGTGTTTCCCAGGCTAACCATATAAATGCGGCAGCACCGGCGAGAAAGGGGGCGGCGGCGATGACTATAAATGCAACGCCGGCATATTTGTATTTGGCAGAATTGACTCTAACGTGATCCTTAGTGGCGAGCTTCAGCATTTGCCCGAAGGCCGCCAGGATCATCCCGCTGCTGACGATAATGGCCCCGCCGATCACTCCGACGCCAAAGGATATCAAGGCCCCGTCGGGAGAGTAACCCTTTGTCGGAGAACCGATAGCATACCCGATACCGGCAAATAGTATTGGGGTCAGAAGGCCAATGACAATGGATACGATGCCCAAACCGGTGTAGAACGTAGCCCACCTCGGATCGACTTTAGATGATCTGCCGGGAATGGATGCAGGTGCTGTTGGAACCGGCGGAACCGAAACACCGCACTCGGTACAGAAAAAAGAGTCCGATGTCATCGCCGCTCCACATTTTCTACAGAAGTTGTTCATTTTCCCGCCCGTGTGCTGTTCAGGATATTTCGCCTAAATGTGTTTCAACTAAGTTCTGAGATTCTTCGTAGCTAAACACCCGCGATCTGGTCAGGAACCTGAGTCCCAGCGGGATCTCCAAGGAAAAACTGGCTCCGCGGCCTTGCGTAACGTCGATGGTCAACTCGGTGTGCTGCCAATACTCGAACTGGTCTTTCGCCATATAAAAATCACATCCGGCGATCTCGCCCAGCCAGACGTCGCTGCTGCCGACCATGAACTCGCCTTTCGGATAGCACATCGGCGACGAACCGTCACAGCACCCGCCGCTCTGATGAAACATAAGTTCGCCGTGCTTTTCGCGAAGCTGTCCGACTACCTCAGTCGCTTCCGGCGATATCAAAACTCTTGGCAACCTGAACATGCTGATATTATAGCACCTCCCGGATGGGATATTCGTGCTTTTTGGGGGTGAATTTGATAAGATCGATCTATGCAAGTGGTCGAAATAGATGACACATTGGCGGCTGAGATCTCCAAGGCGGCCATGGCTGAAAAGCGGAATTTCAATGAATATGTAAATACCGAGCTTTGGGCGGCCATCGAAAAGCAAAGACGAAAAGCCGATGATGTGGAAAAGGTTCGCAGATTTCAACAAGCCTACGAAAAGTCTCCGCAAACCGAGGATGAAATAGCTGTTTGGGAAGAGTTGCAAGATTGGGGTGATGAATGATCCAGGGAGATATCTATTGGGTTAAATTCAAAGAGCCTAATAAAGAACGTCCTCAGAAAATGGCTCATGAGGGCTGAATTACAAAATTACGATCCAGAAGATTTGAGGCAAAACCAAGACAGGCGTAAACGTCTTCTCTGGTCAGCGATGGATAATTCTCAAGTACTTCGTCTATCGAATCGCCTGCGCTAAGAAATTCCAGCACCGTTTGTACAGAGATCCTGGTTCCGCGAATCGATGGCTTGCCATTCAAGATCTCTGGGTCAATGATGATTCTTTCAGTCGAATTCATAACGATCTAAAGAATATCTTAGCATATCCACAAAAAATGTAGTCGATACATCAACTCACCGTTCTTTTCGTGAAGCCGCTCGACAGTCTCAGAGGCGTCAGGAGTCAACCTTACTCTCGGTACCATACTGTTTTAGGTCCATAATGAGTTTCTCAACCCTCTTTGAGACATCTTCCTGTGAAACCTCTTTGTCAACTCCAATCATGTGAATGGCGTCGCAAATCTCGACGAGGAGTGCAAGCAATGATCCCTCTCGCGGCGACCATGCTTCGCCAGTCGTTATTCCCCCACTCTCGCTGACCGATGAGAAATAGTACATTACTCCATCTAGTCCCCAAGACTTCTCCTTTGGCTCCTTTGTTTGTTCAGCCAATACTTGAAACAACTCCCCCAGCTTCAAGTACAGATCGCTTCCGATTTCCGTCTTTCGAGTTAGTAAGCGGACCTTATTTCGCTTCTTTGCATACCAATAGTTCTCCGAGAGGCTATTGGCTATGAGGTAATGGGCATTGCCAATCTTCTCGGCGGAGAAGGCGTATTCTCTCGAGAAGGAAGGCATCGAGGTATAACGAGCATAAGGTTTTTCGGTAAAACCTGAATGAAGAAGCGGGAATACATTGTCGTAATATTCCTTGAGAACACCTTCATACGCTCTAAAATCTTTTGCCGGTTCCAAATGTATCCTTTGTCCATAGCTACTGACCGACATCGTAAGCAAAATCGCAAAAAGACTGATCCATTTCATAGAAAACCAATGACACCCTCTGAATCGGGATCGAATTTGTTCCTCAAAGGCGGAAACACGACCGAAAGCGAGTGTACCCAATTGCATCGCGATTTGTGCCGGGCAACCTTGCTACCGGTCGGGTTTCTATCTCAATTCCTAAAAGAAGCCCATAGCCTTCTTATCGTATGAGACGAGCATGTTCTTTGTCTGGCGGTAATGGTCGAGCATCATCAGGTGATTTTCACGGCCGATGCCTGATTTTTTATAGCCGCCGAACGGAGCGTGTGCCGGATAATTGTGATAATTGTTTACCCAGACGCGGCCTGCCTGTACGGCACGCGGCACGCGGTAAAGCTCGTGTGCATCACGTGTCCAAACGCCCGCACCAAGGCCGTAAAGCGTGTCATTGGCGATCTCGATGGCTTCAGCTTCGTCCTTAAATGTGGTGAGGCATGTGACCGGGCCAAAGATCTCTTCCTGAAAGATACGCATCTTATTATTGCCCTTAAAGATGGTCGGTTCGATGTAGTAACCGTCCTCAAGGTCGGGATTCTTGTATGCATTTCCGCCGGTCAAAACCTCGGCTCCTTCGTCGCGGCCGATCTGAAGATAATTGAGGATCTTTTCATACTGATCCTTGCTTGCCTGTGCGCCCATCATGGTTGAAGGATCGAGCGGATGGCCCATCTTGATCTGTTTGGTGCGTTCGACAAAGCGTTCAATAAAGGCATCGGCAATGTCTTCCTGAACCAGAACGCGTGACGGACACGTGCAGACCTCGCCTTGATTCAGCGCAAAGAGCGTTGCTCCTTCCAGACATTTGTCAAAGAAATCATCGTCGGCATCCATCACGCTCTTAAAGAAAATATTGGGCGATTTGCCGCCGAGTTCGAGTGTTACCGGAATAATGTTTTGCGAAGCGTACTGCATTATCAAACGGCCTGTCGTCGTCTCTCCGGTAAATGCTATCTTGGCGATGCGGTCAGACGTGGCGAGCGGTTTACCGGCCTCGATGCCAAAGCCGTTGATGATGTTCAAAACACCTTTCGGCAGCAGGTCGCCGACAAGCTCTGCCCAGATCATGATCGACGCCGGGGTTTGCTCGGCCGGTTTCAGAACGACGCAGTTGCCGGCGGCAAGAGCCGGAGCCAGCTTCCACGTTGCCATCAGAATAGGGAAGTTCCACGGAATGATCTGGCCGACAACGCCGAGCGGTTCCTTGATGATGATCGAGACGGTGTTTGCGTCAAGCTCACTGGCCGAGCCTTCTTCGGCACGGATCACACCGGCGAAATAGCGAAAATGGTCGATCGCAAGCGGAATGTCAGCGGCCATCGTTTCGCGGATCGCTTTGCCGTTGTCCCATGTTTCCGCACGGGCCAATAGTTCGAGATTCTGCTCCATGCGGTCGGCGATCTTCAGCAGGATATTGCTGCGCTCGGTCGCTGAGGTCTTGCCCCAGGTTTTGAAGGCTTCATGTGCGGCTTCCACTGCGGCATTTACATCGTCTTCGTTCGAGCGGGCGACCTTAGTGAACGACCGGCCGTCAACCGGCGAAATGCAATCAAAATATTCACCGCTTTTGGGTGCAGCCCATTCGCCGCCGATGTAGTTTTCGTATTGTTCCTTGAACTTAGGAATGTCAAAAGATTTTTTTACCGCGTCCATAAAACCTCCTTGGATGTTGAGTGAAGGAAATACCGTAAAAATGCGGCTTGCTGTTGAAGCCGGTTAGAAAAAAGGGATCGTTCAATTATATCACCCTGAGCGTTGGAAACAAGTATTGCAAATGGTCAAAACAAAGTCCGGCACCCAAAAAAATATCGACCGGAACAGTGCAGCCTTGATCGATGGCATAAGCACTTGATTTCCGGTCGAAAAATAGCGGAGCGGGCCTGTTCGGGCCGTTCAGGTATAGATGAGTTGCCGCAAATTCTTTTGCGCAAGCCCGACTTCCCAAAAGAATATCCCCATTGATTTGACGCTGGGCCGGTTCCATACGATAACCGGTTTGGCCCCCTTCGCCCAATCGTCGGGCATACTTGAGGTGTTTTCCTGATGAAAGCGTTCGCCTTCCCAAAGGTCGATGTGTGCCTTGCCGAAAACGATTATGCCCTGCCTTCCGCTTATCGCCGCTTTCATGCTGTCTATGCTTCCGCGATAATTCTCGGCGGGGCCATACATTCCATTCAGGTATGCGGTCATATCACATACTTCGATCAAATAAAGAGAGCCGCCGGCATCCTTTACAAAGCGGCAGTTGCGCCCCATCAATGGGACCCAGAACTTTTCGTTCATGATCTGACAGCCCGCATGGTTCAGGGCATAACTCACCTGAACACAACACGGCGGGCTGATGGATTTGACCGGGCCGCTTAACAAGGACTTTATTTCATAGTGATACGGATGATACTGCAACAGCGTGTCAAAATTAGTGGGTATTGTACTCATATTGGTATAAAAAAAAGAGGCGGAAGGACTTGCCGCCCTGCCGCCCCCGATCATTGGTCAGACCGCTTTCAGGCAGCCGACCGTTTGCATCCAAAAGTCATATTCAAATAGCATCGGGCCTCCGGCGTTTTTCTGCCGGCCGACGGCCCGAACTCAATAGGCAGTGCCCGAAAGTTTTATTCTGTAATCAACATTTCCACCGACAATCACCTTTAAAATGACCTTTCTTTTTGCCAATACCTTTGTGTCATTCACGCGTCGTTCGGGGTTGCCCGAGGCGCTCATTTGATCCCATTTGATCCGCTTGAACTTTGTATCCAGGTATTCCCAGCGAAGCGTTCCGCCGCCGGTTCCCTTGACCGGGGTCAGGTCAGCCGTCAGTGTAAGGACGCCCGGCTTTACATTTATCGAGAAATAATAGGTTTTATCATCATAAAGATTGCCTCTGCTCGATCCGGTTATTTCTCCGTCAGTCAACGGGGTCGGTGCATCAGGGTCGGTGGATTGAGCATAAGATGCGGCGGACAATAATAAAATGCCAATGGCCAAAGCTGCGATGTGTTTGAATCGTGTCATTTTCATCTAAATCCCTCTTGTTTTCATTTATCATTTAAATGATCTGGTGCGGTTACTATTGGCACTGACCACGCGATAAAAGCTGCGAATATACAAATAGCGGCGTCGCATGATTAAAGAGTGTGGGCACGCGATCGACTGAATAAATTGTCCGATTATTGATGGGATAAAGTAACTACGAGTATATGCAGGTCACACCAGGCCTTCGCGCAATGCCTTTGCCACGGCCTCGGTCTTTGAGTGCACATGCAGTTTGTTATAGATGTTCCTTAAATGAAATGAGACCGTATGAATGCTGATGTCCAAATGGTGGGCGGCGGTCTTATAGTGGTGGCCTTCCACAAGCAGCTTGAGGATGGCCCTTTCTTGTTTTGTAAGGCTATAGTCGGCCGTGGGAGGCGGAGCGAATTTACGAAAAAGTTGAACCACGTGGCGTGCAACCTCAGGCGACATCGGCGATCCGCCCTCTATTATCTGTGAAAGGGCCTCGATTATCTTGTCAGGCGGCGTATTCTTAAGGAGATAGCCGTTGGCACCGGCGCAAATGGCCTCAAATATCCTTTCGTTCTCGTCCTGAACTGTCAGAACAAGTATCGGCATATCAGGAAAGCGTGATCTGAGAATGCGGATGCCTTCTATCCCGTCCATCTGAAGCAAGCCAAGGTCAGTAAGCACGATGTCGGTGTTTCGGTCATTTATTCTTGAAAGGGCGACCTCGACAGATCCGCACTTCTCAGAACACACGAATTCCGACGTGAAATTTATCAGAGTGCTGAGTCCCTCTCTTAATTCACGCTCATCTTCTATTATCGCTACCCGAAACCGCTCGGACGATGATTTTCGCGATCTCGGGGAAGTGATTGTTTCCTGATCTTCTGACATTTAAATGTTTACCTGAACGAAAGACCTGACACAGAGTTTCAATATGCGTCAGAAAATAAACTATATATCAATAATGCCCGGTCAAAGCCTACCTGTTCAGGCAGTTGTTACAGCCGGAATCCGTGGTCGCGCGGCAATGATATTTCGATGACCGTGCCGTTGTCCGCAACGGTCCCAATATCAAGTCTGCCGTTCATCTTCTTTACTCTGGCGGCAATGTTTTTCAGGCCATTACCGGCATTTTCCTCAGATGGGTCAAAACCTGTTCCGTTGTCGCTTACCATGAGGGTCGTTTTATGCTGCACCTGGTGAAATGTAACAGTAACCTTTGTTGCCCTGGAGTGTTTCGAAATATTGTTGATCATTTCCTTAAACGAAAGAAAGAGTTCGCGGCGGACGTCCATCGCGAGCTTAACTTTTGACAGATCATCAGGTGCCACAAAATCCAATTCGATATTCTGGGCTAAAAAGACTTCTTCAGCGTGTTCACGCATTTTTCTGATCAATTGTTTTGCAGAGTCTCGCTTGGGGTCAATGGCCCATACTATATCTTTCATCGAACTGACCGAATCTCTGGCAATTTCAGCGATCGTTCCCAGGATCTTGTCATCAGGTTTGCCTTCGTGCTTAAGCTGCATTCTTGAAACTTCGCTGAGAACAGAAATTTTCGAGAGATTTGAACCAATGTCGTCATGGAGATCGGTGGCGATGGCGGTTCGGGTCCGTTCGATCTCGATGAGGCGATTTGTTCTAAGTCGGACCAACAGATAGATCGCGGCGGCTATTGCCAATGCGCTAAGGGCAATGAACCACCAGCGGAGATAAATAGGCGGATAGATCTTGAATTCCACTGATGCATATGTAGGTTTTGAGCTGTTCTTTGGCGTAATGGCCCTAACCAACAGCTTATAATTCCCCGGCGAGAGGTTTGCGAAAGCAAGTGACCGGGTTTTGCTGGGAGTTGACCAATTCGCATCTATCCCGTCAAGTTTATGCTGATAGAGAAGTGTGTCCGTGTTTGTGAAGCTGATCCCCACGTAATTTATTGATATATCGTTCTGCCAGCTTTCCAGCTCGATCCTGTTGACCGTCTCCGCTCCGCCTTCGGGCAATGAGATGGCAGTTTCCCCTGAGGTAACACTTGTGATGTAGGTCGGCGGCGGCAATTCCTCTCTCTCAAGGCCCGGCACCAGCCTGATAAGCCCTTTCGGCATTGTCACCCAAACATCACCATTTGGATCGACAGACAAGCCTGAGATCGCTCCGTCGTTCAAACCTGATGAAGTAACAAAGAAATCCCATATCCCGGTTGCCGGATCGAATCGGGAAAGCCCTTTCTCCGTCCCAAAATACATTCGGCCCAACTTATCTTCAGTAATGGCCCAAACGGCATCGCTGCCGAGTCCGTCCTTTTTTGAGAACGTGCGGCAATCCGGCGTGTCGTTCATCAGTTCCTTGCAGACGACGACACCGGAAAATCGTGTGCCTACCCACATCCAGCCCCGACTGTCGCCAAAGGCGGACCTTGCATCGTTTCCCTGAAAATTCTCTCCTATTGTTTCAGAACGTCCGTTGTGGATCCGTCCGGCTCCGGCTCCACGGCGAAACCACCATATCTCGCCGTTTATGGTGTCTGCAAGAAAGTCGATACGGCTGCCGGTGTCGTAGGCGGAATTGCCGTCCGTAATAACGCCGTCCTTTGCCGTCCAAAGCTTTCCGTCGCGGCCGAGCAGCATAGGGAGATCCAACGGGCTTTGGTTCTTCAGATCGAAGTAAACCGAAAGATCGGTTACTTTTCCGGAAGAAAGAACAAGCTTTTGGGATGAAAGATACGATCCCCGTTTAAAATCATAAATAACCTGCCATCGGCCGGGCGCGTAATTAAGTGAAAAACTCCTGCTGATCTCAGGAATTCCCTGGAAAGGTATCTGTTTTGGCGCGGATAGGCCTTTGCGGAACGGCTGCAGATAGCATTTCGGGTCTTCAGAATATTTGCAGCCGTAAACGAACGGCTGATCTCCCACATGTACCAGCCCTAAGTACTCTCCGATCCTTTCTGAACGAAACATTGTGACTGCGGTTCCTGATGTTTTGGCCAACCCGGAGTTATCAAAACCTGCCCAGATATTTCCCTCTCTGTCCTGAAACAGTCGGACAATAATATCGTTCGCGGACTGTATTTCGGTCGTGAACCGTTCGATCTTTGTTCCCGAAACTTTCAGGAGGTCGGAATGGTCATTGATCCATAGATTTCCAAGATCATCCTCAAGCAGTGCTCCGTATCCGTAAAGGTTCATGTCCAGAGGTATCTTTTTCCATTCCAAAGTTGACTGAACAAACTCATACAGCCCGGCATACCTGTGTAAAACAAGTATTCGTCCGTCCATGGTTTGGATCCCGTCGAGTATGCCGGAAGTATTCTCTTCGCTGAAGCGTTTCAGATCAACAACGCTGCCATTTTCGTAACGTAAAAGATGATTATCGGCGGAAAACCATATACGCCCGTCCCTGTCCTCGAACAAAAGCCGGGAGCCGATGGCCTCTATTGGGAATGTATATTTCCATACAAGTTCAAATTTTGGATCTGCGTCGGTTATTTTGGCACGAAAAACACCATCGTCGGTCAGACACCAAAGAGCATCGGAGGAATCGATCAGAATTCGATTCACTTTATTAGCTCCATAGGAGTCGGGCAAGAGCAAAAAAGATCGAAATTTTGCTCCGGCGGAGGCGGTCGAATTCTGAGGGTTGAGCATGGCAACCCCATCGTCATTTGCGGCGACCCAGAGCCTGCCTTGCTTATCCTCTGTAACGTCATTTATAAGAACATTGGGAAGCCCGTCGGATGTGTCGTAGTTTACAAACTCATAACCGTCGAAGCGGCTAAGGCCGTCCCATGTGGCGAACCACATGAAGCCCTTTCGGTCCTGATATATACGGTTTATTCGATTATTGGCCAGGCCGTTGGCGACAGTAAAGTGTCGAAAAGTAAGCTCCTGTGCCTGTGCCGAAGGCCCAAATGCATGAGTGAGCAGAGCTATGGCCATCCATAAAAATAGAAGGCCCTGCGGTGAAAATAATATGAACTTCACACGATCGAACATACAATGACGTGCCGGAGTTTGAATATAGATATCATCCTGACGATATTGACGTTATTTTGGGGGACACTTTGCGAAATCAGTCAAGCTATCTGAATCCTGCTTTTTCATAAACTGTGATGTTCATAGCTTATAGGCGGCAACACAGGCAGCAGCGAGTGTGGTTCTTTTTATTAATGCTCAAATTATAACAAATAACCCGTAACAGTGAGCTTTTGCAAAATGCTGATTTTCGATGCATCATTTCTATTTTGTTTATGAATGCCGGGCTAAGGCTTACAGTATCCATTCTGACCGGGGTCGTTATCTATCTGATCCCGGCCTTGCTGTGGTTCTTCGACGATCTTTCAGGGGCGATGCTGATGTTTCTCTATACGATCGAAAGCATCGTCACTGTCATGCTGGCTATCATCTGCGTCATGATCCTTGCTCCGGAAAAAGAGGAACCGAAGCAGGGAAATTACAGCAAAAAGAGCGAACTGATAAAGAGCTTTCTGATAATTTCATCGGGATTTGTCGCGGCGGCGGCAATATTTGTTTCGGCGTTCGTTTTCCTTGTGCTGAAAGAGAGGTTCGATCTTAACGAGGCGGGTTTTGCAATGGCCGTCATACTCGGTTTTCAGGTGGTCGAATTTTTCTCAAACCTTTTTCTGATGCGGCCTCTGTCGCTAAAAAAGGCGGAGTTCTTTTTAAGCGACAGCCTTGGCGGCATCGCCTTTATCGTGGTCGCGGTATTCATCGGATTTTTCCTTGCTATATTTTCCGAAGAATGGTTCGTCCTGCCCTTTCTGATACTGAACGCCATCATTGTCATCGGCCTGCCGATACAATATTTTTGGAAAGCACGAGACTGGCAGAACCAGGAAAAGTAAAGATCCTTTTATCAACACATATTCAATGTTCTGATAATTTTAGAGACTTTTCCATCGGTTAGGTGGAAAGCTATAAAACCATCACCGTCACCATAACTAAGTGAGTTATCCTCGTCATTGAATAAGCCTTGGCCTTTCATTTTTGAATGAACATCTTCAATTCCATCTCCTACATTTATTCCCGGAGCGATCTTCCATTGCGGGGAAACTATTTCAATTTCGACAATGATACTTTCATCCCTTTTGCCGTCCAGCGTAAAAATTATGCCGTCGTAGCCCCAAACCGTTTTCACATCACCGCAAGGATTTTTGCCTTCCGTCTTTTTTGTTTTGGGTTTTCCAAACTTTTCCAACAGTTCTACCTCACGGTCTCCGATCGCAATTCCGTTTACTTCATTTCTAACTGTATTCAAAATGTGGGCGACTTGGTCGGGAGAGATGCTCGGTTGGGGCGTATTTGTTGAAGCCTCAATTACTTTTTGATTTTTTGCGGTGTTTTCAGCACAACCTGCAAAAACAGAAAGGATTGAAAGCAGCAAAAGCAGGGGAATTCGAGAATTGAGCATATTAACCTACTAAACTCTTGTTTGCGATATCCGGAATAATACCACGTTTACTTTGAAGTTTATTAGTTCTGTAAACAACCGCTGTCGAGTTTTTGAGTTCGGTTTTGATCAGTTGCCGCGAATGCGTTGCCATAGATGATCAAAGATCCGGCCCGCGTCGCGCGGTGTTTTGCGATTTTCGGAGATCGTTATCTTGCCGTCTTGTTCGACAAGCTCATAGCTGAATGAGAATTGCGGGTCATCGTAATCAAAATTCAGTGTGCCGAACCGCAAATCGTTGATGTAGAGCTTACCGTTCACGGACGTTACGATATACCAGTTTTCGGTTATATTTATAAGCCGCTTTACATCGTTGTCCTCTATCAGATCGCCAAGCAGATAGTGGTTCTTGGGGACGGGATGAAATTTGACCGGCTGAGAATCGAACAGGGAATAGTCGCCCAGATAGACCACGTCATCGGCCATAACATTGGTCGTCCATAAAATAATATTCAGCGGAGCGGGTTTCACCTTAAGGGCGGAGTAAGTTATATGTTGTTCATCAAGTGCGGTCATAACTTGCTGCGTGGCGTAGCATTTAACGCCAAACGCCAGCACCAGATAGCTCGTGCTTATCACCAGGCCAAGCGTGTTTAAGATCCGCCGTTTTTTGTCATCGCGTTTAAAGAATATCGCCAGGATGACAAATATCAGGAACGGCACCGTGTAAAGCGGATCGATAACAAAAATGCTTTCGACCGCGACGGGATACTTTATCGGCCAGAATAATTTCGTGCCCCAGGTTGTCAGGGCATCGAGCAGCGGATGTGTGAACAATGCCCAAAAAAAGAGCCACGACCAGTCCCTGAACGTGGCCGGGCCTCGGCGTTCGAGCCTCGAGACCAAATACCCGAACACCGGTGAAAATAACACGGCGAAAAGTATCGAATGGGTAAAACCGCGATGGATCTCGATGGCGGTAAGCGGATCAGTGAAAGGCGTCGCCAAAATATCCAGATCGGGAATGGTCCCGGCGATGGCTCCGTAAAGCATCGCTTTGTTTCCGACCTTTTTGCCCAACGCGGCTTCGCCGACGGCGGCCCCAAGAACTATCTGTGTCAGCGAATCCATAGACAGACCAAAGTCAATTGAAGTGCGGCCATTACGTTAGCCAAGTCCGATGTTTGAATATACTTTAGCAAGAGTTTCTCTTACGACAGTATCCGCCCGATCAATAAAACATCGGTTCGCCTGCGGTAAGAAAGGATGTCAGCAGAAAACACATGATCGATAAAAATAAGGATCTCATATATGTTCAATGAATTCTCGCCGGCAACTTAAAACACATCTATTTCGTAACTTATCAGCCACAGATCGAGTTGGTTGAGCTTTTCTTTCCAGCGTGCTTTATAGTCACGCATCCATTGGATGTTTTCGGGAGTGTTTGGGATGTCGATGACGATCTTTGAGTTTCTATCGATATAAATAGTGTCCTCGTCCGTCCATCTGCCTTGAACTGAATTGTGATAATAACTGAGCGCACCAAATTCTCCGACTATTTCAAGAAGTGCGTCAGAAATAAGATCATCTGAGACGTCGGTGCCATCATTAAACTGCAACGGAATCAATATCTCGAACCGTCGTAAGCTGTTCATAGGTCGATTGTCCCTTAACAGTAAATTTGATGCCCTTTAATGCAAGAGCTTCGAGAGCTTGTTCCGGTACGATATGCTCGCCGTTTTTTAGAATGCGTCCGGAAAAATTTCTCAGCAATATGCCGATCGCCTTTTTTTCCATCTCGCGATCCGGGAATGTGATTGTTACCATAATAAAAACATTATACCGCGAAACCCGCAAAGTACACTAAAAATCATCAACCGCATATCTGCACAGATGACGTATTGAGGCCGGGTCCTTAGCTGATCCCCATTTTTTTGTAAACGCCGTCAAGCGTGGCTGAGCCAATTTCGCGGGCCGTTTCGGCCCCCTTTTCAAGGATCGTACCCAACGCCGCGTCGTCGTATTGTTTTATGCGTTCCTGAAAAGGCCGCAGAAATTCGATGACGGCCTCGGCAAGTTCGCCCTTTAGCGCTCCATAGCCTTTGCCTTCAAAATTTGCCTCGCATTCGGCGGGCGTTTTGCCTGTCATCAGTTGGTAAATGGTCAGCAGATTATTGATGGCCGGACGCGTTTCATTAAATTTTATTTCGGTACCGCTGTCGGTGACGGCTTTTTTAATTTTTTTGGTGATCGTGTCGGCATCGTCCAGCAAAAAGATGGCGCCGTTGGCATTTTCGTCCGACTTGGACATCTTTTTCGTCGGATCGGCAAGCGATGCGATGCCGGCGCCGACCTTTGGGATATACGGTTCGGGGACGACGAAAGTCTCGCCGAAATCGCGGTTAAAACGCTCTGCCAGATCGCGTGTCAGCTCAAGGTGCTGTTTCTGATCCTTGCCGACCGGCACAAGATCGGTCTGATAAAGCAAAATGTCCGCCGCCATCAGGATCGGATATGTGAAAAGGCCGACACCGGCACGTTCCGCATTGCCTTTGCCCTTGTCCTTGAACTGCGTCATACGTTCAAGCTCACCCATTCGAGCCTGACATGACAAGACCCACGCCAGTTCGGCGTGTGCCGAGACGTCCGATTGAACAAAGATGGTCGAGCGTTCAGGATCGACACCCGCGGCGAGATATATTCGCGCCAGGTCGAGTGTTTTTTGCCTCAATTCTGACGGGTTTTGCGGCAGCGTGATGGCGTGCATGTTGACGATGCAGTAAAAACATTCGTAGTCGTCCTGCAATTCGACCCAGTTCTTTATTGCCCCGAGGTAATTGCCAATGTGAAGTTGTCCGGTGGGCTGAGCACCGCTGAAGATTCGTTTTCTCATATACATCTGACTGCCTTATGATAAGCGGACAGCAAGGTGTACGACAAAACTAGGCGGCCTTTTTTATTTTAGTTGATCTTTTTGTTTGATCGACCTTTCCGGCAAGCAGGGCGGGAACGGAAATATCTTCGTCAAGTTCGTCCCAATGCAACCCCACGCCGCCGCCGCCGCTAATAATGTAATTCTTTCGTTGTGCGGTAGAGGCTTTAGCAAGGCGCGGAAAATATGCCAATGGGATACCAAGCTGCCGTCCGTCGGTCAACTCGACCCACATGTTGTCAGCATCAAATGAAACCGCCGCCGCGAGTGCTTCAAGATTCAAAGTGCTCATTCCACGCCTCCTCGATCTCAGACTTTCTATTATCAATAATTTTGG
Source organism: uncultured Chloracidobacterium sp. (assembly GCA_964583955.1). GTDB lineage: Bacteria > Acidobacteriota > Blastocatellia > Pyrinomonadales > Pyrinomonadaceae > OLB17. The sequence continues at coordinate 29,113 of CAZOXY010000022.1, read as the reverse complement.
CGATTTTGTTAAGTTCTCTGAAACTGAGTCTGCGGAGCAGACGGCAATAATATTAGCTACAGGTGAAGCGAAGCGTAACCTGTAGTAAACGAGAATTCATCCGCAGAGCGTGTGAAACACGCAGCATAACGTTTTTATTTCGCCTGTTTCACAGGCTTTGAGAAATTATGTTGGCTCTGACTACAGGTTCCGCTCTGCTCCACCTGTAGCTATCGATATATCGTCTGCTTCGCAGACTTGATACTCAAACGATTATCGACAGATATTTTAAAGCACTCTAAAACGTAACTAATGTAAAGATTTAGTTAAGCTCCAATAAAAGAGCCTAAGCTGTTCCTATCAAGTCAGAACCAGGGAGTAAAAAGCAGATACCTGACCAGCATATAAAAGGGATAGATAATAATGCCGATCACGCCCATATAGACCAGCAGGATAAGGATCAGAAAACCGTAGGTTTCCAGCATATCCAAAATGGGTTCAAAGCTCTTTGGCAGGAACGTCGCCAGAACCTTGCTGCCGTCCAGCGGCGGAAACGGGAGCAGGTTAAAGACCGCCAGCGAGACGTTGAGGAATATCATAGATTGCAGGAACATCGCGAGTACCTTTACCATGCCGTCGGCAATGTTCCCGGCATTTATGATCTCCGTTTCCAGCAATATTTTGAACACGATGAACCCCATTGTCGCCAGGATCAGGTTTGCCCCGATACCTGCTATCGAGACCATGATGTTGGCCTCTTTATATTTGGTCCACTTATTTGGGTTGACCGGTGTCGGCTTTCCCCAGCCGATCAGCGGCAGCATTACGCCCGCCGAAAATGCCGCGACGAATGTAATGATCGGTATCAGCAGCGTTCCTATCGGGTCGGTGTGTTTTACCGGATTCAGCGTGACACGGCCAAGCATATACGCCGTGTCGTCGCCGTATCTATACGACATCCACGCGTGGCCGGCCTCGTGTGCCGATATGGCCAGCAGCAAAACGACCAGATATACGATCAGATTGCTGACCAGATTAGCTATGTCTAATTCACCCATTTTGTTCTTTCAAGATAAGGGCCGATGCCGATGTAAAATATTGCATATTTCCGGCTGCCGTCGGCTTTGTCTTTATGAGTGAATTGTGCCATTCTTTTACGACAAAATAAAATACAAGGGGATTATAATTGGCAATGTTGAATAAGATCCTGTTTGGAGGCGAGTCCGGAATGTCTTTTGCGGGCAACGCAGGTATCACGCTTTTGAGGATATTTTCGGGCGTGGCAATGGCGTTTGGACACGGCGCGTCAAAGCTGCCGCCGGGCGAGGGTTTGATCGAGCGGGCGGGACAAATGGGCTTTCCCGCTCCGGCCTTGTTTGCGTGGGCAGCGGCGTTGTCCGAATTTGGCGGCGGCATTCTTTTAGCGGTCGGACTGTTGACGCGTCTGTCCGGGTTTTTCATTGCCGTCACGATGCTGGTTGCCCTTGTTGGTGT
>CAZOXY010000022.1:0-27630 GCA_964583955.1 uncultured Chloracidobacterium sp. | reverse complement strand
TTCCGACGAATGACCAAAGACCAAAGACCAAAGACCAAAGACCAATGAGTGAAGACAACTGATCCGCTATATGAAAAAGCACATTGTATGTATTGCAAGCGAGCATAAGGGCAACGAGTTTTTGGACGAGGCCCAGAATGCCGGTTGGCACGTCACGCTGGTCACGCGCAAAAAGCTGCTTGACGAGCCGTGGCTGTGGACCGCCATCAACGAGGTCAGGACCGTTGAGGACAATGCCATGCCGGAAGAATATGCCCGAGCGGTGACGAACATAGCCGGTTCGCGAAGGATCGACCGCGTTGTCGGCCTGGACGAATTTGACGTTGTGACCGCCGCCCGCACTCGCGAACATTTACAGCTTGGCGGCATGACCAGCTCGCATACGCTCCGGTTTCGCGACAAACTCTCGATGCGGAACATTGCCCATGCTGCGGGCATACCATGTCCGCTTTATACGGGCATTTTTAATGAAGAGGCGATAAACGAATATCTCGAACGGTCCTCGGCTCCGTGGATAGTAAAGCCGCGTTTTGAGGTATCGGCATTTGGGATAAAAAAATGCGAGACAAAAGAGCAGGTCTGGGACACGCTTCGCGAACTCGACGCTCGAAACACCTGGCGCGATCATCCGTCAAATTTTCTTCTCGAAGAATTTATCGAAGGTTCGGTCTTTCACGTAGATTCGGTCGTGCATGACGGCAAAGTGCTCGCCTGCGGCGTCAGCCAATATGGCACTCCGCCTTTTCAGGTCTCGCACTATGGCGGTGTATTTACTTCGTCGATAGTTGAGTATGATTCGGAGGAGCGGCAGGAACTGGAAAAGCTCAACCGGTTACTGTTGCTTGCCTTTAACTACGAGCAGGGCGTGACCCACGCCGAATTTTTGCAAAGCAAGGCAAACGGTGAATTTTATCTGTTGGAGGTCGCCTGCCGCGTCGGCGGAGCTTATATCGCGAACGTCCTGGAACACGCCTGTAATTTTAACCTCTGGCGTGAATGGGCAAAGCTGGAGACCGCCACGGAAGAAGCTCCCTACAAGCTGCCTAAGCTGAGAAGGGATTACTCCGGCATCGCCCTCGCCCTTTCAAAAGAGGAACACCCCGACACGTCGCATTATACCGATACCGAGATCGTCTATCGCGTAAATAAACCAAAGCACGTCGGGCTGATATTCCATTCGCCTGACATCGCCCGAGTCCGCGAATTGCAGGAAACATACTCTCGCCGCATCTCAGAAGACTTCCTCGCCGTCGCCCCGGTAAAGGAGAGGTATGACGATTGAAGGATTATATTTGCACTACTTTTCATACATTGAACCATGATTCTTCGTGTTTTGCCGTGGCGGACGCAGAGGGGCTACATCCTTGCAGAAATTTGGTTCGGGTAAATTAGAAATCTTGTGTGAAAGTCCGTATGCTACTGCGAGTCTTAGGAATGCGTGTGGTGGCAATCCTTGCAAGTCGAATTCCTCTGGTCGGGGAATTTCGCCAAGATTGTTTGGAACGATATGCGGTCTGCCATAGAACGTGAACCCACTCTTTGCCGCTTCCTTGTATGTCTTCAGTGCTGCTCCACCACCACCAAGGATAAGTTTCAGGTCTCGCCAGCGTTCGATATTTTTTTCTTTCGCATAAGCATTTCCCTGTACGATCTTCATCTGTTCTTTTGTTAATTTCTTAATCAATTTTGCGGCTCGAGCTAATAGGTCAAATTCTCTTGCGTATTTTTTCTGACGTTCGGCCTTATCAAAGTTCAATGCATTTTCTTTTACCCATTTAAGATGCTGTGGAGGAAATCCTGTCGGATTGGGATACCCTGAATCAATACTTGCCATGGTCTCTATACGAGAGCTTCCCGCTTCATCAAAAATGTGTGCAGCGTAAGGGTGCCTTTTGGCATCTCCACTATCGCGAAAATAGCGAAAAACGCTTGCATCAATGGTTCCCGCACCAATATCGACAAATGCATATAGTCCGGGTTCTGAATTGTGATTAAGCAGTATTGAAGCAACTTCAGCCCCAATTTCCGGGTATGGGGAACATCCAAAGCCCTCATCAGAGAGGAGTTCCTTGGATTCTATTGCATATTTTTCGGCTTCCATATAGAGAGATGCAACAGGCTTTATCTCGGTACATTCGATATGTTCGCATAGATACGAGGCCATGAACCAAGCGGTTCTGAACACCTCAGAGAAAGTAGCTGCAATTTCAGAGTTCTGAATAAAACTATCCGGAACAGCATAGTTCACAGTCCATTTAGGGACAACTGATTGACCAAATTCGGGCTCTAACTCTTTCTTTATGAGTCCTTTGATTTTTGCGATTAGTTCCGCAAGATAATATGCAGTAATGAACCTTATCTCTTTGCCATTCAATTCTGGTGGGAGATTGATCTCGTTCCAACGAGCAAATTTACAACTACCAATTTCACAAAAAGTAGCCAGACACATCTTGAAATTGGTTACAAGAGTAGTAGGGTGTTCCTCTGCATCGAACCCCCAAAACATATGGCCATTGTTAAAAGAAACAAGCGAAGGGACAAGATAATCGTCCAAATCTAAACGATTGTCACTAAAGCAAAGTGGTCGCACTTGTTCATCACCTAGACGCCACACAACTTTTGAATAACTCGTACCTAGATCAAGACCGATGTTAATGCTTGGTGTTGTTGCCTCAGTTTCTTTCTTAAACAGGTGTTCAAGTTCGGGTCTGATTGAATTATTTGGCATATGGTGAATTTTAGGCAATTACTCTGCAAAGCGTAACCGAGATGTCTTGAAAACAGCCTCGTACTTTCGACTGATCTTCGAGTTTTGCAAGTTCCTCTTTCTTTTGTCGTCTCCGGTTTTCAAGCATTGCCATGAATCCTCGCAATTTAGTCTCAGGCTCGTGTCGGCTTCGCATTGTTTCAATTGATCTGGTCAACCGATCTTCCTGCCTTGCATAAAAGCTCTCAAGGTGATTTCGTCTGCGAATATTCAGACTTTTGTTGTCACCGTCAAAAGTTTGTAGGTCGGTCTGATATCTAGTACCAAGTTCCTGCATGACACTCTCCAGAGCAACCTTCAGTTTCGAAGATTCTACTATTTGGTCGGCATACTCCCACGTACGCCCTCGGTCGATAATTTCTTGAAGCAGCTGCTCTGCTTCGATTTCAATAGATTTTGGGTCATTCAATGACGCAATACCGTACTCGATCCTTCGAGTTCGTTTAATCCCTTCGAATTCCCACAATTGCACAGCGATTAGATAGTCGCCCGACGGTACGATTTCAGACCTAAGTTTCACAGCAGAAGTCCGTGTGAATGCGTCCTCATCTTGTTGACGGCAATCTCTTATCCAGCGAACCAGTGGATGAAGATGTGTAAGCATTTCGAGTTTTGGGTGAGCTTGCGCAATTTCTCCGTCTAATGCCATTTTCAATCCTTCAGGATGTGTTCTGGTTAGTTGAGTTAGGAGTGGAGGATTATGGTTTGTGCAGAATGTACGAAGATCACTTTGGGCATCAGCAGAAAGTTTTATGGAAGCAAAACCTTCTTCAGGAGTATTCCAATTCACTCTGGTGCCGTAATACTTATTGGAGCTTTCAAAAAAATCCTCAATGAATCGACGAATATCCTCAGATGTAACCCGACGCCCCAAACTCTTTGCTTTTTCTATTTGTTCCAATATGTAATCGGCAGAACCTAGGAATACTGAACTTTGGTCAACAAGCTCCTCTTCATGTCTTCTACGGTTCTCAACTGCACGAAGCGTTTGCTCAATTTGTTCTTCTTTTTGTTCGTCCGAAAGTCGTTGACTAAGTAAATTGAATGACAATTCCTGAGTAAGTTCACCAAGTATCGGTTCTAAATCACCTAGACTGCGCTCAAAAATGCCGATTCTATTGTAAAGTCTATTTAATATTCTCTCTTCAATTGTATCCTCAACAGCAAAATTAACTATTGAGATTTTGTCCCCCTTTTGTCCAATACGATCAAGGCGGCCAATCCGTTGTTCAACCTTCATCGGATTCCATGGCAGATCATAATTAAAGAGGATTCTGCAAAACTGAAGGTCCAATCCTTCAGATCCGACTTCAGACGATAAAAGTATCCTCCGTTCCGGTTTTGTCCTAAATTGTTCAATGAGTTCGAGACGCTCATCCATCGGAATCTCACCATGTATGACTGTGGGAAGATACCCAAGTTCAACTAACCGTTTACTCAGGTACCTGAGTGTTTTCTTGAAGTAAGAGAAAATTATAATCTTCACATCGGGTTCCATTTTGAATCTTTCTTGGAGCGCACGGTGAAGTATTTCAAACTTGCTATCAACAATTGATGATGGCCATGTATCAACTATCGAATCAAGTTCCTGCCAATTCACTAACTCCTGATTTTCGGAGATGTCTTCAAAATTATTTATGCCGATTTCTGACAATGACTCTTCGTCGGGCAGTAGATTCTCAGTCAAATCTTGTCTGTAAGCTTCTACCATTGCCGGTATGCAGCTCGCCATTTGTCTCTGAGGCATCATTAAAGCAAATGCTCCAATATTATCATGCCCAAACTGTTGGACGCGGCTTTGTACTGATTCAGTAACTGCCCAATAGAACTCTAACTCCTCATCGGAAAATTTAACATTAAGCGAATTTGCTTCGCGCACAACTCGCCATTCTTTCACCTCACGTTTTCGTGTTCTTGAGATGTGAGAACCTAACACATTTAGTTTTTCAAGCAAGAGCCCGATTTCAGACAATTGCTTCCTATTATCCATAGAGAAATTTTTTAATTTGCTAAGGACTCGTCCGAAATTAGGGTCTGTTTTAAAAGCAGATAACTCATGCACCTCTTCTAGTACTTCTATAGCTTGTTCGATTTTTGGCGGATGCGCCTGAATCAACGACTGAGCCTGAATAATAGGTTCGTTTTGTTCTGCCAACCTATCGAAATACCATCTTTCGGCAAATGTATCTTTGTCAAGGATATGAAGAAGTTGAAATAAATCCTGACTGCCTAGATGTATTGGTGTCGCAGTAAGTAAAATCATTTTTTCAGTAAAATCTGAAAGTAACTTTCCTACTGCATTTGACTTGGTAGTGGAATTTCTCATGTGATGAGCCTCATCAATTATTACTAAGTCAAACTTGGTGGGTAATTTTTCAAGCAACTCCTGTATCTCATCTCTTCGCATTGTATTTAGACTACAAATCGCGGAACATTGAAACGCTTCTCCCATTTGTTCAAATTCAAGCAACAATTCTTTAAGACTTTTTGTGTCATAAATTTGTGTACGGGTATCAAAACGGAATTGCAGTTCCTGTTTCCACTTTTCCCTTAGCATAGGTGGACAAACTACTAACAGCCGCTGGGCATTAGTTCGTGCTTTCGTTTCAAGCCAAATTAAGCCAGCTTCGATAGTCTTTCCTAATCCCACTTCATCGGCGATCAAAATTCGATTGTTAAAACTCTCAATGAATTTATAGACAGCTTTGAACTGATATGAATGAAAGTCTGTGCGACTTGCCTGCATTGCGTAGAACACGTTGGAAAGATTCGAACTTATCTTATTGAAAATCAAAACTCTTATCAGGTCCCCAACCGTTCCAAACTCTAAATTTGCGAGTGTATCCAGAGGCCCGCTTTTTTTTGCACGCAAGGGGATAATGTCGGTCATCGGAACCCACTTGCGGTCATTAGGGCCTACCTCAATTTCAAGATAATCAACTGACGCAAACGTTCGCGATGCACCGGTTGTGATTCCTCGAATCGCAGGGTCAGAAACTAGTTGTACGGGGTGATTAGCTTCCATAAATCATTTATTTATAACATAATGTAGTTGACGTTATATACATTATTCCAATTTTTATGGCATCTTCATTGCAGCCAGCAGAGATTTCGCCTGAAGTCTTGGAGCATAAATTAGCAGAATACTTTCCGGAATTAATCGAATTCGAATCGACAGCTGCGTTGGAGCGCTCGGAGCTTTGGAAAGAGATCAAAGCGGAGGCTGAGCGGATATTGAATGCGGTGGTTGCTGAGGAGTTTTCTGTCGCAGAGACGGAAGACGAGAGACTAGAGACAGGAGACGGGAGACGCGAAGATGAAGTAAGGGAGAAAGGGCGTGGAGGAATAGGGGAGAAAGATCCGCATTCCGCATTCCGCATTCCACATTCTGAACAGAGGCCGGTGTCGGCGTTGGCGTGGAACATCGAGCGCGGAAATATTTTTGAGGGCATCGTAGATGCGTTAAAGCATCATGACGGGTTGCGGGATAAGGACGTTCTTTTGCTGACGGAGCTTGACCACGGCATGGCGCGGAGCGGCAACCGCTCTGTCGCACAGGAGATCGCCCGCGAGCTGGGACTAAACTATGCTTTCGCACCGGTTTACATCGCCCTGCAAAAAGGCAGCGGTGTCGAATCTGAGGTCGAAGGCGAAAATACTGCGTCGATCCACGGCCTGGCGATGTTCTCAAAATGGCCGATGCGGAATGTTCACGCCGTGCCTTTACCAAACGGCAAGGACAAGATGTGGGGCAAGGAAAAACGCCTCGGCTGGCTACGTGCTTTGATCGCCGACATCGAACATCCTGCCGGGACGTTTCGTGCCGTTACCGTTCATCTGGACGCACATTGTTCGCGGGCACATCGTAAATTGCAGATGCAGATCATCCTCGACCATCTGGCGACGCTGCCCGAAATGCCGACGCTTATCGGCGGCGACTGGAACACGACCACGTTCAATTCGCAAAGCTCCACGCGGGCGATAATGGGCTATTGGCGAAGGGTCTTTATGGGGCCAAAGAACGTAGCAAAAAACCATCTGCCGCATCCTGAACGCTATTTCGAACGCCATCTTTTTAACATGCTCGAAAAACGCGGTTACGATTTCCGCTCTCTGAACAATATCGGTACCGGAACGCTCCATTACCACGTCGAGAGCATCGAAAAGAACACAAATCTTCGCGACTGGGTTCCCGAATGGTGCTTCCCGTTCATCTTCTGGGCGGCTAACCGCGTCGGCGGCAGCGTCTCGGGCCGTCTGGACTGGTTCGCCGGCAAAGACATCAAACCCGCCGGGCCTGACGCCGCAAAAACCATCGGCGATCTGAAGGACGAAAACGGCACGCCGCTGTCCGACCACGACGCCATCTCACTGGATTTTGTCCTGAGATCCTGACGAAATCCGTCTATACCGAATATGGGAGGTTTAAATTATGAGAACTAAACTATTTCGGTTATCTACGATCTTGATATTTTCGATGCTTGTCGGCTGCGGTATCAATTCCGTGACGCGGGCCGAGCTTGAAGCGGTAAGACCAGGCAGTATATTGACCTATCGCTACCAAAAAGACGGGCGAAGCTGGTTTTATGCCGACCGGGTAACGCGTATTGAGGACAATACGATATACTATAACCCAAGTAAAATGGAAGGCACGGCGGGAAACGACCATCGACTCGGTTCTTTCGACACGGATCGGGAGCTGTCCATCACCAAAGCCGAGCTTCTAAAATACGAAACCGAACAGGGAGAACAGCGCAAGGTCATCATCTGGATAAAGTAAAGTTAAGATGTCCGCGCAAATTAAATAATGGAAGTTTCATTTTCACAGACACTTAGTTTTGATGCTGCAACATTTGAATTTGACGTGATCGATAACCAGAACGGCAACGCGACAGCCATCAAATTTCCGGTTGATGACAAACAGGTCAGCCCCGGCGATTCGATGGTGGTGGTTTCTGACGGAGAGATATTGTTTCACGCAATGATCGGCAAGATAGAGGACGGTTTTGCCTATGCCGCCGACCCCAAAGGCTCGCTTTTGCCTGCGGGCGTTCAATAGGCACAAAGAAATCCTTGCAAGAATGCAAAGGTTTTTTGAAAAACCATTCAATGGCCAGGATCATTGAAATAGAGATGTTTAGATCGGTGTGACAAGTCTGCGGAGCAGACGGCAATAGCATTGGCTGCGGGTGGAGTGAAACCCGCAGTAAGACGACAGGCTGACATCAAGCGTGTGGAACACGCGGTATGTTCTCTATTTCTATTTCGCCTGTTCCACAGGCTTGGCGAATTGACTTGACCTGACTACAGGTTCCGCTCTGCTCCACCTGTAGCTACCGATATATCGTCTGCTCCGCAGACTTAAGAGCGGCCTGGGAATTTGCAGGTGATCTTTCGGCCGGGCCGGGACTTGAAACTCCGGACTCTAAACTCTAAACTCTAAGCTATTCACGGGGATGTAGCTCAGTTTGGCAGAGCGCTGCGTTCGCAATGCAGAGGTCAGGGGTTCGATCCCCCTCATCTCCACCAATGTTTTCAACAACATAGCGGTACCCCGTTTTGACCGAATTCATTGTTGGTAGCGATTCTGATAGAGTTTTGGCAGACTTGAAGCTGCAATTTCAAGACCGAGAATAGCTTTGTCTGATCTGATATATTGACCGGAAGAACACTGCTCACAAGATTCAAAAAAAACTATAAGTGAGTGAAGGTGGACAATATGACTTTAAGGTTTTTTTGTTAGTAATACTATTCACAATAGCAATGGTTATTGGCAATGTGCTCAGTGATTATTCAACTATATATATTGCCCCGATCCTCTTTGACACCAATAAAGAAGATATGTTGCGTTTGGTACGTGAGAGAACCGATGCTGCTTATCTACTAAGAATGTTTTTACTGAATCTACCATTGTGTTTCATAGTTGCTTTCATTGTACGCTGGTTCTCTCAGAAAAAGATGAAATGATACATGTCATGCATTTATCAAAACGGGAAGAACAGGCCAGAATGCGATTCCCATCATCTCCACCAAATACTTCACCCCCGGTTTCATTCAGCAGTTATAATTCGTCGTGAGCTTGTTCTGCCGTAAATATACAATATTTGACCGGAGGATGTTATGAGCAAAATAATCTTAGTGATGGCTTCGATATTGTTATTCTCCTTTTTCGCCTATGGCGGAGAATGTGAGATACGGGTTGAAAAAGCGATAATCCCCAATTTTCCGCTTGCTGCAATGGGTACGAAGCTCTCAGGAGATGTAAAGGTCAAGGTAGATGTTAACGAATCCGGTGAAGTGCTTCTTACAAGGGTTGTCGAGGGGCCAAAATATATCCATGAATTTATTGAACGTTATGCCAAGCATTGGGAATTTTCCAAGTTGGGTGATGCGTCCGAAAAGCAGTGTGAGGTAAGGCAAACAGAGATCATTTTTTCCTTTACACTTTTGCCCAAAGACACTAAGCCGACACCGTTGACCCGCTCAAATTATGTTTATCCTAACAGGGTCAATATCATAGAAATAGAACCGAATATCAGGACGAATTAAAAACCTGCGTGTTCAATTCTTTATAGATTGCTTCCGGATTCTTTGTATCAAGGGCAGTTGTTCTTTATCGCACTTTTTCATTCTCTTATTATTTGGGCAAACTCTGCACACATCTTGGAATCAAATAAACCTAATTTCTCAGGAAACTTATTGAATATACAATATTGCCGGACGGGTTGAATGATGAGTATTTCTCGGTCATATTCACTGCCTTTTTCTTTTTTCAAGGGGCAATTTCTTCTTTTTGTTTTTCTTATCGCCTCTGGCGGTTTGGTCTTTGCCCAAGGTGTTGAACCGGTATCAGGCATTGGCCGAACGGGCGGGCCATCGGCGTCAGAAACGGAGCATACTCCGCGCGAAAGATCCGCGTATGAAGTGCCGTCCTGGCCTGAAATAGATGACGCGGACGACCCGTACATTTGTGTTCCAACATACAAGGTGACAGTGGCCGAAACTGTCGCGGAAAAGCCGGACGACACTGCGTTGGCCGATGACAAGGCATTCTCCTTACCAGAGCTCAAAGAGCAGTTTCCCCGAAAGCACATTCTACCAGCAGAGAGATTTATCGCGCCCGATCTGGCGGAACCAAAAGGTATTTTTGATCGAAGCGGCGTTGGATTTTCGCTTTCCAAAAAACAGATCATCGACGGGCTTTCATCTGATGATGCCGAGCCGTTCAGGTTTCCGTATGGAGAAGCCTTCGACGATGATAATGAACACCCGATGCCGCGGGAAAGGTTTCACTGGAAACCGGCAATAGAACAATCGCTGATGTTCCTCGGCGTTCAGCACGGCTACGCTTTGATATTTCAGGAAAAGACGCGGCGTGCTCTGAAAGGCCCGTTTTTCCGGGATTACTGGCATTCGATAAAAGGCACCAGCGGTTGGGATGACGGCAATCGATTTTTCACAAATTATATCGCTCACCCAATGCAGGGCGGCCTGACCGGTTTCATCTACGTGCAAAACCACGACCGTTTGCGAAGGCAGGTATTTGCCGAATCTCGTCAGTATTGGCGTGACCGTGCCAAGGCGTTCGTTTGGTCAGCCGCGTGGAGCACGCAATTTGAGCTTGGGCCGATCAGCCAGTCTTCCATCGGAAATGTCGGCATGTACGGAAAAATGGGATATGTCGATCTGGTCATCACTCCCACCGTCGGCACGGCGTGGCTCGTGTCCGAAGAGGCTATCGACCGCTATCTTATCCGGCATGTCGAGACCCGCGCATTTCTTCTTAAGGTCACACTGAGAATATTCCTGAACCCAATGCGCACGATGGCAAATGTGCTCCGCTTTCGCGAACCGTGGTATCGTGACAGGCCGTTCGGACATTAAGCGGCCGAAACTTGGCAGAAACAAGTATTTTGAGCTTATCCTTGTATTAGACAAGCATCTTTTGGGAAAATAACAGGCATCTTATAAAGGATATGGCCGGAGAAATGCGTATGTATATTAAAAGGATCGGGTTGACGGCGGCAGCGGTGATGATGTTTGCGGTCGCGGGGTTTGGTCAGCAGACGTCCGGCCTGACGCCGCAGAACTTGTCCAAGGCGGAAACGGACAAGATCATCGCCACGTTCACGTCGCACGAAAAAGAGTTTCGTGACGCGCTGACCAGCTATGTTTTTAACCGCAGTGCGACCATTCAAACCATCGGCATGGGCGGACAGGTCACAGGTGTTTACCGCCGCGATTCGTTCATGACCTTTACCGGTGCCGGCGAACGGTTCGAGCGGATCACGTATTTCCCGGTGCCGACGATCAGGGAAATGAACATCACGCCCGAGGACATCGAGGACCTCGGCGGCGTCAATCCGTTCGCGCTTGAGCCGCAGGTGATCGACCAATATAACTTCACATATCTGGGCAAGGAAAAGATCGACGACCTCATGCTCCATGTTTTTGAGGTTCAGCCAAAAGTGATCCCGAACCCGAAAAAGAGCAAGCAGCGTGTTTTTTCGGGCCGCATCTGGGTGGATGACCGCGACCTGATGATCGTCAAATCAAAAGGCAAGGCATTGCCCGAAGACAAGAACAACAAATACCCTATCGTCGAAACATGGCGCGAGAACATAGACGGCAAATACTGGTTCCCGGCTTATGCCTACGCCGATGACGAGCTTGTTTTCGGCAGCGGCTATTCGGTAAAAATGCGGATGAAAGTGACCTATTCCGATTACAGGCTTGGTCGCTCGACCGTCATAATAGGCGATGATGTGGAGGTTCTGGACGACAATCCTCCCGCTCCGCAAAAACCGTAGAGCCATCACCGGTATTTTAGGTTCTGTTGACATTTTTTTGAACGCGGATTAAGCGGATCGGGCAGATTCGAGCGAATTTAGAATTTCATATCCGCTCCTATCCGCCTGATCTGCGTTCAAAGAAACTTTGCCGGTACGTCTTTCTATACAATGTCAATACGTCCTGGAAGAGGCTGCCCGAAAAGGCGGCCCCTTTTTTCATTACAACAGGTTTTTGCCGGAGGGCCGCAGAGCAAGAAAAGGACAGTCTGAAATGGCTCAGAAAAATGGCCCTGTATCCGCACCGAACATAACGCGAAATATGACAGGAGTGTTTGCCAGGAACATGGTAAGCCATGCGCGCGGTTTATGGGCATCTTCGGCAAGATAAAAGATGCGCGGCGGAAAATAGATCAGAAACGCCACAAAACTCAAAAAGAAAAGCCGTCCGAGAAGGTCGTAGAAGCCCGAAACCGGAGGAAAGATGTCAGCCGCCGTCATCAGGTTCCATATCATCTGGTAGATAAGCATGTTCGCAAAGATACAAGCGTCACCCAGCAGTTCGGCGTTGCGGCTTAGCAGAAACGCTGTTCGCGGTTCCCGTTGCGGCGGCGTGAAGTACCGGTAAACAAAGACAGTGTTCACTATTGCAAGCGCCAGCAGAATAAACAGCGAGACCAGGAATATCCCTGAGTCATCATCGTCCGTTCCCGATATGTATGGAACGATGATCGCATTTATCGCGGATATGATGACAACCTGGAGGCAGAAGTAGAATATCGGATTTGCAAGACATCCGAGCGGGGTGTCCGTGATAATATCAGAATCTTCCTGCCTCTTTTTTCTTCTCTGGTGAAACCTTTGGCGTTTCAAAATGGCGGCAGCCGGAGGCAAAAAGAAAGCTGCGAAAAGCACTATGCAGAGAGCGGCCATTGCCAGCGGATCTTCTTCGGACGAACGCCTCAGCATCAACAGGAACAACGGCGTCAGCAGCCACATCAAAAATACGTTCACCAAAAACACGGTGATGTCCAGCAGCAGCCCGCGGTTCTTCCACGAGAACAGATCGGCGGCCTTTGCCCGCAACGCGGCGGCATAAGTTGTCTTATCAGGCTTTGACATGGTCGTCGGGTTCGGCAGCGTGAAAACTGCCAAGTTCGTCGGCTATCGCGCCGCGAACCTCTGTGATAAGTTCCGCTATTTCCTTCCCATCCGTGCTGACCGGCGGCAGCAATGCCATCTCTATCGTTCCCGGATATGCCAGGCCCGTCCGTTTGCCCATCATCATGTCGGTGTTCCTTATCGCCACGGGAACTATCCGCGCGCCCGTTTGCAGGGCAAGGTGAAACGCTCCTTTTTTGAAAGGCAAAAGCTCGCCGGGCATCGCCCTTGTACCCTCGGCAAACACGCCGAAGGAGCTTCCGCTTTCCATTACTTTCCTCGCCTTGTCCATTGACCGTTTCGCGCGGTCAGGGTTTGAACGGTCGATGGCGAAGATGTTCACATAATGCATTCCCTGGCCCAAAACCGGGACCTTCAGCAGTTCTTTTTTTGCGACCAGGCCGATCTTGTGTCCCGTGTAAAAAAAGAGCGTTGCGGTGTCCAGATACGAGCGGTGGTTTGAGATAAAAACGTATTGCTCGCCCAAGTCGAGATGTTCCTTGCCGCTTACGCTGATCGTTGCCCCGCAAGCCTTCAGCCACTGTCCCGCTCCCCATCGGGCAACAGGATAAAGCCACATTTTTCGGTTGATGATGCCCAGAAAGATCAGTGAGGGAATGCCGACGACCAAAAGCAGGGTTCCTGCCAGCGTCCAGCACCACCAGTAGCGGAGTTTGCCCGCAAGCCGTGATTTGTTAGACTCAGGAACAGCAAATACCAGTTTTTTATTTTCCAGCACAGCTTTAACAGGTGGTTTCCGAGAAATATGAGACATGATCTTTTCGCGCGTCAATTTACGAATGATAAGGAATTAAACAAAATGAGACAACAGCCGCGAACGCTTTGGCACCGCTTGGCTTTTCGGTCATCCGTTGCTGCTCTTATCGTCGCGTTTCTGGCATTTTCCGCAACGGCTCAGGCACCGACGCCAAAGTCGGTGCTGGGCTTTCATCCGACCGATGACCGGACGATAGCCGACTGGACGCAGATAAGCGATTATTTCAACAAGCTCGCGGCCGCAAGCCCCCGCGTAAAGGTCGAGGAATTTGGCAAAACGACGCTCGGCAAACCGATGATCGTCGCCTTTATCTCATCAGAAGCGAACATCCGCGAACTGGACAAATACCGCTCGATCTCGCAAAAGCTCGGCGACCCGCGAAAGATCGGTTCAGGCGAGAACGTCGAGGAACTGATAAGCAGCGGCAAGTCGATAGTGTCCATTTCGTGTTCGATACATTCGACCGAGATAGTCGCGTCGCAGATGTCGATGAATCTGGCATACGATCTGGCGACCGCAAATGACGACGACACGCTGGAGATACTCAACAACACGATCCTGCTTCTCGTCCCGTCGTCAAACCCTGACGGTATAGACATAGTTGCCGATTGGTACCGCAAAACGCTCGGGACAAAAAGCGAGGGAACATCGCCGCCGGAGCTTTATCATCACTACGCCGGACACGACAACAACCGCGACTGGTTCATGCTCAATCTGGCGGAATCGAGGGCCATAACAAAGCTCTATTGGCAGGAATGGTTTCCGCAGATCGTTTATGACGTGCATCAGATGGGATCGAACGGGACGCGTTTCATCATTCCGCCATTTTTCGATCCGCCTTATCCGCGCATTCCGCCGTCCGTTGTTCGCGATGTCGGACTGGTCGGCTATAAAATGGCAGCCGATCTGCAGGCCGCGGGCATCAAGGGCATAGCAACGAACACGACGTTTGATATGTGGTGGCACGGCGGATTTCGCACCGCGCCTTATTACCACAATTCCGTCGGCATTTTGTCCGAGGCCGCCAGTGCCGACCTGATGACGCCGATACAAGTGACCAATGAAAGATTAAAGGCGACCGGCCCGGCGCGCGGGCTTAACTCGCCGCTTGAGCGGGCGATAAACCTGCCTGATCCGTGGGAAGGCGGAACGTGGCGTCCGGCGGACATCGCAAATATAGAGATGATAGCCAGCCGTTCGGCTCTTGGCCTGGCGGCGAAATACCGGACGCGTTATCTCCGCAATTTTTACAACCTTAACAAGGCGGGCCTCGAACGCGACCCGAAAGAGCCGCAGGCTTATGTCCTGACCGCAGGGCAGCCGAATACCGAAACCATTGCTCGGTTTTTGGACATACTGATGTGGCAGGGCATCGAGGTCCATGAGATGACGAGCGAGCTTTGGTTCAAACACGATAGGGAAATTGACGAATATCACGAAATGCCGCTGGGCAGCTTTTTGGTCTTTGTCGATCAGCCGCAGCGAAACAACATCCTCAGCCTGTTCGAGCAGCAGGTCTATCCCGACCGCATAAACGCGAATGGCGAGCCTGACCGTCCCTATGACGTGGCGGGCTGGACTCTTCCGCTGCAAATGGGCATTCAGGCCGACGCGGTCTGGGACACGCGCGACCTTGATAAATTTCGCGATACATTAAAACCGCTGAAGAACGTTGATCAGGCACGCGCCGTAATGAATCTTTCGCCCGCCGGTCCGTTCGCTCCTGTTCGCAATCCGCTCAGATCTCCGGGACGTGTCGGGCTTTATAAAGGCTCAGCAGGTTCGATGGACGAAGGCTGGACGCGATATGTTTTTGACACGCATCAGATAAAATACGCCTCGGTCACGGACGGTGATGTGCGTTCGGGCAATTTGGATTACGATGTCATCGTGCTTCCGTCAATAGGCGAGAACGGTTTGGTTCGCGGGCTGTCGGCGGAACGTTACCCGGAGGAATTTGCAGGCGGCATCGGCGAAGAAGGCACGGCAAACCTGAAAAAGTTCGTCGAGGAAGGCGGCCGCCTGGTGTGTTTTGACGCTTCGTGCGGTTTTGTCATTAAAACGCTCGGGCTGCCGATAAAGAACGCTCTCACTGGTGTTCGCCGAAACGATTTTTACAACCCCGGTTCGATAGTCAAGCTGACAGTCGATACCAGACATCCGCTGGCGCGGAACACTTTGCCGGAAACGCCTGCGTATTTCACCAACAGCTCCGCGTTCGAGGTCGCTCAGGATGCGATGAACGTCAGAACGATAGCGTGGTACGCCCGGACGAACGCCCTGATGTCCGGCTGGATGCTCGGCGAAAAGCATATAAACGGCAAGACCGCCATCGCCGAGGCATCGCACGGCAAAGGCAGCGTCGTCCTGTTCGCCTTCAGGCCGCAGCATCGCGGACAATCGTGGGCAACGTTCCCGTTCGTCTTTAACACGCTTGAAAAGCAGGCGTCAGCATCAAACTGATCTTGTTCAGTAAAACATTGCTATTTACAGCCGTGGCAAACGGCAATATTATTGAAGTATGAGGTTGTCCTTTCAGGCAGTGATTCTGTTAGTGTTTTTCTCTGCCTCATTGAATTTACATGCAGGCAGTTTCTTCCTTGGCGAGGAACCCGTTGTTCGTGTCGGATTGATAACGAACGCCTCGTCGGTGAATATCACGACATCCGATACCCAGCTTGTGGCTTATGCGCCGGACGATCCGGCAAAGTTTCTGGCGGCTAACCGCGTAACGGTCACGGCCAGGGCATATCGGCCTCCGGTGATAGATCAATACATATTTGAGATACGCGGCATAGACACGGCGGAAAATGCAGCCACCATTGCCGAACAGGTACGCGAGGAAACCGGAGAATCGGCGATAGTCAGCCTGGATGGTTCCGCCAATGTGTGGAAGGTCTGGATCGGCGCTCCGAAAGAGTCGAAAGAAGAGGCAGATCAATTCAAGGCGGCGCTGGCGGAACGCGGCTTTTCGGATGTGTCCGTTACTATCGAGCAAAAGACCGTTCACAACCCTGACGCGCTCGCCCTGTCACAACAGGTTCGCGCGGCGGGCAGATCACAGGTCAGAAGCCTTGTCCGGGCAACCGCCTCGGCTGAACCCATAGGCGGTGCTGACGCTATTGTTCCGGGCCTGCGCGAGCTTATCGTCAACGGCCCCAGTGCCGAATCAAAATATACATCGCTGAAAACGGTCTCATTCGGTTCCTTCGATGAGCGTGCAACGCCGGTTCGTCTTAACGGCAAGGCATATCGCGGAAGGATGGAGGTGTTCGTCAATTCAAACGGTTCGCTGACGGTGGTCAATGTCGTGCCGCTTGAGGATTACCTGCTGGGCGTTGTGCCGGCGGAGCTTTCGCTCCCCAATCTCGAAGCCCAAAAAGCGCAGGCCGTCGCCGCAAGGACCTATGCTGTAGCAAACCGCGACGGTTTTGCCGCACAGGGTTTTGACGTAAAACCCGATGTCTGGTCGCAGGTCTATAAAGGCGTTTCGATAGAAACCGCAATGGGTACGCGGGCCGTCCGCGAAACGGCGGGCATGATCGCATCTCACAACGGCAAACCGATAATGGCGTATTTTACGTCAACATGCGGCGGACGCACCGAAAATTCCGAGAACATTTTTGACCATGCTGAACCATACCTTCGCGGTGTCGAATGTTCGCTTGAGGGCCGCTCACATTTCGAGCCTTTTATGATAAAGACCTCTCGCCGTCCCGCCCGGCTTCACGACGAAGGCAATCTGGCGAACGTCAGGCTGATGTCGATACTGGCGGCGAACGGCTATCTGCTGACGGCCGATCAGATGTCGGATGACTGGTTCGAGGATGCTCCAACTTCGGCGGAGCTTTCCAACTGGATCAGCCAACTGGCTATAAGATTTAACAAACCTTTGCCAGCCGTTTCGTCCGACAGCGCAAAACCGGTCGAATTTGCGGCGATATTGAGCAGCTTTTTGCATCAGCCGGACGCTCCCGACGCTCTGTTGACCGAATCCGACATCAACTACCATCTTTCCTTTGACGACGCCGACCAGATACCGCTCAACCGCCGGGCGCAGATCGCAATGCTGATGCGTGACGGCTATTTCACGCTGCGGCCCGACCTGACGCTCCAGCCGAACAGGCCGTTCTCACGCTCAATGATGCTCCGGCTCATCCGCCAGATACATGAAAAGCAGAAATGGACGCCGCAGCCGCAGACTGGAACGGCACGGCCTTCGGTTGACGGAAAACTTGTTCTCCGCGTAGGCAGAACTGATCGCCAGATCAGTGTTCGCCCGGACGTGTTTCTGTTCAGGCAATTTGGCGGCGAAATGTATCAGGTCAGGGAAGCCGCCCTCGTCGGCGGCGAAAATGTGAGGTATTTTACCGACGCCGCCGGAGCAATATCGTATCTGGAAATAGAGCCGACCACGCAGCCGACCGTCGCCGAAAATATGTCGCCTTTCACGAACTGGACACAGACGCTGGCTGCCTCCGCCGTTCAGTCTCGCCTGTCGCGGTACGTTCGCGGCATCGGCACGCTCTATGACGTCAACATAAAACAAAAAGGTTATTCGCGGCGGGCGACAGAGATCGAGATCATCGGCTCGAACGGCGTCAAGACGTTAAAAGGCGGTAAGATCCGCTCGGCACTGCGGCTTCGCGAACAGCTTTTTGTTATCAACAAACGCTATTCCGGCGACCGCGTCGTCAGCTATACCTTCACCGGACGCGGCTGGGGCCACGGCGTCGGCATGTGCCAATACGGAGCTTACGGACTTGGGAAAATGGGTGTGAAATACGACGACATCATCCGGCATTACTACACCGGCGTTGAGTTGACTAAGGTTTACTAACATTAGTATATATGGGCATAAGGGATAGAAAAAAGCAGACGGGTTCTCCTCATTCAATGAGATGATGCGTCAGGTAATTTGATGTGGTCAAATAAAAACTGGACGGAAAACTCTCTCTTTCTCCTATTTTTGTTAGTATCAAACACGATCTGCTACTCAATGAACTTCGATCTCCTCACGGCAAGTATTTCCACTATCCTGTCACAATTGTTCGGTTTTCTCTATTTTACATTGGTACTGTTTTTAGAGGGAGGGAGACCAAATGCATATAAATATTCATTGTCTCGAATAATGCTAACTTCTATCGAGAAGCGATATCGACTACGAACTCTTGTCGATCCGAGTCCCAGAATTTTGTCGGCAACTCTGGCTTTATCTTAAACTTTTCATCTGCAATCGACTGATTTATGTTTATTCTTGTTATTCTGAATTCGCCGGTAAGTTCAATTTTCCCAGTTTTATCTCGAACGAGAATCATTGTCTCTAAAGGTAACATCGTATCTGTATCACCTAACTTTGAATGCTTTGCAAATACCATTTCCAGTAAATTACCCCCACTTGGATCTGTGAGTGCTATAGAGTTAATCTGTCGCCTTGCTCCTTCATGGCCAACGATGCGGACATTATAGTCAAATGTTTCGTCAGCAATCTTCCCTCCTGGGATTTTTATAAAATCATGTATAAGCCCATCCTCTGATTGGGATTCAATGACCCGTAGTTTATCCAATCTTTCCTGCCATTTTGCTGGGTTAGTGAGATCTTTTAACTTTAATCTACAGTTCACACATTCGTCGTCATCTGAACTGAAAAACTCGACCGGCATAAAAAAGGGATTCGGCAGAGCAGCAGAAAGATGTTTGTCTTCATTGGCTTGAAATGAAAGCACCCCCACCTGCGGATCGTGCATATAAAATCGAGAACCGTCCCATACGAAAGTCAAATCACGCATTAGTCCGGCTTTCTTTAAGTTATCGGATAAGGTCACTTCGTACCGGTATTTCCCATCAGCTTCAACATACCGAAGATTACCTTCACCTGAAATGACATGTCCATCGCGATATATCTTTATCCATGCCACTGACTCCATATCAATCGATGCGATCTTGGCATACGCTTGCCTAAGCTCTTCAATAAAGACTTTGTTTGCAACTAGGACCGGATGCTGTTTATCCAGATTCGAGGGTGCGTTTTGACTGATTGATTTGTCGGCGTTGGCTCCCCCCCCAGAAAAAAATATTAGCCCCACTCCCACAGAAAACAAAAGAAGAAATCCTGTTACAGTAAGAACTCGCAATAGTTTAATTTCAGTCATTATAAGATGAACCTCCCATAACCTAACTTAAAATATACACATTATTTACCGGTCAAGAGTGAATCAGTAACTTTAGACCGATCCGAAGTGTCGCATTCGCCTGAAAGAGTATTGCCGTAGCAAAGACCGACACCAAGCGGTGGACCGCAAACACAGGCAAAAAGTATGTAACAGCCCCTTGCCCCACAGTTATCAGTTGTGGCCCTAAAACCGTACCCTTCGTTCGGTGAATCTGTGGAAACCGCAGGAAGTGTTGTGGGCAATGGAACACATGGCCTCTGACTGATCACAAAATCCATACAAAGTGTCTGAGTTGCGCACTTTCTTTGTTGCTGCCCAATTACCACCTGAAACGGATTTTGAAATTGCAAAGCTATAAGCACCGTTAAGGCCGATAAAATCACAGTTCTTAGTACATATGTTCTGCCTTTGAATATTGTGAGCATTAGTTTCCCCATTTCTGAACTAAATATAAATGTTCTTTGAAAGACCATTATTTATTGTTGCCTAGCACTTTTGTCGAATATGTTACCCCCCTCCCATGCATAAGTGTCAAGGATTCGAATTGCCTCACTAAAAATCTAAACGAAAAGGAATCATTGCCTCACAAAGAAATCTGAGTGAAATAGAATGGCCTCGGCGGTTCAGTCTCGGCTTTTTGCGATACGTTCGCGGCATCGGCACGCTGTATGACGTGAATATAAAACAGAAGGGCTATTCGCGGCGGGCGACCGAGATCGAGATCATCGGTTCTAACGGCGTCAAGACGCTCAAAGGCGGAAAGATACGCTCGGCCCTGCGGCTTCGCGAACAGCTTTTTGTCATCAACAAACGCTATTCCGGCGACCGCGTCGTCAGCTATACCTTCACCGGACGCGGCTGGGGCCACGGCGTCGGCATGTGCCAATACGGAGCCTACGGACTCGGAAAAATGGGCGTGAAATACGACGACATCATCCGGCATTACTACACCGGAGCCGACGTGGTGAAGGCTTACTGAGGCCGACCACCTAAGATTTCATCCTTTTATCACCTTACTGACAGCCCGGGCGAATGAGGCCGGGTCGATGGCCGGATAGCGATAAAGCATTGGCTCTATCTCCTTGAAAAGTGCGGCCAGTTTCTCCTTTTCAATAAGCCCGTTTTCGAACATGGATTCAACATCTTTAATGTCCTGAGCGTGACCACGTTCTATTTTTGAAAGAGCCTGGCTATAAGGATCGTAATGATAAAAATCGACCTTGCCTTTGCGGTCAATATATTTGGAGCGATCCTCCCAACCGGGAAGAGCAGGTATGAAGTCCGAAGGACTGGCAAGCTCAATATTGATCCCGATCTTCTCTTTTAGCAGGGGAAGTTCACGATACAGTTCATCAAGATCAGGCTCGAAACGAAGATCTATGTCTATCGTTGTATCACGCCACCCAAATAATACGGCGGTCGTCCCGCCTGTAAAATAAACTCGTACAGGGCGGCGAGCCTTACGGCCAAGCGAGTTCATGAACTCCTCTATCTTTTCGCGGTTCGTTCGGTCTCGCATTCGACACTTCGTTCAAAACTCACAAGCCTTCTTATTAGAGCGTTATATTGCGAATGAGCGCCGGCCGGATCGAGTTCATGCAGTTTTTTGTAAAGGCGATGTTCAGGTGAAGTGAATTCTCCTTCGGGCAGGCTAAATCCCGCTCGCCGCAAACGCGGTGCTCCTATTGAGACCAACAGCGAGTCGATGGTTTCCTTTCCCTCGACAAGGTCCTGTATTCCCCTGGTGATTATATCTTCTCCCGGCTTCATCAATAATGATTGTATCATTGCGCGGACAGCACCGCTCTTATTTTGTTTATTCGATCATTTCTGACACAGTCACAAACCGAAAGCCTTTCTCTTTCAACCCCGTGATGATCGGCCTGACGGCGCGCATCGAACGCCTTTCCTTATCATGCATCACGTGCAGAAGAATGATAGAGCCGTTTTGAGCAGATGCCACGGCGTCACGGACTATTTCTTCGGGGTCCTTTTTTATTTGTGTGTATGATTCGGATTCCACGTCCCACATGATGCTTTTTCGTCCGGTTTCAGAAAGGAAATATGGCAGAACAAACAGCTTTTTTCCGTAAGGCGGGCGAAATAGGATAGGTTTATCGGTATAACCGGCTGCCCTTATGAGTTCATCGGTCTTTTCTATCTCATCTTTTACGAACGCCGGCCCGACCAAGACCATTCGCTTGTGCGAAAATGAATGATTGCCCAATTCATGGCCCGCCTCGGCTATTTTTCTCGCTTCATCAGGATGTTTGCCGATGTCGCTGCCGACCAGAAAGAAAGTTGCTTTTACGTTCTCTTCAGCCAGTATCGCAAGAATTTCATCAGTGTATTGCGGCATTGGCCCGTCGTCAAAGGTCAGGGCGATTACCTGTTCCTGTGTTTCGACGCGCGGAACGATCTCGCCAAAGAACTGAAAGCTCCGCGAGTTGCTGATGTTCCACAGAACGAAGGCCGCTGCGATCAAAATGACGATGGATATTCCCAATGCAAGAACGAACTTCCGCATTTGGCAATGATATGGAAGTTCGTTCTTTTCATCAAAGGGTCAGTTCGGGGTTCCGCGTTATTCGGCATGGCGGGCGGATATTACGGGAGCGTAATTTATCCGCCGTGTTTCCGTGAGCATTCCGTTTCTCATTGCCCCTTCTACTATCTCGTAGCCGAGCAGGGCGAACGTTCTGCCTTTTATGAAAAGCGGCCTTGCGTTGCCGTACCAATCCACGCACGACGCCTGGCATCCGTCATTGATGACGCCCGATGTCTGTGAATCGAGTTCACCGATCTCCGAAAAGTTCAGGAAATTGTTCCGCAAGAACAGTATCGAGGCCGAATCGCGCTTCAGATGAGCATAGCGTGGTTCGCTGCCGCCGCGAACCGGCAGGCCCAAAATGCCGGAATTATTTCCGTCTGGTTTATAGAAAAATCCGTGGCTGCGAAGCTCGCCCTGCGAACCGTTCTCATAGACATATCGTCCGCGAAGTTCGGGCCGCCCGCGAAGGCTGACCGCCGAAAAGTAGAGATCATTTCCGCCCGAACCGACGACTACCGCGTCCGTTCCCAGAGCCTCTATGCGGTCAACGCCGTGCGGAAGCTGAAGACGTTCAACGTCGCCGTCACCGTTCCATTTTACGGCGAAAAGTTCGGACGCGGCTGAGCGTTCGTCCCGCTGCCAGCCGGCGCCGGTCCCGTAGAGCAGATAGCTGCCGACAAAACGATTTTGGAATGAATAACCTCTCGGTTTCGGCAATTCGCGATAGTTCTTTTCGGCAACAGCGTCGCTGCCGTCAGAAAAACTGTTGACCGGAATGCGCATCAGGGCCGCTTCGCCGCTGCTCCTTTCGGCGTTCCACATCCAGTTGCCCGAACCGTTCGACCGCACAAGCACGTTCAGGTGTCCGTCATTGCTTTCCAGAAATGAGAACTGATCGACCGGGCTGCCCTTTGTTTGCAGAGCCGACGGGGCCGAACCGTCCAGCGGCATTTTATAAAGCGTCGAGCCGCCCTGTTCCGTGTAATAGTTTGCCGTCCATACATAAACGGATGACGGCGACACATAAAAAACATTTCCGGCGGGGCCGATCAGGGCCGTCGCCTGACATTCCATATTGCCCCGGCCAAGATCGCAGACCGTGACGGTGTGGAGCGCCGAATATGGCATTTTTTCCATATCACGCGCTCCCATATAGACACGCGCCGCCGGTGTTATCCGTTCAAAATCGTCGTGTGTCGCGCCTTTGCGCCATTTACGGACGGCGGGCAGCGTCTCTTTCGGGTCGCCGCCGTAGTAGTTCATATACATCGGCGAATAAAAGATCAGCTTGTTGCCGATGAGGCGGCTGGCGTAGTTTCGCGAAGAGTAATAATCATTTGACCGCAGGTGATAGGTCGAACCGTATGCAAGATTTCCTGCCCGGTCGATGGTGAACAGGCCGACCTCGGTTCCGCCGCGCGCATAGCTGTAGCCGATGACGGCTATCGTATCGCCGGAAACTAGCATTTCGTCATACCACGTGCCGCTTGGGTCGATGTCCGGGCCAAAGGCGTTAAGCGACGATATAGGCCTCAGAGCGTTGTCGCCGATAGCGACCGTGAAAAGCTTTCCGCGCCGCAAAATGACCAGATTGTCGCCGTGAATCTTGACGATCCCTCCCTCGTCAACTCCGGCGTGCTGTGTGTTGGTGACGGATTCCGATTCCGCCGCGCTTTTGTCCGCTGTTTCCCCAACGGGCGAAGCCATGGGAGCGTTATTGACACTGAGGCTCTTTTGTCGAGCCTCGCGTCTTGTGTTCAGCTTTTCAAAAAATTCCTCAAGTTCTTTTTCCGAGCCAAATGCCCGCAGATGCTTCCCATTTTGTTGAACGGTTCCTATTTCCGGTTCGGGAACTGACGGATCGCTGTAACCTGACACGGTGCAGCTGACCAGCACCGCTATTGACGCAAAAACGGAACCTAAAACCATGTATCTCATAAATCACTTCCTTTTGTCGGATCTCTGGAATTTAAAATTAAAAAACCTCTCTTCCGGTTTTAGAACGATTGCCGTGTGGAGGGCTTGCAGCAAAAATTTTTTGTTAATTGCGGCGTGGGAAATGCCGTCATGGGCAAAAATGGTGTAATATCATCAACCGTATGAACACCCTTTCTGCCGCACTGTTGCTTTTTCTGGTCATGGATCCTTTGGGCAACATTCCGCTTTTTATGACCACGCTAAAAAAGGTGGATGAAAAGCGGCAAAAGTTCGTTGTTGTTCGCGAACTGCTGATAGCTTTTGCGGTTTTGGTGATATTTCTGTTCGCGGGGCAGTATCTGTTGAAACTGCTCCATTTGTCAGAGACCGCGTTGACCACGGCGGGCGGCATAATCCTGATGATAATCGCCCTGAAGATGATCTTTCCGCGTCGCGACAATTCACTTCAGGAAGACGTTGAGGGCGAACCTTTTATCGTGCCGCTGGCGATACCATACGTCGTCGGGCCGTCGGCAATGTCCACGGCGTTGCTGCTGATGAGCCGCGACCCCGGGCGCTGGCCCGAATGGCTTCTGGCCGTTTTTCTGGCATGGTTCGTTTCAGCGGTGATAATATATTTTTCAAGCTATTTTGCTCGTTTTCTGGGTGAAAAAGGCCTTGTTGCCATCGAACGCCTGATGGGCATGATCCTTATAACCGTTGCGGTCCAGATGCTTTTGAACGGCATCGCGGAGTTCATAAACAACACCGGAAATGTGGTCCAATAGAACGATGCGGTTTTTTCTTAAACGCAATGTCCTTTTGTCCGTCATCTGCCTTTTGCTGTTGGCGGCATCAGGCCAGTTTGCGTCGGCACAGACGGCCCGAACCGCAAGGGAACTGGGTTCGCAGACGGCGCGTGCAGGCTTCAAAAATGAAGCCGAGATTGCCGCAAAGTTTGAGAATTGGCAAAACGACGCTCATGCCCGCGAATGGCTTCTTGCGATCGGCTACGATCCGGCAAAGGTGCGTTCGGTGACGGCGGAAAATCCTCGCGGCGATAAAAGCGATGTTGTTCTGAAGATAGTTACCGATGCGGGCGAAAAGCTCCACGGCATCTCGATAAAATTGGTCAGCAGCGAACGCGGATTCAATCAGATCGACAAACGCTGGCTGGCGGATTACGCCAAAATGTGGAAAATGCCCGATGACATTACCGAGGCGATGAAGTATTACGTTGGCGAAAAACCGCCGTTCAAATCGTCACGCGATAAAAGGCGGATGTTCCTGAACGAATTTGAACCGGATGTCCGGGAAAGCATCGTTTCATTCTTCACCGAGAATAAACAGAAGGTCGTTACTTCGCTGATAAAAGGCACGGGACGCGGTTCCGCCGACCTGTTCATGGTCGCACAGCGTTCCGGCAAGGGTGAACGCTGGGTCATAAAAAGCATAGATGAAACGATACGTTTTTTTGCCGAAGGAAATGTCGAGATAACACGAGCCGGCAACCTGAAAATAGGCCGCATCTCAATGCAGCGAAAAGGCGGCGACGGCGGCCGCCCAACCGCAAATCAGCTTCAATTCAAACTGAACCCGGCAGAGCTGTTCAAACCATAGTTCAGCAGTTCTAAGCGAAACTAAGCCCTCAGAATGATGATCGATGTCAGATAGGCCAGGTAAAGCCCAACGAATAAACAGCCTTCTAAACGCGAAACTTTTTTGCCGGACATAAAGACCGGTATGCAAAGAAGAGCAACAAAGGCTACTACCGGGAGATCAATGTAGAGCACCTGGCTTTCTACGGAAATGCCGTCCGGTGAAGCGATGGCGGTCACGCCGAGTATGACCAAAATATTATAGATGCTGCTGCCTAAAATATTGCCGACAGCGACATCGCGTTCGTTGCGTATGGTTGCGATCATCGTTGTGGCAAATTCCGGTGCCGATGTGCCGATGGCGACTATCGTAAGGCCGATAATTGTTTCGGTTATGCCAAGCCCGCGAGCCATTTTTACCGACCCGTCAACCAGCAGATCTGCTCCGTAGATGGTAATGCACAGGCCCGTCAAAAGCACCATGGAATTTATCACGCGCACACGCCATTCGCTTTCGCCCGGTGCCTTTTCCAGCGGTTCTTCGCCGTACATATCCTCAAACTCGTTTTCGACGGCTTTCGACTCTTTTCGGCTGAGACGTATCAGTAGCAGTGTGTAACCTATCGCCGCCAACACCATCAACAACCCGTCAAACGGCGAAAGAACGCCGTCAAGTGAGACCAGGATCATGGCGAGAGCAGACAGAATTATGACGGGCAGTTCCAGCTTGATTATTTGCAGATGCAGCGTTACCGGTAAAATTATCGCGCTAAGCCCCAGAATGAACAGGATGTTGAAGATGTTCGTTCCGGCGATATTGCCGATCGCCAGATCGCCGCTGCCCTGCATTGCGGCAGTAATGCCGACGGCCAATTCCGGTGCGCTGGTGCCGATTGCGACCACGGTTATGCCCAGGATCAAAGGTTTGACCCCAAGCGAAAGGGCCAGCCGCGACGCTCCCCGGATTACAAATTCCGCTCCGACCACCAACAGGGCAAGTCCGGCGGCGAATAAAAACAAGCCGTGTAGATCCAATTATATATCTCCTTACTTTTAGGCGGGAGCAGGTTACCTCATCATTCTACAAAATTATTTCGCAGGAAAATAGAAAGGCTGAAAATGACGCCGCAAGCCGCTTCAAGATAATCCTGAAATGAACTTTTCGAGGGAATGGCTTATTATTGACCAAATGAGATTTTCCAAACAACAGATCGTTGGTTCGCTGATACTGTTGGCGATGATACTGGGTCTGGCTCTTGCGAAATTTCTCTTCTGAATCTGTTGTCAGGCAGGTTTTCTGTTTGATACAGCAACATGGTGTTGCAGAAGAGTACGAAATATGAGCACTCTTGTCAGAACCACCTGCGTGAGCGGGCGGCCAGCCAGGTTAAAGACTCTTTGCGTCTCCCTGGACCTGAGACATCTAATTATCACTATTAAGAAATTTCTCGTGATCTTCCTGATGTTTTTTTGAGATCGAGTTGATCTTATCCATTTCTGTTTTTATCGGTTCGTATTCCAATAAATGATGATTTTTCTCAACATGGTCAGATGCTATTGATGAATGGATAAACTCAGCTTCTTTATAATTTTCTTTTCCAATTACCCGATAAAATTCTTCTACAACCTCGCCTTTACGCTCAAGGTCGTAGCCCTGTTTGAAATTATCCAAATGAAACCGCCAGATGCGGATAAAAATAAGGACCAGATATTTTTCATGTTCTCGCGATTCTATCTTGGCTAAATTTGCTAATGCCGTGAGCGTTCTTTCATCAGGAACAGGAGCAGAAGGTATTTTCGTCTTATCAAATGTCGGTTGAAACGTTTCAGCAAATTCTTTTAGGGTCTATGGTAGTTAAGAGTGATTATAGAGGAAACTTTCTAAGCAAAGAAAGA
>CAZOXY010000021.1:0-56879 GCA_964583955.1 uncultured Chloracidobacterium sp. | reverse complement strand
GGATTCTTCCTCCAAAATATTGAGAATACTGCGTTTAAGGAAATTGAAACGGCAGGCGAAACTTACACAGTATAGGCAGGTTTACGGGTTTAACGGCAATTGACGCATCATCACCGCCTTTTGGATTATGGCTAATTCGGGGGCCTGATGTCAAGAAATACTTGCACAGGCGGGTGAAATTGTATCGCGACAGGTCAAACGGCAACAACCTCTATGTCCGGGTCGATCTCTTCTCTTATCATGTTCTCTATCGCCATCAGAGTTCCCGTCAATGAGCTTGGGCAGCTGCCGCACGCTCCCTGATAGCGTATCCGCAGGGTCGGCCCCACAAGTTCGATTATTTCCAGCCAGCCGCCGTCACCAGCAAGGTAAGGGCGAATGCGTTCATCAAGCAATGCCTCGATCTCACGCAGTTTCGGGTCGTCTTCCGCTATTGCGGCTATTGCTCCGCCAACTGCTTTCGCCGATGACGAGCCATTCCCGTTTGAGGAAGAGACCGCTTCGGCGGCGCGAATAGGAACGGCAAGTTCCGGCAGTATAGCGTCCCATTCGACCTCATCGGTCTTTTCAACGGTTATCATCTTGTCCATATAGAATACGGACACGACATCACCGACATCAAAGATAGAACTAGCAAGCGCGTCAGCGTCTGCGGACGCGGCACTGTCAAATGAATGCGAGGTGCCGTATGACACCGGCTCGCGTAAAATGAACTTGACTGCGTTCGGGTTTGGGGTTTCCTGTATGTCTGAGATCTTCGGCATTCTTTCCTGCGTTAAATAACCAGCTTCAAACACTATTTTCCTTAATCCTTACATTTTTGTCAACATTACGCGGTGCCGGACTGCGGTGACAGGCTATTCTCCAAAAACGACAAGAACGGGCTTACCGCGCGGCAAGCCCGTTCCTTTCTAAGATAAAAAGGCCGAAAGCGGTCCGGGAAGATGTCCCGGACAAGGCCTATTCTGTTATATGAATATCCTCGTTCTTATTTACTCGCCCGGACATAAAAAGCCCACCCAATACGACCGTGGCGACAAGAAATAGAATTGCCACTATGATATACAGGGATTGGGCGCTTTGAACGTAATAATAGAACGAACCCGCAGTAATCAAAAGCGACACCAAAGCCAACAAGAGATACAGCATTTCCTACACCTCCAAACGACAAAATATGGGCTGCCAATTAACGCTGCGACAACGTCCGCTATTGCCGGTGTCCGGATCAAACAGAATCGCTGACGCACTCACTACCTGCAAAGTGTTCTGAACGCCCTTATATTAACCTCATTTTAAACGGAAATGCAAGTAATTTCGTTTGGTTAAAAGCAGCGATAAGCAGATCAGGCGGAACGTATGGCCGTAATGACGCGCGGTATTCCCGCCAGGTCGTCATATACATTCGCCGATTCCCATTCTGCGGTATCGAACATTGCCCTGACTTCCGGCTCTTGTCCGTGTCCGATCTCCAGCATTAATGCTCCGCCGCGCCGCAGAAATTGCGGTGAATCGCGTATGATCTGCCTGATGATGCCAAGGCCGTCGCTGTTATCTGAAAGCGCGGCGTGCGGCTCGTGATCGCGTACTTCCGGCTGCAGACCGTCCATCGCCGCAGCCGAGATATACGGCGGATTTGAAACGATAAGGTCAAGATCAGACGCATTCGCATTAAAGGATGAGAATACATCAGATCTTAAAAATGTTGCCCTATCAGCCACGCCGTGCCGTTCGGCATTTGTCCTGGCAACAGCTATCGCTTTTTCCGAAATGTCCAGAGCCGCCGTCGTCGCCTCCGGCTCATTTACAAGAATGGCAACCGTGACACAGCCCGAACCGACGCCGATCTCACAAAAACGCTTTCCTTTGGAAGACCTCAGGAAATCGAGTCCGCGTTCGACCAGCAGTTCGGTTTCAGGCCTCGGGATAAGCACGTCAGGATCTACCAACATATCAAGGCCGTAAAATTCCTGCTTTCCGACAATGTATTGGAACGGTTCTCTGGCGGCGCGTCTATCGGTCACGTTCGATAGGCCTGCGGCTTCTCTTTCGCTGAGAACATATTCCGGGTGAGCTATCAGGAACGTCCGGTCGCGGCCGAGAACGTATCCGAGCAGCGATGACGCCTCGCGCATTGGCTCGACAACGCCTGCTTCGGCCAGTTTTCCGGCGGTTTGTCTAATTGCATCGTGAATGTTCATTCTTTGATCGCGGCCTTTTCGGTTTATAGCCCGCTTGCGATGGCCGGGCTTTGCCCTTTTCTCCGAAAACCTACATAATATTGCCTTACGGCGGGTTCGGCAACAATGAGGATATTGTCCAACATCAGGCTTCTGCTTATATCGCTATGGCTCGGCGCGTCCGTGTTCTTTATCGGTGTGGCACAGACGGCGTTTTCCGTGCTGTCGGAGCGCGAACTGGCCGGGGCCATTGTCGGCAGAACCCTTGCTATTCTTAATTACAGCGGCCTTGTTATCGCTCTGATACTTCTTGCGATGACCCTGATCGGGCAAAAGCATGTAAATAAGCTATGGCTATGGATAGAAAGGTTCGCTTTGGCAATTCTGGCGGCGGCATGTGCGGTCGGACAGTTCGTGATCGCGTTCTGGATCCTTTTGGTCAAGGACCAAATGGGCAAGCCGATCGACCAGATCGCGGCGGATGACCCTTTGCGGATACAGTTCAACGCTCTGCACCAGTATTCTGAATGGGTTTTGCTTTCGGGCATGGTCGCCGCCGTCATCGTTTTTTTCATCATCGCAAACAGACAGCCGGCGTCCGCAAAAAAAGACAACGTCGTGGATTTTGATTTCCAAGATCAATTCAAAATGTAGAGATTATGGAACTTATTGAAAACAAGGGTGAATTTTTGTCCGATCTGCGCCACTGGAACGGCGAGAATCTTTCCCGCTATCCGTGGGTGACTAACGTGCGCACTCCGTTCACGCCGGTACGCCGCGCGCTGCCGATGCTGAACCTTGCCCTTATCTCGTCTGCCGGCGCATATATAAACGGCACCGAACCTTTCGACACCTCATCAAAGGACGGCGACCTTGAATTTCGTGAGTTCCCGATAGAATTGGACGCTGCGGATATGAGCTATACCGCAAAGGGTTTTGACCCTAAAGCTGTAACGGACGACCGCAACGCTCAGATCCCGATAGACAGGCTTATGGAATACGAAGCCAATTCCGTTATCGGAAAACTGAACAACGTTTGGTGGAGCCTCAGCCCATGGATACCAAATGCCGCACGGGTCGCCGATGAGATGGTTCCCGCGATCGTGGAACGGCTGGAAAGATACAACGTCCAGGCGGCATTGTTGATACCGGCGTCAAAACTTTGCCATCAGACGCTTGGCGTGCTTGCCCGGGGCATTGAAGCGGCAGGCATTCCGACAATGATCATTTCCGTTAACAAGGCTGTTTCGGAACAGGTAAAGGCCCCGCGAACGAATTTTTATGACGGTGAATACGGTTCCGTAGCCGGCGAACCGAATTGGCAGCAGTATCAGCTGCGCATTCTGGATGAGGCGCTCCGCACAATGGAAACCTTTGACCAGCCCGGCATGCGAAAGCTGAATGTTGAGATCGAAACACAGGTCGAGGCGGCTCGCGGCGAGAGATAAGATTTTTTTGCACTAACTTATTGCAAAACCCCGTCAGACGCCTATCTGCCATGCCCTTACGGCATCGACCGGAAAGACGATCATAAGAACATTCAGGATAAGATTGTCTTTTATCCAAAACAGCATTGTTGCCTCGACACAAATAAAAACGGCCAGGGACGCGACCGGCCCGGCAAATCGGGCTATTATGAATCCAGTCCCGCAGGCAATGACGTCGGTTGTCGAGTTTATCACCGCATCGCCTACATAGTCCGCGGAAGCTGTCACCATACGGTAACGTTCGATAACAAAGGACGAATTTTCCACCAGTTCCCAGCCGCACGCAAAAAGAATGGCCAAAAAAAATTGCCGACTGAGCGGCAATTTGGGAAAGATCATTCGTATCGTCCAATAACACAAGATGCCGTGAAGCATATGTGTCAGCGTGTATGGGTCTATCGGATGCTGAGAGTTCTGACGGCTCCAGACATCCGCCGATATGGGCCATATCAGGTTTGTCTTTCCCCACCAATCGCCCCCCTGATAAAGCAGCCATAAAATAGTGAATATCGTAAAAGCGGCGGCGCAGAACAGATCGAGTCCGTAAGCCGTCCCGCCGAGAGCAAAAGGGCCGCGATCTTTTATTGTC
Organism: uncultured Chloracidobacterium sp.; assembly: GCA_964583955.1. Taxonomy (GTDB): domain Bacteria; phylum Acidobacteriota; class Blastocatellia; order Pyrinomonadales; family Pyrinomonadaceae; genus OLB17. The sequence goes on along the minus strand of CAZOXY010000021.1, from coordinate 52,626 downwards.
AGGTCGCTCATAAGGGTTTCCTCACTTATGAGCCATTTTGTCGAAGCAGGCGTCGGGCGGCAATTTACATTCTATTTCGCGTAATCATCTATTAACGCCACGGGCAAAATTTAATTGAGATTTAAAGAAGTCCGCCCATCTGCCACTGTTTTATCGCCTCGACCGGCCAGAGAAGCATGATGACATTCAGGATAAGGCTGTCGCGAATGGTGAGGGCAAGAACGATCTCAGTAATGATGAACAGCGTCATCGACCTCCAGAAACGCAGCTTGTAGGCGATCCAAAACCCGATGCCGCAGCAGAGGATATCCGCGACCGAATTTAATATCGAATCTCCAAAATAATCGAGCGACATCGTGGCCTCGCGGTATCGTTCGATTATCATGTTCGTATTCTCGACCACTTCCCACGTGCTTTCGAGGCAGATCGCTATCACGAACCGCCACGCAAGCGGCGCCTTATAGAAGATAAGCCCGATCAGCCAAAATTCCGCCACACCGTGCAGCAGATGCGTGATCGAATAGGGATCGATGAAATGCTGGGAATTATGCGTGGACCACACATCCCACGACCACGGCGAAAGGTCGCCCTCTTTGCACCACCAAACACGCCCCATAAAAGCGAGAATGACGACCGCAACAAAAAGCGCGGTTCCGGCTGCCGTCAGCGTGGTTTTGGTAAAAAGCGGTTCTGTCGGCAGTTCCCGGCTCATCTTCTAAAAGTTATAGGTTATTCGGTCGAAACCTCTTCCTCGCCATGGAGAGCAGCGTTCAATGTATGCCAGCTGAGCGATGCGCATTTTACGCGGGCGGGAAATTCCAGCACACCGGCGAATATCTTTAATTTGCCCAGATCGTTTTCGTCCGTCTCGATATCGAGTTCGCCTGTGACCATCTTGTGAAACTCATCAAATATCTTTTCCGCTTCTTCCTTCGTTTTCCCACGCACGGCCTGCGTCATCATCGAAGCCGACGCCTTTGAAATGGCACAGCCCGAACCTTTGAACGCAACATCCGCAACCGTGTCTCCGTCCATCTTCACATAAACCCGCAAAGCGTCACCGCACAACGGATTCCTGCCGTCCGCCTCATTATCCGCACCCTCGATCTCACGAAAATTTCGCGGATTCTTGTTGTGCTCCAAGATCGTTTCCTGATATAGATCGTTTAGTTCTGACATACAGTTACGGGCAGAAACGCGAGTGTGAACAAGCGTGCCGCTTTGCACACTCCCTGACGGTCGTATTTCTGCCTCAGATAGTTTCCTGATATAGATCGTTTAGTTCTGACATTTATTACTCTGGGTATTACTCAATGTCGGTTGCACGAAGTTTTTCGACATCTGCCAAATCCTGCAGCCGGCCAGCCGCTTCTTTGTTTCGTATCAGATCGTCACGTCCGATAAAAACAACTTCCAGCTCACCCAATTTTCCGATCACCCTTCTCTGCCATGCGGCGTCGATCTCAACTCCCTTTAGATCGAATAGGAGGTCGATCCTGCTGGGTGCGATTCCCATTGTGAAAAAGAAATCTTCTTCGGTAAAATCTTCCGGAGTTAGGTCTGATATCGGGGCGCCGAATTTGACCAATGCGGAATATACTTTTTCGGCGTTTTCAGTATCCGGCGAGACCCAAAGATCAAGGTCTTTCGTAAAGCGCGGTTCGGTATGCTTAATAACGGCGTAGCCGCCGATTATCATGTATTTAACTTTCGAGTCGTTGAAAACCTGCAACAGATCTTTGAAGTCTGGATTCACCTAACTCTTCTCCTTTTATCGCATATGCTTCCAATACCATCTGCCATGCCGCAGCAAATTTCTCCTCGTCCGGTCTGCCCTGCCAATAAGACACATCAGGGAATCTCGGAGCATCTTTTAACTTTCCGTACCAAACCTTGATGTTGCGTTTTTTCACCATAATTCTCTCAATTTTCAATTACCTTTAATCGAAACTTGCCAAATCTATTCTACCGCATTTATTGAAACTATTCTCACGAAATTCAAGCGGATTCTTATTGTGCTCCAAGATCGTTTCCTGGTATAAATCGTTTAATTCGGACATCACTTAATATCTATTGTCTCACCAACATATTTGATTTCACCATTCCAAAACAAATTCAATTGATCCCACCATTTTGCTGAAACAGGCAGTAAATAATTGCGAAAAATCTCAGGATCACGGTTTCGGTTGCCAATTACATTCTGAATACTTTCGAGTAAGCCGATCGTTGCTGCCTCCTGCACGTAATGCTCGCCATCAATATGTAATCTCTCAACTACAGCAAATACAGACTCGACTTCATCCACATTGCCCTTATCATGCAAATGAATAAGATGATCGGCAAGTTCGCCTAGAGCCACGTAAGGAAGAAAATCTTCCTCGTCAGCATACTCGATGTTGTGCTCTTCCCATTTCTCCGCGAATGACGGACAGGCTTTAACCAACATCTGCAACATCTCGGAACGTAAGATCATATTTAAGCAAACACCTCGACCACCTTCTGCACCGTCTCTGCATATTCATTTTATACACGGTCTCCGATAGGTGCAGTATATTTCTCGTCGATTATATTTCCTGTGTTCAAAAGATCGGCCGGTTCAAATAAAAGCACCTCGACCTCATCTTCGGCTATGGGGCGATGCTCTACGCCGCGTGGCACTATTATAAATTCGCCCGGCGACAGGCTGACCGTCCTGTCACGAAATTCAATGCGGAAGCTGCCGTTTATCGCCATGAACATCTCATCCTCATTCTCATGATGATGCCACGGGAACTCTCCCTGAAATTTTACCAGCTTGACCTCCTGCCCGTTCAGCTCGCCAACCACTTTTGGCCGCCAGTGCTCCGATATCAACGCAAATTTTTCTTTTAGACTTACTTTTTCCATCAAACCAGGATTGTACGAAAGCACGGAACAAAAATTTAGCTATGCAAACACCTCTATAACCTTCTGCACCGCATTGGTGAGTTGATTAGTGTTTCTATCTCAGTCATTCAGCATCCCCATCCGGATGAATTGCAATGTCAAAAAGTTTTATCAATCGCTTCTCTACCGCTATTTGACGGCTCGAAGATAATTCGCCCAGTTCTCTTCGAATGATGGTTTTTGAAACCGTCATTAAACGATGAAGCCGAATAGCTGAAGAGACTTTGAGGCCGGTTTGTGCAAAGTCAGTATCTTGCGCATCTATAACAAAATCTGTATCCGACGGAGCATTCGGCACTTTACTTGTTATGAACGCAAGAACGACATGTCCGTACGGAACTATCTCGTTAGTAAGACAAACTGCTGGCCGGACCTTGGTCGAAGATAGGTCGTCAAACGGAAAAGGAACGAGAACTATCTTGTTCTTCATAGCGGTTTGCCGTCCGCCAGAGTGTAGATATCCTCATCCTCGTCAGTGAGAAAATCAAATACTTCATTCTTTGACGCCGACCGCAGCCATTCCTTTTCGTTCAGATCACCGTTATTAATCTCGTCAAAAACTACTATCACCCTGACGCGCGACTTTTCGCCAAGCGGCAAGCTTTCGTCAAGAATAAGCCCGTTATCACCGCTTATTGTTCCTGTAGTTTCAATGGCCGTAAGCATAAAATTCTCCTGCAAATACGATTTTATCACACATAGCCAAACAAAATGTTGATCATGCAAAAACCTCTATCACCTTCTGCACCGCATCTGCAAGTTTATCAACTTCTTCCCTCGTATTGTAGAACGCAAACGAAGCGCGGGCGGTTGCGGGCACGTCGAAGAACTGCATTACGGGCTGGGCGCAGTGGTGGCCGGCGCGGACGGCGATGCCTTGTTGATCGAGAATTGTGCCGATGTCGTGCGGGTGAACGCCTTCGATGGTGAAAGAAAGAACGCTTGCCTTGCTCGCGGCGGTACCGATGATCGTCACGCCGGGAATGTCCGCAAGCCGTTCGGTCGCGTATTCCAGCAGCTCGTGTTCATATTTTGCAGCAGCCGCAAAATCTATCGAATTTATGTAGTCGATAGCCGCACCCAGCCCGATGCCTGCTGCAATGGCGGGTGTTCCGGCCTCAAACTTTTCCGGGATCGGCGCAAAAGTAGTTTTTTCAAAACTTACAATGCGTATCATGCCGCCGCCGGTCTGATACGGCGGCATTTTGTCCAGCCATTCGCGTTTGCCGTAAACCACGCCGCTGCCGGTCGGGGCAAACATTTTATGCCCCGAAAAAACAAAGAAATCCGCGTCCAGATCCTGCACATCCACCGGAAAATGCGGCACGCTCTGGGCCGCGTCAACGCAGACAGGCACACCGAATTTATGCGCAGTGGCGATCATTTCCTTTATCGGATTCACAGTTCCCAACGAATTTGAAACGTGAGTGACCGCGACGATCTTTGTCCGCTCATTCAGCAAATTCTCGTATTCGTCGATGATAAGCTCGCCGCGTTCGTTCATCGGAATGACCTTGATGACCGCTCCGCGTTCCTCAGCGACCATCTGCCACGGCACGATGTTCGAATGATGCTCCATCTGTGAGACAAGTATCTCATCGCCCTCGTCGATGAACTTGTGTCCGTATGAATGCGCGACCAGATTTATGCCCTCGGTCGTTCCGCGAACGAATATGCATTCCTTCACGTCAGGCGCGTTTATAAAACGTTTGACCTTTTCACGCGCGGCCTCATAGGCCGTCGTCGCGTGCTGTGACAGATAATGCACGCCGCGATGGATGTTCGAATGTTCCTCGGCCAGATATTTAGACGTCCGGTCAATGACCGCCTGCGGCACCTGCGACGACGCCCCGTTATCCAAATACACCAACGGCTTTCCGTTCACCTGTCGTGACAGCACCGGAAAATCCGCCCTTACTTTTTCTACATCCCAACTTGTCATTTCTTTTACTGCTTTCATTCTCAATCCTCTACAGCCAATGCGATCTTTAATGCTTCATTTAACTCTGCCGTCTTCTCAGAAGAAAGCCTGCCTATAAAATCTGTCAAAACCGATTTTTGGAAACTGACCAATTCATCACAATAAATACAGCTATCATGCTTCAAGCCTTCGTCTATCCCGACTTCGATCTGCGTTTCCAATCCTTCATCACATTTGGTGTAAATCGGAGCGCAGATTACGGTTGAAAATCCCGAATCGATCGCTAATTGCCTGCTCACAACAACAAAAACACGATACTTTTTAGGATCGCGCGAATTTGGTTTGTAAATTCTGTAAAGGTCGCCTCTTTTCACCAGTTTATTTGTTGATATTCGAGTACATCCAAAGCTTCTTCATTCAAGGCATCCGCGTTACGGTTGATAACTTCCAGTTCGCGTTTGTCCCTTTCAGCACGTTGAGTATTTTTAACCAACACTCGCAAGGCTTTTTCAGCCACTTCCGAAATTTGATCTTCCATGTTCAGATGACTGGCCTGTTCAAGCAGATCTTTCGGCAGCCTCACAATGGTTTCTATTCTTTCTACTGTTTGCATATCTATCACCTTTATTTAAAGTATCAGGTTTTTAGCCCAATAACGCATTTCTTGTACCGCATTCATAGGACTTATAGGACATATATGTCTCATTCAAATTGCCGTTCCCAGCCGGTTCAGGACGATCTCGTCCAGTTCGTTCTTGATACTCTCGATGCCGATCTTGTTTATTATCTCCTCGGCAAAACCGTATGTGAGCAGATTTCTTGCCAGATTTTCGGGCAGGCCGCGTGTCAGCAGATAGAAAAGCTCTTCTTCCTCAAGCTGGCCGACCGTGGCGCCGTGAGCGCATTTTACGTCGTCGTTGAAGATCTCAAGCTGCGGTTTTGTGTCCACGCGGGCGTCGTTTGAGAGCAGGAGATTTTTGTTCTGCTGATAAGCGTCCGTGCCGCTGGCATCCAGGCGGACAAAGACCTTTCCGTTAAAAACCGCCCGCGAATGGTCGTTCAAAACGCCCTTGTATGTCTGATGTGAGACACAGTTCGGTACGGCGTGGTCTATCGACGAATGCGTGTCGTGGTGCTGCGATCCATTCAGCATATATAGCCCGTCAACCCACGCCTCGGCGCCTTCGGCGGTAAATTTTAGGCTGATGTCGTGACGCGAAATTTCGGCGCCGAGATTTATGTTCGTCGAATTATAGACACTGCCGCGTCCGAGTTCGACCTCGGTCACGCCGTAATGATACGAAGTCTGGGCGTCTTTCTGAACGCGATAATGCATCAGGCTCGCATTGTCTTCGACAACGATCTGGACGGCGGCATTGGTAAAGACCTTGTCGCCGGAGTCATAAACACCAACGATTGTCGCCTTGCTTCCTGCCTCAGCAATGACTATCGTGTGAGGAAAATAGGCGTTGCCGCTTTCTCCTTTCAGCGTAAAACTGATCGGTTCTTCGATAACAGTGTCTTTTGGTATTCTGATGACCGCGATCTCGGCAAAAGCAAGATTCAACGCGGTGAAACCGTTTCGTTCAAGATCAAACTTTTGCAATATCCTGAGCGCATCCTCATCCACCTCTGACGAGAACCCCGCAGGCATTGCGGCGATCTTCCAGGCCTCTCTGGCGACAGGCGCAACATTGGTATATTTCCACTCTTCTTCCTTTTGCGAGGGAAATCCTTTCTCCGTAAAAACGGCAAAAGCTTCTTCGCGTAAGCGAAGCAACGCGGTTGCCTTTTCACCCGCGATCTTTTCCTTAAAACTTTCCGTAAATTGTGTTTCCAATACGGCTGTTGATAAAACCATGTCTAAAATACCTTTATTAAACTGAACTTGTTGTCCGTGCGGACAGTGTTTTGTTTATCCGAAATAAACTCCTGCAATACCCTGAACTTTGCCCGGTTTTCCTGCTCAGTTCTTGTGTCGTCCAAAACGGAAGAACGCTTTTGATCAAGCAGAAAATCATGGCGGACAAGTATGAAATTAAAACCTCTCTTTGCGGCCGCGTCGCGCATATCTCGCGCCGAATCAGACGCCCACAGCAGTTCCTTTAGCGTGAGGTCCTCAAACAGATAATCCGAAAAATACGGCCGGTCGAGGTGATAGCTGTCACGCCGCATATTTATCAGCCAAACTTTCGCATCCGCCGACGATTCCGAATTAAGCCATTGATAATACGGGTAATAATCCAGGTTGCGGGCGAGATATTCATCCTGCGTTTCGCCGCCCAAAACAACGCGAAGCGGAGCCTTTTGCAAAAACCACGCTGCGGATGTTGCGATGCACGCAATGGCAGCAAAACCTATCGAGAATTTCGCCGCTTTGTTCAAAATATCGCGCCTGTCCGACATGCTTTCGACCGCCGCCGCAATAGCGATGGCAAGAAGCGGCAATATCGGCAAAAGGTAACGAAGCTGCTGGCTGGAAAACAGCCAGAAAAGGAACATCACCAAAGCAACGCCCGAAAAGATCTTTGCCTCAACCCGCAGATCCAATTTCCACAATGCGAATATCAACAGCGGCAACCCGATCAGAAACGCCACGCCCAGAACACCGTCAAAATTTGCAGCGATCTCAGGCTGGGCAGTGACCGAAATATTCCACGGAGCGATCAGATAATCAACCACGGTCTTATCCGCCCCGCCGTATTGTGAGTTCATCAACTGGAACAGATTTGAACGGTCAACGTCCCAGCCCGGGGCCTTGCCTTCCCAGATGCTCATATAAAACGGAAAGATCGGGCTGCCCGTTTCCGCCCACGTCCGCAGATACCACGGCGATGCGATAACGCCCGCAAGCAGAAACGCACCGAACCCGAACGCCGCGATCTTGCCCGTCGTGGCTTTACTCGCCATGTCAGAACCGGGAACGGTAGTGACCGGGTTATTTCGAGCTTTGAACAATATCACCAGCGCAAACGCTGCCATCACAAAGAGTGTTGTCAGCTTTGCTGAAAGCGCCGCTCCGAGGAATATCGCCATCAGGATAAGCCAAGTTTTCTCAAGCGTCTTCCACCACCGCGTCAGCGAATATGTCGCCAACAGCACATAGAGCGCGAGGGCGACATCAATGTATGCGCTTGCCGCAACGTGATAAGCGGTCGGCACTGTCGCGGCCATCAGCACCGCCATCAATGACCAGCGTCGGGAGATTCCCGCCTCGCGTGCAATGCCAAAGACAGCCGCCAGAAGAAGCGGAAAGAAAAGCCAAACGGTCGCTCCGGCCGCGGCCTCAGCCGCGCGTTCGCTGACGATATTGCCCAGCAGCATCGCCCAGACAACGTGCATTTCCGTTCCCAACGCAAGATAGCTGGCGATGTTGCCCTCGATAACTGCATTGCCGCCCTGTGCGATGAACTGCTTCGGTACGGAGAAATGATAAAGCAGCGTGTCCTTTGCCGTCGGCGGCGCAAGGCTTGCGATAAACGAAAGCACAATCGGCACGGCCGCCAAAAACATCACAACCTTGTCAAAGATCTTGGCCGGTTCCGGCACGCGGCTTTTTTCTTTGATCGAACGTAAGCGACGTAACCAAGAAAAAGCACCCGCGAGGCCAATGGCCAGCATGAGGCAGGCCATGAGTTTTGAGTAATCACTTACCAGGCCGATCACAAACCAAAATAATGACCACGTTGCGGCACCGACTGCGATCTTTATCACTAACTCTAGAACATGAGAGTGACTTTCATTTTGATCCATGCGGATAGAGCTGGTAATCCCGCTTCCCATCCCATACCACGAAAGCAGAATAAGAGCCGCAACAACCGCTCCGACAAAACTATCGACAATACCCGACCCAAACACCGCACCGCCGCCGAGGTTGCCGATCAGTTGGCCGATGCGTCCAACGTCATCGCCGCGATTGGCCAAAAAAGCAAAAAGCAGCACAACGGCCCACGCCGCGACCAAGACCGCAACGAGGGAGTTATTGTGTGGTTTTGCCTCTTCTGCCTTTGCCAAATCTCTACTCTTTTTCTGCCTGTTCCAATATCTCCGCCAGATCCTCATCAATAGGCATCGGCTTCAGCGGATTTATGTTAGCTCCGCCGGTGTTGCCTTTTGGATAAATGCCAAGCGGAGTTTTGGTTGCCGCGCCGCCAATACGCAGCACTTGTCCCGCAACCTCTTTCACATCGCGTTCACGAAGCCCGTGTTTCAACATCAGCCAATGAACACGCGTGTGATGATAAGTGCTTGATTGACCAAGAACGTGAGCCCGTTCAAGATGACGAAACGCCCCGACCGCATCGCCGGCCGCTGCAAGCTTTTCGGCCTCGGCTATTTCGCTTTCGATGTGTTTTTCGATAACGGTATTCATCTATCTTGCGGCGCCTTTCACCCAATCGTAGCCCTTTTCCTCAAGCTCGAGCGCAAGCTCTTTTCCGCCTTCCTTCACGATTCTGCCGTCAGCAAGAACGTGGACGAAATCGGGCTGGATGTAATTCAAAAGCCGCTGATAATGCGTGACCAAAATAATGGCGTTATCTTCGCTGCGGAGTTTATTTACGCCTTCGGCAACAATGCGCAGGGCGTCGATGTCCAGCCCGGAATCGGTCTCGTCCAATATCGCCAGCTTTGGCTCAAGCACGGCCATCTGCAATATCTCATTGCGTTTCTTTTCACCGCCCGAAAAGCCTTCGTTGACCGAACGCTTAAAGAATTGCGGGTCCATATCGACGATCTTCGCCTTTTCCTTCAGATGATCGTTGAACTCCAGCGGGTCAAGCTCTTCCTGGCCCAGGTGCTTCATCTTTTCGTTATACGCCAGCCGCAGAAACTGAGCGTTTGAAACGCCCGGAACCTCGACCGGATACTGAAACGCCATAAAAACACCCTCGCGGGCGCGTTCGTCAGGTTCAAGCTCAAGCAGGTCCTTGCCTTCAAAAAGCACCTCGCCCGAGATCACCTCATACGTCGGATGCCCTGCCAAAACCTTTGACAATGTCGATTTGCCCGAACCGTTCGGCCCCATGATGGCGTGGACCTCGCCCCGGTTGACCTGAAGATTCAGGCCCTTTAGTATCTCTTTTCCTTCTATGCCTGCACGCAGGTCTTTTACTTCTAGTAGCATAATTATTTGCCCAATTCAGCTAAAATATTTTCAATTTCTTTCTTAAAGATCGGCAGATCGGTTTTTGCCGTATCCCAAATTATCTCGGCATCAACATCGAAATATCCGTGTATCAAACGATTCCGGGTTGCCGAAGCTATTCTCCATTCTACCTGTGGATATTTGGCTTTTAGATCTCGTGTCAACTGAGTTGCTGCTTCTCCGATTATTTCAATGTTTCTTACGACCGCATCAATTGTCATATTGTCTTTAATGAAGTCATCCCGGCTATGATCCAGCAAATATGTTTCGATCTTTATTATTGAGTCAAGTATATGGTTCAAACGGTCAACATCATTTGGTTTCTTCATAGATGACCTCCAAATTTTGCAGAACACTTTCCCGGATATATTTGTTCAACATATTTTCTGTTGCCAGATCGACCTTTTTTCCTAGAATATCCTCCAAGTCTTCAGCGATTCCATAAAACTTCCATCCGATAGGCTTTGAGAAACGTACTAAGAGATCGACATCACTTTCCTTTGTCGCTTCGCCTCGCGCAAATGAACCAAACAAGGCACAAAACTCAATATCATTTTGCTTACAAATTTCAATAATTTTATTTGTGTCAGATTCTGAAAGTCTCATAATCAATTCCAAGCCTCATTAAGAGTGTTCCTGAAAAGCTCATCAAGCAATTCGGAATGCGGTTTTTCCGGCACATCCATCTTATTTACATACTCGTCAAAAAACACTATCTTTTCAGCCAAAAAATCATTTAATATGTCGATTTTTGGTTCTTCCTTTAATTCTTCACCGGCCCTCTTTCGAACCAACAGAGCATCTATCTCATTTTTTATGCCTTCATCGTTAATTTTCGCATCCACCAGTTTCTGAAATTCCATCGGCGGAAAATTCTCCTCAGTTATGATCCAGTCACATGCCAGTACCGGACGCAGCACGTAAAAATACTTTTTTATTTTTACAAGCTCACGATCTTTCAAAAACTCATTGAGATTTCCTTTCGCCATGCTCAAATAATGATACATACATGAACGCGGGTTAAAATACGTCCTGCTAAATTCACGCAATTTTTCCGCGGTCGAAAATTGCTCAAGATAAACTATCGGGCTTCGCAGCCATTCGAGCATAGGCGGATTTGACTTGCGAAAAAGCCGTAAGGCTTTTCTTAACTCCCAGCCTGAAAGATCAATGTCATTTGGCAGAATCTCTTCCTGCGAATCTTTGTATTGATCGATTCTCAAATACCATTCCGGGCGATGCACATAAATGTACCGCACGTCCCAATCGCTATCGGTCGATGCAAAACCCCATGCACGGCTGCCGCTTTCGACAGCAAGCAAGATCTTCACATCGCTTTCCGTCTCAAGCCTGGAAAGTTCTTTTTTGATCTCTTCGATCATTAAACAAATATTTCGCCTTTCAAATACAAAACCGCGTTGCCGCCGATCTTTACGCGGTTGCCGGCCAGTTCACAAAAAAGTTCGCCGCCGCGCGATGAGACCTGTTTTGCATACATCTTAGTTTTGCCAAGTCTTTCCGCCCAAAACGGTATCAGATTGCAATGAGCGGAACCTGTTACGGGGTCTTCGAAAACACCTACTTCCGGTGCAAAAAATCTTGATACAAAATCGCACGTATCCCCTTTTGCCGTAACGATAAAACCGTGAGCATCAATTTCAAGAAGTTTTGAAAAAGTAGGCTTGATTTCTAAAACTTCTTGTTCGGTTTCGTAAACGAGGAAATAATCCCTTGCCTTAAATATCTCTTTAGGTTCTTTTCCTATGGCCTCTATCAAACCATCGGGAGCCTCGACAGGCGAAACGGGACGCGACGGAAAATCCAGAATGAGCAGGTCGCCTTCCTTTACGACCTCTAACGTTCCGCTCTTGTGCGAATGAAATTTCACGATGTCGGTTTCTGCCTTCAAAATTTCAAATATCACAAACGCACTCGCCAACGTTGCATGACCGCACAGGTCGATCTCATAAGTTGGCGTGAACCAGCGGATATCAAACCCGTCGCCTGCTTTTACAAAAAATGCCGTCTCGCTGAGGTTATTTTCCAGTGCGATCTTTTGCATCAGATCAGCTTCGAGCCAGCTCTCCAACGGAACAATCGCCGCCGGATTTCCGCCGAACGGCTTGCCGGTAAAAGCATCGACTTGAAAGATCTGAAGGTTCATTGCTTAATTAACGGTCACAGAAACCCGGTCGCTGCCGCTCCCGGTTCCGACAACAGCCACTACTTCGATCTCGATCTTTGCATCACGCGGCAGCCGCGCTACTTGCACTGTCGAACGCGCCGGAAACGGCGCCTTGAAATGCCGTGCGTATATCTCGTTCATTTTGGCAAAATCATTTATGTCCGCCAGGAAAACAGTCGTTTTCACGACATCTTCCATCGAACTGCCCGAAGCCTTCAGCACCGCCGCGATGTTCTTCAAAGCCTGTTCCGTCTGTGCCTCGATGCCGCCTTCGACCAACTGACCGGTCTTTGTATCGCTGCCGATCTGCCCCGCCGTGAAAACAAATCCGTTCGCCACAATACCCTGCGAATAAGGCCCTATCGCCTTGGGCGCATCCGCCGGAGCAACCGCCCGCTTCACCGCCCTCTGCGCCTCAACACCCCCGCCGCCGCCAACCGCAAACAACCCAAAAACAAGACCGGCAAAACCGGCCAGCCCAAGTTTGAACACTACATTCATATTTTTAATAACGACTCCCGTTAAATTTGTTCTTCTTGAATGAGAATTTTTCAAACTCAATCAAAACTGTAGAACCGGAACTAAATAATATTTCATGCCTCAAAGTTTTTTCATCGACCTCTGATAATTCGTCATATCCCCAATCATCTATGTTGTTTCCCCAAAGAGGCTCGTCACTCGGAAAATCAAACACTGTCTTTGAAACATTTTCATATTTCAGGTTGTATATGGCATTAAAATCCGCATTCAGCACTTTTATTAAAACACTGGTTTTGTAGAAGTCCCTTATGTTCAGTTCTGGGTTATTCTCAAATTTAATATGTAAACCATCACCAACACTAAAAGATATTAAGCGACCGTCATGCAGCCCTTCTTTGAAAAATTTATAATTTCTTTTGCTTAAACGATAATGCAGCTTTTCAAGTCGCTCAGCGTAAATCTTGAAGTTATCTTCAGAACTTTTTAATGCCCAATCGCTAAACTTTTTATCGTCGCTGTTCCACCCCAACCAATGCTTTTTTGTAATGATCTCCATTTAATGTTTTACTCGTTAGGAAGTGTGTCACCTTCCAACGCTGAGACCGCAAAGATCGCTGAGATTCATCTAAAAAACTCCGCGTCCCCAGCGCCCTCTGCGTTTAATTAATCCCGCCCCCGGTTCCAACAGCCGCTATCGCCTGTATCTCTATCTGCACGCCAAAATGCAGATCCTTCACCGGCACTATCGCCCGCGCGGGTTTGTGTTCGCCCATTACTTCGGCATATTTCGCATTGACCGCATCCCACAGCGACATATCCGAAACATAGATCGTCATCTGCAAGACCTTGTCCAGCCCGCTACCGCCTGCGGTCAACACAGCCTCGACATTTCTCAAAGCAAGCTCCGTCTGCGTCCCAATATCACCCGTAAAGGCTTCGCGCATATCTAGATCAAGCGGCAACTGCCCCGACACATAAATAACGCCGTTGTGTTCAACACCCGGCGAATAATGCCCCTTCGGTGGCGTCTGGTTTTTAGGCTGAATTGTTTTCATTGGTCATTTAACACATCCATCGCAAGTGTCTTTGCATTCTTTATTGCTTCCTCTTTGGTCTCGCCATAAACGAGCACGCCGTTAAGCTCATCGATCTCCGCGATCCAGCGTCCGTCGTCTTCTTGTTCAAGTTCGATTGCAAGATTCATAACTTATCCTCTATTTCTCATACTCAATAGCAAGATCAGAAAACTTCGCCTTAATCTTGGAGTTTTCAGTTGCAGCGCCGTTTTTTAGACATTCCTTGCAATGGAGCAAAAGAATGTTATCGTTCCATTCCGCACTCACTTGAGATGATAAGTGAATAAAAAGTTGGTCAGTAGATTCAAAATCAAACTCCTGATTGCTTCTTCGAATATTCAAGTAGTGATACTCACCGGTGGTTGCTCCGCAACCTCGCGAAAATAATGTGGCAGTATATTTTGTTCCTTTGACTTCAGAATAAATAGTGTTTTCACACATATCTCCTAAGCATCCACTAAGAAAAAACATGAGTAAAAATAAAACTACAAGTTTGATCACAAAATGGGATGTTATGTTCATCCGACACTCCCTTCCAGCTTCAGCCCCAGTAGCTTCTGTGCTTCGACCGCGTATTCCATCGGCAATTCCCTGAACACTTCCTTGCAGAATCCGTTTATTATCAACGAAACCGCGTCTTCCTGCGAGATGCCTCGCTGCTGGAGATAGAAGAGCTGTTCCTCGCTGATCTTGGATGTCGTTGCTTCGTGTTCGACGCGGGCGGTGTTGTTCATCACCTCGATGTACGGAAACGTGTTTGCCTCACACGTCTGCCCGATCAGCATCGAATCGCATTGCGTGTAATTTCTTGCGCCCGTCGCTTTCGGCATTACCTTTACCAAACCGCGATACGAATTATTTGATCTGCCCGCCGAGATGCCTTTTGAGACTATCGTTGACTTGGTATTTTTGCCCAAGTGGATCATCTTCGTGCCCGTATCGGCTATCTGAGCGTTGTTGGTCAACGCAACCGAGTAAAATTCGCCGATCGAATTATCGCCCTGTAATATCACAGACGGATATTTCCAGGTAATCGCCGAGCCGGTCTCGACCTGTGTCCACGAAATTTTCGAGTTCACGCCGCGGCAAGCTCCGCGTTTCGTCACAAAGTTATAAATGCCGCCCTTGCCCGATTCGTCACCGGCGTACCAATTCTGCACGGTCGAATATTTGATCTCGGCGGCGTCAAGCGCGACCAGTTCGACAACCGCCGCGTGAAGCTGATTGGTGTCAAACTGCGGCGCGGTGCAGCCTTCGTTATAGGCGACATAACCGCCTTCTTCCGCAACAATTAACGTCCGTTCAAACTGTCCCGATTCCTGTGTGTTAATGCGGAAATATGTCGAAAGCTCCATCGGACACCGCACGCCTTTTGGGATAAAGACAAATGAGCCGTCAGAGAAAACGGCGGAGTTCAAAGCAGCGTAATAATTGTCATTGACCGGCACGACCGAACCGAGATATTTCTTGATAAGCTCGGGGTAATCGGCAACAGCTTCGGTAAACGAACAAAAGATCACGCCCGCTTTTTTCAATTTCTCTTTATAAGTGGTCGCAACCGAGACCGAATCGAACACGGCATCGACCGCCACGTTCGCCAGCATCTTCTGTTCCGAAAGCGGTATGCCGAGCTTTTCAAACGTCTTGATCAGTTCCGGATCGACCTCGTCCATCGATGCCTTTTTCGGCTTTTGCCTCGGGGCCGAATAATACGAGATATTCTGAAAATCTATCGCCGGGTATTCAAAATTAGGCCATGCTTTCGGCTCTTCCATTTTCAGCCATTGGCGATACGCCTTTAGCCGAAATTCGAGCATCCATTCCGGCTCGTTCTTTTTTGACGAGATCAGGCGCACCGTGTCCTCGGACAAACCCTTTGCTATGGTGTCCGTTTCGATATCCGTGACAAATCCGTATTTGTATTCCCGGTTTGTCAGTAGTTCTGCTGCTGTTGACATAAATTATTTTTCACCGCTGAAAATCTTTTCACCGCAGAGGCTCTGAGACGCAGAAAAAAACAAAACAAAGCTTTCCAGCGATCAGTTGCGTTTCAGTAAGCAAATCTTCTTTTCAATATCTTCCTCTGCGTCTCCGCGCCTTTGCGGTTAAATCCTGCTCAGATCCTCTGCGGTTCGAGCGTTCTGTGGAGGCCCTGTATCTGATGGAACATCGCATCCACCTTGCTTTCGTTGCCGACGAGCTGTGCCAGCGTTATCCGCGACAGCGCGTTCTCTACTATCTCGTGCAGGCCGACGATCACCGGCCTGATGCCGCAATCGCCCGTGTGTACGCATTTTTCCATCACGCCCGTGTAGCTGTCGCAGTGCGAGCTAAGCACGTCCTCATCCAAAACCTTTATTATCTCGTTCAGATATATCTCATCGGCGGGCCGCGCCAAAAAATAACCGCCTTTTGTTCCGCGTGTCGAATGAACAAAGCCCGCTTTATTCAAAAGCCACATCAGCTTGCCAGCGTTTGCGGCCGAAATGCCTTCGAGTTCGGCGATCTGAGGCAGCGTCAATGTTTCGCCGCCGCCGAGATTTGCCAACTGCACCAGACAACGCAGCCCATATTCTTCCTGTGCCGAGATCTTCATAAGCGTTTCTTCGAAAAAGGATGTAGGATCAGCCTCTGCAAGAATTATCGCTAATCATTACTTTTTAGTCAAGATTGAAAGGGCCTGAACCGCAGAGACACAAAGACGCAGAGGATCCTAAATGCAAAAAATGCCTTGCATTCTCCGCGACTCTGCGTCTCAGCGGTTAATGTCTCTCTCTTATCTTCACGGCGCGTTCGATGGTGTCGGCGTTTTCGAGAATTTTCAGCCGCAGGTCGTTGTCGAGGTTAGGATTGTCGGCGAGGTATTTGTTAATGATGCCAAGAGCCTCCTCGCTTCGCTGGCCGCCGATGAATGCGCCGAGCCAGCCGTTGACAAAAAATATCTTGCGGTTCGCCTTGTGGTTCGGCAGTTCTTTCAACGCGCGTTCCAGATACGGCAGTGTTAACTGGCTATGGCGAATCGAATTCCACGGGCCGAACGCCGCCTCGATCCAGCTTTCGCTGATCTCTTTGTTCTCCGTGAAATCCTTCCAGTATTTGGCCTTGTTCTCTGCCGTCGCAATGCCCGCACGAGCGGCATAAGCCCAACGCTTTGCGTCGTCTGAGGTTTCCGTCTTTTCAAGCTCTGCCAGCAGCTTAGGAGCTTCGGGATCGTTCAGGATGAGCAGCTTCGTCACGATGTCGAATTTGTCTTTTGTCTTAATTGGTATCGCAATTCCGTCAACGAAATCAATAAATCCGCCAATATTTTGAGTTGATAGTTTAAATGCTCTTCGTGAGGCATACTCGACGAACTTGCCGTTTAATATCTGCTTCAACACACCCCGAGCCTTCTCGCTCGCCGCCACATTCAAAAACGCACGATAGTATGTGATCCGCTGGCCTTGCGTTTCGGCGTTCTGCATGCGGTAGATCAGCATGTTCTCAACATGTGTCACTATTCCGACACCGCCATTGAACTTATTGCTTTGCGGCTTTCCAATATCTTTACCGGATGCAGCGGGTGCTGAGGCACTCTTCGGTTTGGCGGTCTCCTCATCCTGCAAATAATAGTTCATTGCCGTGGCAACACGATTTAGCAGCAATGCTGTTGTCGATTCATCTTCGTATGGAAGCTCGTCATCATTTAGCTTGTCTTTGGACGACTCACAGTCAGCCGTTACCACTTTTTGTTTCATGGCCATGGAGAAACAGTTATTCGACCAGCGGCTCTGCAACCATACGACCCGCTCAACATACTCTCTCGGATCAAGCTCGCCCTCGCGGACGCTGTCCCACAACGCACCCCACATCATGGACCGCAGGAACGGGTCTTTCTCGTTCTGGATATTCTTCAGAACATAATCGCGGCTCTTCTCATCAAGCAAAAATATGCCATAGCCGTAGTCGCCGTAGTTCGGGAAGAGCAATTGAGGAGGAGCACCGTCACATGCGGCGAAGCCTGAAATACCCCAAAGTTGGTGATTAACCGTGCGCGAGGTCTTGGCAAAGCGCATGAGCGTCTTGATACGCATCCTCCATCCGTCGACGATGTCTTTGCCATCGAAGCTTTCGCGGAAGTTTAACGTGAAACAACCTTCTACAACTGACGATACTGAGCTACGCACTATTGGAAGACCCCGTTCGGTTACCCACTTCTCCGCCCACCACTCCAGCAGGTCGGCACCGTAAACTTCCTCGAACTCCTTTACCAAATCTTCCCAAGTCGCGTTCGCGTACTCATGCTTCTTCAAAAACGCACGGACTGCCGTCTGGAATTTGTCTTCGCCCAGATAGAACTCCGCTTGCCGGAGGAATGCGGGGGCTTTGCTGTAAACTATTGCGCCGTAGGCGGATTTTGCGGCGGAGAGGTTCTTTATTTCCTGATAGATCGGCGTTGTACCTTTGGTGGAATCGGTGCGGTAGGCGGCCTGTTTTACGCGTTCGTAAAATACCTTCCAGGCGTTCGCTTCGGGCATTATCTTTTCAAGAGCCTTATAGGCAGCAAAGTTCGCAAATCCCTCTTTCAGCCACAGGTCATCAAACCATTTCATTGTCACCGTGTCGCCAAACCATTGATGCGCCGCCTCATGAAATATCAAAAGCGCACGTGAAATATGGTCGTTCGCCGTCGGTTCCTGCGGAAAGATGATCGCCGACTCCCGCAAAAACGTCGCTCCCGCATGTTCCATCCCCCCAAACGGAAACTCCGGTATCAAAACCAGATCGTATTTTGAGAACGGAAACTTGTAATCAAAATATTCTTCAAAGAATTTGATCGCCTCCCGATTCAACCGGAACACTTCAGCAGCATGACTCTTGAATTTCTCGGCCTGCGACTTGCGGACATAGATACGTAAGCCCTCTTGAGGTGGTTCTCCAAGCCCTCCTGTATCCATATCAAATGTAATAGGATGGCTCCACCTGCGGAATTCAGTTACTTTTGCATTTCTCAAGTATTCTGATTCTTTGATCTCGACAAAGTCCCCTACTGCAAATGCAAATACATAAGGACTGATAGGCGGCGTTTTCATGAAACCATAAATGTTTAGCCGAGCACTGAAATTTGCTGTAAATTTATTCTCGTTGCTTATGGCTTTAGCAAATGTCTGGCTGCTTATTGTAAGCTGCCATCTCGCCTTCATATCCGGCTGGTCAAACACCGGGAACGCCGTGCTGGCGTCGCTGGGGACAAAGAGCGAATAGATATATTCGCTGCCGTCTTCTTTGTCGATGTATCGTGTTATGGCCGAACCGCTGGTGAGTATCGGCGAGGTGAAATCGAGTGTGATGACGTTCTCGCCCACAACCACTCCGTCACGGAAGATGAGATGTTCGTCGCGTTCTTCGTACCTAAGGCTCCCCTCCTTGCCAAGGAGGGGTGTCGCCGCTTCGGCGACGGGGTGGTTCTGGAGCGTGACAGCTTGTCCGTTCACAGTCACATTTGTGATCGTGGACTTTTCTTCATGCCCTTTTATCTCTCGCCAATCAAGGATGATCGGAGGGACAGGCCCGGTCGCTATCGCTCTCGGTCCTGACTCTCCTCCACTCCCTTTCTCCCCTTCTCCCGCTCTTACACGGACCCGTATCTCTATCGTCCCCTTCAAAACCGGCGACATCTTTTCGAGTGTCAGGTTCAGCTTGTAGCGAACGTCCGAATAATGAGCCGCGCGCCATTGGGCAAGTTCCTGCGAAACACCCGGCTCTATCGGCAGCGGGGCCTGAGAAAGCACTGAGACGGCGGCAAACAGCAAAACAAGGGAAATCTTTACGAGCATATCGCCTATTTTACATCCAAAATGCCGGGAAACAATCCTTTTTGCCGAAATGTATTTTGCAGCACTCGGCTTATCGCTCATCGACCCGTAAATACTGCCGCTCGCGATGCCTGGGCCACATACTCCGTCCGCCTTCATCCCCGAACACCACAAAACCTTTGTTTGCAGTTATTTACATCTCACAACAAACGGCCAGTTCGTGCGGTTTCATCCTTGAATATCTGTAAAGATCGTGAAATCAAAATTTCACCCGATCTTTGTGGCGAAATACGGACATTTATGATAGTATCTTTCAATTCATTCACGGGCTTTTTAATCAGGGGTTGAACAATATCGCTTATTGCTCAAAACGGCTCTCGACTGTTCGAGCCGGGGGTTGTTTTAACGCAAATGTCCGAAAGATTTTACAAAAATGTAAGGTCGAAAGACGAACATATTGTTATCCCTATAAATATTTTAGGTTTTGATCCCTTACAAATAATCTGGAGAAACTATGTATCCACAAATTCACGCTAAATCGTTTTCAAAATGGTACTTACATACGGTAACTATCATGGCGTTGATGATCGCGTTTACCGTTACCGCAACAGCACAGGTGACGACCGCCAGTTTGGCCGGCCGTATCACCGACGCTCAGGGCCAGCCACTGGCAGGCGTAATGGTAGAAGCAGAGCATCAACCCTCAGGCACAAGATATTCGGCCACCACCAATGACGCGGGCCGTTATACCATCCCGCTGGTGCGCGTTGGCGGCCCTTATCTGGTAAAGGCAACATCCGCCGGATTTGCCGAACAGACCCGCGGCGACCTCCATCTTGCTCTCGGAACCACCGGAACGGTCAATTTTTC
This sequence comes from uncultured Chloracidobacterium sp., assembly GCA_964583955.1. GTDB lineage: Bacteria > Acidobacteriota > Blastocatellia > Pyrinomonadales > Pyrinomonadaceae > OLB17. Next base: position 32,228 of record CAZOXY010000021.1, on the reverse strand, counting down.
AATGAGCTCGGCGATCTCAGAAGAGGTCACGGTACAGGCTGACGATGTTTTTAACGAGGCCCGCACCGGCGCGGCTACGAACGTTTCAAACACGGTAATGTCGGCTTTGCCGACCATCGGCCGCCAGCTTACCGACTTTTCCAGGCTGTCGCCCCAATTTGGCGGCAACGGCTCTTTTGCCGGCCAGGACAACCGTTTGAACAACATCACGGTTGACGGTTCTTATTTCAATAACTCATTCGGCCTCAGAAGCCAGCCGGGCGAAACATCAGGTGTTTCCCCGATCTCGCTCAACGCCGTTGAGGAATTTCAGGTGAACGTCGCTCCGTTTGACGTGCGTCAGGGCAACTTCGTCGGTGCCGGCGTCAATATGGTGACAAAGAGCGGTAACAATGCCTATTCCGGTTCGGTTTACTATATCTGGCGTAATCCGAGCCTTGTCGGTGACAGGTACGGTGACAACACCTTTAATCCGGGCGACTTCAAGTTCAGAACGTGGGGATTTACCGCAGGCGGCCCGATCCCGCTGCCCGACCTTCGCACAAATTCCCGTAAGATGTTCACATCAGGCCGCGACCGTGCATTTTTCTTTGTCAATTACGAAGACGAACTCACGACCCGTCCCGGAACAACTTTTGAGGCATGTCCGGGAACAGGGTGCAGAAGCGGCAGCGTAACACGCGTTCTGGCATCTGACCTGGATCAGCTTTCAGCATTTCTGAGAACGAATTTCGGTTACGAAACAGGCGGATATCAGGGCTACCCGGCAGAAGTTCCGGGCAAAAAGTTCCTTGTTCGCGGTGACTATAACATCAACAACAGCAACAAGCTGACCTTCCGTTATATGCACCTTGATTCGAGCACGGACGTTCTTCTTTCAAACTCTTCGTCGCTTGGGTTTGGAAACCGAAGAACAAGCCTGGACGCATTGAACTTTCAGAACTCGAACTACACGATCCTTGAGAACATTCGCTCTTTTGTCGGTGAGTGGACATCTATGTGGGGCAGCAGCGTTTCCAACAGCCTGCTTGTCGGTTACACAAAACAGGACGAAAGCCGTGGAGACATAGGCGTACTGTTTCCGTTCGTCGATATCCTGCAGGATGGCATCACCTACACATCGTTTGGATCAGAACCGTTCACACCTAATAACGAATTGATCTACGATTCGCTTCAGATACAGGACAACCTCAGCTTTTATAAGGGGAATCACACGATCACCGCCGGCTTCAGCTTTGAAAAGTATGAATCGCTGAATACGTTTTTCCCCGGATCGCAGAGTGCTTACGTCTATAACAGTCTTGCAGACTTTTACACGGACGCTAACGACTATCTGGCAAATCCGGGCAGAACGGCCTCACCCGTAAATCTGCGGCGCTTTCAGGTTCGCTGGGCAAACATTCCCGGACTGGAAAAGCCAAGTCAGATCCTTGATGTCGTCTATACCGGCTTTTACGGACAGGACGTGTGGAAGGTACGGGACAATTTCTCGCTTACATACGGCCTCCGTGTTGATGTTCCCTTCTTTGGCAAAACAGGATATACAAATCCTTTGGCCAATGCCTTGAACTTTCAGGATGAGGACGGATCCTCGGTTCAGTTCTCCACAGAAAAACTTCCTGACCCGAATCTGCTGTGGTCGCCCCGTGTTGGTTTCAACTGGGCGCCCTGGGAAGGAAAGGTACAGGTTCGCGGCGGTACCGGACTATTTTCTGGCCGTCCCGCTTATGTGTGGATCTCAAACCAGATCGGCGGCAACGGCATCCTCACCGGATTTGAACAGTTTGACAACACGACCGTCCGGCCGTGGAACCCGAATCCGGACCACTACAAACCGGCGACCGTTTCCGGTGATCCGGCCGCTTCTTATGAACTGGCACTGACGGATCCGAAGTTCAATTTCCCGCAGTTGTGGAGAACGAACATCGCCGTTGATTACAGATTGCCGTTTGGCCTTATCGCCGGTTCGGAACTCCTCTATTCAAAGGATATGAACGGCATATATTACATCAACGCTAACCTGCCGACACCGAACACTGCTTTCACCGGTGTTGATAACAGGCCGCGATGGACGACCGGCAACCGCATTCACGGCAATATCACCAATGCCGTTGTTCTTAAGAACCAGAATGTCGGCAAAGCGTGGAATCTTGCTTTCACGCTCGAAAAGCCGTTCGCTAACGGCTTCTACGCAAAAGGAGCATACAGCTACGGCGAGGCAAAGAACACTGTCGATGCCGGTTCGATCGCCTTTGGTTCATGGAACAACAACCCGCACGCGGGCAACCCGAATGATCCCGGCGTTGGCTTCAGCTTTTCCAACCCGCGTCATCGTGTATTTACAGCGGTCACGTATCGCAAGGAATACTTCAAGTTTGGTGCGACCTCGATCTCGGCTTTCTGGGAATCGCGGACGGGCGGAACGGGAAGCTATGTCTTTGGCGGCGACCTCAATGGCGACGGCGGAACAAGCAATGACCTGATCTACATTCCACGAGACATCTCTGAGATGAATTTCGGAAGAATAACCAATTCGGCCGGCGTCGAGCTGTTCACTCCTGCTCAGCAGGCTGCGGCCTGGGATGCTTTCATCAACCAGGACCCGTACCTTTCCAAGCACAGAGGCGAATATCTTACACGCGGAGCACTCTCGCTTCCATTCGTTCATCGAATGGACTTCAGCGTGGCACAGGATGTTTTCGTCAAGTTGGGCGGCCAGCGTCACAAATTCCAGTTCAGGGCTGATATTCTGAACTTTGGAAATCTGCTGAATCATAACTGGGGATCTTCTCAGACATTCAGCACCACTCAGCCGCTCCTGACCACGAGTACCAGTGGAACGGCAACTTGTCGTGCTCCTATTGGCGGCACAGCAACTGACGCATCATATTGTTTGAGAAGGATCGGCAGTGACTTCCTGAACACTTCATATGTTCCGTCAAGTGGTGAAAGCAATGTTTACCGCATTCAGTTCTCGGTCAAGTACACATTTAACTAGGACCGTTCCTTAAAAAGAACGGAAGGGCCTTTTTGATCTGATCAAAGAGGCCCTTTTATTTTTTCAGATAACACCGCAGCGTTGGTTTTATCTGACTCGCACTGCGGCATTTCATAACGGTTTATTGAACTATTAAGCCAAAAGTGTCGTAAAATAGTTTTTGGACAATGGCTAACAGATACGACACAAATCCGCTTGACCCGGAATTTCCGGAAAGGGCAAAAGCACAGACGGCTTCGGTCGGCGGCTATACCTCGCCTGCGGCAACCCCATTTAAGACAGCGGAATTGCCGACAAGCCCCGGCTCGATCACCGAGGAAGAGACACGCCGTTTCAACGAGGCCGATCTGAATGCCCATACGTGGCAGGGCGGCCCCGCTCCGGCATTCTATAAAGCTCCTTCCGCGCCTGCCGATATGGGGAAAGCCTCCGAACGCAAGGTCTCCAAGATCGGCATTTCCGAAAAATGGCTTGTCGGGCTGCCCTATCTGCCCATCACGCTCGGACTTATAGCAGGCCTCATCATGCTGCTTGTCGTACCCAAGGAAGAGAACAAGGTCCGCTTTCACGCGGCTCAGGGACTGGCTGCTCATTTAGGTATCTTGATAGTTACCACGGTACTCAGCTTTATCGGCAACGTGACCGATTTCGCCAATGTCGGACGCGGCATTTTCACGGCTGTCACCACGATAATGCTTATTATCTTTGCGATAAAGGCGTGGCGCGGAAAACCAGTCCATATCGAAACGGTGGATGATCTGACAAACTGGCTTGAAGAAAAGATAGGGCCGATGAGGTCATAGCTCTGGAGGAACTCGCGCGATGTTCTGTTCGGGATGCGGTACCAAAATTCAGGAGGGATTGAACTACTGCAGCCGCTGCGGCAAACGCACTGCGGACGTGCATAATGACAGCACCTCTCTTGTTTCCAACCTGACAACAGCGGTAGGTTTTGTCGGCAGTACCGGGTTCGTCGGATTCATCTTTGTGGTGTTGATATTGGCCCGCTCCGGCGTTCCCGCCAATCAGATAATTCCGCTTACGTTCATTTATTTTGCCGCCCTGTTCGGCATTTGTTTCTTGATCATACGGCAACTGTCCTCATTTAATGCCGCCGCATCGGCAAAAAGTGATGTCAGACAGCCGGCAGCACCGCAACCCGCATACCTTCATCCCGGAGAGACCGCCAGATTGAATGAGCCATCCGACATGGGCATCGACAGCGTCACCGACCACACGACCAGAACTCTGGCAAAGACACCTGTCGAACGAAACTAGAAATTTTGCACCTCGGCAGACGCATCTCTTTTTTCGCTGAGCAGTTTTATCAACGCCGTACTTACAAGGTAGATCGCCAGCAGAACGAGTACAAGCGACGCCAAACCGTTCACCAGTTTTACATCAACACCCGTCGAAGCCTGCAAATTGGAATAGACCAGCATTACCAACGCCCACAGGGTTATCACCAGCACGAACAGCATCGGCAAAAGCGTAAACGCGATCCGCTTTCGTGCCTGATAAAGCCACGCCGTTATCGATAACAGCGTCAGGGCGGCCAAAAGCTGATTTGACGCGCCGAAAAGCGTCCAAAAATCGACCCACGAACCCGGCTTTGCAAAGAATATAAGAACGAACGGAAGGGCGACGGTCCCGAGCGTCCCAACAATGGCCCCGATGCGTCCCGGCATTCCCAACAGCTCCTGAACGATATATCGCCCCAGCCGCATACAGACGTCCAGCGTGTCAAAGACGAACGTCGAAAACGCCATCGCGCCGAATGTGACGGCAAATTGCAGATTGTCACGGCCGATGATCAGCGTCATGAATTCGCCGATGCCGTTGCCGTAGATCTTGCCGGCGGCAAAAGCCTTTCCGTCAGGGCCGTAGAGCATCTCGTTGGACGCGGTCATTACGACAACGATGGCAATGAACGCGACAAAGCCTTCGGCAAGCATCGCGCCGTAGCCTATCGGATGAGTATGGCTTTCCTTGTCGATCTGTTTTGAGGTCGTCCCGGAACAGACCAGCCCGTGAAAACCCGAACACGCTCCGCAGGCGATGGTGACAAAAAGGAACGGGAAAAGCATTCCGGTCATGCCGCCGACATCCCACGATTTGAATGAAGGCTGCTGTATCTCATATCCGCCAAAGAAAACGCCGATAACGCCGACCGCCAATGCCGAATAGAGAACGAATCCGCCCAGATAGCCGCGCGGCTGCAATAATAGCCAGACCGGAACCAGCGACGCCGCAATGCAGTAGATGAGGATGATTATCGACCACGTCAGATGTCCAAAAGCGAGAATATTTGACAGGTGCGTGCCAAGATATGCCAGGCCAAACACAGCAGGAACAAAAATGACCGTTGACAGCCACAACGGCGGTTTCAGGTAACGTTCGACCAGCCCGAGCAGGATCGAAAGGCCCAGATACATCACGCTGGCAATGGCGACGGCGCCGCCGGGGTTGAAACGCGTCTCACCCGCCAGAGCCTCGTCACCGGAAACGAACGTGCCTGCCGTAATGTCCGTAAAAGCGACGATGATGTAAACCAGGGCCAAAAAGATGAACGCCATCATCGCACGGCCCGCACCGATGCCCAGTTTGTCCTTTGTGATCTCCGCTATCGATTGCGCGCCGTGACGCACCGAGGATGTAAGCGCCGCAAAATCATGGACCGCGCCGATAAGCACTACACCAAGGGCGATCCACAGCAGCGACGGCAGCCACCCGAAAGCGATACACGCGATTATCGGGCCGGCGATCGGGCCGGCGGCGGCTATCGCCGAAAAATGCTGTCCGAAAAGATAGAATGGCTGGGTCGGGACAAAATCCTCGCCGTCATTGACCTCATTTGCAGGCGTCGTCCGCGAATCGTCCAGCCGAAACTGTTTGGCGATCCAACGCCCATACGCAAAATAGCCAAAAACCAGCCAGGCAAGAAAACCTATCGCTAAAAGAGTCAGCATAAATTGTAGGAATGCGGAGAAGTTTTGAGCGTGATAAATTTACACGCTTTTTGCCCGGACGACAAGTTTTCCCTGCAAGAAAGTGATGATAAGCTGAAAGGTATCAAAGATATGTCCGAAGAAAGATCATTACAGGAAACGTTTTCGCCAAAAAGCATCTGCTTTGGCTGTGGCCCGGCGAATGAAAAGGGGCTGCATATCCGCAGCTTTGCCGAGGGCGACGAACTCGTCGCGACATGGCACGCAGAACCGCATCATCAGGCATTTCCCGGCATTCTGAACGGCGGCATCATCGGTGCCTTGCTCGATTGCCACTCAAACTGGGCCGCCGCCTATCACCTGATGAAAAAACACGGCGATGAAGCTCCGCCGTGTACCGTGACTGCCGATTTTGCCGTTAAACTGCTCCGCCCGACACCCGTTGACGGCCCGATAACGCTAAAGGCCCGCGTCGTCGAATCAACCGACGACCGCGCAGTCGTCGAGGCCGAACTTATCGCCGGCGGCAAGGTCTGCGACACCTGCCGCGGCACATTCGTCGCCGTCAAAGAAGGCCACCCGGCTTATCACCGGTGGTAATTGAGAGTAGTAATTCAGAAAAAATGTATGCTGCGATCAGTCATGAATTAATAAATGGCTCCCCATTTACATTCGTCACGATAGCTTTCTTCTAATATGGGAAGTATCGCTTCAAAATACTTAAGCATTTCTTCGGCATCATTGTCCGTTTTGTACCGTTCAAGATACTCCTTGGCAGAATAAATGGCGAATCGGGTTCGGCTTCTATATACCCAAGCATAATTATCCATGTAAAACTTATACAGCTTTTCCTTACTTAACTTTGATAAGTATGATCGCAAAAGTTCGTCTGACACATTCGCCTCAATGGTCTGACAAACCATCCATTTGGAAGTGCGAGAGACTTTCTCCAGTTCGGCACACTCCTCTAAGGTCAGAACAAAATCAACACCGCGTTCATAGATCGCTTTCCCAAGTTGTACATCAAAGGCGTCTTGTTTCGAACGTTTCTTCGGCCGTTTCTGAGCTATTTGTTTGAGTTCCAAAAAAGAGAAAGGCGAGATATGACCGTCCTTGACTTGAGCATCTGCCCGCGTCACAAACGCGCTGCTCAAAAAAGCAGCAATAGCAAAGGCACTGACGATTGCTGATCTTCCAAACGGCATGCTTGTATTCTCACTTTTTAATAGACCAAATGCAACCGAAATTTTATACCAGAATGTATCTAAAATAGCTTTGCTGTCTGCGTGCGAAACTCATCAGGCAATCCAAGTTTTTCAAGCCACTCGATTTGTTCCCTCATGAGTCTCGGCAAATGAACGACGTCCGACAAAGCATAATCCACAAGTTCCGGTGTCCAGATGCCGTTCCAGTTTTTATTGAATTTTGCGCGTTGGGATTTGTCCAGATCGACGGCGAAGTAGCGGTAGAGCGTTTCGGCGAGCGAGGCGGATTGGCCTGCGCCGCGCGTGATGAGCTTTTCGGCGATCATCGTATCAAAAATGTTGCGGACGGTGTGTCCGGCGGCAGTGAGAAATTCGAGGTCAAATTTTGCGTTATGAAATATCTTGACGATATTCTCATCGGCCAGCAGTTCGGCAAATTCCGCCATCGCAACGCCCTCGCTCAAAGGAACCAGAACGTTGTATTCGCCGTCTGAGAATTGTATCGAGAAAAGCTTTCCTGACCGCGAATTGAAACCCGATGTTTCCGTATCACAGCCCAGAGCCTCGGCCGATCTCAGCTTTTCACAGGCCGCTTTTATTTCATCCGCCGTGCGGGTGATGGTGACATTCATAGTACAAGAAGTATTTTCACCGCAGAGACGCAAAGACGCAATGGCGGTAAAGGTTGTATAATCCTTCATGAACCTGTTTGCAGCCAACTGGCCTTAAGTTTTATATGCCTATAACGATCAACGAAACCGAAGCCCGCATCCTCGGCAGCCTTGTCGAAAAACAGCTTACGACCCCGGAATATTATCCGCTGACGCTGAACGCTCTGACCGCCGCCTGTAATCAAAAAAGCAATCGCGATCCTGTGATGTCGCTTGGCGAAACCGAGATATTGTCCGCCGTTGACAGCCTGCGTGACAAGAATCTTGTGTATCTTTATTACGGCAGCTCCAGCCGGACGGTCAAATACAAACACATGCTGCCGAACGTTTTTGAGATCGAAGCTCCGGCGGTCGCGATACTGACATTGCTTCTGCTTCGCGGGCCGCAAACCGCCGGTGAGATGCGCGGCCGTGCCGACAGACTGTATGAATTTTCAGGCATTGGCGAGGTGCAGGAAACGCTTGATGAACTTGCCCGACGTGACGACCCGCTTGTCGTAAAGCTCGAACGCCAGCCCGGGCAAAAAGAATCGCGCTACGCTCATCTCCTTTCCGGGCCGGTCGCAGCAGAGGCCATATCACAAATGCATCAAACGCCTGCGGGCAATGCTCCCTCAGATGACAGGATCGGAAAGCTTGAAACAGAGGTCGAAAGACTGAGCGCCGAGCTTGCAGAGTTTCGCTCCGCTTTCGATGAATTCAGAAAACAGTTTGATTAAGGTTTGGGGTCCCGGCCTTAGCCGGCCGGTTCTGCCTTATTGATGCAGCCGTGTTTCGACCGTGAATTCGCGGCTGGCGGTAGCCTCTGGCTGCTGAGCATCGGCGACCGTCAGAGTAAACATCCACGTGCCTTTCAGCCTGGCGCGTCCGTGCAAAACACCGCTTTCGCTGTCCAGCCGCAGGCCCGGCGGCAGGCTTCCCGAAGAGACCGACCAGACGAACGTCCCCGAACCGCCGCTTGCCTGAAGCGTTTGGTTGTAATACCTGAGCCGCAAGGCATTTGGCAGGGCCTCGGTGGTTATAACGACAGAGCCTGTAAATGCCATCTCATAAGCGCCGATGTCCAGCGGCGGAAATCCGTATCTTGGCTGGCTTGAGCGGTGTTTCACATATTGCTGTGTGACATTATGCTGCGGCAATACGTCAGGATGCAGGGCAGTGCCCATATCCACGGCGGGCGAGGAGAAGTCAAGCATAAAATTCTGTGTGCCCGCATCAATGAACCCCGGCGATGTGCCGGTTATCATCGTTCCGCCGCCGGTGACGCTGCCGCCAAATCCGCCGCCTTCATGCGAATTTCGCCAGCCGGTCTTTGCCCAGTTGTTCGCCAGGTTGAGCGTTCCCGCCTCGGCAAGCATCGCAAGGCTCGTGCCTGCAGCGGTGTTAAAGAAAATGTTGTTGCGAAAATCACCCTGTTCGTCGTTTGTCGAAAGACGGGCAACGACCGTGGTTCCGGCGCGTATCGAATACAACGTGTTGTTGTAAAAATAGAGCTTGCCTTTGCGGTAACCGGCCGTATTGCCGCTGTCTCCGCCGTAATGGATCGCCTGATTGTTGCCGCCGTCCTGTTTTATCAGGATGTTGCCGTAAACGAACGTTTTGCGGTATTCGGGAGCGTTGCGGATTACGGCGGTGTCCTCGCCGTCAACCATGTCGATATTGCGATTGCCGCCTTCGATCCAGTTGTAGCGGACGACAAGGCCCGCCGAGCGGTCCTTCAGATTAACGCCGGGCGCGCCGCTCCGCAGCGGGCCGAACCGGTTGTATTGAAACGTGATATTGATCGCGGCGGTATAATTGTTGTGCTGATAAATGCTCCCCGATATGCCGTTGCCGTAAATGTAATTTCCTTCGACCATGATGTTCCGCGACACGGCTCCGTCGCTCGACGCGACAAAAAAACCGTTCGCGCCGTCCGTGATGATATTGTTGCGAATGGTTATGTTCTCGCCTTTTTCAACAAAGATCGGCGACGCTGCTGACGCATAATTTTGCACAACGTTATTGCGGCCGGTGAATTGATGATCGGGATGCGCGCCGCGTATCTCCAGGTTTTCGATGATGATGTGTTTGGGCATCGTATCCGCAGGAACGTTTGCTCCGCCTATCTTTATGACACCGCGCTGTTCGCTCCAAAAATTAAGGTTTGCGGGTGTCACAGCTCCGTTGCCGTCTATCACGGGCAGTTCGCCGTTCGGCCCCGGAACACCGCTGACGGTTATCGGCGATTCGGCCGTCCCTTGCCGGCATATCACCCATTTTTCCCTATACGGCTGTGAGCGCCAATGGATAAGGACGGTGTCGCCCGGCTGAAGCGTCGCCCACGGCACCTGGGCAATGGTCGTCATCGCCGTTCCGGGTTTGACCTCATAGACCGCGCCCTCGACCGAAAGCGTCCCGATCACCGCGCAAAAAAGAGCAAGCAGCAATTTATACATATCTTCGTCCGTTCTCTTGACCCGGCGCCGAGTCGGTTTTTGGGGGAACGCCGTGAGATCTGTCGGCTTTATGGGCATCAGAACAAAGCCTTGTATATAGAAATAACAAATCGCCGCTATCTTTTCCTAAAACCAACAAAAAAAGCCGCTTGCACGGCCTTTTTTCAGTTCAAGTTTTTTGCAATATCTATCTCGTACGGACTCCGATCTTTTTCTCAACTATCTTTTTAACGGAGATATTGGGGTCCTCGGCCCTGGCGTTGCGGACGAACGCGCCGTCAACACGAAAGATCCTAAGCTTAACGACCTCTTCCGGGGAAAGTCCGGTCAGCCCTTCATTCCTCAATTCGGTCAGATATTCCGGCGTCACCTTAAAGATGCTGTATTTGACCAGATGCTCAAATTTGTCGGCGCCAAATCCGGCATCCTTTATGCCGCGAACATAATTGGCGTCTATTTTGAAGATGCGGGCCTTTACCATGTCTTCCATGCTCAGGTCAGGAAAACCGGTCGCCGCCATTTCCGCCACAAATTTACCGTCTATCTTGAATATCTTTGCCTTAAAAAGGTCGCTTACGTCAAGGTCGGGAAAATTTGAGGAACGGAGGTCATCAGCCAAAGCCACCCTGACATCCAACATTGCGGCGGTGAACATCCGCTCTTCATATTTTGAACTTCCGTCCTTTGACGGCTTCTCAAAATCAAATCCGCGGCTGCTCATCTGGCGTGCATAGGAATGATCGGGGACGAAACGAAAGGTTCCCGAACCTTTTCCGTCATTGAATGTTCCGTTGAGTTCGATACTGCCCGCTTCGCTAACTATCCTGAAATTGCCGCTGCCGTTAACAAGCTGGCCGGACGATATACCCTGAAGGTCGCTGATATCAAAGCTTGAACCGTTCGAGTAATTTCGGTCGGCGTCAGATGTCCGTTTGAAATTTATTTGTATGCGTTCCGGATCTTTTTCACTTGTTTTTGATGTCCATGTTCCGCTGATCTCGCCCTGAGCGGAAATTACGTAAGAACCGAATACAATGACTATAAAAGCAAATAATACCTGTCGCGCGTTGCAGAATCCCTTCCTCCGCATATGTTCTTCCTCCAAATAATGTGTTTATTTTGTCTGTCAGAGAAGAAACACCGCTCTGCGAGGTTTTATGACACAAAAAAACCGCTTCCGAAGAAGCGGCTTTTCGATCTGATGAGAAAACTCCCTGAACAAAAGTCGTTTACCTGATCTTTTGAGGGGTCATCTTCATATCCGTTTTCAGGAATTCTATCGCGTTCTGAACATCGGCCTTCAGCGAATGCGTGTTCGGAGCGGCGTCCACAAATGCCTGCATAAGGTTGAGTCCTTCCTGCACCTGGTCCTTATTGTCATTTGTCAGCCCGACGTTGAAAAGCGACAGCCCGAGTCCGGCCAGAGAATCAACATTCTTAGGCTCTTCAACCAAAGCGGCACGATATGCCGTAATGGCATCGTCGGCCTCGCCCGCCTCGCGCAGTATGTCGCCAAGCGTTACCATTGCCTTTACTTTCAGGGCCTTGTCCGGCTCCACCTTTTGATATTCGGCAAAGATCGGTATCGCGTCCTTCACGCGGGACGAATCGGCCTTGGTCAAAACCAGCAAACGGTGGGTCTCGACAAAATTTGTGAGAATATTCTTCCGGGTATTGGTCATATTCTCTTTTATGCCCGGATCGTTGTTGGTTTTTGTGTTGAGAATTTCCAACCCGCGTGTAAATGCATCAGCCGAGGCATTAAGATCAGCCTTTGCCTTTGCCATTTCACCGGCTCTGTCCGCATCCGGCTGAACCGACCGTTTGTATGACTCAAAACCGCGCATACGCAGGGCAACACCCTTGTAATTAAGCAAAACAGGAGCGCTTCCCTCAAATTCAGGATCGGCATTTATGCCCTCGTCAAATTTTGTGATCGCGAGGTCGTAGTTCTTTGCGTTAAAAGCCTTGTCTCCGGCATCCAGAGCGGCTGAAACTATCTTGTGGGCATTTGCCGCCTTTTCTTTCTCAGCATTATAACGCTCAAGTTCTTTCTGATACTCAGCATCAGATTTTTTTCTGTCCTCTTCGGACATTCCGGCAACTTTGATCAGCTCACGTACTTCGGCCTCTTCGACACGGCTGCCGTCGCCCTCGTCCAGAATTATCACCACTTTGGGGCCGCCGACCTTTATGTCCGGCGTGACCCGCGGGCCGGCTCCGGGCGCACTTGCGGCAACGGCGTAAACGTGGCCGGGCTGAACCAGGGGAAACGTGAACTCTCCCTTACTGTTGGTCTTGGTGGCCGGGAGTTTTCCGCTTGACGTGTCTGTGCGATACGCCTCGATCACGGCTCCCTCGAGCGGGACCTCGGTCCCATCAGCCTTTTTCAGCTTCACTTCACCGTAAACCGGGCCGCCCTGGGCATACACACCGGCAACCCCGCATACCATAAATGCCAGCGCAAAAAGAGCGCCGATTACCTTCTTGTTGAACATAAATTCCTCCGAATATCGTCTTGGACGATGCCAAACTAATCTCTAGGATGCCTGATCTCCAGCACGAGTTTACAGTTTAGTTACCATTTTAATGGTTTTCCCGAAAAAATAAAATGCGCTTTGGCAAATTAGCCTGTCGCGGATTTTCCCGTTAAAATCCTAGCGTGGGCCGCCGGTTTACGATCGGCCCGTATCAAACCGGCATAGCGGATAAAAATGTCAGTTACCATTTACAATTTCAGCGCCGGCCCGGCAATGCTTCCCGCACCGGTTCTGGAAAAAGCGCGTGAGGAGATGCTTTCGCTTCGCGGTACCGGGATGAGCGTAATGGAAATAAGCCATCGTTCCGGCGATTTTGAAGCGGTGCTTGGATCGGCACGCCAGGGCATCCGCTCGGCTCTCGGCCTGCCCGATAATTATGATGTGCTTTTTCTTCAGGGCGGAGCGACCTTGCAGTTTTCGATGGTGCCGATGAACCTGTTGCAGGGCAGGCCGGCGGACTACATAACGACCGGAGCATGGGGCAAAAAAGCTCTGGCCGAAGCCGCCAAATTTGGCAGCGTGAATGAGATATTTTCCGCGGCCGATGGCGGATTTCGGAACGTTCCGACACAGGACGAGCTTAAATTTTCGCACAATGCGGCTTATGTCCACTACACTTCGAACGAAACGATAGACGGCGTCGAATATCATTACGACCTTGATGCCGGCGGCATTCCCGTCGTGTGCGACGCGTCGTCCAATATCCTTTCGCGGCCTTTAGACATATCAAAATATGAGCTTATCTATGCCGGAGCGCAGAAAAACATCGGCCCGAGCGGCGTCACCGTTGTCATCATCCGCAAAGACCTGCTTGAAAATATCCCGACCGGTTTGCCGACACTGCTAGATTACAGGTCGTATGCCAACGCCGATTCGATGCCGAACACACCCAACACTTGGGGCATATATCTGGTCGGCCTGGTCTGTGAATGGCTGGCCGAACAGGGCGGAACAAAGGCAATGGCTGTCAGGAACAGAACAAAAGCAAAGCTTCTTTACGACGCCATTGATTCCAGCGACGGATTTTATCGCGGCCACGCCGAACCGCAAGCCCGTTCAGTGATGAACGTCACTTTCCGCCTGTTGAACGAGGAACTGGAAAACGATTTCTGCGATGAGGCCGAACGAGCAGGCTTAAGCGGACTGCGCGGTCATCGTTCCGTCGGCGGCATCAGAGCCTCCATATACAACGCCATGCCTCTGGAAGGTGTCGAAGCACTTGTCGGCTTCATGGCCGATTTCGCATCGAAAAGGTGATCCGGCTTTGGCGCGGCAAAGGTCTGGTTCAGGCCTTTCTGGAATCGCTTTCCTATTAAGCCTTTTTAAATTCCTGCGGGTGTTTTTACGCCCGGTCGTCTTTTCCTCCTCACTCATATAAGGATATGCGCCCAATAGGAAACAAACTCTACCGGCCGATGACTTCCCGAATGGAAGAGGCCGCCGCTTTTGACCAGGAACTTTCGCGCGTCGAAGAATCGATCAGAAAACTGAAGATAGATTTTGACATCTATTTCAACGGCGCGACCAAGAGGCCGCCGCTTGAGGCCAGGGGCCGTCTGGAGGCTCAGTTAAAAAGACTGGCTGACAAACGCGGCCTGAGCTACGGCCAGAAATATCACTTGAACGGACTGGTCAGCCGGTACAGTTCCTATCGTGAATTGTGGAGAAGAACGCTGCGGTCACGCGGCGAGGAGCTGGTCTAGGCGACCCGGGCCATATATCACATTTAAAATGAGAAAGAGCGGCTCCGCGCCAACCGGAACCGCTCTATTTGTGTCTGAGCACATGGCCTGCTTCAGGAGCAGCCCCTTCGGGCCTGTCCCGCTCAAGCAACCTTATTGACGTTTTCGGCCTGAGGGCCTTTTGGCCCGTTGGTGATCTCAAATTCCACCTCCTGGCCCTGGATCAGCGTCTTATAGCCCTCCCCGGAGATCGCGCTGTAATGCACGAAAATATCCTGTTCACCCGGTTGTTCAATAAAGCCGTATCCTTTTGCGTTATTGAACCATTTGACCATTCCTACGGTTTTAGCCATTCTTTTTAATTCCTCCTAAACTTCTGTAAATCATTTGTGTCAGACAGGTATGCGCATATACCGGCCCTTATCACACCTTTTACCGGGCCGTGGGTACCGCGGCAAACGATGTGATAATACTCAAGTTGGACTCAACATTTAGAAACAAATATCGAATCTTAAACCTCAAGATCCATTATTGACATTGTTGTTTATTATTGGTTGACGAAAGAAAATTTACTTATATTTAATGCTCGTGTCAAGACTTTTTTTACTTTCATGCCGATTTTTCGCAAATTGACAGAAATGTCCTCATACAAGATGATGGTTTTACACAGACCCGGAACGCAAAAAGGCATTATGACACAGGAATACGGCAAGGGGGCCACGCTCTCCTACAACAAATATCTTAAGGTTCGCGAACTGACACAGCTCCAGCAGACACTTTCGGAACCTGAAAGCCACGATGAACTGCTGTTCATCATCATTCATCAAACCTATGAACTCTGGTTCAAACAGATACTTCACGAGGTGGACGCGTGTGTTGAATGGATGGACGAAGGCCGTATGTTCCGTGCCAATCATTCGCTCAGGTCGGTCATTTCCATCGAGCGAATATTGGTGACGCAGATACACGTTCTCGAATCGATGGCGCCTATCGGCTTTCTGGAATTTCGCGACAGGCTCAATCCGGCAAGCGGTTTTCAGTCGATGCAGTTCCGCGAACTTGAATTTTCGTCGGGAGCGAAGGATGAGAAGATCCTCAATTTCTTCAAGGATGACCGGTTCGCTTACGAAAGGCTTGAGAAACGATTCAATTCTCCGTCGCTGGCGGATGCCTTTTGGGCTTTGGTCGGACGCGAGGGTATTGCCGTCGGCTCTCATGACGAAAAGGTCGCCGCCATTGTGGAGATCCTGACGCATCCCGAAAAATACGCCGAACTTTATAACATGCAGGACCTGCTGATAGAACACGACGAACTGATCATCGCCTGGCGATACAATCATATCCAGATGGTCGAGCGAATGCTGGGAATGAAACGCGGAACCGGCGGTTCGGAAGGCGTCGGCTATCTGAAAACGACCCTAGGTAAAAAATTCTTTCCCGAGTTGTGGGAAGCCCGCACACATCTGAAAGTAGAGGATGCCGGCGGACAAAACACTGATAGCTGATAGCTGGCGGCTGAAAGCTCTTTTTATAAAAAGCAATCTCAACGGCTACGTGCTTCGATCGAATGCCGGCCGTGAGCCATCAGTTGACAGCTTTCAGTTTTGTATGTATGCCGACATAATAAAATGGAAAAAAAGCCGATGAACAGGTCACTACAAAGCTTCTTTATTTTCTGTGCCGTTTTGCTGTGCTCATTAGCCGCATCGGCTCAGGCGGATAATGCTGTCAGGGTTACGATCCTGCATTTGAACGACACTTATCAGTTCACGCCGGTCGATGGTGGAACGCGCGGCGGGCTGGCCCGCGTGATGACGATAAAGCAGGAAGCGTTAAAGGAAAATCCGAATACCTTTATGACGCTTGGCGGCGATACGGTCTCGCCCTCGGTCGAGACGCGCACATATCGAGGAAAGCAAATGATAGACGCGTGGAACCAGATAGGGCTGGATTATTCCGTGCTTGGGAACCACGAGTTTGACATCAAGACCGATGAGATCCTGGAACGCATAAAAGAATCGAAATTCGCATGGCTCGGCTCTAACCTCACCGACACAAAAACCGGAAAGATATTCGCTAACCTGCCTCCCTTTATCATTCGCGAGGTTGACGGTGTAAAGATCGGGTTCATCGGTTTTCTCCTGCCCGAAACAAAAGAGACTTCCTCAATGGAAGATCACCTGAAGATAGAGGATTACTGCCGAACGGCAAATGACCTTATTCCCAAAATGCGATCCGCCGGAGCAAATACGATAGTTGCCCTGACGCATATGTTCATGTTTCAGGACAAACATCTGGCTCGCTGTGCCGAGGGCATAGACCTGATACTCGGCGGACACGAACACACTCTGCTCCAGTCCTCATCGAACGGCACGCCGATCTTCAAAATGTGGGCGGATGCGCGTCAGGTAGGCAAATTTGATCTTTTTATCGACAAAAAGACTGGCAAACTGCAAAGCATGGATTGGGAAGTGATCCCGGTCACGGACGCCATCGCGGACGCACCGGGCTTTGCTCCGGTGATGGAGCGATACAAGGAGATTTTGGAACAGCTTGAGGTGCGTGTCGGTGCGACATCCGTCCCGCTTGACGCTCTTTCGCATTCGGTCAGGTCAAAGGAAACCGACATCGGCAACTTTATCGCAGATGCATACCGAAATGCCGTCGCCGCCGACATCGGGTTCGTCAACGGCGGTTCCATCCGCGCCGACCTGAGCTATAATCCCGGCCCGCTCACAAAACGCGATGTGCTGTCTATGCTGCCTTTTAACAATCCCATCGTAAAGGTCGAGGTTACAGGCAAAATGCTGATGGAGATATTGGAACACGGCGTGGCGCGTTCGGCCGAGGACAATGAACCCGGACGCTTTCCGCAGGTGTCGGGAATAAAATTCACCTTTGACGCACGCAAACTTCCCGGCCAGCGGATCATCGAGGCAACGGTCAACGGCGAGAAAGTAACTGATGACGCGGTCTATACGATGGCGACCTCTGACTTTTTGGTCTCGCGCGGCGGCGACGGCTACACAATGCTCAAAGAGGCAAAGATACTCATAAACGCAGAGGACGCGCCAAAAGATTCCGATGTGTTTGAAAAGGCCATCAAGGAATCGCCCGATGCGACCATCTCTCCGCGCAAGGAAGGCAGGATCACGCGTCTTAATTGACCGTTTGAAAAACTGATGGATATTCAGTTTCTATTTAGGTAAAATACTAAGTTATGACGGTTGCTGCACTGAATGATCATATCGTCCTGAACGAGGAAGGCTTTCCCATCGTCAAAGGCACACGAACAAAGGTCGTTCAAATAGTCCTGGACACAAAAAACGGCTGGACGGTGGATGAGATACACGAACAGTATCCCTATCTTTCTCTTGCCCAGATACACTCCGCTCTCGCGTATTACTACGACCATCGTGAAGAGATCGAAGCGGATATTGTAAGGCGGGATAAGTTGGTCAAGCAGATATTTCAGGAACTCGGCCCGTCCGAATTGCGCGAGAAAGTTATAAAACTGCGAGGCGGTATTTGATAAATGGCAGTCGGCATTTATACCGACGTTCATATTTCGGGAGCGGTGATAACAGCGCTGCGTTTACGCGGAGTCGATGTTCTTACTTCTGTCGAAGACGAAACACGACGATTTCACGATCCGAAGCTTCTCGACAGAGCAACGGAGCTAGGCAGGATCCTTTATACGCAGGATGACGATCTTGTTAAAGAGGCAATGAGGCGTCTGCGTGTGGGTATTCACTTTTCCGGTGTTGTTTATTCACATCAACTCCGTTCACCTATTGGCCAATGCATTGATGATCTTGAGATAATTGCGAAGATCACCGATCCGGAAGATCTGGCGGGCCTGCTCGAATACATTCCGTACTAAGCCCGCTCACACCGTCCGATACTATTTGCTCATATTACCCAAGCGGTCAACGCTTTTGACGATGATCTTTTCTATACCGCGTTCGCCGGAAAGCGCGATCGAACGTTCGCTCGCGGGCAGGATGGAATGGCTCCAGCCGTTTCTGTCTTTCGCATAAACGACGAACCAAAAGGCCTTTACGCTTCCTGTTTCGGCCCACTTAGCCACGGTAAATTCTGCTCCGCGTTCTATTGTCACCTTTGGCGCCGACGGTGCTTTGGCCTTTATCCACGGCGACGGCGGAATGATCGCTGAACGCCTGTAAACGTTCTCAAGCAAAGCCGCCTGAATGCCGCCCGTGTCATTTCTGATCGATTTGAAATTAAAGAAAATCGACCCGCGCGTTTCCGGCGCGAGGCGTGTCCGTTCGATCTGGCTGATTATTTCCTTTGCGGTGAAATCTTCGTTGCGGCCTATGCGATATGTTGCAAGCCCCGGCCAGATGTGGCGTTTCTTTGGATTTTGGCCTTTCCACCAATCCAGCAAAATAGGATAGCTCTGTGCCCTGCGTGCCGTTTCCCAGTAAAGCTGCGGCGTAAAATAATCGACCGTGCCGTCACGCAGCCATTTTCGCGAATCG
The DNA here is from genome assembly GCA_964583955.1 of uncultured Chloracidobacterium sp. GTDB lineage: Bacteria > Acidobacteriota > Blastocatellia > Pyrinomonadales > Pyrinomonadaceae > OLB17. The sequence continues at coordinate 13,244 of CAZOXY010000021.1, read as the reverse complement.
GCATAAAGCCCCTCGTAGGCATCAAAACCCTCGATGCCGAGTTCGGGCATCGGCCGCCAGATGCCGAACGGCGAAATGCCGTACATCACGTGCGGCTTTGTCTTTTTGACCTCGCGGCCGACGGCTTCGATAAAATTATTGACATGCATCCGCCGCCAGTCCGAACGGCTGAGCGGAATAATTTTTACCTTGCTGCCGGAGTTACGTCCGCCGATGCCTTTCAGATAACTGCTCCAGTTCTTGCCGTCGGGAAAATCGATGTCGTTGCCCTCGGCGTCCTTTTCGATATACGGATAAAAGTAATCATCAAAATGAACGCCGTCTATGTCGTATCGGCTGACAACATCGCGAATAACGCGGATGCTGAGGTTTTGAACCTCAACGTCGGTCGGGTCCATCCAGAGATACTTGCCGTATTGGTGAACCAGATCGGGACGCGTTCTTGATATGTGTTTGTCGGACATCGTCGTCGCCGACGGATGATATGCCCGATAAGGGTTGAACCAGGCGTGAACCAGAATGCCGCGTTTGTGCGCCTCGGCAACGAGAAATTCCAACGGATCAAGGTCTTGCGGCTTGCCCATCCGGCCGGTCAGATATTCTGACCACGGTTCGATCTCAGACCTGTACAACGCATCCGCCGCCGGCCTTACCTGAAAAATGACCGCATTCATTCTCAACCGCTGGGCAAGGTCCAGGTCGCGGATGATCTCTGCTTTCTGCTCCGCCTCCGAGATGCCTTTCTTTGAAGGAAAATCGATGTTATCGACCGTCGCTATCCAAACCGCCCGAAAATCGCGTTCCGGTTCGGGAAGCCGCTGGGCAACGCCTGAAAGCGGAAAGCCGAACATCGCCGCCGAAAGCCATATCACAAAACACAACAAGCCGACACGGTTTTTCATATGAACACCTCGAACACTTCGTTTGAATATAACATCCCTTTTCGCGTAAGCCGGAGACTTTCGGCGGACGAACTGACCAATCCCACTTCGGCCAATCTCTGGATATCGTCATTATACATTTCAATGAGGTCAGCCCCGAAGCGTTTCCGGTACTCGGCAAGGTCGATGCCGCGGCTGAGCCTGAGGCCTAGAAAAACAAATTCGGACGCAGCATTGATCTTTTCACGATAGTTCTCAGGGCTTTCGCCGTTTTCGATAGCGGATACGTATTTTGCAGTATCGCGTTCGTTGGCATAGCGTTCGCAGCCGTCAAAAGAATGAGCCGACACGCCAAATCCGTAAACGGGTTCGAGCAGCCAATATTTTGCGTTGTGCCGCGAGGCGAAACCGGGTTTTGAAAAATTTGAGATCTCGTACTGTTCATAACCGGCAGCCGCAAGCCGGTCGAGCATCACCTCATACATCTCGGCTGCGAGTTCTTCATCGGGCAGCGGACGGCGTTCGGTTCTTATCTGATCCGCCAGCGGTGTGCCTTCGTGAATTTCCAGAAGATAGAGCGAGATATGTTCGGGCTGCATCGCGATGGCCTCTTCAAGATTGTGTGACCAATCCTCAAGCGTCTGCCCCGGCAAACCGGCGATCAGGTCAAAACTGATATTCTCAAAACCCGCATCGCGCAGCATTTTGAACGTGTTCCGCGCGTCATCGGCATCATGGCCGCGTGCGAGCAATTTCAGGTCACGGTCATTGAAGGTCTGTACGCCAAAACTCGCCCGGTTAACGCCCAGACTGCGATACGCCGCCAGCGTTTCCAGCGTGACCGTGGCCGGATTCATCTCCATCGTGACCTCGGCGTCATTGGCCACAGAGAACACAGAGCTTAGTGAGTTTAATATCTTTTCAACCTGCGGCGGCGTTAATAATGAAGGGGTCCCGCCTCCAAAATAAATGGAGTCTGGAGTCTGGAGTCTGGAGTCTGGAGTAAAAGTGGTTTTGCTTGTGACTCCAAACCCCAGACCAAAAACTTGTATTTCCGAACACAGAGCACTTACATAACGCTCGACCGCGTCACCGCTCCGCCAAACATCCGTCGCAAAATCACAGTACGAACACCGCGACTTGCAGAACGGGATATGGAGGTAAATGCCTGCGGCCATATGAACTCTCAGATTATCATTTTGCAGGAACAAAAATAGGGCCGTATGGCCCTATTGGCAACTCTGTTTATAACATTACAGCTTAACTCAGCCTATTTTCCAAAGCGGATTCCCAGATCGCTTCGAGTTCGCTGACGGATGCGGAGACGGTTTTCGTGCCGTCCGTGTTTATCCGCAGCACATCGTCCGCGACCTTGCCGATGACGGCAAAGGGGCAGTTGCCGACGATCTCTTTTACGCGGTCGAGGCTTTCAGGGGCAAAGCTGATGACAATGCGCGAGGGTGATTCGCCGAACAGCACAGCCTCGGTCGAAATGCCGCCGCTTACCAACTCGATGTCGGCGCCGACGGCTTCGCGGTTGAGCGATGAAAAACAGCTTTCGGCAATGGTAACGGCCAGGCCGCCTTCGGAACAATCGTGTGCGGAGCAGAGCAGCATCTCATCGGCCAGACGCAAACATGTGTCCTGAATGTTCTTTTCAAGCTCAAGGTCAAGCCGGGGAAGAACGCCGTGTTCGATCATATCCTCGGTTGAAATGCCCGCAACCGCCTTTGCGTATTCGCTGACTGAAAGATCGTCATTAGTTACGCCGAGCAGGGCAATGATATCGCCTTCCGATTTGAAGCCGTGCGTGATTATCTTTCTTGTGTCCTCGATCAGGCCGACCATGCCTATCGTCGGCGTGGGCAAGATTCCTTTGCCGTCCGTTTCGTTATAGAGCGAAACGTTGCCCGAAACGACCGGCGTTTCAAATACCGTGCAGGCTTCGGCCATGCCGTCTATCACATCCGAAAACGCACGCATCACCTCAGGCCGTTCGGGCGAGGCAAAGTTCAGACAGTTGGTGACGGCGATGGGCTGTGCGCCAACGCAGACGACGTTTCTGGCCGCTTCGGCAACGGCGTGTTTCGCTCCTTCCTTTGCATCGACAGCAACATATCGGCCCGGGCCGTCCAGACACATCGCGACCGCACGCCGTGTTTCCTTTATGCGGATAACTGCTGCGTCCGCGCCGGGCAAGACCGCCGTGTTCGTCCTGACCATCGTGTCGTATTGTTCATAGACCCAATGTTTTGAACAGATGTTTGGCGAAGCTAGCAGTCTTCGCAAAACCTCATCCGAGACAAGAGACGGGAGGCCGGAGACGGGAGACGCTGAGGTCAAGATCTTGTCTCTTGTCTCCTGTCTCTTGTCTCGATCCAGCATCGGCCGTTCATAACGCGGGGCTTCATCGGTCAGTGCCGATATGGGCAGATCGGCCTCAAGCACTCCGTTGTGAATGACACGCAGCCTGTCGCCCTCTATCACCCTTCCGATAACAACGGCGTCCAGGTCCCAGCGGTTGAATATCTCGACAAGCTCGCGTTCGCGGCCGTTGCGGGCGACTATCAGCATTCGCTCCTGTGATTCGGACAGCAGCATCTCGTATGCGGTCATGCCTTCTTCACGCTGCGGCACCAGTGTCAGGTCAAGCTCCAGGCCTGTTCCGGCACGGGCCGCCATTTCGACCGAAGAGCTTGTCAAACCGGCGGCTCCCATGTCCTGAATGCCCGCAATGGCGCCGCTTCGCATCGCCTCAAGACACGCTTCAAGCAGAAGTTTTTCAAGGAACGGGTCGCCCACCTGTACGGTTGGGCGTTTTTCCAAAGCCTCATCGTCAAACTCCGCCGACGCCATTGTCGCGCCGTGTATGCCGTCGCGGCCAGTTTTTGCTCCGACATAAAGCATCGGATTGCCGATGCCCTCGGCCTTGCCGAAAAAGACCTGATCTTTTCTGACCAGCCCCAACGCGAACGTGTTGACCAGCGGATTCAGGCTGTACGATTCGTCAAAAACGACCTCGCCGCCAATGGTCGGAACGCCAAAACAGTTGCCGTAATGCCCGATGCCCTCGACACAGCCTTTCAGGATCGATCTGTTGCGGTTGCCGTGTTTCGGATCGTCAAGCGGCCCGAACCTCAGGCTGTTCATTGCCGCAACGGGCCTTGCTCCCATTGTGAAAACATCGCGAAGTATGCCGCCGACGCCCGTTGCCGCTCCCTGAAACGGTTCGATAAAGCTCGGATGATTGTGCGATTCGACCTTGAAAGCGATCCACCAGTCGTCACCGATGTCCACGACGCCGGCGTTCTCGCCCGGCGGTACGATCACACGCGGCCCGGTCGTCGGCAGCCGTTTCAGATGGACGCGCGATGATTTGTACGAGCAATGCTCAGACCACATCACGCTGAAAACGCCAAGCTCGGTCAGGTTCGGCTCGCGGCCCATTATTTCCTTTATCCGGCCATATTCTCCGGGCGTCAGGTTGTGCTGTTCTACTGTTTCGGGTGTGATCTCTGTCTTGTCCATCTTCTGTTAACTCACTGAGCGAAAAACAAAACAGTTATTTTATCCTTTTGGCGGTGGTATGTCGATTTATCGAATCCATTTAGTTAGCAGGAAGTATTTAATAGTGCTATTTTAGAAATGAGGTGTTCAATATGGACCGCTTAGCTGTGGAAAAAGTGATCGAGCGTGATCCTGCGAAAGTAAGCGGCAAATGGGTCTTTAAGGGGACCCGTGTGCCTGTAACTGCTCTTTTTGAAAATCTAAAGGACGGAGCCTCGATAGATGAATTTATCGAATGGTTTCCGGGCGTCAAACGCGAACAGGTTATGGCAGTGTTGGATCATAAATTAGCATCGTTCGGCGAGTTAGCCACTGTATGAAGATATTGTTCGATCAGGGTACGCCAGTGCCGTTGCGCAAGGCATTGGCTGAACATTTGGTGGAGACCGCTTACGAACGAGGATGGCAAATGCTCGAAAACGGTGAACTGCTTGCAAAAGCGGAAAGCGACCATTACGAGGTACTCATCACAACCGACCAAAATCTACGATACCAGCAAGACCTTAGTGAACGGCATATTGCAATAGTTGTATTGCTTTCAACCTCATGGCCCCGGATCAGCAAGCATACAGAAACTATTCGTATGATCGTTAGCAAAACCCTTCCTGGGGAATATCACAAGATCGAAATTCCATAAAGACATCACGGAAGCGCCGGAGCGCCCATTGCAGCCCATTCTTCCTTTGACGGGCCGTAAATTCCGGGAAGAGGCAATCCCGCCTGCCGCATCAGAACGGTCATCTGTCCGCGATGATGCGCCTGATGGGCGATCAAGTAAAAAAGCGTCATCCCGCGTGTCCACGTGTCGCCGTACATCTCATCGGTTTGCAGCAGCGTTTCGTCCGTCCAGTTTTTGGCGACCTCGTCCGCAACTGATCTTGCCCCTTTTTCATACGCGGCGGCTATCTCTGCCACGCTTTGGGGCGGAGCCGATTCATGGTGCGGAGCATCAATATTCAGCCCGACCAGCCCCAGCATCTCGCCAAGCGTGACCGTTGTGTGCCACGCCAGAAAGCCGAGCGAACGCCCGTCCGGGGTCACTTTCTGTTCCGCCGCCTCGTCCGTCAGCGTCTGCAAGACCTTGCCGGTTATCTCGGCCTCATAGTTCCATGCGTTTTGAAAATCCTCGATCTTTCTGAACATATCTGCCTCCGGTGAAATCTTATTGCATGGATGAAATTATCATTGAAAGAAAAAGCTGTCAACGTCCCCGTGACAGCTTCTTAAAAAAGATCAGTTCCCTGATGCGGCGGGCAGTAGTTTGTCGATCTCGCTCGTCAGGACAGAATGCTTGACCACGCCCTGGTGCGAATACACCATCTCACCGTTCGGCTTATACAGCACGGTGAACGGCAAACCGCCCTGCCAGTCTTTTGAGACCGACTTGATCGCGGCTGTTTCGTCCGGCGTGACCAGCAGGAATGTCGGCATTTCGGCCTTCATCTCGGCCAAAAACTTTGGCACGGCGGCATCAAGCTCTTCCTCAAAATCGAGGGTCACGGTTATAAAATCGATCTTTCCTCTGTATTCCTTGTCGATCTTGACAAGGTCGGGAAACTCCTCGACGCACGGAACACACCATGTCGCCCAAAAATTGATGAGCAGGGGCTTTTCGCCGGGTTTGATAAGCTCGGCAAATGCCTTGTCATCTATCTTTGTCACCTTTGCCGCCGCGCTTTGTGCAACGCCGGTCGCCGCAAAAAAGAAAAGAACGAGAAACGCCCCCAAAAGCACGTTTCCCGTTCTGATGTTAACGCTTTGTCTCATGATCGTTCTTATTTGCCGGCCATGCCTACGCGTTTGATGGTGCAGCCAAATGCGTTGGTGCGTGCCTTTTCGATCTCCTTGCCGGAGAGGGCTGCGTCAAAAGCCGTGCGAAGGAACTGTTCCTGAATATTCTTGCCGGAGCGGTCGTTGTCGATCGCGCCGTGATATTTCAGCACGTTGTCCGCGTCAAAATAGAAAACCTCTGGTGTGACGGTCGCTCCGAACTGATCGGCAAGCTTGTTATCCGTGTCGATCAGCATCGTGAACTTAAAGTTCTCTGAGGCGTCATTTGTGACCCACTCAAGCGATTCGGCGTTGCGGTTGTTCGAGTTAATGCCGATGAAATTGATGCCTTTTTCCTTATAATCGGCGGCAATTGCGTCGATCCTGTCAATGTATGCCTTGACAACCGGACACTGTGCCGAAAGAAAGACGATAACGGCCCCATTCTTTCCCTTGAGGTCGTCGAACGAATATTCCTTGCCGTCGGTCGCGGTCATCTTAAAGTTCTCAAGCTTGGTTCCTACCTCAATGCCGTCGGCGGACACGGTCGGGCCGGAGATAAGCGCGATAAACAAAAACAATGCCACAAATAATATGCTTTTCCGTCTCATGATCGTTTGCTCCTTTTATTTTTTATCTTCTGAACCAATAATTTTATCAGATTCCTTTCGCTGTGAACAACTTTTTATTTCGTGTTTCCGGCATTTTTATTCCACGACCGCCGTTGTCGCCGTCTCTGCCGCCGTTTCGGGATGAACGTAAAACGCTGTGAATGATATAATTTAGCCGCGAACCTTTAACAGATGGTCCCTGGCAGCAGCATCGAACATTTTACGATCCTCTCTTTGTTGGGAAAGGGCGGAATGGGCGAGGTTTTCCTTGCAAACGATGAAAACCTTGGACGAAAGGTCGCGCTCAAGTTCCTTTCCGAGGAATTTTGCTCCGATCCGGCCCATGTTGCCCGTTTTGTTCGTGAAGCACGCTCCGCCTCTGCCCTCAATCATCCGAACGTCTGCACCATCCATGAGATCAACGATAAAGGTGACAGGCCATTCATCGCGATGGAGTTTGTCGAAGGCGAAACCCTGGCGCAGATGATAGTCCGCTGCCGCAGAGGGCTTCACCAGACCCTCAACATCGCCACGCAGGCGGCTGACGCTTTGGCCGCCGCTCATGACATAGGCATTGTCCATCGCGACATAAAGCCCGCGAACATGATCGTCACGCCCGGCGGCCGCGTAAAGCTGCTTGATTTCGGGCTTGCCAAACAGATCTCCGGCGAAATATCCGATCTGAAGGACATAAGCGTCACGCGCGACGGGATGATCGTCGGCACCGCCTCGTATATGTCGCCCGAACAGGCACGCGGGCTTACGATAGACGGAAGGACCGATATATGGAGCCTCGGCATCTGCATTTTTGAGATGCTCACAGGCGTTCAGCCCTTTGTCGGCGAGACCGCCGCTGACACGCTTGCTCTCATTCTCACAAGCGAACCGCCGCCGGTCGTGTCGCTTGTGCCGGGTGTTCCCGCGTCGCTCCAGAGCGTGATCTCCAAATGCCTCCGCAAACGCGCCGATGAGCGGTTCTCGTCATGCAAAGAATTGTTCACCGAACTCAAGGGCCTTGAAACGCGTTTCGGTGATCTTGCCGAAAACACGCCTGTTCTTTACGAACGGATCCATAAAGAGGAAAAAACGCTTGTCTTTGAACAGGCGACGACCGAGTTCGCGGCGGACAAGATAACCGGCAAGGACATCAGGGACCGCAAGCTGCACCCGAACAACCTGCCCGACCGCCATGACGTGATGGTCGGCAGAGAAGATGAGATAACTCAGATAGCGTCGCTGCTCCGCGATACAAAAGCGCGGCTTGTGACCCTGACCGGCATCGGCGGGACCGGCAAGACACGCCTTGCCGAAGCCGCCGCGACCGAACTCCTGCCTGATATGAAGGACGGCGTGTTCCTTGTCGAACTCGGGAACGTGACAAAGAGCGACCTGATCGTTCCGGCCATCGCGGACAGCCTCGACATAGAAGATCGCGGCGGCAGTTCCGTCGCCGATCTGGTCCATGAATACCTTCGGCAAAAGCAGCTCCTTCTGGTTCTGGACAATTTTGAACAGCTTGAGGACGGCGCCGGCGTTGTTGCTGACCTGTTAGAAAAAAATACGGGGCTGAAGATACTTGTGACCAGCCGCGTTACGCTGAATCTTTCGGTTGAACACGAGGTCATCGTTCCGCCGCTCGAACTTCCGTCATCTGATGTTCGCGAGGCTTTAGAAAATCCTGCCGTACGCTTGTTTGCCGACAGGGCCGCAAAGGTCAGGCCGCATTTTACGCTGACCGAACAGAACGCTCCGGTAATAGCGGAAATATGCCAGCGGCTCGAGGGCCTGCCGCTGGCGATCGAGCTTGCGGCGGCGCGGATGCGCGTTCTGTCTCCGCAGGCTATTTTACGCAAACTTGCGGACAGGCTCTCATTGCTTGCCGGCGGGCCTGAGGATCGTCCCGAACGCCACCGCACGATGCGCGGCATGGTGAAATGGAGCTATGACCTTCTGAGTGAACCCGAACAGGAAATGTTCCGGCGCCTTTCGGCCTTTCGCGGCGGATTTCGCCTTGAGGCGGCTGAGGAAGTTTGCAAGGTCATGAGTTCCGCCGAACTTGAGCCATTTGAACTTATCGCGTCGCTGACGGAAAAGAGCCTTGTCACCCGCCGCGAATTGCCGAGCGGCGACCTGCGTTTGCAGATGCTGGACGTGGTTCGCGAATACGCCGGCGAAATGCTGAGCGAAAGCGGCGAGGAGAATGAGACCCAACGCCAACACGCCGAATATTTTGCCGACATCGCCGAAGAGGCAGAGCGTCATATCCAGACGGCCGATTCCGCGAAATGGCTTGACCGTTTGGATGAAGACCACGACAACCTGCGTGCCGCTATGCGGTGGACGCTTGCCAACGAGCCGTCACTGGCCGTGAGGCTGGCCGTCGCTCTGCGAAACTTCTGGATCCTGCACGGCCACCTCAACGAAGGCTTCAACTGGCTGATGGCGGCATCATCCGCCGGAGAGCCGCCCGCAGGCGCCCGGTTCAAACTGATGAACGGCCTCGGCCTGGCGGCGCGGTTTCGCGGCGATCATCAGGCGGCACGCGTCGCTTATGTCGCCGGGCTTGCCGCCGGTGAAGAGGCGGGCGACATGCAGGGCATCGCCATATCATGCCGCGGGCTTGGCCTTGTGCTGATGCAGAGCGGCGACAATGAAGAAGCTGAACAGCATTTTCTGCGCGGACTGGAGATCAGCAAAGGCCTGGGTGACGATCTGGGCGTTGCAATGTCTTTGAGCTTTTTGGGCGACCTGCACCGTGCGGCGGGCGATTATGAAAAGGCAAGCCCGCTGATGGAAGAATCCGTGCGGCTTTTCAGAAAGATCGGACGCAGAGCGGCCCTTGGAGATGCATTGAACAATCTTGCCACGGCATGTGTGGAGCTAAATGACGCCGAACGCGCGGTAAGATGCTTTGCCGAGGCTTTTGAGATCGCCGTTGACCTGAAGAACAAGATAACGACATCCCTTTCGATGGACGGTTTTGCACGCATCGCCCTTTTGAATGACGATCCGCACCTTGCAGCGCGGCTTGCGGCCGGGGCCGAGGCCATGCGCGAATCGGTCGGTTACAAGATAGAACCGGCCGAACGCCTGTTTCGCGATTCCTATCTGGGACAACTCAATGAACGCCTTTCGGCAGAGGAATTTTTAGCGGAGACCGAGGCCGGAAAGGCTATGGATATGCGTGCGATCGCGGATGAGATCGCGGCCATTTCGGAAAGCATGTCGGCCTAAAGCAGTTTTCGTACGCATGTACGGCCGCGTAAAACTGATAGCTGGCGGCTGATCGCTGAAAGCTGTTCTTAAAACATTCTTTTACCGGTAGCGGACGGAACAACCAATAGCTTGCCGCGAACTGCCAAAGGAAACAATCCACGGTCAGTGACGCCGCTGAAAGTTTCTGGGCAGGAGTATCTCCATCGCGTCATCAACCGTTATGATGCCCGCAATGTCGCCTTCATCATCGACCACCGGCAAAGCAAGCAGGTTGTATTCCGCAATGGTCCGGGCCGTTTCATCGGCAAGGTCTGACGGGTGGGCCACGCGATAATCGGCCCGCATTATGTCTTCCAGCCGAGCGTTGGGATCACCCAGGATAAGGCCTCGAAGGGTGATGACGCCGCATAACTTCCACGACCCTTCTTCCTCCACGATATACAGGTAGTAGATCATGTTCGGCGTTTCCGCCATTTCTCGAAGCCGCTCTATCGCCTCGCCCACCGTTAATTTACGGGGGAAAACGATAAATTCGGTCGTCATCAGGCCGCCCGCGGTGTCGTGCTCAAACTCCATCAGTTCGGCGACATCGGCCCGCTCTTCGTCCTCCATCAGGTTGAAAAGCTCCTGCGCCTTTTCGTCCGAAAGCTCGCCCAAAACATCAACCGCGTCGTCCGGCGACATTTCCTCCAGAATGTCAGCCGCGCGTTCGCCGTCCATGTCTTCCAAAATGCGTGCCTGTGCCTCGGTTGACATTTCTTCGAGTGTGTCCGCCGCGATCTCGTTATCGAGGCTTTCCACGACCTCGGTGCGGTGTATCGGCGAAAGCGTTTCGGCAAGCTGGGCGATCTCGACCGGATGCAGCCGCGAAAGTTTGTCCTTTGACGATTTTAGCTGAACCGTGGCAGTTGCCGTGTCCGTCGCCAGATAGCCGACGTCTGCCCAATCAAGCACCTCGACAACGCGGTCGCTGCCGTAAAATCCCTTTGGCATCAACCGCCGAAGAAATCCCTGAAAGCTGACATCAGCACCGGAAACCCGCCATTCATCGCCTGTCGGTATCATCTGCACGTCGTTGACCCTGACGACCCGCTTTCCGTCAACGTCTATCAACTGGTTGTCCAGAACATCCTTTGCCAGCAAAACCTCGCCCTCGCGCCGCTCGAACGGAGTAAGGTTGAGCTTTACGGAACTCATCTTGACTCCATCCTCACCGAATGACTTGATGTTGCGTTTCGGGATAAAGAAATTCCGTCTTCTGAACCGGGCCACAACACCGATCACGGGTGGATATTCCTCTCTTCCGTAGCGGACAAGCACGTCATTTATGACCGCGATCCTCTCTCCGCGGGCATCATTTATCGGGCGGCCAAGTATCTGTGACAGGTACAGCATAGACTTAAGATACTCCGTTTCCTCAAAAAGAAAAAAATTCGCATAAAGAATTTTGTTTCTTCTGCTCATATGCTGTGGTATCATTATTTTCGCAAACACTAACAATGTTTTGCATTTTTGTTTATTTTTGATACACTGTATCGGGTATGGACCTTCTCCTAAAGGAAAGGCCGCTAAACACACTCATCGCCGTCCCTATTGGCAAACACTGAAAAAAACCAGGATCTGCATCCTCTAAATGAACAAGTTTCTGACAGTCACGCTCGTCACAATGGTTGCCGCATCGGCTGCTTTTTCGCAGTCAACCATGCGGACGCTGGACAATTTTGACATTGCCGGCGGCGTGACCATCCATCTGCCGCCTCCGCCGCCAGTACCTGAAGCTCCGAAAACACGCAGGGTCAAACGTAACGGCCGCTGGGTAACGGTCCCTGTGCCATCGGGCAATGGCGTAAAAAAGACCGCCAGCGTTTCAGACGGCCTGGCAATGCGCGAAAGCCGTCCGACACGGCTGGCAATGGGAACCGGCACGAACCTTCGCGGATTCACCACGGGCAACTCAGTCCACGACGCCTTTATTGTCGAATCGAGCCTTCGTTATCGCATCGACCCGCTGCTGATCTATGCTCAGATGCATCAGGAATCCTCATTCAAGATCAAGGCGACCTCTCACAAGGGAGCAAGCGGCCTGATGCAGCTGATGCCCGCGACCGCAAGGCGCTTTGGCGTAACAAAGATCTACGACCCGAAACAGAATATAGACGCCGGTGTGAAATATATGCGCTGGCTGTTGGATTATTTCGATCAGGATGTAGTGCTTGCCCTGGCGGGTTACAACGCCGGCGAAGGCGCCGTGCTGAAATACGGCCGCAACATACCGCCCTATCGCGAAACGCAAGAATACGTCAGACGCATCTCAGCCCGCTACAATACAATATCCAACCCGACCTATGTCAGCACATCACGCCCGTCAACCGTTCAGGCCGCTTCTGTCGATCAAAAAGATTCGCGTCCGCTGACGGTCTATGAACCCCCGCCAATGACGGTCAAACTGCCGAACGGCCAGATGATGCTGGTTAATCAATGAACGTAAAAAAGTTCTCCTCTCCACTGGTCATTCTGACTTGCGGCCGAGCATTTCCGGCCGCTTTTTTTGTCCTGAATTTTGAGATATTTTCACAATGCCTCTAAACTAGCCGTATGTTCTGTCCAAAATGCGGTTCGGAAAACGCCGACGATTCTCTTTTCTGCAAAAAATGCGGCACCTCGCTTGATGATGAGGAAGTTACGCGCCTCGTGCAAAAGCCGGGAGCCGTGTCCAAACGGACTGAAGACGACATTCAGGAAAGGCTTCTTTTCTCGATAACGCCGACGCTGAAATTCGTCTGGCTCGGTTATATCATGACGGCTTTTCTGGCGTTGCTGCTGGTGGCGATACTGAGCGTGTTCCTGCCGGCTGTCGGCGCGGTGCCTGGTGTTGTGCTTGGGCTGTTCTTGTTCGTCATTCCGGCGTTCTATCATATACGGAAAAAGCTTGTCCGCTACACGCTGTCGGATTCAAAACTTGAGATAGATACGGGCCTGATCTCGCGGACGACCGTCAATGTTCCGCTTCGCCGGATACAGGACGTCACCGTGCGTGCAAGCGTCTTTCAACGCCTTCTTGGATTTGGCGACATCATCGTTGACAACGCCGGAACGGACGGGACGCAAGTGATCCTGAAGGACATAGATTCGCCGCGACGCTATGCGGATATGATGTTAAGGCAAATGCGGGAAGCAGATCACCGAAAGCCCGACGCGT
>CAZOXY010000020.1:0-57835 GCA_964583955.1 uncultured Chloracidobacterium sp. | reverse complement strand
GAGCGTTGTCGGCAGCGGCCTGGCGGCAGGCTTTGGCGGGTCAGCGGACGGCTCGGCAGAACCGGCCTGCCGGGCAATCGCCTTTAGCCGCGTGTCATCGGCGCTGAAGACCGGGTCCGCTATTATCGAGATCGCGATCCGTTCTTCATCCGCCTCACGCGGCCGTCGCAGCAGCGGGACCACCGAGGCCGAGGGCAGGTTCACTATCTCATTGGTCACGATAAGCGGTTCGCGTCCGGCCGCCTCCGGCGACCTGAGCGCCGCAAACGGAAAATAATGCAGAGCGCCGCTTGCAACGACCAGCAGCCGCTTGTCCTTGATCTTCTTCGCGACAGGCCCGATGAGCATATCGCTCAACATTTTCAATTGCCTGTCGAGTTCCGTGTCGGCCGATCTGATGCGGGCCTGTCGGCGTACCGCTGTTTCACTTGGATCGGTCCGGCCTCGAGCCTTCATATTCTCAAGCGTGTCGCGGGTCAATGTGGTTATGACCGAACTGTTCGGAAGCTCGATCACCTCGATATCGCTTCTCGTTACGGCGAAAAGATACGAGCGATCCACGCCCACTGCGTATTCCAGCAGGATCGAATCTTCATCGATGACCTGTGACTGTATCTGGGCAAGATCAAGCGTCACCGGGTTTGCAAGTCCGGCAAGCTGCGGCGACTGACGGCGGATCAGCGTTTGGACATCGCGGTAATTCAGAACAAGCCCGACGAGTTCCTTTTCCAGTTCGTCGGCCCTTACGCTCGACCGCTGCCGCAACGCTTCGACCCGATGAAGCTCTTTTGAGCTTATGGTCTGCCGGAGAATGTTCTCGCGTTCGAGCAATTCATTATCGACACCGCTCCGAATGTCTCTTTTTGCTTCGCCGAGAGATTCCAACAGGCTCCGCGCTCGTGCCCTTTCACTGATGCCGAGGGCGGCGGCGTCATGTCCCGCTTCCGGCTCATCCTGATGTCTGGCCGCAAGCTGCGAGATGTAAAAATCAAAATATGCCTGCTGATCGGCAAAAAAGCTCGACCTCAGATTGTGAGCGGCGATCGATACCCGCAGGTCTTCAACGATCTCCAGAACCTCGGTCATCTTCGTCATCGCGTCCGCCGTCCGTCCCTGCCGCTGATCAAACCGCGCGCTGTGATAGAGGGCTTCGGCAATGTCGCCCGGCATTCCCGCATCGCGATAAATATTTACGGCCTGTCCATAGGCTTGTTCAGCCTCAGCCATTCGTCCTAACGACGAGTATGTCTTTGCAAGCACCAGTGTCAGCGTTGCCAATGTATCCGGATTGTCCGTCTCCCTCGATATCCTGATGCCCTCTTCCAGCAGAGGCAGTGCTTCCAGCGGCCGGCCGCCGCGTTCGTGGACTATCGCCAGGCCGTGCAGCGTCCACGATTCGCCAAGTTTATTGCCTATGGCCCGGTCGATCTCCAGTGCCTTCTGATAAAATTTCAGAGCCTCGGCATCATTTCCCTGAAGCGACACAACCGAAGCGATCGAGGCCAGCGTTCTTGCCTCGTTACGGCGAAATCCGCCATCCTGATAGATGGCAAGCGATTGTCGAAGCAGTTCCAGGGTCGTTTCCAGTTCACCCAGCAGACGGTATAACGAACCGATATTCACCAGCGTGACGGCTTCGCCCTGTTTGTTGCCGAACGCCCGGCGGGCGGCCAGTGCCTGCTCGTAATGATCCAGGGCTTTTTGAAATTCGCCGAGTTCCTGATATATACGGCCGAGGTTGTTCAAAACGACCCCGATATTTCTGAGGTCCTTATTCTCCGTCCGGGCTTCCATGATGCGGAGAGCTTCCGTGTAAACCGTGACCGCATCGCGTTTCCTGCCGGTATCGTCATATATCGTCCCGAGGTTGGCAAGCGTGACGGCCTCGCCCGCCTGGTCTCCGATCTGGCGGCGCAGGGTGAGCGAACGTTCAAGCAGTTCCAACGCCTTTTTCATCTCACCGATGTTGCTGTACAACTGTCCGCCGGCATTGAGGGCAACTGACAGCCGCTTTGCGTCGCCCATCTCTTCAAAGAAGGTTATCGCGTTCTCAACATACGGCATGCCCTTCATCGTCTCACCGAGCATGTCATGGAGCACACCGATATCGAACAGCGTCTCCGCCCGCATCACCTGGTCGCCGAGGCTTTCTGCGAGCGGTTCCAGCACCAATGCGTATTCCAGCGACCGCTTCACTTCGCTGACCCCGGCCGGGGCCTTTATCAAAGGCTTGATCGTATCGGCTCGTTCACGGTCGCGGCCGGCCTCTTTCCACAACGCCTCCGCTGCAACCAGTTTTTCGACCGCTTCTCTCGTTGCATCGGCGGTGGACGCCTTTAAAAGCTCGCCGGCCTCGGTTTGCAATCGGAGGGCGCGCGTCACTGCGTCCTCCGGCTGTCCGGCGGCGTCGAGACCGAGTATGAAAAACAGCACGAAAAAGGCCGGGAGGCCTGATCGAAGTAAATGCTGGAGGAAATTCATATTTACCTCGTGAACTTTAAGGGATCACGGACGGCATCTCTTGCTTGCCGCAAATTATAATATACTCAAAAACAGCGGAGCGGTTGGACGAATGATTTGAGCTTATTATAATTCTCTATCACCCGGATTTTGTCAAGAAATTCCTTTTCGCCGGGAGTTGCCGGAACAACAATGCCTGAAAAGATCGAAAACTACGCACCCGCCCCGATGCTCCAGCAAATGCGACGAAAGGCCCTCAGGGTTTTTGCCATCGCTGCGGCAATTGCGGTTGTCTGGATGCTTCTTCCGGTCGTCGCTCCGGTCGCGGCGGCTTACTCGCAAACGTGGTTGTCAGATGGCCTCTATGGTTTTCTTGGCTATATATGCCATCAGATGCCCGAAAGGTCATTTCACATCGGGATTCACCAGTTCGGGGTCTGCTCGCGATGTTTCGGTGTGTATTTCGGAGTTGCCGCGGGCATTTTGGCATATCCGCTCTGGCGATGTGTAGAGGAGATCGAGCCATTGCCGCGAATTTGGCTGTTTGCTTCGATCGTGCCAATTGGCATTGACTGGTCGCTGGGAATGCTCGGTATTTGGGAAAACAATCATCTTTCTCGCTTTGTCACGGGCCTCATTCTCGGTGTCGGATGCTCGACATATATAGTCCCGGCGGTCGTCGAGATAGCCTTTAATTTGTCTCCCGTTGGGCGGTCGGCCAAATAGGGATCGTGTCGCGGCGAAGGCGGAGGCTGCTCTGGATGTTGACTATTCCCGCCAAAAGGAACAGAATTTATCATTATACCAATGAGTTTTGATCAAAATAGCGCGATACAAAAAGCAAAACAGGACCTGGCCGGAAGGCTCGGCATCAGCGAGGGCGATATTTCCCTTTCGGGCGTAAAGGATGTTGAGTTTCCCGATATGTCGCTTGGCGCTCCGGCGGACGGAGAGATGGCGGCTCAGATGATCTCCTACGGATGGCGGATCGACCTTGAGGCCGCCGGAAAGAGCTATGAATATCGCGGCGATAAATATCAGCTCCGGTTAAAGAATTTCAAAGGGCAAAACCACGTTGTAGTGTATTAAGCCCGTTTCTCTTTCCCTTTGCTGAGGGAACAAGGAGATCTTAACTATGAATCGAAGCAATATCTGGATACATATTTGTGTCGCCTTGATCCTGGTCACTCTTGCGGCTGTCCTCGGGCAGATCAGTAAACTGAGGTCGGGACTTCGGCCTCAAATGGCGGAAACCCGTGACCTTGCCCGTCCGGTCGCAAAACCGACAGCCGTCAAACGAGCCGTTTCAGAATCGGAACCGGAAGTGCTTGTGCGGTTCAAAAAAGGCATATCTCATGCTCAGATCGAAAAGATCGTCGCCAGGCACAATGACCGCATCGAGGACCGGCTGGAGATCGTAAAAGGCCTTAAAGCTATTGACGATATGGACAATGCCGATCCGGACACGGTCGCTCAGCAGTACGCCGCAATGACCGACCTGGTCGAATATGCTGAGGTCAATCACGAAATAACGCTGGATGAACAGGAGGTTGTCCCTGTTGCAGAAAAACTGGACAGACCTTCGCCCGCTGCTCCTAACGATCCGCATTTCGGCGATCAGTGGGGTTTGAACAACGAAGGCCAGAACGGCGGAAAAAAAGGAGCTGACGTTGCCGCGACAAAGGCTTGGGAAATGACAAAAGGCAGCGAAGAGGTGGTGGTGGCCGTGCTTGACACCGGCGTCGATTACACGCACCCTGACCTTGCCTCGAATATGTGGACACGGCCCGACAGCATTCCCGCCTACAATGATGCGGAGCTTGGAACGTTCAATGACCGCTACGGCTTTAACGCGGCTGATAACCTTGCCGATCCGATGGACGACAACGGCCACGGAACGCACTGTGCAGGCATCATCGGGGCCGAGGGCGATAACGGTATCGGCATCGTAGGCGTAAATTGGAAGGTCAGGATAATGCCGCTGAAGTTTTTGGGACGCGGCGGTTTCGGTTCGACCAAGGACGCCATCGAGGCGATAAACTACGCCGTTGACCGTAAAAAGAAAGGCGTAAATGTTCGGATCATAAGCGCAAGCTGGGGTTCGACCATGCGTTCAAAGGCCCTTGAGGACGCCATACGCGCCGCAGGTGAACACGGCATCCTGTTTGTCGCCGCCGCCGGGAACAGCGGAACCGATAACGACAAACGTCCGCATTTTCCTTCAAATTACGATCTGCCGAACGTCATCAGCGTTGCCGCTCTGGACCGCACCGACGCTCTGGCATCGTTCTCAAACTTCGGCGCGAACACGGTTCATGTCGCGGCCCCGGGAAAAGAGATAGTTTCCACGTGGCTGAAAGGAGCGTATCGCGAAGCTTCGGGAACGTCGATGGCGACGCCGCATGTTGCCGGCATCGCGGCCCTGCTTTTGGCCGCCGATCCTGACATTTCGGTTGAAAAATTAAAGAAAAGGATCATCGCCGCAAGCGATTCGCTTGATCCGTTGAACGGCCGCATAGTTTCCGGCGGACGCATAAACGCACACAAGGTTCTGGCAAACTGATCGGCTTTACGATCTGACGCGATCTTAAACGAAATGGGGCATCGCCTTCACACAGCGTGTAGGGCGATGTCTTTTTCTTTGCTTCCCTCCATCCGCAATTTGTTGTAAACACAGGCTTTATGCTTGCTTAGACCACTACGGCCAAATTGTGGCACACCCGTTGCTCTTACCATGATCGGGCAATGGCAGAACCATTGCGATTACAAATTAGAGTAGGAGAACAAGCAGCATGAACAAAATTAAATATTTGATCGCAATCTCGGCATTTTCTTTAGTAGTTTTGGCATTGCCGTCCGCAGCCTCGGCACAATGGTATCCGAACAATCGGCCGGTCTATGGCAATCAGACGGGCAATATCAAGAGTTCGGCAGACAGGTTGAAGTCAAATTCAAGGAACTTTGAACGCGCCATCGACAACGCGGTTGACAATCGCGGCGGTTGGGGCAACCGCAACAGCAACCGTTATTACAGCGGTGATCTGAAGACCATCGCGGGTGATTTTCGCCGGGCAGCGGATAAGTTTGAGGACAAATACGGCAATGGCCGCAACCTCAACAACAGCGCCGAGGCCGCCAGGAATATGCTCGATGCGGCATCCAGACTGGAGAACGCTCTGAACAATTCCGGTATGATGAGCCGGTTCAGAGGCCAGTGGAACTCGATCAGAAACGACCTGAACATGGTCTCGCGAACCTACGGTTACAATATGAACAACCGTAACACCAACAACCGCAATAACGGCGACTGGCGAAATCGGATAAGATTCCCGCTTCCGTTCTGATAATATCTCTAAGCAACTCACCTTCACAGGCCCGGATGGAAACATTCGGGCCTTTTTTGCATTGATACGGCCGGCATTGGACTATAACGCAAAACGATTGCAAACTTTATGCGGAGGTCCAAAACATGTCCGGCACACTTTATCTGATAGCAACGCCGATAGGCAATCTTGGCGATATGTCACCGAGGGCGATAGAGACAATGAAAACGGTCGATATCATCGCCTGTGAGGACACACGCCATACGCTAAAACTTTTGAATCACTTTGGCATCTCAAAAAAGCTGGTCAGCTATCACGAACATAATGAAGCGGCACGTGCTGAGGAACTCACCGCAATTCTCGCCGAAGGCGGCTCCGTTGGGCTTGTTTCTGACGCCGGAACACCGGCGATCAATGATCCAGGTCTTCTTCTCGTGCAAAAAGCGAGGAGTATCGGCGCCGAAGTGATCTCCATTCCCGGCCCGGTGGCGTTCGTCAATGCAGCCATAGTTTCCGGCCTGCCGACCGATTCGCTCTTTTTTGGCGGATTTTTGCCGTCAAAACAGGGCGACCGGCGAAAGCGGCTGGCCGAGGCCGCCTCTATTCCCGCCACTCTTGTTTTCTACGAATCTCCGCACAGGATCGGGCGATCCGTCGCGGATTGTCTGGACGTTTTGGGCGACCGGCAGGCCGCCGTTGTCCGCGAATTGACCAAAATTCATGAAGAAACGCTAACAGGTTCACTTTCCAGCCTTTTAGAGCAAATTTTGTCCGCAAATTCGCGTGGAGAATACGTTCTAGTAATTGACCGCGACAGAAGCGGACGGGAAACAAGGCCCGGCTCAAGTTCTTTGCAGGAAAGGGTCGCCGAATTGGAGACGGCGGGACACGATAACCGAGCGGCATTGAAAATGGCCGCAAAAGAGCATGGCCTGAGCCGTTCGGAAGCATATCGTCAGCTCCAGCTTTCTAGGCCCGGTGACACATAAAACGATCTGCGGGAACTTTTTCCGCAAATTCGGTGTCAAATTCCTGAAAATACGAACGCGGCAAGGCAACCATTCGGAAACTTAAGGATTCTGAAAGTTGCCATGAAAATATAGAAATTTGGAACCGGGAGTCACCGAATATGTTCAGACCCATCTTTTCATTCTTTGCGATAACAGCTGTCGCATTTTCTTTCCTTCTTTCCCCTAACAAGGCCATGGCCTGTGAGGATCCGCCGCCGACGCTTCTTGCCCTCTATCGGGCCAGCAGCGAGATACATATTGCCCGGTATGAGGGAGAGGATCGGGGCGGGATCGTCGAACAGGGTGACGATTATGTGATAACCGATGTTCACAAACGCTTCTCCATCATTTCATCCTTGAAAGGCAGCCATCAGGGATCGTTCGTTTCGACGGAACAGCAATATAGATACACCGGCGGCGAGGCCGTTGATGGCGAAGATGCTGAACACGGCCACGACCCCGAAAAGCTTGAGGCCGGCGACACAGTGCTTTTGTTCCTGAAACGCTCATCTGAAGATAACAAGCTTGTTCTGTCCAATTATCAGGGAGCGGCGAAAAAGCTTTCGGACAAGGTTCTGGCGTCATACACAAAGGCGATCGAGGAACTAAACTCCATCCACGCCATGAGGCAGGGCCAGGACGAAGCATTGGTCGAATGGCTCGTTCAAAGAGCGGTCGATCCGAACACGCGAAGAGAAGGGGCTTATGAGCTTCTGACCGGTTTTCAGACCATTGACTGGAAGGAAATGCAGGAACGTCAGATAAAGGAAAAACTCGCCCGCGGCGAGGAACTGGAAGAATGGGAAAAGCCGGGCTATGAAGAGCCTTATGAGGACAGCGTATATTTTGACAACACTCCTTATGCCCGCAAGCTGACCGACAAGCAGAAGGCGATCCTGCTTGATCTTGCCATGACATTAAAACCCGAAAAACTGGGAGACAGCGAATACATCACTTTCAATGAAGGCGACTCGCACCTGATCGAGCTTGCTTCCCGCTGGGGCGATGAACGGTATGCCGGTTTCCTTTTGGAGCAGGCAAGGGAGAAAACGTATTACGAATATGCGAGATACCAGTTCATCTCTCAGGCCGCCTCGATATTGAAGGATGACGAAGCCAAAACGCTTGCCGAAGAATACGGAAATGTCTATTACTATGAGGACACGGACAAGATAGAAGATCGTTTGGCAGAGAGCGGACCTCCGGCGGTGACAGTGACCGTAAAACCGGGTTCCACATTCGGCGACCTCAAGAATGCCATACTTGAAAGATTTTTTTCACGCTGCGGTAAGGTTCTTGCAACCTCCGGCAAAACAGCAGCATCTTAAGTGATGTTGCAAAACCCATAATTGTAACGGCCTGACAAATTTAGCGGTACCGAATTTGTTAGGTCTTTTTGCGTTTTCTTTCCCCTTTTATACTTTCCCCATAAATTCATAATTCAGGGAGTATTTTTATATGAAGAAGTACGTTTTAGCATTGTGCGTGGGAGCTTTGGCAAGTTTTTCGGCCATGGCCCAGTCAACCGATCATAAAAAAGCCGAGGCCTATATCGGGTATTCGGCAAGCAGTGTGGACACCGGCGTTTCGCCAAACGATGATTTCAGTGATCTTGTCGGCGAACGCGAAGGTTTTCACGGGTTTGAAGTAGCGGGAGTTTATAACTTTCACCGTTACGTCGGCATCAAGGGTTCCATCTCGGGAACCTATAACAACAAGGACTTTGCCTTTACCGTTCCGGTAGGCGAAGATACGGGACAGGTTTCTTTTGACGCAAACAGCTCGCTTTACAATTTTTTGGGCGGTGTCCAGTTCAAGGATAATGCCAGCGAGGCGCGCATCAAACCTTTTGCACACATCCTGGCCGGTGCCGGCCACGGACGCGTTAAGGTCAAGAATCTGCTCTGTGACGAAGGTGTGGAATGCGCCGGATTTGCCGGCACGACCTCAGAAACCGGTTTTGCCGGAGCATTCGGCGGCGGCGTTGACGTAAAACTCAACAACCGCGTCGATCTTCGTCTGATACAGGTCGATTACAACCCGATCCGCTTTGACAACGCAACCACCCACAATGTCAGATTCGGCATCGGTCTTGTTTTCAAATAGGCCTTGACTAAAATAAGGTAAAGAAAAAGGAGCGGCCGATCGGCCGCTCCTTTTCATATTTACCGAAAGAACTAACGGCTGCCGGTGAGTTCCGGCGGGAGTTGCTTGTCGATCTTTGGACGCTCTTTGAGATCGGTTAGCTTCCACATTGTCATAAAGATCGTCCTTGTGATCTTTTCGTATTTGGCGTAATCGATCTTGTCCGGGTGGTCTTCCGGCTGGTGATAATCCTCATGAACGCCGGTGAACCAGAACGCGATCGGAATGCCGTTCTGAGCATAATGGAAATGATCGGAACGGAAAAAGAACCGGTTCGGGTCCTTCGGATCGTCATATTTGAAGTTGTAGTCCATCTTCAAATATGCGGAGTTCGTCCCCTTTGTGATCGTGCCGAGCGTCGAACTCATCATGTCCGCGCCGATAACGTAAACCTCATTCGGCCCTGCAAGTTCGTCATTGCAGCGTTTTCTGGGCTGATCGCACGGAATGGCATTCTCAGGCGTGCGGCTGCGGCCGATCATGTCTATATTTAGCTGAGCGATGACATTCTTTATATCGACCGTCGGGAATTTGTTGAAATAGTTAGCCCCGAGCAAACCCTTTTCCTCGGCCGTATGCCATACCAGCAATATCGAACGCTTTGGCCGTTTCGGTGCCTTTGCCAACGCTTCCGCTATGGCGAGTACGGCAACCGTTCCCGAACCGTCATCGTCGGCTCCGTTCCATATCTTGTCTTCGCCGGGAGCGTTCTCATTGACGCCGACGTGGTCATAGTGGGCGCCGATGGCGACCATCTCATTTTTCAGTACGGGGTCGCTGCCTTCCCAGAGGGCGACAACGTTCTGTGTCCATTTTCTCTCCGATCTGGCCCGCGTTTCCAGCTTTGCGGTCTTGTTGATGACAAAGGCGGATGTAGATGTGACGTTCCCGGATTCGCCTGCAAAGATCGCATCTCTGACCTTGGTTGAAACAAGGGCGACCGGCAGGCTTGCCGTGCCTGCGGGAGCCGCGCTCAGCTTGTCCACGACCATTCCGCCGCGTCCGAGAAATCTGCCGATCTGCGCCCACGAGTTTTGAAGCTCGTCACCGGCGACCATAATTATCCCGACGGCTCCTTTTTGAGCGGCGTATGTCAGCGGATCAGCCCAATCGGTTCCCTTTGTTCCGGTCAGGTCGGCCTGGGTCACGCCCTCGGGCATACGGGTCAATTGATTTCTGTTCGGAAATCCGCCGTCGTAAAGAACGACTATCTTTCCGCGGACATCCACATCCTTATACGCATCAATGTTCTTTGCCTTGACTAACCAGCCGTTGCCGCCAAAAACCAGACCGCCTTCAGCGGCGTTGTCACCGGAGATGCGGAAAAGATCCTGAACAAGCTCATATTTTTGGCCGTTAAGCTCAAGCGAGTTGTCCTTTGGATCGATCGACTGCATACTGAGCGCGATCTTTTGAAAGAAAGTTCCGTCATCGCCCGCCGGTTTGAATCCCCAGCGTGAAAGCTTCATCTTTAGAAATTCGGCGGTCACATCCAGGCCCTGCGAGGGCGTGTCGCGTCCGGCCATTGCGTCCGAAGCTATAAAATGCAGCCAATTGCTAAGCTGATCGGCCTTGATCGTTTCCGCCATCTTGCGTTCCTTTGACGACACCTTTACCGTCTGGGCAAAGGCCGCCGATGGGACCAGCATAATGACGAACAGAAAAATAGTAACCAGGTTTTTTCTCATGTTATCTCCGATTGGATATTTTTTTGGGATAAAAGATAGATACGTCACCGGCGAGGTTTAGGTTTCGGCAGGAGAGCCGATAACGCAAATTCCATATTTATCCGCCAGCTTGATCATTTCTTCTTTTTCGAAAACAAGCGTCTTGCCCGACGTTACCGACAGACAAGTCGCGCCCGCCGAATGCATTACCTCGATGGTCGGGACACCGACAACAGGAACGTCAAAGCGCATGTCCTGATCGGGTTTTGATACCTTTACGACCGTGAGTTTGCCTTTTGCCAGCTTTCCGGCACGAATTATCGTCTCATCCGTTCCTTCCATCGCCTCTATCGCGACACAGGCGCTTGCCCGAACAACTATGGTCTGCCCCAGATCGAGCCTTGCGATCTCGTTCGCGACGTGAAGGCCGTATTTTATATTGCCAAGCTCGACGTCATTCGGCTTTCTTCTTGTCATCACGCCGGACGGCGCCAGATGGTCGCCTATGAAATAAGTGGAATCTATCAGTTCCAGGCCGTCTTTTGCCAGTTCCGCCGCAACACCGCCGATAAGCGCGTCCGTGTTTCTGCGCGGCAGGTTCCACAGCATTTTCAGCATCCGAATGTCCGGCAATGCCCCGGAAAAGATCTGAACATGTTTGACCTGGCCTGCCATCATCACCTTTTCAACACCATTCTTCTTGAAATGCGACAGCATTTTGCCAAGCTGGCCGATGCTGACCCAGACCACGTCGTCAGCGATGGCCTCGATCTTAGGATCGGTCTCTTCCCTGATGGCGACAATGCTGAGTTCGGCCCCGGCTTTTTTCGCTCCTTCAACGACCAAAAAGGGAAACTGTCCGTTGCCGGCAATAAGTCCATATCTCATACGCAATTCGATAATTATTGGGGGTTGAGGTAAAAAAAGCAAAATCCAAGCCGAAAAAATCCTTCGCCCAAACTAAAACCTTCCTTGCTGATTGGCGTATAATCAGGAGCAATCTCTGATTAGTTCACAAACTGACCAACACATTCGGAATATGAAACATTTGATCGTCGCCCTTCTTATCGGCTCGGCTCTCGCCGTATCAGGTTCGGTCTCTGCCCGTGCATCGGTTCCATATATGACCGAGCCGTCTCTGTCGCCTGACAGAAAGGAGATCGCGTTCATTTCGGGCGGGGACATCTGGTCCGTATCGGCGGATGGCGGCACGGCACGGCTGCTGGTCTCGCATCCCGCTACCGAATCGAAACCGCTTTTCTCGCCCGACGGAAAATGGCTGGCTTTTGTGTCCAATCGGACCGGAAACGGAGATATATATCTTTTGGATCTTAACAAAGGAGATCTGCGGAGGCTGACCTTTGACGACGGTGCCGACAATCTTGACGCATGGTCGCGTGACGGCAAATGGATATATTTCTCATCAAATGCCCGTGACATCGCAGGAATGAACGACATATACCGCGTTTCCGCTGACGGCGGAACCCCGATGCAGATAAGCTCCGACCGATACACGAACGAATTTGGGGCGGCACCGCTTGCGGACGGCTCGGTCATTTTCTCTGCAAGAGGCATCAGCAATGCCCAATGGTGGCGGCGCGGCCGCAGCCATATTGACGAATCGGAGATATGGTCAAAAACCGGCGAAGCATATACGGAAATAATGCCGCGCGGAGCAAAACAGTTGTGGCCGATGACGACGGCTGACGGCTCACAGGTCTATTTTGTTTCCGACCGCAGCGGCGAACAGAACATCTGGGTCAAACCGCGCGGTGGACAGGCTCGCCAACTGACCAAATTCACCGGCGGCCGTGTGCTGTTTGCGAACCTTTCTTATGACGGCCGGGAGATCGTTTTTGAGCGAAATTTCAAGATATGGAAAATGGATGCCGAAAGCGGACGGGCCGCCGAAGTGCCGATAACGCTTCGCGGAGCGGCGGCTAACCCGCTGCGTGAACGCCAGAATCTCGGCACGCAGATACGCGACATTGCGTTGTCGCCGGACGGCAGAAAGATCGCCGTTGTCGCACGCGGCGAGATCTTTGCGGCATCGGCAAAGGACGGCGGCGAAGTGTATCGGGTGACGAACACCGCTGCTCCGGAATCTTATGTTGCATGGTCGGCGGACAGCCGAAAGGTCGTTTATTCTTCGGAAAGGGACGGCTCAATGTCTGTTTTTGAATATGATTTCGGCACCGAGGCCGAGACGCGACTGACCCGCGGAACGGCTGACGATGCCGCTCCAGTGTATTCGCCGGACGGCAAATATATCATGTTCGTTCGCGACGCACGGCGGCTGATGCTTTATGACACGAACACCAAACAGGAACGTGAGCTGACAAGATTTTTCACCGATCCGCCGCCGCTGCTTGGCAACAACGGCTTTAAATGGTCGCCGGACAGCAAGTGGATAGCCTATCTGACAAACGCGCCGGAAAACCGCTCATATACGAATGTGAACGTCGTTTCGGTTGACGGCGACGCGTCCCGACCGGTCAGCTTTCTTGCCAATTCGTTCAGCGGAACAATTGCGTGGAGTCCTGACGGCAAGTATCTGCTTTTTGACTCTTCCCAGCGAACCGAATCGGGCGTGATAGCCCGCGTTGACCTGACGCTGCAAACACCGAGATTCCGCGAAGACCAGTTCCGCGATCTTTTCAAACCCGAACCGCCGCGTGAGGCTCGGCCGGCGTCTGCCGCGCCTGCACCGACGGCATCGCCCACCGCTTCGCCGGAGAAAAAGGACGAGTCCAAAACCACCGAGATCGTATTTGACGACATCCGCCGCCGACTAAGTTTTGTGAACTCAGGCCTTAACGCGGGTTCTCCCGTAATAAGCCCTGACGGCAAAACGCTGCTTTTCGGCGCATCCGAAGAAGGCCAGTTCAACTATTACACGGTCAATCTTGACGAACTTGCCGTTGACCGCTCACCGCGTCAGCTTACCTCAACGCCGGGCTTTAAATCGGACGCGCATTTTTCGGCGGACGGCAAAGAGGTCTTTTATATGTCGAACGGCCGCGTCTTTATAGTCAGCCTCGACCGCCGCGAGGTTCGCCCGCTGAACCTGAGCATAGACATCGACACCGATTTCGCCGAGGAAAAAATGGAGATATTCAAACAGGGCTGGCGTTACCTGCGGGACAATTTCTATGACGACAAGTTTCACGGTGTTGACTGGAACAGCATCCGCTCGACCTATGAACCGATGATTGCCGGCGCCAGAAATATTGACGAGGTTCGCCGCCTGATGGCGCTGATGGTCGGCGAACTGAACGCTTCTCATCTTGGCGTTTCGGGTTCGTCGGGCATTCAGGCCGCTCCCGTGGGCAAGCTCGGCCTCCGGTTTGACCGTGCCGAATATGAAACGAACGGAAAGCTGAAAGTGAGCGAGGTCATAACGCTCGGGCCTGCGGCTATAGTTAAGAACATAGCCGTTGGTGACTATCTGATAAGCATTGACGGCAAAAATATCGGCCGTAACACGAACATTGACGAACTTCTGGAAAACAAGGTTGGAAAACGCGTTGTCCTCCAAACATCAGGCGCCGCAGACGGTTCAGACAAAAAGGATGTGGTCGTCCGTCCTGTTTCAACAGGCGCCGAAAAGAATCTCCTTTATCGCCAATGGGTCGAAGACAATCGGGAATATGTCGCCCGCATCAGCGGCGGAAAGCTGGGATATGTCCACTTGCCCGACATGGGCCAGGGAACGCTTAACCAACTCTATATCGACCTTGACGCCGAAAATCAGGCAAAGGAAGGTGTTGTCGTTGATATCCGCAACAATAACGGCGGCTTCATCAACGTCTATGTGATCGATATCCTTTCGCGACGCGGCTATCTGACAATGCGTGAACGCGGGCTTTGGAACGTTCCGGCAAGAAGCGCTCTGGGCCAGCGTTCGCTGGAACGGCCCACCGTTCTGGTCACGAATCAACATTCTCTTTCTGACGCCGAGGACCTGACGGAAGGCTATCGAACGCTAAAGCTCGGAAAGGTCGTCGGCGAACCGACATCGGGCTGGATCATCTATACGTGGAATGCCCAGCTTTTTGACGGAACCACGATCCGTCTGCCGCGACAGCTTATCCTCGGAGCGGACGGTAAGAACATGGAGCTGAATCCGCGTCAGGTTGACATCGCCGTAACTCGCCCGATAGGCGAAACCCTGTCAGGCCGCGACTCACAGCTCGATAGAGCCGTGCGTGAGCTTTTGGGGAAATAGAATTGCCGGGAAACTTGGCATGGAAAAGTTAAGGCTCTGTGTGTCGTGGCTGATCTCCGTGGAAGTGTCATAGCGTGAGGTTGCCGGAATTAGTGCGATTTTAGCAACATGAATAAGACGAAGATCTCAAGGACCCCAGTAATCAAAATGAAAAATAGTTTCCGGCTTGATCTCGAATCCAATTGATCCGCCGCAACTTATGTCATGAACACCAGCGGCAACCTCTCCTTTTTCTCCGATCCGTTGTTGCCACACCTCGCCATTCAATTTTATCGGTCCGCAGCCACCGCCATTATCATCTTCAACCACCAAATATGTTTTACCGTCACCAGATGGTTCCCACCAACCTCTTAAATTACGGCTTGTACATGAACTTGATAAACAAATTAATGTGAAAACCAATATCACAATAGCGATCCGATTTAATGTGAGGGACAATCGTTTTTGAGTTGAAGAAAATAAATTCATCATTCCTTTTTGACGTACCCAAATCTCAATTCAACTGTTCTGATATCCAAGCAGGATCGCGGCGGTTATCCAGAACGCGATAAACATTGATCTCGGAGTGTTCGAGTTTATAATAGATCGAAAACGGAAACTTTTTGCAGACCTTTCGGCGATAGCTTCCGCTAACGACCTGATGACCGCCGCCGGAAATTCTAAGTGAGCGAATGTCTGACATTATCGAGCTCACAAAACGAGCCCCCAAGCCAGATTCCTGATTCTCATAAAAATCGAATCCTTCCATTATGGAAACATGAGCTGAACGAAGTATCCTTACTCTCATCCGATATTCCGTTGTCTTATCTTTTCCTGCAACAGGCTTTCAAACTCTTCAAGTTCTATAAATTCATCTGTCCCATCGGCAACACTTCTTTCAGCTTCATCAAGAGCATCCAAATGCCATTCCGGCGGTTTGGTCTCGGCATGATTTTTACCCATCTCTTTCCACAGGGCTTCCATCAGTTCCACTCTTTGAGCCGGGGTCATATCTTCTATTGCGGGTATTGTCTGAACTGTCATATACGCATTATAGCGCATTATACTGCTCTTTTTTTGCACCGGTTTCGGTCTGCTTTACAAGCAAAAAAGGACGCCGCCGAAACCGGCAGCGTCCTTTTATCTGAATATACTTCACATTTACTGGCCGGCCTTTGCCGCCTTGGCAAAATCGCCCGCCTTAAAGAAGGATATCTTTTCCGGCGTGATGTATTTTTTCACGGCCGCGTTGATCTCCGCCAATGTCAGGCTGTCGATCTTGCTTTCAAGGTCGGCTGTCCACTGCATCGTCCTGTCAAGGTTCATAGCATTGGTCAGCATTGACGCGAGAGAACCGTCGGAAGCCCTCTGTCTTTGCTGCGCCAAAAGATACCCTTGCTTTGCGCTGTCAAGTTCTTCCTGAGTGAAGCCTTCCTTGATGACGCGCTCGATCTCCTCCTTGAAAGCGGCTTCGAGTTTGTCGCGGTTCTCAGGCGCATAGATCGCCTGGCCCATGAAGTAGCCCGATTCGCTAAGCGAAGGCACCTGAAGGCCCGAACCGACGCCATAGCTTAACCCGTCCTTTTGGCGGATACGCGTGGCAAGACGCGAATTAAGAAATCCGCCGCCGATTATCGAATTTGCGATCTGCATTGCTGCGTAATCAGGATTGTCGCTGTTCATCTTTATGTTAAGGCGTGCGAGGAAAAATGCGTTCGCCTTATCCGGCGTCTCGAAATTTTGATTTACCGCCGGTATCTCAAAATAGTCTGACAGCACACGGGCGTATGAACTTCCGCTTTTCCACGACCCGAAATGCCTGTTAAGTTTTTCCGAGACCATTTCCGGGTCGAAATCTCCGACAAAAGCCGCATCGCCCTGTGAGGCTCCGTAGAAATCCTTATGAAAAGCCTTTATTTGATCGAGCGTGACCGCCTTTGTCGATTCAATGCTTTCATCAAGCGTCGAGGCGTAACGCACATCGCCCTTTGGATACTTGTTGAAATGCGTTGACATCGCCTGTATCGCAACCTGTGTGGGTTCGCTCCGTCCTGATTCCAGGCCTGTCAGGGTCTGGGCCTTCATGGTGTCAAACTCGGTCTCGGGAAATGCCGGTTCCTTCAATATTTCGGCAACGAGGTCTATGACCGCCCCAAGGTTTTCTCTGGTAGTTTCGATCGAAACGGTCGCGGAGTTTACAGAACCGAAGACGTTGACCCTGGCCTTAAGACGGTCAAACTCATCCTGTATCTGCTGACGCGTCCGCTTGGTCGTGCCGCGCATTAGGAGCCTGCCGGTAAAACCGCCAACATCTGACAGGCCAAATGTGTTCTTGTCATCGCCAAAGCGAAAAACGATATTGGCAAAAACCGTCTCGCCGCGATTCTTTTTGGGAAGGAACGCGACGTTGAAACCGCCGATCTTTGACTTGGTCGTTCGGGCCTCAACATTTGCCGGCGTCGGATCAAAGGCCTCTCCCTGAGCTATCGCCTCACCGCCCTTGTATTCATTGACAAGTTTTGCCAGATCTTCAGCCGTAACCAGCGGTATCTCGGCCCTGTCAGGAGCATCGGTCGGCATGTACAGAGAGACCGTCCGGTTCGCCCTTTTGAAATACTTATTTGCCACGCGTTGAACGTCATCAGCGGCAACGTCCCTTACCCTGTCCCTGTTGATGAAGAACAGACGCCAATCACCCTGGGCAATGTATTCGCTCATGCCCAATCCGACTCGGTTAGGATCGTTCAAGGTCATCTCGAAATTCTTAAGGCTCTGGGTCTTGATCCTTTCGACCTCTTCTTTCGTGACAGTTCCTGAACTGACCTTTTCCACTGTTTCCAGGAGTATGTTTTTGACATCCTGAAGGTCGCCCGCCTTATCCACCTCCGCCATAAAGAAAAGGTAGCCCGGGTCGTGCAGTTCAAAATGGAGAGCCGAAACGGAAGAAGCCTTTTTCGTTTCAACCAGTTTCTTATAAAGGATTCCCGACGGAGTGTTCGTCAGTGCCTGTGAAAGAACAGAAAGAGGAGCGTTATCGGCATGAGATCCCGGCGGGATCTTGTAGCCGACCATCAGCATCTGTATGTCGCCAACACGGCGGATCGTTACTTCCCTTTCGCCGTCCTGTGTCGGTTCAATGGTGTAGATCGGATCGATCGTTCTGGCCGGTTTTGGAATAACGCTGAATTTTTTGTTGATCAGGTCAAGCGTCTTTGCCTCGTCAAATTTACCTGCCACTAGAAGCACGGCATTATCCGGCTGATAATATTTGCGGTAAAATGCCTGAAGTTTTTCGATAGGCACATTTTCAATGTCCGAACGGGCGCCTATGGTTGTTTTCCCATAGTTATGCCATTCAAAGGCCGCCGCCATCATTCGCTGCCATGTAATGCGGAACGGACTATTCTCACCGGATTCAAACTCATTGCGAACCACTGAAAACTCACTGTCCAGATCCTCTTTTTTTATAAAGGAATTGACCATGCGGTCTGCTTCAAGGTCCAATGCCCAGTCCAGATTGTCATCCGTGGCGGCAAATGTCTCGAAATAATTGGTGCGGTCGTAAAAGGTGGTGCCGTTTGGCGACGCTCCGCGCTCGGTCAGTTCCTTGGGTATGTTCGGATGTTTTGGTGAACCTTTGAAAACCAGATGCTCCAGCAAATGTGCCATGCCTGTCTCGCCATAATTCTCATGCCGCGACCCGACCATATAGGTTACGTTAACCGTGATCGTCTGTTTTGTCTGATCGGGAAACAAAAGCACTCGCAGCCCGTTGTCCAGCTTGTACTCCGTAATTCCCTCGACGCTTGTAACCCTTGTTATACCTTTCGGCAGTTCGGCCGCTGTCTGTGCCCAGCCCGAAACCGTCAAAAGGACCATGGCCGCAACCAAAAACGGCCCACGCAAATATGCATTGATTCTCACAATTGATCCTCCAGGAAAATGACTATTTTAACGAATTATACATTGTTTGACCTGAATGTTGTAAGAAACAGGCCTCTTCGTCAGAGCAACTGATGGACGCGGGATCTTTTGACACTATGCTCGAACGTCTTCTTAAAGCTATCAACCGGCAACAGCAACCTATTCCGCCTGTTCACGGGCGTGATAGGACGACCGTGTGAGCGGTGAGGATTCGACGTGTTTGAAGCCCATGTCCAGCCCGATGCGTTTCCATTCGGCAAACTCCTCGGGCGTGACGTAGCGTTCAACGGGCAGGCGCTTTTCGTAAGGCTGCAAATATTGGCCGATGGTCATAATGTCGCACGAAACAGAGCGCAGGTCGCGCATGAGGTCAACCACTTCCTCAAATTCCTCGCCCAGGCCGGCCATAATGCCGCTCTTGGTCTTCATCGCAGGAAAATGTGTATCACGAAACTTTGCCGACCGATCAAGCAACTCCAAAGTTTGCTGATACTTGGCGTCGGGGCGGACACGGCGATAAAGGCGTGCAATGGTTTCCGTATTGTGATTCAAAACATCGGGACGGGCGTTGAGAACATTGTTCAACGCATCCTCGTCACCGTTAAAATCGGGTATCAGAACCTCGACCTTGCATTCCGGGTTCATTTCCCGCACCTTCAGGATCGTTTCCGCCCAATGCATTGAGCCGCCGTCGGGCAGGTCGTCGCGGTTTACCGATGTGATGACGGCGTGTTTCAGATCGAGATGTTTCACGGCTTCGGCAACGTGCGTCGGTTCCAACGGGTCGAGGTCCATCGGCTTTCCCTTATTGACCGCGCAAAAACCGCAGTGACGCGTACACGTATCGCCCCCAAGCATAAACGTCGCCGTCTTGTCAGTCCAGCATTCAAAAATGTTCGGACACTTTGCCTCCTGACAGACCGTATGCAGGTTCAGCCCGTCGATCAGGCTCAGAACCTTGTTCTGATTGGTCGGGTCGCCCAGCTTGATCTTCAGCCAATCCGGCTTTTTCAACCGTTCGCGCTGTTTTCTATTGAGAAACTTTTGTACTAAAACACGTTCTTCGATCATGCTTATAGTATCTCACACGGTGCTAAAAATTCAGATCGTCAACAAATGTCCCGGTAAAGCATTTCTAACCGCAGCCGTTGATATCGTCTGATCAAAAGTAACAAAGACTGCATTTCGTGAAACTGCCAGTGCGAGAAGGTATAGGTCGGTTATCTGGTTCGGGCCGAGTATTCGGCCATGATCGAAAATCTGCGGGTTGTTTAATGACAGGTCATCAGCCCAAAATTCATGATCGGTATTGCCCGAAAAACTCGTCAACCATCCAACGATCTCTTTTACTGAATAGCTTTCAGGATTACCGTAATTCGGATGGGACATTATTCGTACCACGCCGTTTTCGGTAAGAGGACAACTCGCCCATCCGTCATGCTTCGCAAGATCCCACCATGAGTGAGAGCGATCATGAAAAAGATGATCAAAATCTATCAGCGCGATGACAACATTTATATCAAGTAAGAACCGCATGATCTAGATGCCTTCTTCTTCTCTGATCTTATTGACCATCTCATTGGTAACGATCACTCCCCGGCTCGGGAGTACGGGAACTCCGTTTCGAAAGGTCATTTCTCGCGGGCGATCGTTCCCGATCAGGCCCTTCCGGGCAAGCCGCGAAAGTATCTTTCCCGCTGTGGTTTTCTCATGTTCGGCCAATTCCTTGGCTGCCTGCAAAATATCATCTTCTATATCAAGCGTTGTTCTCATACATATGATGCTAACGCATCATAACATCAGATGTCAAAAAAAAATTATCTTCCATAAAATTTCGCTTAAGACTTGACAAGCAAAGTCGATGATTTTAATATATCCAAAGTTCTTTTTCATAACGTCTTTTTATATAGACGTCAAAAGTGGCGATTTAAGGTTAACTTGCTCCACTATAAAAAACTGCTAAACAACCGCGAGAGGTTTTTAAATTAGAAAGGCTTCCGTGCTGTTTTTGGCACGGGAGCCTTTTTCGTGTTTTAAATGCCGCCGTTGACCGTCAAGGAGATATTGTTTTATGACCGATCTGTCAGGCTTGTCCAATTCAACCCGTTTCGTCCATGCCGGCGAACGCCGTGATTTTCCCGGAGGAAAACCGGCCGCAACGCCTATCTTTGCCACGTCATCATTCATTTTTGATGAGATCGAGGACATCGACCGCATCGTGGAAGGCGACGCCAGCGGCTATGTTTACAGCCGCTACGGCAATCCGACCGTCGCCGCGTTTGAAGAAGCTGTCTGTGAAGTAGAGAACGGAGCCTTCGCTTACGCTTACGGATCGGGCATGGCCGCTCTTCACGCGGCGCTTCTGGCGTGTGAATTAACGACCGGATCGGTCGTTCTGGCGTCACGAGATCTTTACGGTTCCACGTTCGAGCTGCTCTACACCGTCTTCGGGGCATTTGGCATCAAGACCGTAACGGCTGATTTCTCCGACCTTGAAACACTTCAAGAGGCCGTCGCTGAAAATAAGCCGTCGGTTCTCTTATGCGAAACGCTTTCCAATCCGTTGCTGCGGGTCTGTGACATTCGGGCCGTTGCGGAAATTGCCCACATCGTTAATGCAAAATTGATCGTGGACAATACGTTCGCCACGCCGTATCTGTGCCGCCCGCTTGATCTTGGGGCCGATTTGGTCGTTCACAGCGCTACCAAATACCTCGGCGGCCACGCCGATGCGACCGGCGGCGTTGTCATCGCAAAAAATGAATTTGACCGCCCGGCCCTGCTCGGAGCATTGACGCTGGCTGGCGGTGTTCTCAGCCCGTGGGAAGCACATTCGCTGCTTCGCGGATTGAAAACGCTCGGCCTTCGTATGGAGAAACAATGCTCCAATGCCGAACGGCTTGCTCATATCCTGCAAGATTCCCCTTATCTGAACGAGGTCATCTATCCGAAATTCTTTGACGGCGAACACGCGATCGCTCTTGATGAGACATTCCACGGTGCCGAATTCGGCGCGATAGTCACGGTCCGATTAAAAGAGGACACACGCGAGGCCGCTTACCGTTTTCTCAATGCGCTTCGCGTTTGCACACGGGCAACGAGCGTCGGCGACCTTTTTACAGGCATTGTTCATCCCGCGACCGCCACGCATCGTGAAGTGTCACCGGCAAAACGAGCATCGCTCGGCATTACCGAAGGAACGCTTCGCATCGCCGTCGGCATAGAAGACCTGAACGACATAGCAAAGGACATCGAGAACGCGCTCAAAGAATGTCATCCGGCAGAAGCGGGCATTGTATCTGATATTCCGTTCACCAATGCCGCCGCTGCGGCGCAGCTGTTTTAAGGTAGGAAGGTAAAAGAGAAATGATAGAAGTTGACCAGAACATCATAAACCTGATCTCGGCCCACGCGGAGCGTGATTATCCGCACGAATGCGGCGGAATGCTTATAGGCAGATTTGAGAACGAAAAAAAATCCGTTATCGAAACATTTCCGCTGGAAAATGCACGTGACGAGGCTGACCGCTATGACCGCATTCTCATTCTTCCCAGGGATGTGATGCGGGCCGAAAAGTACGCCCGCGAAAAAGGGCTGGACGTTGTCGGCTACTACCATTCGCATCCTGATGACAAAGCATTGCCTTCGCAATATGACCTAGACCACGCTCTGCCTGTCTGGTCATACATCATCGCATCGGTCATAAGCGGAACAGTTGTTGACATCCGTTCATGGGAAATGGAATCTGACCGTTCAAGATTTAACGAAGAACGCATAGAGGGAACAGATCTTATAAAAGCGGCAGGCAGATGACCGCAAACCATTTGTTTTTTTGGAGGACCAATAATGTCTATTAAAATAGCCATACCAACACCGCTGCGGCAGTTCGCGGGCGGAAATTCGGAAGTAGAGGTGGAAGCGGCAACTGCCGGTGACGCCCTTTTGGAGCTGACATCAGCCTATTCAGGCCTTCGTCAGCATCTTTATAACGAGCAGGGCAATCTTAGAAATTTTATAAACATTTATGTTGGCGATGAGGATATTCGCCATCTTGACGGCCCCGCAACACCCGTCGCCAACAATGAGACGATCATGATAGTTCCGTCAATAGCAGGCGGAAGCAGCACGGCGACGGCGCGTGCCGGAGACGCATTGCCTGAACTTTCCAATGCCGAGATCGCACGCTACTCCAGACATCTTTTGCTGCCGGAGGTCGGCCTCGAAGGCCAGAAAAAGTTAAAGAACGCTCGTGTGCTGACCATCGGCACGGGCGGTTTGGGTTCGCCGTTGGGGCTGTATCTCGCCGCCGCCGGAGTCGGGACGATAGGCGTCGTCGATTTTGATGTCGTTGACGAATCAAACCTTCACCGTCAGATCATTCACGGCACAAAGGATGTCGGACGCCCGAAGATCGAATCAGCAACAGAAAGGATCTTGGACATAAATCCGAACACCAGGGTCGAACAATACGAAACGCGGCTGACCAGTCAAAATGCCCTTGAACTTTTCAAGGAGTTCGACATTATCGTTGACGGCACGGACAATTTTCCGACGCGCTATCTGGTCAATGACGCCTGCGTTCTGACCGGCAAACCGAACGTATATGGCTCGATCTCGCGTTTTGAAGGCCAGGCGGCCGTTTTTTGGGCTGAAAAAGGAGCGTGTTACCGCTGTCTTTATCCGGAACCGCCGCCGCCTGGGCTTGTTCCGTCATGTGCGGAAGGCGGGGTTCTCGGCGTTCTTCCGGGCATTGTCGGGACCATTCAGGCAACCGAGACCCTAAAGGTCATCCTCGGCGCCGAAGGCATTCTGCTCAACCGCCTACTGCTTTTTGACGCGTGGACGATGGCTTTCCGTCAGTTAAAGCTCCGCAAAGATCCGAACTGCCCCGTATGCAGCGATAACGCCACACAGAAAGACCTGATCGATTATGAAGAGTTTTGCGGCCTGAAAGGCTCGGCGATCAAAGAGCCGCAACTGGAAGAGATAACGGCGGTTGAATTGGACTCGTGGTTCAAGGGCAATGTGGATTTTCAGCTTGTCGATGTCCGCGAGACTCACGAATATGAGATCGCGCAGATTCCGGGTTCAAAGCTGATACCGCTTGGCGAGGTCGTCAACCGCATCTGCGAACTGGATAAGACAAAAACGACCGTCGTCCAATGCA
The DNA here is from genome assembly GCA_964583955.1 of uncultured Chloracidobacterium sp. Taxonomy (GTDB): domain Bacteria; phylum Acidobacteriota; class Blastocatellia; order Pyrinomonadales; family Pyrinomonadaceae; genus OLB17. The sequence goes on along the minus strand of CAZOXY010000020.1, from coordinate 33,932 downwards.
AGGGCGGTGTAAGAAGCGCAAAGGCCATCGGCTTTCTAAAAGATGCGGGATTTGGCGGACGGCTGATAAATCTGAAAGGCGGCATCACCGCCTGGTCGGATGACGTGGACAGTTCGGTTCCGAAATACTGACGGCGTTCTCACACAAACAAAAAAGGATGCCTGAAAAGTCGGATCAGGTCTGTGTATCTCGGTTTTGTGTCTGTGGGTCTTCTGTGGTGTTTCCTGTATTTTTAGGATCTTTACCACGGAATGCACAGAACGAAGACACAGAAAATGACTTTTCAGACATCCCCTTTTTCAATTTTCACAGAAGCGTTCAGCCCTTCAGCTTTGCGTACCTTTCCGCAACCGCTTCCCAGTCAAGCACTTCCCACCAAGCCTTCAGATAATCGGGGCGGCGGTTGTTGTATTTCAGATAATACGCGTGTTCCCAAACGTCGTTGCCAAAGAGCGGTTCGACGCCCTTATGCAGCGGCGTGTCCTGGTTCGGAGCCGAGCTTATTTTCAGGGCATCGCCCTCGACCGTTACAAAGACCCATCCCGAACCGAACTGCTTTGCACCGGCGTCATTGAACTGTGTTTTGAAATCATCAAGTGAACCGTAATCCCGCTTTATCACATCGGCGACATCGCCCGTCGGTTCATTTCCCTTTTCAAGGCTCATGATGTTCCAAAACATCGAATGGTTCACGTGGCCGCCGCCGTTATTGCGGACAGCACCGCGAATAGCGTCGGGGACGGAATCCAAAGAACCGAGCAGTTCGCCCAGTGTCTTTGAATGAAGGTCCGTGTGTGATTCGAGAGCTTTGTTGAGGTTGTCAACATATGCCTGATGATGCTTGCCGTGGTGAAGCTGCATCGTCTGTGTATCGATCACCGGTTCGAGGGCGTCATGATCGTAGCCCAGTTCCGGGAGCGAATACGGATAATTCTGATCTTTTACATCTGCCATTTTATTTCTCCTTACAATATAAAACCCGCTAGTGTCGGTGTCCCAAAACCGGGATCAATCGATCGGCCTCGGACCTGCGTCGATGCCATCGACGCTTACCTGACGCATTACCTTTATATGCAGGTTATCATTTACCCTTATCTGACACGAAAGCCGTGTCCTTTCATTGATGTCCTCTTTTGTACTCAATATGACCTGTTCCGGTTCCGTCACCGGGCCGGGATCTCCTGACATTACCTCGACCCGGCACGTCGTGCAGCGGGCGTTGCCGCCGCAGCGGTGCAGGATGTCAACGCCATTGTCCTCTAATCCTAAAACGAGCTTTTTGCCGTTCTCACATTCAAATGCGACCTGTCCGGCCGCGGTTTCCGCGGTAATTATTGACATTTATAGATGTCCCCCAAAAAGAAATCGAACTGTAGAAAGATATATCTTGACTTTGGCATAAATTGTATGAAAATGGCAAGTGTTGGTTAAAACGCCTTTTCAAAGGTCGGGAATTCGTATGAAGATCATTAGTTGGATACTTTTTCTCTCTCTATTTTTCGCCTCTACTGGTGAAACAAGTATAGTTTTTGCGGAAAATTCCGAGTACTACTCAACCAAGTCACTTAGAAACGATTACAGGATTGCTGATGTTGTTGCCTACGTAAACGTAAAAGAGAAAATACTCGCTGACCATACCAATGGAGCCGATTGTGACAATAACAAAGGCATCGGATATTGTTCCTATCGATTAGTCGCTGAGTTACTTGAGTTGTACAAGGGCGAGGTAAAGAGCAAGGTCATAGAGTTTTATGCAGGCTGCGATGCAACATATCCGAAAAAGAATTTTTTAGGCGAGAAGGTTATATTCTTAATTTTGAATGAATCTGAAGAGGGTAAGCCCGGTTCGTTAGGCTCGTTGGAAAACTCATCAAGAACAATTCAACATGACCTCCTTCAGAAAATGAGAACGATAGTAACACCCACTGACTTGATAGATGAAAATGATGAGTCTCACCCTTATTCAAATGTGTCAGTTAGAGAGAACTTTAATGAAGCGGATGTAGTTGTTTTAGCCGATGTGGTCACTTTCTCGAAATACACAGATGAACCGGGAGGAGAACCATTTATTCTTACTGCCAGAGTAAAAGAGATCTTTAAGGGCAATCTGACAAATGGGCAGATTATTCACTACAAAGACGACCTCTTATACCGCCCAATGCGAAAAAGCGATTTAGGCCTGCAAGTTCTCTATTTAAGATCGGTCAAACCATCGCCTGAATACAAGGAGATAGAAAAGCGTGATAACGGGAAGTTGGTTGAATCGGTGCAACAAACAAATCCTAAACAAATATCATTTGAAAGATTGAACTATACTGAAGGATCATTGGTATACAACATCCTTGAAAAGTTGAGGTCAATGCACGACGAATCTCAAACTAAATGAAATACATCAGGAGTTCCCTATGCTCACTTTTTCCCGGAACTGATTGATGGCAACATACACGACCTCGGCCTCAGTGACGATGACCTTTTGCATCTGGTTGCCAAAGCGTTCGGCCTCAACAACCACGTGAACCGTTATTGACGTGTTCCCGACCTTTATTGTTTCGACATAAAAGCTGACCAGGTCGCCCATGAATACCGGCTCGTGAAAGATGACCTCTTTCATCGCCACCGTGACGAACCTGTCGTGTTTTGTATGCCGGACCGCCCCGACCGCACCCGCAACGTCAATATAGCTCAGAACCACACCGCCAAAAACGGTCCCGTGGGCATTGGTGTCACGCGGCATCATCGTCAGGCGAATAGCGGCGTCTCTTTTTGTTTCCTGGTTTTCCATAGTTAGGCTGTTTAGGGACATAAAGGACAACAACGACACAAGGCATCAGCGTTGCGGGTCACATGTCCATTAGGTCACTTAGGTCACTTTTGTCTCTTTTGTCCCTGTCATTTTCTTTTCCACCCAATCCTTTATCGCTTCCCTCAGCTGATCCAGATGGTCATCAAAGAAATGGCCGCAGTCGGTGAATGTCACAAGCTCAGTGTCAGTGACCTTTGCCACGTCGTCAACAAGCCTTTTCACGTTTTCCAACGCTCCGAATTCATCGCTGTCGCCATGAACGAACAGGATCGGCTTCCTAAGCTCCAGCAGAAATTCGTAATCCTGATATTTATCGACCGGCGTGCCTATGCTTATCAGCCTTTTAACGCGATCGTCGTCCATTCCGGCTTCCATGGCGGTGCGCGAACCGAAGGAAAACCCTGCGAGCGTCAGGTCTTCACCGGGATATTCGTTAGTCATATAGCCGATGGCCGTCTCCACGTCTTCGATGCCGCCGGGTATCTCGGAATGTTCGCCGGTCGAGGCCCCGACACTGCGAAAATTGAACCTCAGCGTGACGAGGCCTGCATCGACAAGTCCCGCCGCAGCACGGAAAACGACCTTGTTGTGCATTGTCCCGCCGCCGAGCGGATGCGGATGAGCTACGATGCCGATGCCCTTCGGTTCGCCCTGCGGCTCCTTTAATATCGCCTCAAGACGGCCATGCGGAGCGGGTATGAATAGATTGCCTTTTGGATACATCGTTAAACTTCTGATTTTAAAGGCGACAGGCCGTTAAAGCAACCGCTCCTGTTTTGCATTCCTGTTACTAAACCATCAGAATTACCTAATCGCCGGTTACGGCGGCGTTCATAAGGCAAATTGGATAATTCGCCCTTTGTCGTGTTACTTTTTTGATTTGAACATGCATAACAGCTTCTGATCGAATATCTGATGGAAGACAACCCAAACACAATTTCTGTACCCGCAGACAAGCCCAAACCGGAAGCGGCCCCAAAAAGTTCGTCGTGGCGTGCGTATCTGGAAACGGAAGAAGCAACGCGCACCGTTTATCTGATCTTCGCCTTTGTGGCAGCCGCGATGGTGATGTCGTTCCTGCAATTTCGCACGGACGCGATCTGCTGCGGCGATTGGGACGGTTATTACCACATACGCTGGAGCCAGCTTTTGTGGGAAAGCCTTTCGTCCGGCAAATGGCTGCCGACGTTTGAATGGCTTCCGCTGACGGTGCTGAATCCGCAGGATTACAACGACCATCATTTTCTCTTTCACCTGCTCCAGATACCTTTCCTGTGGTTCTTTGAACCGGTGATGGCGGCAAAGATAGCGGCAATAGTTTTTGCGACGCTGGCTATCTTTTCGGTCTATTGGCTACTTCACCGTTACAAAGTGGATTATCCGCTGATATGGTTCGGAGCGATAATGTCCTGCGCCAATATGTTCTTTTATCGGATGAACATGGCAAAGGCCCCGCCGCTGACGATCATCTTCTCGGTCGCGGGCATCTATATGCTCTTTGAGCGCAAATATAAATGGCTACTGCCGCTGATGTTCGCGTTTGTCTGGACATACAGCCTGTTTCCGCTGCTTTTTATCGCAGCGATGATCTGGACGGCCATAATCGGCTGGAACGAACGCAAATTTGAATGGGAACCGCTTGCCTACACAGGCGGCGGGATGATACTGGGAAACATCATTAACCCGTATTTTCCCAACAATCTGCTGCTCTTTTACGAGCATTTCATTACCAAATTCAAGGTCGGCAGCGATTTTGCCGTGACGGTCGGGAACGAGTGGTATTCATACAGCGGCATGGATCTGCTGACGCATTTTCCGGTCGCGCTGATAGCGATGATCGTCGGCTATGTCCTTTTTATGCCGCGTAACGGCAAACTGCCTGAAAAAGCAACGTTCTTCATGGTCTTTGTGACCATTTTGCTGGCGGCGCAATTCCGCTCAAAAAGATTTGCCGAATACTTTCCGCCGTTCGCGATCCTGTTCGCGGCTTTTAGCTGGCAGGCATTCACGGCCAAAAAGGTCGCCGAACTTCCCGCTGAATTTGTCCGTGACATGGAACCGTACCTCGACGCCGAAAAGACGCGTTCGGACATGATAGTTGCCTCTATCAAACAGGCCGCCGCATGGACGCTTGGCATCATTCTCATTTTCAGCTTTATGGCGAATATGCTCGGCTTGCAGAGATTGGGCATCGAATACGGCGGGCTGATGAGAACGCTCTCCTCGAACGAAAAGGATGAGCGATACAGGGCCGCAATGGAATGGGCCACCGGAACGGACAACAAGGGCAACGAGAACATCCCGGCTGGCGAACGGATCTTTAACGCCAACTGGGACGATTTTCCAAAACTCTTTTTTCTGAACACAAAGCACAGCTACGTTTACGGCCTGGACCCGAATTACCTGTTTTCGGAAAACCCCGACCTTTACAAACTCCTGACCGAGATAACGTCCGGAAAACAGGATGAGGCCGCACCGCTGATCAGGGAAAAATTCGGCGCGAACTGGGTATTTACCGACGCCAAGGAAAATGACCAGATGGTCGCAAAACTTCTGGAGAGCGGATGGGCCGATGTGGTGTATAGCGATGACGAGGCCCGGCTGATAAAGATCAGGGCCGAAAAGGGTGTCCCTCCGGGCATGGAGGATGTTCCTGAGACCGAAGAGGAAAAACGAATCCTCGACGAAGAGGAAAAGAAAGCCGCTAACGCAAACAGTGATCAGGGCGATGAGGACGAAGAAGCGGAAAACGGAGAAAATTGATGCGAAGTATGCCTTTTCAACATAGTTCCGCATCAAGATCAGCCGTGATCTTTGCATTTTTCTTCGTGCTGATATTCTTCGCCGGCTGCACACCGAATAAACGTATAATGGAATCGGCTTCAAAACCTGAGCAGGCCGATGCTCCGGCGGCGGAAAAACCCGCAAAGGCAACATTTGAAACTGACATTGCGGCAATGAGGACGGCTGAATTTCGTTTCGTATATGTTTTCCGGCGCAAGGACGGCGGGCCTTTCACCGATGATGACAAACGCCTGCTGGGAAGCGGAATGCCGATAGAAATAAATCGGAGAAAACTTTCCGACGAAGACCGCGCTTTGATAGTCGGGTCAAATTTTCGTATGCCGGAAGAGGACATGAATATGCTGGCCGATAATTTCGCATTTCAGGACCTCTCATTGCCGCGTCCGGCGAAACCACAGCCGGCAAATGATAACGCTCAATAAAGTGAGGATATTGCCATGCCCAGACAGATCGATCCGGTTGACGAGGGAGCTGAAAAAATATCCATAACCGCGCCGGATGACGGCGGGCCGGTGCGCGTTGTGCTGGAACCGGCGTCATTTTCCGTCAATACCATCGTTGCGGTCGTGGTCGCGGCCCTTTTGGTCATTTTCGTCGCCGGATTTGTCCAGACGATCTTTTATTCGCTTTCATATCTGTTTTTTGTCATCGTTCTGTCCATCTTTTTTGCCTATCTGCTGGCGCCGCTGGTCACGCTTATCCGAAGCCCGTTCAAACACCGAAAGCTCGAACGCTTCATGCCGCGTTCGCTTGCCATAGCCATCGCCTACATTGTCGTGTTCACGGTGGTCGGCATTGCTTTCGCGAATCTTGTGCCAAGGGTCGTTGACCAGGGACGGGAATTTGGAGCAAGCCTCCCGCGTTATGCGACCGGCATCCGGCAATCGCTGAACGACCTCAACCGCCGGTTTGACAGGCTTCGTGTTCCCGAGGACATCCAGACCCGCATAAATGACAACATCGTCGCGGTTGGCGACCGTGTAACGGCGTGGTTCGGCAATCTGGTCATTGTCTCTGTTGCATATCTGCCGTGGCTGGTCGTGGTGCCTGTTCTGTCGTTCTTTTTTTTGAAGGACGTCAATCAGATAAGGCTGGCAATTTTACGAATGTTTCCGGCGGGCCGCTGGCGTCTGCGATCCGAGGCGGTGATGGCGGATATAAACCTGACCATGGCGGCATACACGCGGGCACAACTGCTGTCATGTCTGCTGATCGGGTCGGTATGCGTGCTTGGGTTTTATCTTGTCGGCCTGAAATATGCCCTGCTGCTTGGGATACTGGCGGGAATTTTTGAATTTGTCCCGATGCTCGGACCGCTGTCAATAGGCATCATTGCCACAACGACCGCTGCCTTTGGCGATGATCCGCGACGCGCTATATATGTTGCCGTCTTTTTGGTGGTGCTGCGTTTGTTTCATGACTATGTGTCATATCCGAGGATCGTTCGCGGCGGCATCCGCATGCACCCGCTGCTTATTATAATTTCCATTCTGGCTGGCGAACAGGTTGCGGGCATTCCGGGCGTCTTTTTGGCGATACCGGTCGTGGCTATCCTCACCGTTTTTTACAGACATGTGCTGGAACACCGGGGGCAAACGGGCTTATTTGACAGGCTTGGAAAAAATGACGGAGAACTGACTGAGGAATCGAGTTAGGATGATCTGATTCAAACGGACGCTCCGTTCGCGATCTCGGTCGGGTATCTGCCTGTCCAGCAGGCGGCGCATGCTCCTTCGGTAATGCCTATCGCTTCTAGCATTCCTTCCAGCGACAGGTATCCGAGACTGTCGGCGCCGATATATTCACAAACCTCATCGGTGGTCATTCGTGAGGCTATCAGGTCCTTGCGGTGCGGCGTGTCAACGCCGTAATAGCACGAATGCGTCGTGGCGGGACATGAGATACGCAGGTGCACTTCACGCGCTCCGGCCTCTCTTACCATCTCCACGATCTTTTTCGAGGTCGTCCCGCGAACTATCGAATCATCGACCAAAATTATCCTCTGGCCATTTATGAGATCCTTGATGGGGTTGAGTTTCAGCCTTACGCCAAAGGAGCGTATCGACTGTGTGGGTTCGATAAACGTCCTGCCGACATAATGATTGCGGATTATCGCCTGGCGGAAATTGATGCCCGACTGTTTTGCGTAGCCGATGGCCGCCGCGACGCCGGAATCAGGCACCGGAACGACCAGGTCTGCATCGACCGGATGTTCGAGCGCAAGCTGTTTGCCCATCTTATGACGTGATTCATTGACCGAAGCTCCGAAGATGATCGAATCAGGCCTGGAAAAATAAACGTGTTCAAAGGTGCAGACCGACCGCGGCTTTTCGACAAATGGATGCGATGAACGGATGCCGTCGGCGTCGATGATCGCCATTTCGCCCGGTTCCAGTTCGCGGACATACTCGGCGTCGATAAGGTCAAAGGCGCATGTTTCCGAAGCGACACACCAGGCGTCTTTCAGCTTGCCCAACACCAGCGGACGAAAGCCTCTGGGATCACGAACCGCTATCAATTCCTTCGGTGTCAGAAAAAGCATTGAGAATGCCCCTTCGGTTTCCGTAAGCACTTTTGTGATGGCGTCTATTGCGGTCGGGGCCGGTGTGCGGGCAATGCTGTGCAGGACGGTCTCGGTATCGGATGTCGATGAGAAGATCGCACCTGCTTTTTCCAACTCGGCACGTTTTGCCGCCGCGAACGGCAGGTTGCCGTTATGACAAACAGCGATCTGGCCGTGCTGGCACGTGACAGAAAAGGGCTGCACTTCCTTGATCGTGTTCCGTCCGCTGGTGGAGTAGCGCGTATGCCCGATGGCGCTGCTGCCGACAAGAGACTTTTGCACCTCCTCGGTCAGCACATCCGCGACCAGGCCCTGTGCGCGAAACTGGTGAAGGTCTTCACCATCCGACGAAACAATGCCGCAGGCCTCCTGTCCGCGATGCTGCAAAGCGAACAGCCCCAACTGCGTCAGCGTTGAAGCCTCCGGGTGGCCGAAGATGCCAAAAACACCGCACTCTTCGTGAAATTTGTCTAACACCACGTCCATTGCCTATATATCTATCCTAAAACATTTCACGAGAAAGAAACAGGAAGCCGTAACGTCTATTGCCTCTCCACTGTGAGTGGCAGATAAATAAAAACAGCGAGGCCGCGCATTCACCGCATGGCCCCGCCATAACGTCCTCATATTTCCTTCAAGGCAGAATGGGTCATTTCGCCGTACGACCAAAATTGACCCTGATACCCGTGGAAAGGAACAGGTCGTTCTTTTGGGCGCCGATGACCGGATCGCTGTTAAAACGGTCGCCGACGGTGACGTGCCACCCGAGCCAGCCGTTGATGTCGGTCAGCAGCGAAGCGTCAAATTGCGCGCGAAAACGTCCGAGATCAGATACGTTCGGATAAAAGACCATTCGCTGTGTCAGGGCCATTCTCGAATTCAGCTTATGCTTTAATTCATCACCGACCATGACCTCGGCCGAATTGCGCCGAAGGCCGGTTTTGTAATATTCGCGGTTGTAGGCAACGCCGCCAAACAGGTCAAGCTGCGTCCTTTCGTTCCTGACGGCCCGATAACCGAAACCGCCGCCGAAGACCATTCTCAGATCGAGAAGCTGCGGAGAGTCCATTTCAAAATCAGCCGAGCCAAAGGCAAAAAGCTTTTCGTTGACGTTGTAATCGTAACGTCCGCCAAACCAAAGGGCCTTTGCCGTAGTGACACTGACTCCCGCTGTGGAGTTGCTCGCCTGAACGGCATTGGCGTAAACAGAGATCTTGTCGCGGGTCGTCTCGCGAGCGGCGCGGATGCCCGCCGTAAACGCATTTGTCTTTGAATTTCCGGTCGTCATGCTGTAACCGACATCCGCCGAACCTGTCCACAGATCGCCGAACCCCGGGTTGAGCAGGCGGTCGCGTTCCTCGATGTACTTTGTCTGCTCGGCGTCGTTTCGGGCCGTTGTTATCTTCTCTTTTTCGACCACGACCTTGCCGGCATCGACGGTTTCCACCTCAACCTTGTCCTCGACCGTCTCAACCGTTCCCTTGATAAGCTGGCCGTCGGTCAATTCCAGATTGAGCGGCTCGTCCGAAGCAACACGTTCGACCGCCGCCCAAAGTACGGTGATCGTTCCTGCCGATTCGGTCTCGATAACGATCTTGTCCCCGTCTTTTTTAAGGATCTTCCCCGTTATCCGGTCGCCATTCTTTAATACGATCTGATCCGCAAATACACTCAGCGTGTTTCCCAAAAGCAGGACACACATCAACACAAAAATAGTCGTTTTTCTCATAATATACTCCTTAAATGTTGCTCTAATACTTGCCGAGAGATCGGCAAAAACGGATATTATATCGAAAATTGTTATTCTGTAACAGGATGGGGGTTGGATATTGGTATCGTAGAATTTATAGGCAATTAAACCCAGAATCCGCATTAGAGAATCCCGAAGTTCAAAATGTAAGAGATCAGGCTGATTATCTTAGCTCCTAACAGGTTATAGTTGGTCAGTTTTTAGTTAACAGTTGAAAAAACTAATAACTGTAACCTGCACAACTATCAACTGTTATGTCGGTTCCGGTTTTCGTCGGGGTGTTTCTAGCGCGTAATTCGGGTTTAATTATGCGGGCAGGACGCGGCCACGACACTCGCCCAGTCCTATGCGGCGAAAGCCTTCGCGTTCGCAGAAGCCCTTCATGATGACCTCATCGCCGTCTTCGAGAAAGCGGCGTTGTTCGCCGGACGGCAGTTCAAGCGGTTCGGTGCCTCGCCATGTGAGTTCAAGCAGGCAGCCGCGTTCATTCTTTTCTTTACCCGAAACCGTGCCGGAGGCAATAAGGTCGCCCGTTTGCAGATTGCAGCCGTTCGAAGCGTGATGCGTAAGCATCTGGCCGATGTTCCAATATAGGTCTTTTGTATTCGACCGCGAGAGCAGATGTGGTTCAATATTTTCGTTACGCATCTTTTCGGTCTGAATGTAAACTTCGAGGTTTATGTCCAGCCCGCCAAACTTTTGATTTTGCTCGTCGTTCAGGTAATCCAGCGGTTGCGGATCGTCCGCGTCGCGTTCGAAAGCAGGTGTACGAAACGGTGCAAGCGCCTCCATCGTGACGACATACGGCGAGATGGTCGTGGCAAAATTTTTGGCGAGAAACGGACCGAGCGGCTGATATTCCCACGCCTGTATGTCGCGTGCCGACCAGTCGTTCACCAAGCAAACACCGAAGATATGCTTTTCGGCATCGGCGATGTTTATCGGTTCGCCCATCTCATTGCCTTTGCCGACAAAAAAGCCCAACTCCATTTCGTAATCAAGATTTTTTGCAGGAATAAAGACCGGCGGCTTTTCCGCATCGCTCCGATTCTGCCCATGCGGACGCTTGATGTCCGTGCCCGACACAACAATGCTCGACGCCCGCCCATGATACCCGATCGGCACGTACTTATAATTCGGCATCAGCGGATTGTCCGGCCGAAACATCGACCCGACATTCGTCGCATGATATATCGAGCAGTAGAAATCGGTGTAGTCACCAATATGAGTTGGAACATCCAATATATCGATTGATGAGAGCGGGATTAGACAATCTTGTACCTTCTCTCTTTCGGTAAAGCCCTCAGTTAAAATTTGCGAAAGTCGGCGCCGAAGAGCCCCTAAATCATCAAGGCTAAGAAGACTTGTCAAAGCTTGCCCGCCAAATCCCATTTCCAGACCAAATGCGAAATCCCAACTATCGTCGATCAAATCTTTTTCTACACACATGCGAAGGTCCAAAACATGGTTTCCGATCCTCACCCCCGGCCGCCAATAAACGGGATTTTCGATTTCGTCACAATTTTTAAGGAACGAACAAAACGGCAAATTCTGTATCGGAAAATCGTTATTCGGGTCGTTGGCGCTTTCGACCCAGCTTTTCAGGTTCGGGTCGTGTGTTTCGTTTATTTCGTACATATTTTGGTCATTGGTCATTTGTCCTTAGTCCTTTGCTTCCAAAAACTAAAAGCTAAGGACAAATGACAAAGGACAAAGGACTAATCATAAAAGCCCCATTGCGCGGAGGTCTTCCACAGGTTCGTCGAATGAGCAGGAGCCGAAGGAGTTCATTCCGCGGTCGCGCATCAGGCGCAGATGGGCATTGGTCAGAAAATATTCATCGCGCCAGGCAACGCCTGCCTCGCTAAAGGAAAACGCCTCTTCAAACTCTTCTTCCATCAATTCTTCCAACAAAGGCGGCCTGTAGCTTTCGCGGGCAAACCCGGTCATCATCAGCATGTTCATAAAACCATGCATAGTTCCTTCGGGCGCGTCTGGCGCGTAGGTCAGCGGCTTGAAGCACCGCAGAGGGTGATGCAGCCCGGCCGTTGCCTTGAACGGGACGTTGGCTGCCATACATGTGCGGACGAACCTGATCATCTCCTTTGACGAAGGAAAATCGTCATTCGTCACGCCGCCGGTGCGTATCTTTGCCCGGTGTCCGCTCATTGCCAGGGCCGTTACCAGGTCGATGAACTGCTCGCCCATCGAGATCTCAAAATACACCGTCACCCCGCCCGGCAGGGCCGTCAGCGTGTTGTCGATCTTTGAAAGCGTGTTCGCCTTTACTTCCAACGTGTCTATTATCACGCTCGATTCGTTCAGCCTGTTAAATTCGGCTATCTGGCGAAAGGTCTGGTTGATGTCCTCGCCCGCCAGAACGCTCAGCCGCCACGCCTCGCTCGTTTCGCTCGAGACAAAATCCGTCGCCGATTCCATGAACTCATCCAGGCGGGCCACAGGCAGGATAAATCGTCCCAACATCCAGCCGTGGTTGCTGTTCCGGTAGGTCGCATAGTTCAGCACGGCCTCCTGCATCGAAAGCTGCGAAGGCGGAAACAGCCCGGCATAATCGATGACACCGGTCATTAGCTCACGAATTGATTGTAACGGCTTGGATGCCTCGGGTTGGGCGTTCATGTTTTGATCCGGACGTAAATCCTTAGCGTCAATAAGAAATGATAATGTTTGGAGCCTCTTTTTACAAACTCGGCTCAGGCGGGCATCCGAGCTTGTGTTAACACACAACTTCGGTTATCTTTTCTGAAAACTCTGGTTAATTTGCTTTACCAATGCGTGTTCTTGGCATCGATCCCGGCAGCGAGACACTGGGTTGGGGCGTGGTCGAAGGCACCGGCTCAAAGTACGCCCTGGTCGAGTTTGGCACTGTCCGTTCAAACTCCAAAATGCCCTTTGCCGAACGCCTTCTTGCCGTTCACGCGGGCCTTAGCGATGTAATAGGCCGGCATGTACCCGACGTCGTTTCTGTCGAGGACACGTTTTACGCGGCAAATGTCAGCGTTGCCATAAAGCTCGGACAGGTTCGCGGGGTCGTGCTTTTGCTGGCGGCACAGAACGGACTGGAAATAGCGGAATATGCTCCGCGCCTTATAAAACAGACGATAGTAGGCTACGGGGCCGCTGACAAGAACCAGGTCGGCGAAATGACGCGGATCCTGTTGGGCCTGCGGCAGATACCAAAACCGCATGACGCGGCAGATGCCCTTGCGATAGCAATTTGTCATTTTCACCACGCCGGAGTCAACGACCGGCTAAAAAAGATAAAAGGTTGACGTAATACCGAGATGAAGATCCTGCCTTTGCTCGTGTTATTTTTCATTTTCGCCCCCGCTGTCGAAGCGCAGCGCCGCGGCGGCAGCCCCAAACCGCGTCCCGCGGCACAGCCTAGATCACAGGAAATGGGCCAGACCGCCGTCATATTTGACGAGACCTTGTCAGTTCTTCGTGACGGCCCGAGCCTTTTTGCCAATGCCATTCAACGGATGAGACTGGGCAGAAAAATGGTCATCCGCGATGTGAAAAGGGCTGACGGCGTAACGTTCTATCGCGTAACGGCCGCGCCGTCGTATGACGGATGGGTACAGGCGGACGCCGTGGTCACAAAATTTCGCCCCGATGATGAAAGCCGGTTCTTTGACCTGATACTGGCCTCAAGCGGTTTTGAGCAGATAGAAATGGCCGTGCATTTCAGCGAACTTTTTCCTCAATCCGAAAGGCGTCCGGCGATACTGCTGCTGTTGGGCGACCTGCTGGAAGATACGGCGAACAAGCTGTCGGGCGACGCGAACCGCCGCCTGAATCGGCGTGAAATGGCCGCTACAAAAGCTCCGCTGCACAGCTATTATCTGAACTTTGTCAGCCTTGACCGCTATCGGCGGCTCGGCATCAAATTCGTCTTTAATTCATCAACCCTGAAATATCACTATGATGGTGAATCGTGGACGGAAATAGCGAAGAGCTTTCCACGGTCAGAACAGGCGGCCGAGGCAAATCAGCGCCTTGACACGCTAAAGCAGAAAATGGAGGCAACGGCCGCCAAACGGTGAGCGGCCTACATTGACGCGGCGATGCGGGCCGCCACGCGGGCATTGTTTTCCAGCAAAGCGATGTTGGCGTCCATCGTTCTTCCCTGGCTTCGGGAAGCAAGTTCGGCAAGCAGGAACGGCGTGACCTCCTTGCCGCCGATGCCATGCTCATTCGCCGACCGGAGCGATTCTGCCAGCATCCGTTCAAGCTCATCCAACCCGATCTCGTGTTTTTCCGGAACAGGAACCGTGACAAGCGTCGCACCCGGCAGGCCCAGATCTTTTCTCGCTTCGACCGTTCTTGCCACCTCACGCGCAGTTTCGACACGATCATCGACAAGAAGCCCGCTCGTCCGCGAATAGAACGCCGGAAGTTCGGAACACTGCCAGCCCAGAACGGTGACGCCGTATGTTTCAAGCCATTCGCGCGTGCGCGGCAGGTCAAGAACGATCTTTGCCCCCGAACATACGACCACTATCGGCGAGCGGGCAAGTTCGGGAAGATCGGCGGAAATATCCATTGCATTGCCGCGATGAACTCCGCCTATGCCGCCGGTCGCAAAGACCCTGATGCCCGCACGATGAGCCAGAAAAGCGGTCGTCGAAACGGTCGTGGCGCAATCCAGCTTTTTCGCAACGGCTATCGGCAGGTCGCGGGGCGACGCCTTGCGGATGTCCTTTGCGGTCGCCAGATGTTCAAGCTGTTTCTCGTCCAGCCCGATAAATGCCTCGCCGCCAAAGATGGCGATGGTCGCCGGAACGGCTCCCATATCGCGGACTATCCTCTCCAGTTTTTTTGCGGTCTCAATGTTATGGGGGAACGGCAGCCCGTGCGCGATGACGGTGGATTCCAGAGCGACAACAGGCTTGTCAAAATGTATCGCTCCGGAAACCTCGTCGTTCAAATTAAGCTTCATCGGGAAAATGCGGGCCGTGGTGCCGCCCGCAGGCATTTATTTTACAAATTTGCCGATGCGGTTCAGTCTCGGGTGCGTCAGGCATCCGAGCAAACCGCCATTGGACGCTCCGCGGTCGCACGACCAGTAAACGAACATCGCCCGGCCTATCACCAGTTCACGCGGGACAAAACCCCAGCCGCGGCTGTCATCGCTCTGGTCGCGGCTGTCGCCCATCACAAAAAAACTGTTCGGCGGCACGGTCATCGGCTTACCTTCAACGCCGAAATTCCAATGATCCAGCTTTAACGTAAAACCGTTTCGGACGGCGCTCATTGTTCGCGAAGAGTAATAGACGCTCCATTTGTCATCAGGTTCGCGGCCCTCAAATTCGCTTGTTTCCAAAGCGGATTGGTCTCTGTTTTCAGTTACCGGCAAATCGCCGATTATACGATGTTCGGAAAGCGGTTGGTCATTTATATAAACCTGATTGTTCTTGAATTCGACTTTCTCACCCGGCAGGCCAATAACCCGCTTGACGTAATTTATTTGGTATTTGGCCAATCTGCGCGAACGGTCGGAACCAGGGCTGGAGTCCGGGACAACATCATTGCCCGGATATTTGAAAACGATGATGTCGCCGCGTTCGATGTCACGCATCGGCAGGAACGGCAGCGGGTTTCCGCCCGGATTGAAAATGAATTTATTGACCAGCAGATAATCACCCACCAGAATGGTGTTCTGCATGGAACCGGTCGGAACGGTCACGGCCTGCAGAATGAACGTCATTCCAAAAATGGCCATGATCAGAGTTACCGTAAAAGATTCCAGATATTCCCGAAAAATAGATTTTGGCGGGCCTTTCGGCTTCTTTTCCTTTTCGTCGGTCTCCGGTTTTTCCTTCTCTTGCGTATTCATAAATTTCCGCGTAGTTCTGTGTGTATCGCCTACGTTTCCTGATCGATCATCTCCAGGGCCAGGCTGGCGGCGCTCATCTCGGCTGCCTTGATCGAACGGCCCGTTCCCTCGACGCTGCCGCCATGCCATTCGGCCTTTACCCTGAACGACCTGTCATGCGGCGGGCCTGTTGTTTCCAGCAGGCTATATGTCGGCGTAGGCAGTTTGCGTGCCTGGAGCCTTTCCTGAAGCAGCGTTTTGAAATCAGTCGAGCCTGTCGGCGAAGCGTTCTTTAGCTCATCCGCAAAAAGCCTGATGACAAATTCCCTTGCCTTGTCATAACCCGCGTCCAGAAAGACGGCCCCAATGACGGCCTCCATCGTATCGGCAAGAAGGGCCGTTTTTTTTCTTCCGCCGGAACGTTCTTCGCCTCGGCTGACGCGTACGGCCTCGCCAAGTCCGATCTCGGCGGCAATGCGTGCGAGCGTCACCGTGCTGACCAGGCGATGCTTCATTTGCGTCATGTCGCCTTCGTCCAGCGTCGGATGGTTTTCAAAAAGCCAGTCCGCCGTCACCAGTCCAAGCACGGAATCGCCCAAAAATTCGAGCCTCTCATTATCACGCAGCGGCGAGTCAGAGGACGCATTCTCATTTACCCAGGAACCGTGGGTCAATGCCCTTTCCAAAAGTTCCGGCGAATGGAATTTATATCCCAGTATCTTTTCAAGCCGCGATTCAGTCATTGGACACAAGAGGTTAGTTTAGGCAGAAATGAGCAAAAAATAAAGCCGGAAGCTTGATATAACAGCCTCCGGCCCATTATTTAGATTTGTCGGCCCGTCCGATGTCTCAGGCGAACCTTCATAAGATCCATGCGATTAGTTGCCCGATCCGGTCGTGTTATCGCCTGATGCGTTCGTTTCCGGCTCAGGGTCGGCCAACGGCTGTACCTCGCTGGTCGGGTTCGGCAACGGGCTGTTTGGAACAGAAGCGATATGCTTGTCCAAACCGTCCTTTCTGCCGATACGCTCCCACAGGCCTTTCAGTTCTTCATAAACATCGGCTTTCAGCTTTTTGTCGGCAGCAACCGATTCATCAGCAACCGCGTAGGCACGACTGTACGAATCGATGGCCCTGTCGATATGGCCATTGAAAAGTGCGACCTTTGCCTTTACTTCGGTGTCGATCTTGATCTTTTCATCTTCATCCTCGGTGGCTTCGATCTTCTTGATAAGTGCCTGGATCTCGTCACCAATTAAGCCTGCCTGCTCTACGTAGTAGGCTCCAAGGGTCGTATAGAGACGCGGCTCTTCCTTGAAAGGGCCGGATATCTGCGATGCCTCATAGTAATAAGGCAATGCTCCCTTATGGTCCTTTTTACCGTAAAATGTCATGTACCCGATGGCATAGGTAAGTTCGCTAATGGCATCATCCTTGGAACGCTCCATCTGCCAATATCCGTACAGGCCATTCTTTTTGGACGAAGGAGCGCCCGCCTTCAGCTTTTGAAGAGCTGACTTTGCATAGCCAAGCGAGTCATTGGTGTACTTCGCATCATTATTGTATAACCCGACCAATCCAAGCGGAACCAGGACATTCATGTCCTCGGGGTATTTGGTGAGGACCTCCTTTCCGGAGGCGAACATCTCATCATACTTTTCCGCTTTTATACCCTCATCAAACCGCTTCAGTCGTGGACCAAGCCATTCCCATTTTTCAATCTCTGCCTGGGCCTTTTCCCAACCCGGAAGCTGTCCTTTTACCCAGTCGGCAAAATCCTTGAAAACCTCGCAACTGCCGTATTTTTCAAGATACTGCTTGGATGCGTCAATTGCGATCTTAAGGGTTGCGTCCTTAGGGTAATTATCACGGATCTTTGCATCAAGTTCAGCGTTGCCGTCGAAATCCTCACAAGGATCCTGGGCTGAAACTGTCATTGACCCGACTCCCAAAACCACAGCGAGCAATGCTCCCATGCCAACAAATCTAAAAATGTCTTTCATTTAAGTTACTTCCTCCCGCCCGAAAAATTCGGTTCAATATTCTTTACCGGACCCGCGTTTACTTTATACGGGTTTCGTTCCAATTCTGATGTAAATAAAAATTAAAAAGTTGCAAGAATTTCAGCAAGGCAAATTACCTTAGAATGAAGTTTATCCTAAGGATGCCAATTCTTGAGAATGTTAAATAATCACGCAAAAGACCGCATAATGTCAAGCCTTTATGATGCCGTTCAGGCACATTTCATCATTGATATATGCGGTCTTTTTCTGCTGTTCTTTTGGCCATAGCGAGGCAAAGCAATTATTTACGCTTGACCACGCGCGGACGGCTTGCTTCCTTTGGCTTGGCGGTGTTGTCCGCCTTTTTGCTCTTGTCTGTTGTTTTCTTGGCTGTGGGAGCAGTTTTAGCATTGCTTGCCTTGGGAGCGGCGGCCGGTTTTTTACTGTTTGCGGCGGCCTTGGTTTTTGCCGGGGCGGTTTTGCCCTTGGCGGCGGTGTTGCCTTTTGCCGGAGTTGACGACTTGCCTGTGGGCGCTTTCGACGATTTGGACGCAGGGGCCGCGGACTTTGCTGTCGCAGGTTTTGCCGCTGCTTTTGCCGGAGCGGTCTTACCTTTTTTCTCGGCTGGTTTCTTTGCCGGTGCCGTTGCGGGTTTTGCCGCCGGTTTCGTTGCAGGTTTGGCGGCAGGTGTCTTTGCCGAAGGCGGTGCCGATTTTACAATGACCGGCTTTGAGCTTGCGGTGGTCGTTCTTTTATCGGCGGCGGAGGCTGCCGGGCCGGACGGTTTGGCAGTTGCAGCAGAAGCGGGCTTTGCCGTTCCGTCTTCGGCGCCGGTTCTGTCATATCCGATCACAACCGGAGAAAATACCGGGTTTGACTGTGCCGTGCGAACGACCCTTCCCGGTTCATCGGCCTTTTGCTGAGCACCCGCGACCACGACCGGACGCCTGGCATCGATCTCGCGGTCAGAGGCCGGAACGACCGATTCATCATCGTCATCCTCATCATCGCCTGCGGCTGCGTCAGCCAGAGTGGACGGAATGGCGTTAGGCGGCGGCATGGAAGTAAGCCGGCGAATAGCTAGGTTCTTTTCCTGATCTCGTGAAATGGTCGGAGCAAGCGCCCTGTATATCTGTCCGGCAATGGCGGCCGCATTCCGCCCGCGTTCGCTCTCACCGCGTGTTATAACGACAACCGCGTATTTTGGATCTTCCACCGGAGCAACCGAAGCAAACAGCCCGACCCACGAACCGCGTCCGATACATGAACCGGTCTTTCCGGCAATGCCCAACGCGGGATCTACGCCACGCCGAGCCGTTCCGTATTCCGCCGCGCCCATCATGCCCGGCAAAACACGCTGATAGCTGTATTCCGGCAGATCGATGCTGCCGTGATATTTCGGCTTGAGGGCCGTTTTTTGCGCCTGCGTTTTTTGGATGGTCGGAACGACACGCTTGCCGCCGTTGGAAAGGGCAGTGACCATTACCGCAAGCTGCAGCGGCGTCACTTCAAAATCATCAGCGTGAGAATATATCCTTAAATTCTTATTGCCGTATGGAAGCTTTCCGGGATTTTCTCCCTCGGCATTTATGCCGGTTTTTTGCCCCAGGCCGAGCCGCTTTGCGTAACCGATCATTTTCTCGTTTCCGAGATCAGATCCGACTCGCTGAAAATACGGATTATTTGACTTTGCCAGAGCGTCGTCCAGCTTCATCGCCATCGAATTGCCGGTAATATTGCCTTCGCCGTCTATCAGCTTTTCGTTGACACCGGCAACGCCTGTCACAAGCTTTATTGTCGAACACGGTTTAAAGCCATGTTTTATCGCCCATTCCTGATTGACCATTGTGACGACGCGGCCGGTTTTTGCCTCCATCACAACGACCGTCCCGGCCTTTTCGCCAAGTGCCTCCACGGCGACCCTGCGAACGGCAAGGTCCTCGCCTTCCGTGTTGTCCTTTAATATGTTTTCAGCCGTTTCCGTGCGAAGTCCGCGTTCAAATGCAAGCTTTCTGGCGCGGGCCTCACGAGCGGCCTGTTCGCGGCGGCGTTGCTCTGCTAAAGCGGCCTGGCGGCGTGCTTCCTCGGCCTTTTTACGCTGAGCCTCTTTACGCTTTTCGGCGGCTGTCAGCGGCTTGGCCTTTTTAGCTGCGGCCGTTTTTGTGGATGCTTTTGTGGACGCGGCCTTGGCGGTCGTTTTTGCTGAACCTTTTTTAGGAGCGGTGGCTGTTGCCTTTTTTGCCGGAGCGGCTTTTTTGGAGTTGGGTGCGGCTTTCGCCTTTTTGCTTTGGGCAAATACGGAGGTCGTAAACAACGACAGGGCCAACACCGCCAGGACTAAAAAAAATGAATACTTCCCCGGACGCTTTTTGGAACGCAACAACTTCATGCTTTACCTCGGCTCAACTAAGTATCTGTATTTTCTGATTAAGAAAGAAAGGTAATTTCTGCCCCGGGGAGTTGCTCAGAAATAATAATTTCTGACGGGACTTTGCGAATTTACTAAGTGACAAGATAACATTCAAGGCATCGGATGGCAAGTAAAATCTTAAGCACTTGCATAAAGTTGAGAATATTATGCCATTTTTGCATACATTTCGCGGCCGTTTGCTGATGATACTGGCCCTGATGCTGGTGGCGACACTGGGCGTCCAGTATTACCTCAATCTGGTGATGCAGCAGGAAAACGACGAACTCCGTCGGCTTCAGGGCGAAGCTCTGAACGCCGGCATCACACTCGGATTTCAGGGCCTGACGTCTGAGACCGACCGGCTGCTCGACATTGTAAACAACCCGAACCAGCCGTTTTTGGACGAATCGGCACGAAAACGCATCCGCGATGTCATAATAATCGACAATGACTGGCACGTTTCGGACAGCCTTAACCCCGAATATCTGCCAACCGTTGACGAGGACGGAGAGCTTGATTACAAAATGCTCTCTGAACTTACCGATCTGCCGCCGTTGGTGGAAAGCAGCCGCCTCGGCGATGACCTGTCCAGATTTCCGAATCAAAGAAGCGAGCGAAACGTCGCGTTTGATGACGAAGCCCACGCGGTGCCGATAGAGACCAGCCGCGGCCGCTGGTATGTGATGGTCCTGCTCAAAAATGACCGGAGCGAGGCAGCGGCACGTGCCGCACAGCCGCTGGTCGTAACGCTTGGCGTTCTGCTTATTTCCACGCTGGTCACTTTCTGGCTGGTCTGGCGGTTTACGCGGCCGATAGCACATCTTTCCGATGCGGCAAGACGCGTCGCGGACGGCCAATTGGACGTTCGTGTCCCGATAACAGGGCGAAATGATGAAATGGGACGCCTTTCCGAACGCTTTAACGAGATGGCCCGCGAACTCGAAAAATCAAAGGAACTGGAGGAGCAGCTCCAACAGGCCGAAAGAAGCGCGGTCGTCGGCCGGCTCGGTTCGGCCATTGCGCATGAGATACGCAATCCGCTGAACTACATAAACCTGACATTGGATCACCTGCGTTCCAAGTATTCGCCCGACGAACCGGACAGCCGGGCTAACTTCCAGAAATTGACCTCACAATTAAAGGACGAGGTTGCAAGGATAGATCAGCAGATAACCGATTTTCTGAATTACTCACGTCCGGCAACAGCGAACCTCAGGCCGATAGAGGCAAGAGAGGTGGTCGAGGGATCGCTCAGGATAGTTGAGGCACAGGCAGAGGAGAATAATATAAAGATCGCCGTCATAGAACATGAGAACATACCGCAAATAATGGGTGATCCGGAATTCTTACGCTCTGTTTTCAACAACCTTTTTATAAACGCAGTTCAGGCAATGGGCAACGACGGCGGCAAGCTTACGGTCAAGATAGAAGCCGATGAAGCCGAAGGCCTTGTCCGGTTTGAGATAGCCGACACAGGCAACGGAATACCGGCGGAAAACCTCTCAAAGATATTCGAACCCTATTTTTCGACAAAGGAAACCGGCACAGGCCTCGGCCTCGCCATCGTGCAAAAAATAGTGGAACAACACAACGGATCAATAAAGGTCGAATCGGCCGAAGGCGAAGGAACGAAGTTTATTATCCGGTTACCGAACACTATTAACATGGCTATATGAAAAAAATCAATGTTTCTTTTGTCGGCATGATCTTAGCGGTCTTTTTGTCTGTCGATCAAACATATTCTCAACAAGCAGCGGAATCAGCGCCGTCCCGTTATGCTTTTATAGATTCCAGGGTTTTCTTCGATGAGAACAATGGTATTCCAGAAGTAATCAAAGCCAGTAAAATAATTGAGGAATCACTAAAATCTCAATTGAAAGAATTATTGGAAGCTGAGTCCAAACAAAGGCTAATGGTAGAAAAGTTTAAAAAAGATTTTGATGCTCTTGGAACAATTGCTGATTTCGACCCACGCCTTGTGAGAGAAAGGCAACAGGAACTTCAACTCGAAGCAGATAAATATCAGTTGCTACGCTATAGTTATGAAAAAATGAGGGATAAACTTAAAGATAAACATTTCAGCCCAATACGTGACAAAATTCGCAACATTCTTGCTCAATTTGCCAAAGAGAACGGTTATGACTTGATATTAGACCTTGCTAATGTCGATCTCGGAGGTGAAGGGTATAGTATCTCGATAATTGATAAACCGGACATCACCAAAGATTTTTTGAAGTATTATAAGAACTTTGTTAGCTCTGCTCCCATTAGTAATTAAAACAACTTGAATTATGGCAAGAAAATCGATACTCGTCGTTGATGACGAAAAGAACCAGCGGGAAATTTTAGAGACGATCCTTTCAGGCGAAGGTTATGACGTGACGACGGCTTCGTCGGGCGAGGCGGCGATGAAGTTTGTCGAATCGCGGCGTTTTGACCTTGTTCTGACAGACCTGAAAATGACGGGCATGAGCGGCCTTGACCTGCTCAAGGAACTGACCAATTTCGACAGGTCGATCATCGTTATTTTGCTCACCGCGCATGGTTCCGTCGATTCGGCCGTTGATGCGCTGCGGCTTGGCGCGTTCGATTATCTGCAAAAACCCTATGACAGCGAAAAGCTGCTAGAGACGGTGTCGCGTGCCCTGAACAAGCTGTCTGCATTGGACACAGAGATCGTGTCTGTTTCGCCCGAAATGGACAAGGTCAAAAAGCTGATCCTGAAGATAGCGAAATCAAATTCGACCGTTCTCATACGCGGCGAAAGCGGCACCGGAAAAGAGCTTATCGCCCGCGCAATGCACATGAACAGCCTGCGCTCCAGCAATACGTTTCAGGCGGTGAACTGCGCCGCAATTAACGAAAACCTGCTCGAATCAGAACTTTTCGGCCATGAAAAAGGCTCGTTCACCGGCGCCGTCGGTGAAAAGAAGGGCCTCTTTGAAATAGCCGATGGCGGAACGCTGTTTCTGGACGAGATCGGCGAGCTTGATATTGCGTTGCAGGCAAAACTTCTGCGTGCGTTGCAGGAGCGCGAGATAAGGCGCGTTGGCGGCGTAAAGGAGATCGCGGTTGATGTCCGCGTGTTGGCCGCGACGAACCGCGACCTGCTGAAAATGACCGAGGAAAAACGCTTTCGCGAAGATCTTTACTATCGGCTCAATGTTCTGTCGATAGAGATACCGCCGCTTCGCGAACGCCGCACCGACATACCCGTGCTCATTGAGTTTTTCATAAAGAAACATACGCGGGGAACCCCCAGAGATATAAAGCCGGACTCCGCCGCAAAAAAACTGCTCAACGACTATCACTATCCCGGAAATGTCCGCCAGCTTGAATCCGCCCTTGAGCGGGCAATTTTGCTGTGCGAGAATGACACGATCACGCTCGACGACCTGCCGCCGGAAATGACCGCAGGTTCGCGCCCCGTTTCGGTTGACGGCGATCTTCAGTTCAAACTCCCGCCCGAAGGCGTCAATTTTGAAGACGTGGAACGCAGCCTCATCGAACAGGCAATGGCCCGCACCGACAATAACATCACCAAGTCCGCAAAACTCCTCGGCCTGACGTTCAGAACGCTGCAATATCGGCTTGAGAAGTTCGGTATTAAAAAAGATGGAGACGAAATAGAAGACGAACCGGGGAATTAGTTCTGTGATAGAATGAGGGAAACAGGAGCGAGCCATGATAACAGTAGAAGGAATATACAGGAACGGCACGATAGAGCTGCTAGAGTCCGTTTCGGTCGATCGACAGTCGAAAGTGTTGGTCACGTTTCTTGAAAATTCTGATGTTTCGCTTTCGGCCCATGGAATAGATGAAAACGAAGCGGCGGAGCTCAGAAACAAGCTGGCCGCATTTGAAGATTGGGACGACCCGGCCATGGACGTTTATAACGATTATGACAATGCAAGAAACGCCCTTAACGGCGGGGCATAGACGTGGTGATGTTGTTCTCGTTCCATTCCCTAATTCAGATCTTAAAACCGCCAAGCTGCGTCCGGCGCTGATAGTTCAGGCGGACGGTCTGGATACAGGGTTAGCTCAGGTAATTATTGCGATGATCAGCTCCAACCTGAATCGCAGCGGACACAGATCGCGTGTACTGATAGGGACCGCATCGGAGATAGGAAGGCAAAGCGGCTTGTTGTTTGATTCTGTCCTGATGTGTGACAACCTTGCAACCATCATGTCAAAAATGGTCACACGAAAGATCGGCTCAATAGATGATCTGGATGAGGTTGACGCCGCATTACGCCACACGCTTGGTCTCTAAAATCTAAAAGAGGGTTGCCATGGAATGGTTCTCGACACTGACTCTTGCTCTCGGCTCGGCTTGGACGAGCGGGATAAATCTTTATGCAACGGTCTCAGTACTCGGCCTGCTTCAAAAGCTTGGCGGCGTAAAGCTGCCCGGCGGTCTGGACGTTCTTGATAACTGGTGGATCATCGCCGTTGCGGGCGGGCTTTACATCGTCGAATTCTTTGCCGACAAGATACCGTATGTTGACAGCGTATGGGACACCGTTCACACCTTCATTCGTATTCCCGCCGGCGCCGTCATGGCATGGGCGGCGGTCGCTGACATGGACCCGGCCATCGTCATCCCGGCAACCCTGATCGGCGGCGGATTTGCCTTTGCATCGCACGGAACAAAATCGGCTGCTCGCGTGGCCGCCAATCTTTCTCCCGAACCATTTTCAAACTGGATATTGTCGATCGTAGAAGACGTGATAGCGTTCGCCGGGGCCATCCTTGCTGTCGTTGCCCCGATCGTCATAGCCATCGTTCTTATTTTGTTCACGATCTTTTTTATTTGGTTCTTTCCGAAGATATACCGGGCCGTCGTCCGGCTGTTCAGCGCGGCCCGCGCCCTTTTCAAGGGTGAAAATTTAGAAGAGGTTGCACGCAAGGCGGGCTAGGCCCGTTCGTTCTACATAACGGATCAAAAAAGGAGAACGTTATGAACAAATTGTCCGCAATAGTGTTTTTCACCGTTTCAGGGCTTTTGCTGTCCGGTTGCATGGGAGCCGGAGACCGCGCCGAAAGATCCTCAAACATAGCCTTTGGAACCTACGACACCGCCAGGACGGCCCCTGAAAGAGAAATGGCTCAAGCCATTAGTGATGAACCCGGCAGCGGCGGAGGCGGCAAGAGCGAAGATCAGGCGATTTCTTTAGAAGGAACGGGCCGCGTCGGCCAGTCCCCAACTTCCGCCGAAAGAAAGATAATCCGCAATGCCGACCTCAGCCTCGAATCTGAAACACCGGAGGAAGTCCAGAACAAGATAGCGGCCATCGCCGAAAGCAAAGGCGGTTTTGTCGTCGAATCGCAGCAGCGGACTTCCGACAGGCGGTCGGCAAAACGCGATACCGTTACGATGTCCTTACGCGTACCGTCCGAAAAATTTGCCGAGGCTGTCGATGAGATACGTAAAACCGCCGGACGCGTTTTGGTCGAAACGGTAAAAGGCCAAGATGTCACCGAAGAGTTCATCGACATCGAAGCACGTCTTGCCGCCAAAAAAGCTCTCGAAACCCAATTCCTTGAAATCATGAAGCGGGCAAATTCTGTCGAGGATGCCCTCAACGTCCAGCGGCAGTTGTCCGAGGTGCGTGCCGAAATAGAAAAGATCGAAGGCAGAAAAAGATTTCTTCAGGATCAGGCAAGTCTTTCGACCATAAACATAACCATTCAGACGCCTGCCGCCATCTCGGCCAACAGTGCCGGATTTTTCACCAAGCTGACAGAATCTATCAACAGCGGCCTCGACGCCGCGACCGGTTTTATTCTGGGACTCGTGACGATCGCCATCGCAATACTGCCCTTTTTGCTGTTCATAGTGTTGCCGCTCTTCTTCGTTTTACGTTATTTCTGGAGAAGAAATCAAAATCGGGAACAAAAGAGCGAGATCGAAAAAGAGATATTTGACGAATAGGCATTTGGCGGGCCGTCGTTAATTTATCATTACCGCCACCTGGCTGTAATGATCGTACGGCCCTTTCGTCGCTGCCAGCACCGTATATTCCTTCATATAAGCGGAGCAAAAGTCTTCCAGCGCACGAAATTCGTGCAACACAGACGTAAATTCATCAAAAAGCAATATCGTTCCGGGTTTCAGCAAGTAGCTGCACTGGGTCAGAACAAACAGCGTTGAAGAGTATAGATCGGCGTCATTATGGATCACCAGCCGACCCTTCGGTTCAAATTCACTGAGAAATCCGGGCAGGGTTTCCTGAAACAGGCCGATGACAAAATCATTGCGTTCGTCATCTATCTCCGGCGGTTTCCCTTCCATTGAAAAGCTGCTCTTGTCAACGGTGGTCGAAAAAACCTCCCATTTTTCCGGCAATCCCCAAAAAGTATCAAATCCCCAAAATCTCGAATCCGGATGACGGTGTATCTCCGTCCAATATTTGAGGCTTTCACCCTTTGAAACCCCAAATTCAAGATAACTGATCTGTTCATCGCCGATGACGGACTCATTGAGGTAGTCGTAAAACCTATATCTATTCTCAAATAGCGGGAAATCCTCTTTACGGCTTTTTCGCCATTTTTCGAACCGTGCGAGATAGAGCAAATACCGTATCCGCGCGTTGTCAAACACAAGTTTTGAAACGATCTGTTTTCCTTTTGTTGTCAGCCTTGCTTTGAACATCGATATCTATTCAACACTCGCGTCAGCGAACTTTTCCGCCTTATGTTTTACGCCCGGTCATCGCATGACCTTTAACCGGTACAGGAGCTGATTCATCGCTCCCGGCAGACGGTCGCGGAAAAATCCCAAATTCTTTCTGGAAAATAAATGCCTCGGTTTTAAATATATCTCGGCATTGTTCATGGAAAAAAGTATCCGGTGATTTCGCCAGTTTGGAAAATTCTTGTTCAGCGTATAACGGGCCGAAACACCCAGCGTCTGAATGCCGTACGGAAACGCAAATCCAAAATGCAGCGGCTGTGATTTTATCACAAGATCAGGATCGGCTTCCGCGGTTTCCCGCAGCGTCCTGTCCTGTATTGAAAACGTTATCGTTTTTTCCAGATCGGGGATTTCCACAACGACCGGTTTGAGAAAACCGAGGAAGAGCTTTGGGAACCTGTCGTGAAGTTCCGCTGTCAGCTTGTCAAAAGCAGAGGATATTTCCTCCAGCGGAACCGTTTTTGCGACATCGAAAGGTAAGGATGCCTCTTCCCTGTAAACATTGTCGAATCTTTCCAGGGCCGGAGCGGAATCATGCTCCGAACCGACCTTGTAAACATCGCCGGGATAAAGCACATCCATTCTTTGGCCGTTCTCACCGAAAAAACGATAGGCATCAGTCGGTTTGTTGCCGTATTCATTTATGTATCGGTTATCCTCGGACGAAAAATAGATAAAACTCGCAAAAGGGGTCGTGGCTTTTGCCTCCAGGTCCACGTGATTGGACAACATCTTTTTTAGTACGTTTTGTGCCTGAACCGGCAGATGCTTCTCACGTTCCCTGAAACCGCTGTAACCTGCTATCGAAAACTGGTTCAGCACAACATCGATCTTTCCCAACGACCGAAGCATCCGCCTGCAATCCTTTGTATTGACCTCGCAATCATTAAGGTTCAAAACCGTCGTTTCCGGCGTCCTTACGCCAAGTGCTGAATCCATCGTTCCTGCCTGATAGCAATAAACTTCTGTTTTTTCGGTCAACCGGACGACGCGGTCGTGCGGCAGCGTTATGTAGTTCCTGAAACCCAGTTTGTCCAAAGCCTTAAAAACCTTGTCCGAATTATTCTCCTGAAAAAGAACGGTCACACGATCCTTAAAATCAGCCGGAAGCGTCTTTAATGTGGGAAAATGAAGATGGTCCGGGTGTTCATGAGAGATAAAAAGATGGTCTATCGCGCCGTAGAGCGAATCATCCATCGCCGGCGGCGGGAACAGCGACCATGAATCATTGAACGCCTTTCCGATCAGCCAGGGATCCGTCCAAATGGAAACATCCGACGTTATGATAACGGACGCGTGTGATATCAGTCGTATGTCCATCGGAAATGCGGTTCTCGTGCCAGTATTTGTGAAAGCATAGCAATTACGGCGATGTTATTCAAAACGGATGTGTTTTCCCTGAACACCTTTCAGATAGTTGTATTTGGCCGTTCCACTCGTTAATCTTTAACAGTAATGGAACGCATTTTTCAGGCTGTCGCCGTCGTCCTTGCCGGAGCCGCCGTTTATCTTTTATGGAACGGCAGGTCGGACAGCGCGTTTATAACCGCTGTTTTGGGCTGTATCGCATTTTTTCTCGGCATCCGTGTACAGGTCAAGCGGCGGAATACCCTGCGAGAGGCAGCCGCTGCTGAAGCTGATAACGAGTTGCCCGAGCGCGAATAGCGCGAACAAATGGCCTGCGGTAGAATATCCACGTGAAAACTATCAATGAATTGCTGGAAAGCAATCGTAAATGGGCCGATGAAATGAAGGGCCGCGACCCGCGTTTCTTTGAAGAACTGGTCGAGGGCCAGCAGCCCGAAATTCTCTGGATAAGCTGTTCTGACAGCCGCATTTCGCCTAGCTCCAGCATCGGGCTGCTGCCGGGCGAGATGTTCGTTCACCGAAACGTCGCCAATCTGGTCGTTCACAGCGATATGAACTGCCTGTCCGTTATGCAGTTCGCCGTTGAGGTTCTTAAGATCCGCCATATCATTATTTGCGGCCATTACGGGTGCGGCGGCGTCCGGGCGGCATTCGATGATTCGCGATTTGGGCTTATAGATAACTGGCTGCGTCACGTTCAGGACCTGATCCAAAAACACTCGGCCACACTGAACGCGATAGAGGACAGCCGCGAAAGACTGGACAAACTTTGCGAGATAAACGTCGTCGAACAAGTGATAAACGTTGGCGAGACCACGATAGTCAGGACGGCGTGGGAAGCGGGAAGGGAGATCACGGTTCACGGCTGGATCTATACGATAGCGGACGGAATATACCGTGACATGGGCATTTCGATAGATAATGCCGAGGCACTACGCGAACTTCGCCAACGCGCCGCGACAGGCCTGTAACAACAAAAGAACTCTGCTTACGAAACACAATGAACTTTTTAGCCCGGCGATATTCATACGCGCTTTTTCTCCTTCTGGCTCTGCTGGCAGCTTCGGCGGTATTCGCTCAGGACGTTGACAGCAAACCGTCAGACGAACCTGCGGCCGAAGACAAGACGGTCGTAGAATCCGTGAACGCGGTCGGGTCACGCGAGGAGTTTGACCGCATCGCCCGAACATATCATCAGGGAACGCCGTATTCGCTGCCGCACGCGATGTTCGTCATCGACCGCCGCGAAAACAACAAGGTCTATTACGTAAACTCGCTCCGCTATCGTTTTCACAAGGATTTTCTGCTGGCAACATACCTCGTTCCGCGCGGGGCCGATGTCTTTAACCCGATCTACATTGACGAGGACAGACGTTTTATCGTCGGTTCGGTCGCGTGGCAGCAGACGGTCGAAAAATGGACATGGGAAATTTGGGAAGGCGACATGGCAACGGCGGATCATCTGAAAACCGCCCACGAAGCGCTGAACAAAACGTTCTTTGAACCGCTTGCGTATAAGCCAAATTCCTCACGTCAGGAAGACGTCAGCAAATCGCTTGGCATTTCACGTGTGCTTCAGAGCGATATAAACAAAAATCAGGAATACCTTGCGCTCAATCCCGGAAAGGCCGTCGGCCGCATCCATATAATCGAAACGCTGGATGACACGGTCGAGATCGGCGATAACGAGATCGTCGTATTAAAAGAGCTGCCGATGTCGCTGCCGCCGGTTCGCGGCATCATTGTGGCAAAGCCTTCCTCGCCGCTGTCGCACGTCAACGTTCTGGCAAAGGGCTGGGGCATCCCGAATGTGTATATCAAGGACGCGGACAAGCTCTTCAAGGATAAACACTCCTACGTTTGGGAACTTGAGGCAACGCTGACCGACTATAAATTCAACCCGGTCGATATAGATGCCCTTCGCGAAAAATTCGATTCGCCGGATCAGCTGATACCGCCGGTCGATCTTTCCGTCAAAGCGCTTTCCGGCCTGCGTGAAATGAGAAAAACGGACAGCGTCGCATTCGGAGCCAAGGCCGCGAACCTCGGCGAGATAATGCATGCAAAGGTTCCGGGCATAACCGTGCCGGACGGTTTTTCTGTCCCGTTCTATTGGTACGACAAATTCATAAAGGACAACGGCCTGGACAAGATGATCGACGAGATGCTGGATGAATATGAGTTCATCCACAATCCGCGTCACCGCCGAAAAAGGCTTGATGAACTGCGAAATGCCATTCAAAAAGGCCGTTTCGACCCGGCGCTTCGGCGTCAGGTCGTCGCAAAATGGCAAACACAGCTTCGCTTTGCGCCGGTCTTTGTCCGAAGTTCTTCAAATACGGAGGATCTTCCCAATTTTTCAGGCGCCGGACTTTATTCAAGCGTTTTTAATGTCAGAACTTCTGCCGATCTGGTCGAGGGGATAAAAAAGGTCTGGGGTTCGCTGTGGAGATTTGAGGCATACGAGGCACGTGTCAGAAACTACGTCAGCCAGGAAGATGTGTATATGTCCGCGATGATCCAGGTCGGCGTTGATATGCGAAAAGGCGGAGTTCTGATAACAAAAGACCCGTATCGCCCCGAGACGGACGACGCCATCTACATCAGCGCCGTTTGCGGCCACAATTCCAATGTGGTCAACAACGCTGGCCTTCCCGAACAGGTGCTTTTTATACCGTCTTCCGATTCGATCTCGATAATGACGCTTTCCGATCAGACCAGTTCGCTCCGCTTTGCGGCGGGCGGCGATATGCGGCAAACCTCTGATAAATGCGCCGATGCAAAGGGACGTGTCCTGACGGATGCGGAGATACGAAACATTTCAAAAGCCGCGATTGCGATACGCGACGTTTTTGGAAGCGACACTCAGGATATAGAATGGGGAATGATAAACAGCCGTCTCTACATCGTTCAGGCACGGCCGTACATTGACACATTGAAGCCTTTTGAGAGCAAATAAGCATTTTTTGCTCGGACACGATTTTTTATGAGATACACAGCATTTTTTCTTTTTGCCGCAATGGCGTTCGGGTGCGGTTCTAATTCTCAGCCAACGGCTCAAAACGCGGCTCCCGCAAATGAACCGATACGCACGGGCCAGATGCAATCGACGATCCCGCACACGACCGAAAACCAGCAGCCTGCTGCGCCCATAAAACCGACCGGCGGGAAATGGTCTGCCGACGGCACACCGATAGACACTGCTAAATACGATAAGGCCATTGCGGACGCCGAAAAGGTGCTAAAAGCAAAACCAAATGATGCCGAAGCCAAAAAAGAAGCGGCAAAGGCATATTTTGAACGCGGTTTTGCCCTGACCGAGGCACGGCAATATGCTTCGGCCCTTGGCGATTATCGCCGCACCTTAAAGAACGACCCTTCACACGAAGAGGCGAAAAAATGGGAACAGCAGATCATCGGCATATATGAAATGATGAAAAAGGAATACCCGAAACCGGGCGAGGAACCGCCGCCGCTGCCTTTTAAGAAAGAGGAAACCAAATAGCGGTGAGGAATGCTTTCGCACTGATATTTGTGGTTCTTCTTCTCTGTCTGGCGGCGGGCGATGTATCGGCGCAGGCTGAAAAACGGATAAAGTTCAAGCGAGGAGCGGTTTCGGCGGTAGCGACCGGCAAATTGAGCGGTTACGATGACAAAAAGACGTTCGTCATCAGGGTAAACGCGGGCCGGACGCTTTCGACCGAACAGATACGCGGTGCAACCTCGAACAGATACATCACCATACTGATAACCGGCCCGAACGGCGAACCGGTTGGTGATTCGGACGCTTCGTGCAACAACCGCCGAGAGATAACTCCGACCGTTGCCGGAGACTACAGGATCGAGGTCGTTGAGTGTCAAAAAGCCGATCCGTGGCGAGGGAGCTTCAAATTTCGTGTGACCGTCCGCTAGACAAAACACCCTTTGGAAATTTACACTAACACGTTTTATTAGACTCGAGATTTTTAACAAAGAACCAAAAGAAATATGGCAATTTCAGCAAACGATATAAGAAAAGGAATGGTAATTTTGCACGAAGGTGCGCCCGTAAAGGTGATGGAATTTCACCATCATACGCCGGGCAATCTGCGTGCGATGGTTCAGGCTCGCCTTCGCAACCTGTTGACCGGAAACTCATTTGAATACCGCTTTCGCTCAAACGACACGCTTGAAAAAGTGACGCTCGAACAGCAAAAGATGGAATATCTTTATTCCGACGGTTCGCATCACCATTTTATGAATCAGGAAAACTATGAACAGGTTGCCCTGACCGAAGACGAACTTGGCGACGCCGCACAATGGCTGATGGCAGGCCTTGCCATCGAGGTCGAATTTTATAACGGCACGCCGATCGGCGTTACGCTGCCCGCCTCGATGGAACTGACCGTTACAACGACCGAGCCGCAGCTAAAAGGCGCGACCGCTTCTAATTCCAACAAACCCGCAACACTTGAAAACGGAGTTACGCTGATGGTTCCGCCGTTCATTGCCGAAGGCGAGAAGATCCGCGTAAACCCTGCTGAGGCTCGGTATATGGAACGAGTTAAATAGATTTTTTTGAGGTTATCACGTTTACAGAGTTGCGGAGTTGCTGAAAACTCTGCAACTCTGTTTCTTTATCACCAATGCTTTTCTTTTACTCGCTGATTTATACCCTCGGATTTCTGCTGATGCTGCCGGTGTTCATCTTTAACCGGAGCAAATATCTGGCAGGTTTCAATGAGCGCCTCGGGAAATACTCTCAGTTCATTCACGACGGGCGAAAGGTGATCTGGCTTCACTGCGTTTCGGTCGGCGAGGCGAACGCCGCCCGTCCGCTGGTCGATGAAATAAAAAGATCCTTTCCGGCCTATCGCCTTATAGTTTCGACGACGACAAAAACCGGCCAGGAGCTTGCAAAAAAAGCATTTGCCGGAAATGCCGATGCGGTTTTCTACTTCCCTTTCGATTGGAAATTCACCGTCCGCCAAGCACTTGATAACTTCAAGCCCTCGGTCGTCCTTCTAATGGAGACCGAGATATGGCCGCAATTCATTCACGAAGCATCTCAAAAAGGAGCAAAGGTCGCCATCGTCAACGGACGCCTTTCGGAAAGGTCTTTTAACAGATATTCCAATTTTGCCGCGCTGATGAAAAAGGTTTTGGCAAATATCAGCCTTGCGCTGATGCAGGGCGAGACGGACGCAAAACGCATCACCTCGCTCGGCATGGACACCGCCAGGACAAACGTCACCGGAAACATAAAATTTGACCTGGAACTCAACAAAAGCGACAACGCCGTGACAAGCGAACTGGATGAACGGTTCGGCCTTTCCGAGGGAAAACCGCTTATCATCGCCGCCAGCACGCACGAACCGGAAGAACGCTGGGTTTTGGACGCATTCTGCTCTGTTCTCGCGGACAACGCTCGAAACCGCCCGCGGCTGTTGATCGCCCCGCGACATCCCGAACGCTTTGACGCGGTGGCAAAGCTCATTCGCGATTTCAGGAACGATCCCGCGTGTGAATGGACTCGCTATTCCTTCGCCCGCCGTTCGGCCGAGCCGTCGCCGGAAGACAGTGACGCGGACATCATTTTGCTCGACAGCATAGGCGAACTTCGCGGCGTTTATCCGCTCGCCGAGATCGTCTTTGTCGGCGGTTCGCTGATACCGCATGGCGGCCAAAGCGTTCTGGAACCGGCCGCCGCAG
>CAZOXY010000019.1:49752-58411 GCA_964583955.1 uncultured Chloracidobacterium sp. | reverse complement strand
CGCCAAAACAGCGTTTATTGGAAATGAAAATATCAAGAAATGGGCATTATTTTACAGAGAGGAAAACGCAGCCGCGTCTGCCGACAGCCCGTCGTGTTAGAATTACGGACAAATGCTTATCGACCTGGCGGCAGATGATCTCATATTCGCGGCGCTTCGGCTTTCTAAAGATCGTCGCGTAGCCGTGCTGGACAGTTGCGGCATAAGAAATCTGGGATCGCGTTCGCTGATCGTCGGGATCGAGCCGGTCGATGTTCTGGAATTTTCCGGTGCGGCGGAGGATATTCCGGAAAAGATCGAGAAATCAGTCAGTTCCTCCGGCCTTGCCGCCATTGTGACGCTTTCATACGATCTGGGACGGTCATTGGTCATGCCGCCCGGGCATAACACTATCAAAACTGACACAGATGAACCGCAGGCTTATGCGGCGTTGTTTGATTCGCTTATCGTACATGATTACGTCACAGGCAAGACCCGCATCTGCGGCAGCACGGCAAATGCGAATGATACCGCAAAACTTCTGATCGAAAATTCCGCGCGGATCGACATTCCCGAACCGCGTCCGGCCAGTGCGTCATCAAACTTTTCGCGAAAAGAATATATCGACACGGTCCTGGAAATTCAGGAAGAGATACGAAAAGGAAACACATATCAGACAAATCTGACACAGCAATTTTCGGTGCAGATGCCTGAAACTACAAATCTGATCGACGTTTTTCTCAGGCTCCGTCGCGATCACCCTGCACCGTTTGCGGCATTTATTGCTAGAGAACATTCCAAAGTCGTGTCGGCGTCTCCTGAAAGGCTTGTTAAGGTCGAGGAGCAGCAGGTCTCGGCCTCGCCGATCAAGGGAACGCGGCCAAGAGGAAAAAACACCGAGAATGACCTGCGGCTTCGGAACGAACTGCTGTCCAGCGCAAAAGACATTGCCGAGAACACGATGATCGTCGATCTGCTAAGGAACGACCTTGGCAGAATTTGCGAATTTGGTACTGTACGCGTGGAAAAGCTCTGCGATCTGGAGGTTCACCCGACGCTTTTTCACCTTGTCTCAACCATCACCGGAACCTTGCGGCCGGAGATCGGTTTCGCTGCCCTGTTGCGGGCTGTTTTCCCTTGCGGTTCCATTACCGGCGCTCCAAAACGCAGCACGATGTCGATCATCGACCGCATCGAACCCGGCCCGCGCGGGCTTTCAATGGGTTCGATAGGTATCATTGTGCCTAAAGGATTTAACGGCCTCGCGCCGATGGTCGACCTCAGTGTCGCCATCAGGACGATGGTTGAAAAAAACGGGAATGTCACCTTTAATGTTGGCGGCGGCATTGTTATCGACAGCGTCCCCGAACTTGAATACGACGAATCACTTCTTAAGGCGAAAGCACTTCTGGCGGCCCTCGGCGCAAAGACATAGCGTTCACGGGAACTTTTTCCTTCATTTCGTGTCTAAAGAACCAAAAGGAGGAATTTGCCCGATGAATCGTCCCGAAATAAATGTCACACCGCTGATAGATGTCCTTCTCGTGCTTTTGATCATTTTTATGGTGATCACACCGACAAAGCCGTCGAGCTTTGAGGCCCGCATCCCTTCCGAACCCAGGAACATAAAAGGTGTCGAACCCGATCCGATGACGCTTGTGGTCTCCGTCAATCCCGATTCTTCGCTTTCACTTAACACCGCCGATCTGCGATCGACCGTGGAGGCTCCGGAAAGACTTATTGAAAAGCTTAAAAGCGTTTTTGAGGATCGAACGCGAAATCTTGCGTTCGCTTACAACCCCGATCCCGGAGTTCCGCCGCGAATAGAAAAGACCGTCTTCATAAAAGCTCCGCGTTCGCTGGACTACGGCAGCGTGGCCAAGGTCATTGATGCGGTAAAATATGCCGGTGCCTATCCGGTCAGCCTTCAGATCGA
This sequence comes from uncultured Chloracidobacterium sp., assembly GCA_964583955.1. GTDB lineage: Bacteria > Acidobacteriota > Blastocatellia > Pyrinomonadales > Pyrinomonadaceae > OLB17. The sequence continues at coordinate 56,496 of CAZOXY010000019.1, read as the reverse complement.
CAATATCGGCCAATAAATGTCGCGTTTTCGCTTGAACGTGCCAAACGTGGTTATGTTATACTTTTTTCCGTCGGGCAATCTAAAAATTGTCCGGCGCTTCCTGTTTAGAATTTAGCATCTAACCTCTCGTAGATGGTGAATTACTACGATATTCTCAAGACTTCACCAAAGGCATCGAACGCTGAGATAAAATCGGCGTATCGGCGTTTGGCGCGCAAACTTCACCCGGACAAGAACAACGGTTCCGAGGAAACCGCTCGGCAGTTCGCCGCTATCGCGGAGGCCTATGAGGTCCTTGGAAATCCCGACGAGCGTTCGCGCTACGACCGGCAGTTGCTCCAGGCAAAATTTGAGGCTTCGTCAAACGGCGACTCGGTCTTTACGTCATCAAACTCTCACGCCCGCCGCTGGCGGCAGATGGTCTATGAACACCGCTACAACGAGATCATTAACCGAATGGTCGCCGAAGAACGCCGCGAGGCAATGGAGCTTCAAAAGCTCATCTTTCCGGTCGTCGCTCTTTTTGTTTCCATCTTTGTCGCCGCCATGGCAAAACCGGCCATTTTTGAAAGGTCTGCCGTGATAGGAAAGATAATTCTGGTCTCACTTTTTATTGCCGGGTCGATACATATTTACGGACGGATCAGGGACGGACTGCGCCGTTTTACATATAATGAGGACGATCTTCACGATTCGATATTCGATGATCCCGAACCTGTTGCAAAGCCGTATTCACGGCTTGCGGTCGGCGGCATAATCGCGGTCGGTTCGGTGGCAAGCCTCGTCATCGGCGTTCTGGTCGGCGATCAGGTCAACCTTTCATCTCATATCCCGACGATGTTCGCGCCCTCACTGCAACTGGAATTCGTCTTTTACCCGCCGATATTTGTTCTGGTCGTTGACCTTATACATTCTCTTGTTCTTCGCGTGGACGTGTGACCCTGCTTGACTTGCCCCGCGGCGTCAGTTATCATTTTTGTTTTCCTTCGGGATATTGTGACCAGTTAGTAAAAGTAAAGAATAAAGTAATGGCAAATCATAAATCAGCAGAAAAAAGGAATCGTCAGAACGAAAAGCGAAACGCGATCAACAGAAGCAACCGCAGCAAGCTCCGCACTCAGATCAAAAAGCTGAGAACGGCAACAGGTGCGGGCGATGCTGCGCTCGGCAATGAACTGCTGGGTTCGACCGTTTCCCTGATCGACAAGGCCGTCAACAAGGGCCTGATACACAAGAACACCGCCGCAAGGTATAAATCACGCCTGACCAAACGGGTCGCGAGCGTAGCCTAAAAAACCTTTCACAATATCCTTTTAGTATTAAAAGAAGAAGCAGCCGCAAAAAATGGCCGCTTCTTTTTTTGTGTCTAAAACCCTTCCGCGATGCTTTATCAAAAATTCCCCGTTCTTTGATATGCTAAAACCTCTGTACGGCTCCTGATGAAGCTCGAACTTTCAACACCGATCATTGACCTGCACAAACATCACGGTGTGCTTGTTTCGGCGTGGATGTCGAAAAAACTGGCTTCGGCGGTCGCCGGAACGGCCGGAAAGCCTGACGCCGCTGATGCAACCGTCGAAGATCTTCTTAACTATTTCCCGGCCAGATATGAGGACCGCTCGAACCTAATACAGATCGATCAGCTTTATGACGGCCTCGAAGCGTCGGTCGAATTGCACGTAAGAGTTGCGGGAGCTTTTCGCGTCGGAAAAAATCGCGGCCCCAAACAGCCTCCGCTTTACATATTTGAGGTCACTGGCGGCGACAGGGAACGCGTCCGCAAACCGGTCGTGGTGATGTGGTTCCTGTCAGGAAAGACCGCTCCGCACGCGATAGAGTATTACACGGAACGATTCAAACGCGGCGTTCGGCTGATCGCTCACGGCAAATGGGAATGGGACGTTCGCCGCAACACCTATGTCCTGAAAGTCAACAAACCCGAGGAACTTGAAATACTCCCCGACGACGGGAACGATCTGCTCGGCCCAGCCAGCGCGGAAAGTGTGGAAACAGAAACTGCTCCGAACGAAACAAAAGCCGAAGAGAATGCCCTTTACGAAGACGCCGCACGGCCTGAATTTGAGACGATCCACACCGCACGGCACATACCGGTCTATCGCAAATTGGGCAGCTTTCGCACCAAAAGGCTGAGAGAGATAATATTTTCTGTCCTCGATCTTCTTGGCCCCGATACCATCGATGACCCTTTGCCGCCGGCCATTTTAAAAAAAAATGAGCTGATAGGCCGCGGCGATGCGATCAGGGCAGTTCACTTCCCTCCTGAACACGCGTCGATCTCCGATTACGAGCGTTTCCGAAGCGACGCCCAGAAAAGGCTGATATTTGAGGAATTCTTCTGGCTTTCTTTTGCGTTGCAGGTCATCAGGGGTGAAAGAACAAAAGGCCGGAAAGGGACGGTCATAGAGATACCGGACACCACAAAAAAGCGCATAGCCAATATCCTTTCTTTCAAACTGACAGAAGCACAGCGGCGTGTAGTAAAGCAGATATTTGCGGACATGGCATCGGATGCTCCGATGAATCGCCTCATCCAGGGCGATGTCGGCAGCGGCAAGACCGTGGTTTCCTTCATCGCAATGTTCGTTGCGGCGGAGAATGGTTATCAGGCCGCGATGATGGTCCCGACCGAGATATTGGCGGAACAGCACGCGCGCAACGCTGCAAAGTTCTTTGAAGGTACAGGCTACAACATCGCCCTGCTGACGGGTTCAATGCGGGCGGCGGAAAAACGCAAGGCCCTTCAGGCAGTAAAAAGCGGCGAGGCTCAGATCGTCATCGGCACGCACGCGATCATTCAGGAAGCGGTCGAATTCGATATGCTCGGGCTGGCGGTCATCGACGAACAGCACCGCTTTGGCGTTTTGCAAAGAGCGGCTTTGAAGCAGCTTGGCAATAACCCGGACATCCTTGTTATGAGCGCCACGCCGATACCGCGTTCGCCGGCGATGACCGTTTACGGCGACCTCGATGTTTCCGTTATCGACGAACTGCCGCCGGGCCGCACGCCGATAAAAACGGTCGTTGTCGGCGAGGATAAACGTCGCGGAGTTTACAAGGGATTGGAACGCGAAATGGATCTTGGCCGCCAGATATACGTCGTCTATCCGCTGATCGAGGAATCCGAAAAACTCGATCTCAAGGCTGCAACGGCGATGTATGAAGAGCTTCGCACACACATCTTTCCCAAACGCCGCATCGGGCTGCTCCACGGCAAGATGAAACCGGCGGAAAAGGATCAGATAATGAGCGAGTTTGTTTCCGGTGAGCTCGACATACTGGTTTCGACAACGGTCATCGAGGTCGGCGTTGACGTGCCGAATGCGTCCGTCATGGTCATCGAACACGCCGAGCGGTTTGGCCTGTCACAGCTTCATCAGCTTCGCGGACGCGTCGGGCGCGGTTCAGAGCAAAGCTATTGCGTCCTGCTCACCGGCGACAAAAAGACGGCGACGGCAAGGGAAAGGCTTGGGATAATGGAAGAAACAAATGACGGTTTTCGCATTGCCGAAAAAGACCTGGAGCTTCGCGGCGAGGGCGAGATACTCGGCACGCGGCAATCGGGCGTGCATATTTTCAAGATCGCCAACATCATCCGCGACGTTGAAATACTGCAAAAGGCCGCCGATGAGGCAAAACTTCTCCTTTACGGCAAAACAAAAGGCCCGGAAACAAAAAAACTGATCGAACGCGTCCGCTCCGATGCAAGATACAGGCTGGCTGGGATAGGATAATTCATTTCTTGATATAGCACGATATCCGTGATATTCTGCTACACATGATCGAGTCTTACGCTGATAAGGCAACTGAAGATATTTTCAACGGCGTAAACTCGGTCGAAGCAAGGAGACGGCTGCCGCGAGACCTTTGGAAGATTGCGTCTCGCAAGCTCGACCAGATCGACTCTGCCGTGAACATTGACGATCTTCGTGTGCCGCCCGGTAATCGGTTGGAAGTGCTAAAAGGTAACAGGTCGGGGCAATACAGCATTCGGATCAACGATCAATACCGAATATGCTTCGATTGGACACTCCGCGGAGCAGTTGAAGTAGAGATCGTTGATTATCATTAGAGGGAAAAATGGTTAGAATTCCAACAAATCGTCCTGCAACACATCCGGGCGAGATACTTCGCGAAGATTTTCTTGTCCCGTTGGGGCTGACACAGAAGCAGCTTGCCGATGCTATCCGCGTCCCTTTTCAGCGTGTTAATGAGATCGTTTCCGGCAAACGCGGTGTAACGCCCGGCACGGCTCTTCGTCTTGCGAAATATTTCGGCAATTCCGCTGGATTCTGGATGAACCTGCAAATGCGCTGCGATCTGCAATCAGCCGCCGCCCGTGACAAAGAAGATATCTTCAGGATAAAACGTCTCAAAACCCAAACCACGTAAAAAATTGCGGTGTTATTCCCGCTCATCCGTTCTTACAGTTTCCGGCTTGCTGTTGTCCGCGTCTATAATATTCAAATGCGTGTGATCGCCGGTATTTACGGAGGCCGTGTGTTAAAAAGCCCGGCGGACAACAGGACGCGGCCTACGTCAGACCGCCTGCGAGAGACGTTGTTCAATATTCTTGCTCCGAGAATTGACGAGGAAACAAGGTTTCTTGACCTATGCGCCGGAACGGGAGCAATGGGCATTGAGGCTCTTTCACGCGGCGCCGCACATGCGACATTTGTTGACCGTTCGCGCCGTTCGTGTGCGCTTATCGAGCAGAATCTGGACAACCTCGGCATTCCCGAAGAGCAGACCGAAGTGCTGAACCTTTCGGCTGAGACGTTCTGCGGCCGCGAACATCCGCTCGGCTGGAATATCGCCTTTTACGACCCGCCGTATTCAACCGACTATGGGCTTGTCCTTTATGAATTTGGCAAGCCGGGCGGCACGCTTTTGCTGGACGGCGGCATTCTGCTGGCCGAACATCACGCAAAAAATCCTCTGCCGGACAGCTATGGCGAAATACGCCGTTGGCGCATACTGAAACAGGGCGAGACCCGTGTGAGTTTTTATGAAAAAGATTAAGGCAGGAAAGCAATGACGGTCATTATCTGGGTCATTTTATGCCTGATCTGGGGCACAACATGGGTTTTCATCAAATTCGGGCTGGACGATCTGCCGCCGATAACATTCGCGGTGGCAAGGTTCATTCTCTCCGCCGCGATACTTTTGCCCGTCGTCCTCATTCGCAAACTGCCGATGCCGAAAGGACGTTCTCAGTGGCGATTGCTGATATTGACGGGCCTGCTTCAGTTCTCGATAAATTACAGCACCGTTTTTTGGAGCGAGCAGTATATCTCATCGGGGCTTGCCGCCGTGCTGCAGGCAACCATTACGGTTTTCGGCCTTGTTCTGGCGTGGATATTTCTGCCCGCCGAACGCATTACAAAACTAAAGATCATCGCAGTCCTTATGGGAATAGTCGGCGTCGGCGTGATATTTGCCGATCAGCTTCGGGTAGAAAGCGTGATGGCATTTGCGGGATCGGTCGCGATAGTTATCGGAGCTTTTGCGGCGGCTCAGGCCTCGATCCTGATTAAGGCAAAGGCGATGGGAATGGACCCTGCGGCGATCGTGCTGTGGCAAATGTTGTGCGGCCTTCCGGTTCTGATAATTTATTCTCTGGCGGTCGAAGGCTCTCCGTTCGCACATAACTGGAGTTGGCGGGCATTAGGCTCTGTCGCCTATCTGTCGATAGTCGGGACGGTCGCCGCATTCTGGCTTTATTACTGGCTGCTCGCTCGGATAGAATCGACCAAGGCGATGATGATCTCGCTCGTAACACCGCTGATAGCCGTTATTATCGGCAATCTCACATTGGGCGAAACGCTCCCGCCGCAGACGCTGTTAGGCGGAGTGCTTATTCTGGCAAGCGTCGGTTTGATCGTCTTCCGAAGACGTACTTTAGCCACAGAGCACACAGAGTTACGGAATGAATAAATTATATCTGTTGTAATTGAATGGACTCTCCGATTTGCTGCGTAACAGATATATTTTATACTTCTTAAACTTGTTTCAATGACAGAAATCAATTCACAAGTATTGACCATAAAATCTACGGTCTCTGATCTTCGTCTTGAGATCTATGATCTAAAAGATGAATTCTTTACTGCTCGCATTGTCTCCAACCATTTAACTTCGATTCGAGAGGTATATACATATACTGATTCACACGGTTTCCCGAACCTGCTTGAACGCCTTGCCCTTCAAAGAGGGCCGTGGGAAGGAGAAGAAATCTGGGAAGGGATCGAAGGCGATTTTACATTTGGTGCATCATGCTCGCCTCTAGGAAAAGTCACCTTTAGAATCCGAATGGCATCATGCTTCCTAGATGAAGAATGGTCAATCGAATCCCTGCTTATAACCGAATTAGGACAACTTAAAGAGATCGCAAAAGATGCGCGACGATTTTTTGGACCGTCTGCGTATTGATTACCATTTTTCACTCCTCTGTGTCTTCTGTGGCAAAATACTACCGATGCATTTTAAATTCACAACCGCAGGCGAATCTCACGGCCCCGCATTGGTAACGATAATCGAAGGCGTTCCGGCGGGCTTGTCCATCGACCAGGCGGCTATCGACCATGAACTGTGGCGGCGACAGCAGGGTTACGGACGCGGCGGCCGCATGAAGATAGAGACAGACACGGCGGCGATCCTGTCAGGAGTTCGTCACGGAAAGGCCCTCGGTTCTCCGGTCGCACTTATGATAGAGAACAGGGATTTTGT
>CAZOXY010000019.1:43519-49742 GCA_964583955.1 uncultured Chloracidobacterium sp. | reverse complement strand
ATTTTGTCCACTGGACGGAAGTGATGTCGGCGAAGGAGATCGCCGAACAACCGAAAAATCCGCGAATCGTAACGCGGCCGCGTCCGGGCCACGCCGACCTTGCAGGCGGCCAAAAATATCAGGCACGCGACCTGAGAAACATTCTGGAACGGGCTTCGGCGCGTGAAACGGCGGCGCGCGTTGCCGCCGGAGCGGTAGCGAAACAGCTTCTTGCGCATTTTGGAATTGAGGTGCGAAGCCACGTTGCAAAGCTCGGTGCCATACCGGAAACGCCGATAGATGCGTCATGGGAACAGATCGCTGCCATATCCCAAGACTCGCCGCTTGCCTGTGCGGACAAAAACATAGAAGCCGAAATGATCGCCCATATAGACGACGCAAAGGCGAACGGTGACACGCTCGGCGGTATTTTTGAAGTCGTGGCAAAAGGCCTTCCTGTAGGTTTGGGATCGCATACGTCATGGGAAGAAAAACTCGACGGACGCATCGCCCGTGCCGTGATGTCGATCCACGCCGTCAAAGCGGTTGAGATCGGCACCGGCGTCGCGAACGCCTCAAAGCCCGGCTCCGAAGTGCATGATGAAATTTTCTTTGAGACGAGAGACAGGGAACAAGAGACAACAGACAAGAGACAACAGACAAGAGACGAGAGACAGGAGACAGGAGACAACCCCGAAACTCCGCTCTCTGATCTCCAGTCTCCGGTCTCTGATCTCCAGTCTCGGTTCGTTCGCAGAACGAACCGTGCCGGAGGCCTCGAAGGCGGCATTACAAACGGTGAGGAGCTTCGCGTTCGCGGCTATCTGAAACCCATCGCAACCCTAAAAAAAGCTCTAAACTCGGTCGATATTGACACCAAGGAAAATAGCCCGGCTGCGTTCGAGCGTTCCGACATCACCGCTGTTCCGGCTGCGGGCGTGATTGGCGAGGCAATGCTCGCCATCGTCCTCGCCAACGCTATGCGGGAAAAATTCGGCGGAGATTCGATAGGCGAAATGAAACGGAATTTTGACGGCTATAACAGATCGCTGCAAGATTACTGATCAAAAAATCTTGGCAATAACCTTAAACGGGAAACGATGAAATGAAACATCTAATCTTGACAATAATTGTGTTTATGGCGATGTCGATTTCTATGGAGGCTCAAAACCTAAAGAAATCTCCAATAATATTGACATCAGTTTGCTTCTTAGACCTAGCGGATCATACAAAGCAGGCGAATATTACTTTTACGGACAGTTACTCGTTCAAAATCGGTGACAACAATCAGCCCACGGAAGTTAAGGCATTTCGTGCGAAATTCACAGATGTGAATGATGTGACCTCCTGCTTAAGCGACTGGCGGCTTATAGGTTTTCCGGCTCAGACAAAGTTTCACGTAGAGTTTAGTTGGCGGCATTCTGTTGGTTGGAATAGCATGCGAATAAGCACCAAGAATTACGCTCAAGTGACCATTATAGAATCGCGAGTAGATGGCAAATGATCGGACAGAAGGGGCCTATAAACCTATTCATAAAAAGTCAAGAAAAGAGAGGGGGTTCCCAACATTGTTTGGTTGGCCACTCCGACACGGGAGGATGCCGATATGCTAACACGTGTGTTGTTACTCTTAGTTTCAATATCATTGTTTTCGAGCTGTTTTAATGATGAGCTTATACATAATGCCGATAATTCCGGTAGTGAGTTGTCGAACGAGGCAGCTAACTCAAAGAACGAGAGTAAGAATAATTCACCGGTTGAAGTAATTGGCGCTTTTTCCAATCGTGAAAGCAACGGAGAGCACGAATGGGGATATGAGGTAGAGATCTGGAGTAACGAGGGGAACCTGGTCGGTATGTTTACGGGTTCGGCTGGCACAAGGCTTGTTGGCGATCCTCCAACCGGTGTTCTCAAAGATGTGGAATACAACTTTGACACCGGGATCATCTCGTTTCGGGCGACGTTACCGGACAATGATCACGTATTTGAAGGAATGCTTTCAAAGAAGACACTTAGCGGGAGACTTTTCAATATAAGCGAAAGATCGCTCGGTCAGCGTTGCGATGAGGCCAAGAAACTTGCTCTATTAAGATCGCAGAAATTCTCAGATGAAATGGAGGAATTTCAAACGCTAGACGCATGGACGGAGCGTATTAATCAGCTTCTCAAACGTCGCGGAGTAAAGGAGACTATACAATAAACTCATGTAAACATTTGTTTGTATAAGCATGTTTCTAGCAGCGTGCTAAGCACGTGGAACAGTGTCAGCTACAGGTGAAGCGAAACGGAACCTGTAGTTACCATCGGACATCTGGATGAGCAAGTGAAACAAGCGAAATATGACGCGTGTTTCACACGCTCGGTCGTTTTCTCAACGCCAACCCCACGTTCCTCTTCGCTCCACGTGGGGCTAAAGATATTTCATCGGCTCCGCCGATTTTTTTTACCGTTACGTGCCGGAAACCTTCCAGCCAAAGGAGGAAACACGAGCGGTAGCATGCGAGTCTCTTTCTGCTTCACCCGGCCAATGGTCATTTTTGTTACGCTCTTACTTCGTGCGGGCTTCGGCGATGGGGCAAGCAAGGATGCTTGTTGCCCCGGTCGGTTCTATTTCCCGATATCACGTCGATACTGCATTCCCGGCCATGATATTTTGCTCACGGCTTCGTAGGCTTTCGTGAGGGCGGTGGCGAGGTCATCGCCGACGGCGGTCACGCCAAGCACGCGTCCCCCAGCAGTGACGAGATCGCCCTCGGAATTTCGGCCCGTGCCGGCGTGAAAAACGATGACATCGGAAAGCTCTGCCGCATCGTCCAGGCCGTTTATGATGTCACCCGTTCGGGCCTTTGCCGGATAGCCTTCGGATGCCAGAATGACACAGGCAGAATTTCCCGCACGCCATTTTATCTCCGTTTTATCCAGTGTTCCGGCCAGCATTGCTTCGCAAATTTCAACAAGGTCGGTCTCCAGCCTAACGAGTATCGACTGCGTTTCGGGGTCGCCAAAACGGACGTTGTATTCCAGGACCTTTGGCCCGCCGTCGGTCATCATCAGGCCGAGAAAAAGTATCCCTCTAAACGGAAATCCCTCTTTCTTACAGCCTTTCATGGTCGGTTCGATCACGTTTTTGACGATCTCATCGGCCTGCTCTTTAGAAAGAAGCCGGTCGTCGGTGATCGTACCCATTCCGCCGGTGTTCGGCCCGGTGTCGCCCTCGCCTATGCGTTTATGGTCGCGTGTCGGCGGCATCAGGGCATAATTCTCGCCGTCGCAAAACATTATCAGCGAAACTTCCCTGCCGAAAAGACATTCCTCAAGCACGATGGAAGCGGCGGCGTCCGCTCCGACCAGAGTTTTCAGTTCGTTTATCGCGGCTTCCGCTTCATTTCGGTCAGCCGCGACAACGACGCCTTTTCCTGCTGCCAGGCCGTCCGCTTTCACGACGACCGGCGTATTCTCATCGCCAAATTCGCCCGACCGCAAAACCGCGACGGCCTCGGCGGGAGAATTCGCCGTCCTGTATGCCGCCGTGGGAATGCCGTGACGCCGCATAAAATCCTTTGCGAAGGATTTGCTCGCCTCAAGCCTCGTAGCCGCTTTTGAAGCACCGACGATCCGCAGGCCTCTTTTTTCAAATTCGTCAACGATGCCCAAAGCAAGCGACGTTTCTCCGCCGACGAACGTAATGTCGATCTCGCCCGTCTCGGCAAGATCGGCAAGGCCCGCAATATCATCAGGCTTTACATCCACAAGCTCCGCGACATCCGCGATGCCCGCGTTCCCATTCGCACAAAATATTTTTGACACCGCCGATGAACGTGAAAAGGCATGACAGATCGCGTGCTCACGGCCGCCCGATCCGACGACAAGAATATTGACCATATCCATTTATCTTTCCAAAACATCCGCCTGTGTGCAAATCGTCGGCGCTTGACACTAAAAGTTGATAGTTATATTGTCGCAGTTGACCCGAAACAGATCTCTGTTGTCGCCTCACCCTGCGACGAATGCTCTCGGTTCCAATGTTCCGGCATCACCGCTTCGTATCATAACGAAGCAGCCGTCAGGACGTTTTGATCGGAGTAAAATAAACAGGAGTAGGCTACACGGCGTTTGCTGGACGCCCTGATTCAGGTAATGTCAGAAGGAGATATTAACGCCAGAAACAATTTAACTGACTCTTCACGATCCGCTGAGACAGAGTTTGAGGACGTAAACATTATTTGTTCGGACTGCGGCTCAAATTTCATCTGGACGTCAGGAGAGCAGGTATTTTTTCGGGACAAGAATCTGCTGAATCCGCCGAAACGCTGCCGTGACTGCAAGCGGGCAAAGAATGAAAGGCTTGCCGCCGTTGCCCTGGCCCAGGAATCGGGCATCCCCCAAAAGGTCGAGGTCGCCGTAAACTGCGCCCGCTGCGGCGAACGCACAACAGTTCCCTTCTACCCGTCACAAGGCCGTCCCGTATATTGCCGTTCGTGCTATCTGGATATGAATCCGTCGCTGCTTCAGCCGCCGGATCACAGCCTCGATTAACCGCTTAAATGAGCTTGGAAAAAAGAAAAAGGGCGACGTCTCCCATGCCGCCGCCCATATGTCGCGTGTCCTCACCACACACGACACTATGTCCACCGGGGAGGTGAACTTCACAATTATGCAATAAATTGCGACAAATGCAAATGGTTAGTCTAGTTTTTCAGAGGATTCCGCAAAAGAGGGGCTTCACTGCCTTCCGAAACGACTATCGCTCCCGGCATATATGACCGGGAACCGTCAGAGGATCTGATGAAGATGGAATAATGTCCGGTGGGAATTTCCTCAGCTATGCGAAGTTCGACACTAACCACACCGAGGCGTTCAGAAAGGCCCTGGTCAGCTTTCGGGTCATTTTCGATCATTATGTAGGGCGAACTTGAGCCTATGCTGAACGGCCGTTTCTCGACACGTCCGGCAAGCTGCAGCAGAAGCGAACCGCCAGGCTCGGCCTGAACAGGAACGTTCGACATCTGCCCCATTGCTCCAAGGAACTCAAGTGTATTGGAGGCGAATATATTCTGGGGAGCGACCTCCATTGAGAACGACTCGCCCGTTGCCAGTTCGATGGTCTCGATGAACTCATCCGTCACGTTGCCATCATCGCCGGTCGTCCGCAGATAGATAGAATAGAGGCCGGACGACAGGCCTTTAACGGAGAACTGTCCCCGGTCTCCGACAAGGGCCGAACCGGCGATCCGTCCGGTCTCGGCATCCTCCAGCCAGATGATGTCATCATTTCCAGTTCGCTCCTTGCGTGTCACCTTTCCGCGAATCTCGCCGCAGCATTCTTCAAAGCGGTTCGTACTGCCGTAAATGCTCCGAAGCTGTGCCACATCGGCAAAACTCAGCTGCCGGCCCGAAAACTGCGCCACGCCGTACAATCCGTTCCGGGCAACTTGAGAGGACATGACACCGGCCGAGATCGGCGGATGATCGAGTCCTAAAAGATGGCCGATCTCATGAACCAACACGGATTCAAGATCGTAGGTTCCAAATGTGCCGTCGGTCGAGAATTGGAATATAGGATTAAGGACGATGTCGGCTTCTGTGATGCGGCCGCGACGGTCAAAGAATATTCGCGTCACAGCAGGCAGATTCTGGGCGTCCTCGCCAAATATCTGCAAATTTTCAGCGGTCGGAGCGGCGGTTATCAGAGAAATGCCGTCGCCCGCGTTTCCCGCCGGGCTGACATTTGCCACCTCTGACGACACGACCTGAAAACGCACTCCCAATTCACGTTCCCAGGTTGCCAGGCTTCGTTTTACCGCTTCGCTGACATTACTGCCCTTTTTTATATTGGGAGCGGTGTCGGAAAGCGAACTGGAAACCGCGACCCTGATCACGCGACGCGTCCATCTGATCTCGGTGCTGCCGCGTTCCGATGAGGAAAACACGAACGACCCGAACGCCTGCGATCCAAAAAGGACACAGAACATCAGGGCCGCTGTAAAATAATAAAGCCTCACCATAGGCTCACAGGACGGTTTATGATTTGTCGCTCTGAATGGCCTTTCCCATTTCCTGAAGGTCGGAAAACGCCACAATAAGCAGCAGGGCCACAAGAGAGATCGTGGCAAGCAGATAAAGCACCGATATCTGTTCAAAATAAAGAAGCGTCCCGATAACGATGGTGATCACTCCCAGAGAAAGAAAAATGGACTGTCTTCTGCTTAGTTTTTTCTTAGCGTTGCTCATATTTACGATCCGC
>CAZOXY010000019.1:5303-43509 GCA_964583955.1 uncultured Chloracidobacterium sp. | reverse complement strand
GGTCGTTAACAAAAAAAAAAGAAATGACGAGTAAAAGTTCAGAAATATGAGGTTCAAAATTCAGGCTCTGTTTACTTTATTAACATTTTTGAACGCAGATGAGGCGGATACAGCGGATAGGAGCGGATATGAAATTCCGGATCTGCTCCAATCTGCCCGATCCGCGTTAAAAAAGTGTCAAAAATCTAAAATGTCAACAAAACCTAATCTATAATGCGAAGCGGCAGCTGCGTTCTGGTACCGCCTTCGCCGGGCATATTCTCGACCGACGGCGGGAATCGTCTCTTGGCTCGGCCTTTTTGCCCAACGTCAACAATATCAAAGGGTTTTAATACAATGTCTTCCGATTTGCCTTCCTGAATTGCCTCAAAGCTGACATTTATGGTTTCCAAAGCTCCCTCTGCCCGTCGATAGATCGTCACCGAATCGCGCAGGCCGTCCTTTGCCATGCCGCCTGCCGACAAAATAGCACGGGCGACGGTTATCTCGGCACGGGTCGAAACCGAACGCGGATTGTTCACGCCGCCGATCACATAAACGGGCTGCGCCTGGCCAATCGTTATCATGTCGCCGCTAACGATATACGGATTCGCCTCGGCAACGCCGCCGAGAATATCCTCGATCTTGATGTTTATAATTTCCGTCGGGCCGGAAGTTTCTCCCGCGCTTCCTTCGGACGTCTGATCGGCAGTCTGTTTCGGTTCGACGCAGCTCAGGTCGGAGCGCCTGTATATCGAGATCTCGCCGCTGGCAGTATCGGTAATGCCGCCGCTGACGACGATGATCTCATTCAAACGCACGGGCCTGTTCAGTCGCAGCCTTTGCGGTATCCGCACAGCGCCGTCAATGTACGCCAATGCCCTGTTTGACCGGTCCAATATCCTGACATTGACCTTTGGGTCTCTGAGAACGGCTGAAAGCTGTTTGGAGATCGCTTCGGCAACCTGTGCTTCGGTGCGGCAAAGGGCGGCTATCGGCTCCTCAACATGATCGTAGCCTTCGAGAAAGCCTTCGGGCGTCAGCCCTCCGCGCCAGTCAAATTCCAGGCTGCCGACGACATCGATATCAAGAAGGTCGCCAAAATGCACGAGATCGGGCCGCTGACGGGCGGCGGACACCGATGTTCCCTGAGCGTAAATTCCTTCCGGGCCTGCGTGACAGGCGATAAAAAGAAAAGTGAACAGCAATGTGGATCTAAAAACCTTTCTCATCCATCCTTCACTTGCTGGTCTCGTTTGGGCGTCCTTTTGGGCCGTGACGTGACGGTGCCGGGTACCGCAAAACCTCTGAATTCAAGATTGCAGTTATCACAAAGCAGGTTATACCGAAAAAATATCTTCGATATCAACAAAGTGGGCCTGTAGCCTTTTCTCACTCTCGAACTTCTACATTTAGGGCAATTTTGAGAGATCATTAACCATCTGCGATCACGGGGGACCTTAACCTCAGGTGTTCTCTTCCTCGCTGATCTTGTACTCCAATTTCTGTAATTCAGTTTCTATCTCTTCCGAAAACAGCGAAAGATCGCTTGTTTTGACATCGGTTTCCGTCAATCTGGAAAGAGCCTCGCGGTAGGCTGCGGCGGCTGCCGTATATTCTCCGGCTTCGTCCGCTGTTCTGGCCCGTTCCATTATTCCGGTTATCTCGATAGAAACTATAAATTCATTCAACAGTTCCTGCGATTCCAGCAGGTCGCGTTCGGTCGGATAGTATCCGACAGCGAACTCCAACGCTTCCCGGGCCTTGCGGGCCGTGGACAGGCGTTCGGATATAGTATCACAAGCCCTGGCCTCTTGTATCAACGATCTTGTAATGATCTCAGTCCATCGCAACAGGTGAAACCGGTGAAGCTCACGCACCCGCCGCTGGCCTTTTTTGAAAGTGCCAAGCCTTGGCGAACCGGGCTGCACCCTCGGGAGTTCAACGGATATGCGGTAAAGGTATCGTTCCGACAATTCCGACACTTCTTTGTGGCCTTCCGGTAAATGGCCCAGAACGCGGGCAGCCTCCGATTTTTTCCTGATCTCGCGCAACAGCCTTTCGTGCTGTTCCAGCGAGAGCTTTTCAGTTTCGGGCCGTGACGAATTTGCCTGTTTCAATGCGATATTTCTTTCCAGCCGCCTTTGTTCACGCAATGCTTTTGCGTGCGCCCGCTGAAGCAGGATCTCGCGAAAAAAGACGCCTGCGATAAAAACCGCCGTCGCCGACAATGTCGGGATCAGGTATCTGAGGTCATCCGTGACGTCATCATAAAAGATCAGCCACAGCACTGTGAAGATAAAACCGCAGATCACCAAAAGCGTAAAATAATATACGCCCGCCGCCGGCCTGAGCGGGCGGGAACGTGATACGACATTGCCGCCGGCAACGCCGGTGAGACGAGCTGATCCTGTTTTTCTGACTGATCGATTGGTCACGCTAACATCAAATACGGAGGACAGCCGATCCTCAAATGCCGTCCGTCAGGCCCAATGAAATGCACCGCATACTTATCGAACCCGACACGCTGAATGAACGTATAATGTTATACTTTCAAAGGATGTCAGGTCGCAAAAAGAAAAATAAGAAAATGCCGGTATTCGATAACATCCGTAAACCAACGGCCCCGCCTGCTGTCCGCTTTGGAAAAGAGAAGGCGGAGGAAAAGGCCCGTCCGGCCCTCAGAAAGACCAAACATAAAAAACGATACGATCAAACTGAAACAGATGTCGATTCTCAAGGATAACAAGAAGGCCTCAAAACAAAAAAGGGGGGACGTGTGGGCGCGCCCCGAAATGATGGTGATCTTTCGGGCGGAGATAATGCCCGGAAAGACCCGCGAGGAAAGAACGTTTAAGGTAAAAGAGGTCTTTGCGAACGGGCGCGTGGCCCTCTATGATTTTCCCGACGAACATCGTCAGGGGTCGTTCGAACCGATAAACTTCAAGCGCAATCTGGCAAATAAATAGAGATCAAAATTCGTATATACGCCCGACCTCAAGTATTTCGGGCCCTGTTCCCGAAAGTTCGGCAAGCTGTTTGATTACGGTTTCACGAAACATCGGTTTTATGTTGACACAATAAACCGGACAGTTCCTGTCGCCGAATTTCTCAAGCTCGCCGGCCAGACGTTCAGGTGTCAGATGATGCGAGACCTGGGCCAGATCGGCCATTTCGTTTGGAAAGGCACATTCCACAAGCAATGCCGAAAGATCTTCTTCCTCTGCGATCTCGCTCCAAAAAATGTCCATTTCCGCCGTGTCGCCCGTAATGGCGATCTTTGCCTTTCCGTCGGAAACCACAAAACCGACGCTCGGCACCTTGTGATTCACACCGATCGCCCGGACGGAAAGATGAGCGGCGGAAAATTCCGACGAGGCCGGAAAAGGGACGTATTCGATCACCGGGCCATTGTCATTTGTAAGCTCCGAGAATCGGGGATACACGTCCCAGTTGAAAACATCGCGTTCCAGCACCTCGATGACACTCGGTGCGGCATGGATGCGTATCGGCTCTTTCAAAAAGGAGAAAAGATCGTCTATGAACAGCGGAAGCCCGGCGATATGATCGAGATGAGCATGTGTCAGAACCACATCGCGAACATTTTCGCGGTGTTCCGGCGTAGCCGCCATACCCAGACTTCCGGCATCAATGGCGACGCGGCCATCAATGATGAAACAGGTCAAATGCTGGCCCGGCGATGCCGAACCGTCTTGACCGAAAGTGCTGGGCAGGAGCTGTAATCTCACTTTTTCCGACCTTTTTCCCTATTGGAAAACCTTATCTGGCGCATGTTTCGGCGCGCCCGCCGTCTATCGCATAAGTAACACCAGTGATCCATCCCGCGTTGTCCGATGCCAGGAACTTTATAAGTTCAGCCACCTCGCCGGCCTCGCCCGGCCGTCCTATCGGATGCGTCTTTTTGGAGTGTTCCAAAAACACCTCGTATTTTTCCTCGGTCATGCCGCCGCGTCTGTGCAGATTGGTGACGACAACTCCTGGGTTGACGGCATTTACCCTGATGCCCTTCGGCGCCAGTTCAAGGGCACAGCATCGCGTCAGTTGATCGACGGCGGCCTTTGAGACGCAATATGCAAGAACACCGGGAAATGCCCGCGTTCCCGTTACGCTTGAGACGTTGACCACATTGCCTTTTGCCTTTTCAAGCTCAGGTACGCACTTTTGTATCAAATAAAACACCGAACGCACGTTGATGTTGAGCATATTGTCCCAATCGTCAAGCGTCGTGTCCGTGATCGAACCGTTCTGAATGATGCCGGCGGCGTTGACCAATACGTCAAGCCGTCCCAATTCCTCAACGGCCTCAGAGACCAGCCGGTCTATCTGTTCAGGCTCTGTAATGTCCGCCCTGCAGACAGAGATCGTGCCGGCAAGCCCTTCCGACTCGGCAGACAGCTCCGCAAGAGCGTCCTCATTGCGCCCAACTGCAATGACGTTTGCCCCGCTTTCCGCAAAAGCGATAGCGGCGGCTCGTCCGATGCCGCTGCTGGCACCTGTTATCAGTGCCGCCTTTCCTTTCATAATTCCTCTTGAATACGGTGAATATAAAGAGAATATCAGCCGTTTTCAGCTTTATGCAAATGGCGATGCCCAACGGGCCTTCGGGGGAAAAAATAAAAATGGCAACCTTGCTTTTCGCGGCTGCCATTTCCGACGAATCGGTATGTTTTTGTTGTATGTATGATTGCGCGGTCCCGACGCTGGAATATTGCGGGGTGGGACCTTAGGATTCTGTCGGCTGCGGCTGTTGACCGAACAACTGTTCGATAGCCATTTTTGTTTCATCACGCTTTCGCGCTTGCAGATCGCTGACCCAGTTGGTCACGGTCGAAACCATCTCGCGGGCGGTTTCCCGTTTGGTGCGAACGTCAGGCCGCAGATCTTTCTTTTGGGCAACCACGTCGCCTTTTTTGATGATCTTGATCTTGGCATTTGTATTCATATTCGTCCTCCTTCTATTGATATGGTTGTATGGTTTTAGGTCGATCTTTCCCGTTTGTCGAGGAATGTTTGCCTCTGCCATTATTGCAAGCAAAAAGCGTGCCATTACGTGACGTTTGTCCGGGAATCTTTTTGCGTCCCTGCATTCAGAACGCTCGGTCATTTGCATTTTGCAAAGAATATTGCTGATTTTATTTGCGTAATGCTAAAAATACGTTACGTCCGAACCATACTGAAAGTTCCCTTAAATTCACCAACCCGCATAAAAACGTCTGTAATAACCACAATACACGATTTCGTTCGAAAAGAAGCCGAATGGTACAGTCTTTGCCATCTTTTCGGTCAGAACGATGACATTTTTTGACCTTTTGTTCATTTACACAGCATTCGGCGCTCCGGTGGCGATATATTCGTTCTATCGCAATTCGCGTCGCCCCGGTTTACAGGCGGT
Source organism: uncultured Chloracidobacterium sp. (assembly GCA_964583955.1). Lineage (GTDB taxonomy): Bacteria > Acidobacteriota > Blastocatellia > Pyrinomonadales > Pyrinomonadaceae > OLB17. The sequence goes on along the minus strand of CAZOXY010000019.1, from coordinate 38,117 downwards.
CGCGGCAGGTATTGCCGAACTGATCTTATGGCCGTTCGTCGCGATCCGTCTGCTGATGCTCCGCTCAAGCCGGCCTCGTCCGCTTTCTCATAACAATACGCGTGATCTGGCGGCTGAAAATATCAGGAGCCTTACAAAAGATCTTTTGCGGAAAATGGCGTGGAAGGCCAAAGATGACAAAGCGTTTCAGCATATCGCTGAAGCCGCCGACCGCTATGCGGGCTTGTTGACCTCAAAAATGGTATCGCCGGAAGGAAGTCTTTTGTCCGCCGACTCGCTTTTTGCCCTGGCAGGACATCCGAATGAGGAAACGGCAGTTGCGTGTCTGATGAGACGCAACCGAAATCGCATGGAGCGGCATCTTACATACGCGAGGAGCGATCTGGCGTCATCGCTTGAAATGATCGACAGTTTTGATAAAGACGATGACGCAATACGGGACATTGGGGAATACCTTGACCGGTTATCCCTGGCGGCAAACGATTCGCTGCTTGAGGACATAGTCAAAAAATTTCGATGCCGCAGGACAGATGATCTTGATCTGGCCGTGCCAATACACGAGATAGAGAAATGGGAACTCACGCAACCCAAACAAAAACAGATACCGGAAGCATGACCGGCTTTGCGACCGATCATGACCTCGACCGTCTGAATGCGATCCTGGCGGCAAACGAAGCTATCCACTTACAAAAAAAGAACGCCCATATTGAACTGGCCGAATTGGAAAGCCAGATAATGAAGCGGCCCGTTTCTGCCGCAAGAGCGTATTCATTGTTCGGCTTTCTGTTCGGAGCCATCCCTACATCCGCATTGCTGTCAAGGACATTCTTTGAAAACACCAGGCCGCCTAACGAATTTGTCCTGCTGCTTACAATGGTTATCGTTTCGACTTTGGCAACAGCCGGAGCCGGAGCGTTGACGGGAAGCGTCGTGGCAAAGGCAGCAGCCAAAAGTTTAAAAATGCGGCCTCTGCAATATATTCCCACTCTGCCGCTGATAGGAGCTTTGTGGGGACTTTTCTGCGGAACTTCGGGCGGTGTATTCCTGTTTGTTTTCGGAGCGGTCGTCGGCGGCATAATCGGAGCAATGAGCGCGGCCATTGCGTTTCCGCTCTTTGCCATTCTTCATCATAACCTTCAAAAGAACGGCCATATCGAGCTAAAACACCTTCTTCCCATCGCGGCGGGCATATCATTGACGGCCGCGGCTTTGGTCCTTGGCCTTTAGATCACCTGTCTGATCGTTAACATTTTGTTAATATCCTGTTAATACCGTAAAATTTGCCGGGTAATGGTTTTCATCCTTTCATTCGGCAAAATGTCCGCGCAAACCTTCCGGCTCAAACGCCGTCAATATCTATCCGATTGCCCGGTTCCAACGAGATCATTTTTTGTGCTGCTCGTGATGATGTTGGCATTTGCAGGCGTATCAGCCCAATCCGTTTCTGATGACAGCGACGACACGCAGTTTTGGAATGAAACCACCGTCGCGATCCCGCTGAAGAGAAAAGAAAACGCCGACGGGTCAAAAAAGGATGTCGTAAACCTGAACATCCTGGCCACGCTGCGTCTGGGCAGAGGCGGGCTAAACCCGGTGGACAAACGTTTGGGCCTTGGTTTCGACATTCGTTTGAACAAGGCATTCACTCTTTCGCCATCATATTATTTCCGGGCCGGAGAACCTGTCACCGGAAAAAAGGAAACGGAGCATCGTCTTCGCCTCGACCTCGCAACTGAAAAGAAATTTTCGCCGTTTTCGCTAAAATGGCGCGGCAGGCTTGAACACCGTTTCAGACTTGATTCTTCCGATTCGACAAGGCTTAGGAACAAAGCCACCTTGAAGGTCCCGATCAAGGTCGATAATGAGGAACTTTTCTCGCCATTCGTCGCCGAGGAGATATTCTTTGAATTTCAGGGCGGCCGCTTTTCCAGTCATGAATTTACTGCCGGTGTGTCAAAGGAACTTGTAGATGGCCTGTCGGCCGAACTGTTCTACATACGTAAGGACAATCGCTCAGGCGATGTCAGGACGATCAACGGCATCGGGCTGAACCTAAAGATATATCTTGGCCGCTGAACGGGCGTTGTGCCGCTTTCCTTCTTTTGAATGACGACGTATCATCTTGTCGATGCTTGTCGTGCTTCATCTGTTCGCTCTTTTCCTGCTTGTGCTGCTGGGCTTTTACGTGTTTGTGGCCGACCCGCGCCGCCGAAGCCACCAGACATTTGCGATATTTATCGCGTTTCTGGCCCTTTGGACGGTAAAGGACCAGATATTCTGGAATTTTTATGAAGCAGAATTTGGAGCGGGCTGGTGGGTTGCCGTCAGTTTCATAACGGCGTTGCTGATGCAATATGCCCTGGCAATATTCGCATGGGTATTTCCTGAAAATTCGCGAACACCAAGAGTAAAGGCGGCTGTGCTTTTTGCTCCGGGTTTGGTATTGATACCGGCGGCGTTGTTCGGACTGTTGTGGCGGCACGTCGAAATGGATAATGGGCATTTTTCCATTGAACTTGCGCCGCTGGCGTATGTTTTTGTCGCCTATATTTACTTTGTTTTCTTTTATGGAACGTCGGTGCTTTTCAAAAAGTACAGACAGTTTCGCGGCACGCAGATGGGCCAGCAGGTCGGCGCGGTGCTGTGGGCGGTGCTGATAACGGGACTGTTAAAGACGGCCGCAAACATCGTTCTGCCGTATTTCGATCAATATTGGCTGTTGCCGTACAGTTCGATATTCGTTCTGCCAGGCGTGGTCATATATGCTTATGCCATCTCCAATTTCAGCCTTTTCTCGCTGCAATCCGCACTCGATCAATTTCGCCTGTTCCCGCTTACATACAAAACGGCCTTGAGCATCGCATCGGTCGCGGTCATCAGTTTCGCTCTGTTTCAGATACCCATCGCGTGGTGGTCATTTCGCAACGGAATGGACGCGGAGGCATGGAGAAAGTATCTTGTTTTCAGTGTGATCTCGGCATTGGTGCCAAACCTCATACTGCTTCTTCTCGTGGTACGTTCCATATCCAGGCCGCTCCAGCGGATCACGGTTGCCGCCGTTGATGTCACGAACGGGAAATACGGGACCGAGGTCGATCTGAGAAAAAGCAATGACGAGATCGGCCTGCTCGCCAATTCTTTTAACGAAATGAGCAGAAAGATGGCCGAAGACATCGAAAAACTGGGAGCGATGAACGAACAGTTAATGCGAGCCGACCGTCTGGCGGCCATGGGAACGCTTGCGGCCGGTGTGGCCCATGAGGTGAACAACCCGCTTGCATCTATTTCATCAATGATCCAGATGATGCGTGAAGAACATGGCGGCGATTCAGAGGCCGTCGAGCAGTTGGAAATGATCTCATCCCAAATAGAGCGCATCAAGAACGTAACACAGGGGCTGACGAAATTTGCCCGGACAAGGCCGGCGGCCAGGTCACGGATCGATGTCAGGGATGTCGTTGATTCGGCGATCAGGCTTGCGGAATACGACGGCGATTTTCGCGGGCTGGACACCCGCATTACGTTGGCTGATGGCCTGCCGCAAATATTTGCCGACCCCGACCAGCTCCAACAGGTAATTCTGAATCTGCTCCTGAACGCAAAGGACGCAATGCCGAACGGCGGTTCAATATCGGTCAACGGTATCGCAGATCAAAGATCGGTCATGCTGACGATAACCGACACAGGCGTCGGCATGGACGATGCCGCCATTGGAAATGCGTTCGATCCTTTCTTTACGACCAAACCGCCCGGCAAAGGAACGGGCCTTGGCCTTGCGGTCTGCTACGGCATCGTCACGTCACACGGCGGCACGATCGAAATTGGCAGAAATGCCGACGGCGGGACCGAGGTCACGATCACTCTGCCCCGATATGATGCGGACTGAACAGATCGGCCACGCATCCGAAAATATCGGTTTCGCTTACGCTCGAACACGCCTTTTATGAGACTTTTCGATCTCCATTCTTGACAGAAGCGGCATTTCATAGCAACTTAAGAGAACATTCCGAACAAAATTCTACTTGTAACCTTTTGAGGATCGTAAAATGAGATCAATATTACTTTGCTGTCTGGCTGTTCTCCTTTCTGCCGGCGCGGTCTTGGCTCAAGATCAGGCTGTGGCGTTCGTCAACGCCCGTTTGATACCGATAGTCGGAGCGCCGATTGAGAACGGCACCATCGTAGTTCAAAACGGGAAGATAACGGCCATCGGCCCTTCCGCTTCTGTAAAGGCTCCGGCTGGCGCGGACATCCGCGATGTCGCCGGAAAGGTGATAATGCCCGGCCTGATCGATACACACAGCCACGTCGGCGGTCCTGCAGGAGCGGATTCCTCCGGCCCGATCCAGCCTGACATTCGCATATTGGATTCCGTCGATGTTCGTTCACCCGGCCTGCAAAAGGCACAGGCGGGCGGCATTACAACGGTCAATGTAATGCCCGGTTCGGGCCATCTGAACTCAGGCCAGACGCTCTATCTGAAACTCCGTGACGGTGCGGGCAAGATAGATGACCTGCTCATTTTTGACAAGGACGGCAGCTACGCGGGCGGCATCAAGTTTGCGAACGGCACCAATCCGATCCGCACAACAGGCGGCGGTTTTCCCGGCACAAGGGCAAAATCGGCGGCGCTCGTTCGTGAACAGTTCATTAAGGCTCAGGAATATCGCGACAAGATAAAGCGGGCCGGCGATGATGCCTCGAAACTCCCCGCCAGAGACCTCGCCATGGAGGCACTTGTCGAAGTGCTTGACCGTAAACGTGTTGTTCATTTTCACACTCACAGACATGACGACATTCTGACGGTTTTAAGGCTGCAAAAGGAATTTGGATTTAGACTGGTTTTGCAGCACGTTTCCGATGCGTGGATGGTCGCCGATGAGATCGCTGCCGCAAAGGTTCCCGCGTCGATAATTTTCCTTGATTCTCCTGGCGGAAAACTTGAGGCAAAGGACATTTCCGGCGAGAGCGGAGCGGCTCTGGAAAAGGCCGGCGCATTGGTCGGATTTCACACCGATGACGGCATCACCGATTCGCGGTTATTTCTTCGCTCCGGCGGGCTGGCGGTGCGTTCGGGAATGTCGCGTGAAAAGGCACTTTACGCGCTGACCATGGCGAACGCGATAATGCTTGACCTACAGGACCGCGTCGGTTCGCTCGAAGTAGGAAAGGACGCCGATCTGATAGTTCTGTCCGGCGATCCGCTGAGTGTTTACACCCACGTTTTGGAAACATGGGTGGAAGGACAAAAGGTATTTGACCGAACGAACCCGAAAGATCACCTTCTCGCGGTCGGCGGTTTTCAGGTCGGAGAGTCGATACTCCTTGACCATATCTATTGCTTTGATAACACGTTGGGAGGTATCAACTAATGAAGAGCAAAATATTCACCACGGAGAGGCGAAGACACAAAGGGAATATTATGAGATCGTCCGTTCGGCAATTACATATCCTGCTTTTTCTGACTTTGTGCCTCTGCGTCTCTGCGGTTATTACAAACGCGCAGATAGCGGTAAAGGGCGAAACGGTGTGGACAATGACCGGCGAACCGATCTCCAACGGCGTCGTCCTGATAAAGAACGGAAAAATAGAAGCCGTCGGAACAGAAGGCCAGGTGCGGATACCTGCCGATTACCGCTTGGTTTCCGCAAAGGTCGTCACGCCGGGGCTGATAGACGCCAGAACGGTCGTCGGCCTGAACGGTTATCTCGGCCAGCCGCACGATCAGATGGCGATAGACCGCAGTTCCAGCGTTCAGCCGGAGCTTCGCGCGATTGACGCCTACGACGCACGGGAAAGGCTCGTCACGTGGCTCCGGGAATTTGGCGTGACCACGCTGCACACAGGGCATCAGCCGTCCGCTCTTATCTCGGGCCAGACGATGATCGTAAAAACGACCGGAAACACGGTTGAGGAGGCAATGATAAAGCCGACGGCGATGATCTCAGTCGCTCTGGGCCAAAGCGGCATGGCACAGGGACGCTCTCCGGGAACGCGGTCAAAAGCCGCCGCCATGCTCCGCGCGGAACTGATAAAGGCTCAGGAAAACGCCAAAAAGGAAGATCCGCCAAAAGACCTTAAAGGCGAGATAATGCATCGCGTTATCAAGGGCGAAGTGCCGCTTCTTGTTTACGCCGAAAGGTCGATCGATATAATGACGGCACTCAGAATAGCCGACGAATTTAAGATAAAGATCATCCTCGAAGGAGCCGCGGACGCTCACATGCATCTGGATGAGATAAAAGCCTCGGGTTTTCCGGTGATACTTCATCCGACAATGGCCCGTTCGGGCGGCGACAGAGAAAATCTTTCAATGGAAACCGCCGGAAAGCTCAAAGCGGCAGGAATACCCTTCGCTCTTCAGAGCGGCTACGAAGGCTATGTGCCAAAAACACGAGTCGTTCTGTTCGAGGCAGGAATCGCGGCGGCGAACGGCCTGAGCAGGCGTGACGCTCTTGCTTCGATCACCATCGACGCCGCCCGCATTCTGGGCATAGATAACCGTGTCGGTTCGCTCGCAGTGGGCAAGGACGCGGACATCGCTCTTTACGACGGCGACCCGTTGGAATACGCGACCCATTGCATTGGAACGATCATCGACGGAAAGATTGTCAGCGAGGTAGAACGTTAGTATGTGGAAACTCATTGCACTGTTTATCACCATCACAATGGCCGCAACAAGCCTAACGGCACAGCCCGGACAAAGAGGCGGAGGCGGACAACCCGCTCAATCGCCGACACCGGCCGGCAGCCCGCGAGCGGCCGAACCAAGGATACCCGATGAGCCGCCGGTTGTCACCAAACATTCGGCACGCGTCGGCGGAAAGCAGTTGAACTACACCGTTACAACCGGCTTTCTCCCGCTGGACAATGAGGCGACGGGACAGACCGAGGCGAAGATCTTCTTCATGGCCTACACGCTCGACAACGCGGGCGATCAAAAGCAGCGACCGCTGATGTTCTCCTTTAACGGCGGGCCTGGATCGGCATCCGTCTGGCTTCACCTCGGAGCGTTGGGGCCAAAACGGGCAAAAATGCTTGACGACGGCACAATGCCGCCGCCGCCATACGAGCTTGTGGACAACGAAGACAGTTGGCTGGACATGACCGACCTTGTCTTTGTGGATACGGTCGGCACGGGCTATTCGCGGGCGACCAAGCCTGAATTTGCCTCGAAATTCTTCTCGGTGAATGGCGATATCCGCTCTGTCGGCGATTTCATCAGGCTCTATCTGACGCGATATGAACGATGGTCGTCACCGCTTTTCCTGGTTGGGGAAAGTTACGGAACGACGCGCGTTTCGGGCCTTTCCAATCACTTGTTCGAGCGGGGCATAGGGCTGAACGGCGTTGCCCTTGTTTCGATGGTGACAAATTTTCAATCCATACGCTTTGCGAATAACAATGACCTGCCGCTGGTGCTGATCTTCCCATCCTACACGGCGACTGCGTGGTATCACAAAAAGCTGGCGCCGGAATATCAGAACCGTCCTCTGAAAGACGTTCTGAAGGAATCCGAGAATTTCGCCGCTAATGAGCTTGCGCCGGCATTCCTCAGGATCGACAGGCTTTCAGATCAGGAACGCGAATCGCTGCTCAGCAAATTTTCGGCCCTTTCCGGTTTATCAAGACAGTTCGTTGAAAATCAGGGCTTTCGCGTAGAACTTGGTGAATTTAACAAGGAATTGCTTCGCGACCGCAAACGGACAACGGGAAGGCTGGACAGCCGTTTTCTCGGTTTTGACCGCGACTCCGGCGGTTCCGACACTGATTTTGACCCAAGCATGACGGCGATCAGGCCGCCTTACACCGCAACGTTCAATGATTATGTCCGGCGGCAGCTTGGATTCAAGAGCGACCTCGAATACTACATTCTGGGTGGCGGCATAACCTCGCCCTGGAACTATAATGTCAACCATGGCTATGCTGATACGACCGGCGCTCTGTCACAGGCAATGCGAAAGAACCCTTATATGAAGGTCTTTCTGGCAAGCGGCTACTATGACATGGCAACGCCGTATTTCGCCGCCGATTATACGATGTCATCAATGCAGTTGGACCCGGCGCTTAGACGGAACATCTCGACCTCGTACTATGAGGCAGGCCACATGATGTATATCGAGAAGGCCTCTTTGAAAAAGCTGAAGAACGACATTTCCGTTTTCATACGGAACGCGACCACCAGATAGACTCCAAGAAGTTTGGAGATAAGAAACGGCTCGTTGATGCCCCGAAAGGCGCTCAATGGGCCTTTCTTTTGTTCATGCCACGATCATCCGACCGTAGATTCCAGCTTTTTCAGATCGAGGCGCCGTGTATAGAGAATGCTCAACAGAACGCCCAGGACCACAAGGAACATTCCTGATACGGACAGCAGCGACTGCATCTCGCCAAAAATGAACCAGCCGAACATGACCGAATACAATATCCCCGAATAGTTGACTATGGCAACACCGGCAACTGCCTCTTTTTGCAGGGCGTTCGTCAAAAATATCTGCCCAAGCTGTGAAAAAATACCGATCAGCAGCAAAAACGCCCAATCCCATCCGCCCGGCATTCGCCATTCAAAGAACAGGCTGATAAAACCGGCGATCGCTCCGATCAGTTGGAAATGAAGCACAACGGTCAGCGGATGTTCCCTGCCCTTAAGGCTCCGGACAAGGTTGTATGCCATGCCCGAACCAAACGCCGAGATCACGCCAATAAGCAGAAAATACCACGAGACGCGCGGGTCAAAACGCTGAACCAGCAAAACGCCCATGAACGCCATTGAATAAAATGCCCATTGCAATGGCCTGACCTTTTCCTTGAGTATGACTATGCCGATGACGGCGGTGAATATAGGCGAAAGATACTGGATCGTCACTGCCGATGCCAGCGGAATGTTGTGAAGCGTTACAAAGAAAAAATATAGCGCCGTTGTCCCGAACAGGCCCCGAAGAAGCAGAAGCGTCCGGTTTGACCCGATCCAATCCGCTTTGGCATGTCTTAACCCGATGAAACAAAAGACCGTGGCTATGGAACAGCGAAAAAACACTATTTCCATCGGCGGAATATGCGTGAGTTGTTTTACAAAAACGTTCGCGAGGGCGAATGAAAGAGTGGAGAGGAACATTGCCCTCATTCCTTCGGTGAGAAATGGTTGGTTGCTGCTCAACGCGGAATTTCCGGAGATGCCTTTAGCTGTCACAGCCGCAATTATGGCCGCAATCCTTCTTTGAGGATATGCTTTTCGTCTTTTGGAAGATGACCGCGCCCAGATACAGAACGGCCGCGGCCACGATCGCTCCTATAACAATGTACTCAAAAGATCCCATGAATAGTATTGCGTCAGCCAAATCCGAGCAGCTTTCCGCCCTGATAGGTCACAAACGCCGCCGCATAGGCAAGCACCGTCATATATCCGACCATGAACAGCGTCCACGCCCAGGAGTTCGTTTCACGGCGCACGACCGCGACGGTTGACATGCACTGCATTGCAAGCACAAAGAAGACCATGACCGTTACGGCGGTCAGCGGCGTCCAGACAAGCGTCCCGTCAGGCCGCTTTGCCTCGCGGATAGCGGAGATGAGCGATGGCGATTCCTCATCGGCGTCCTTGCCTACATTATAGATTATGCTGAGGGTCGAAACCAGCACCTCTCGTGCCGCAAAGCTCGCTATCAGAGCGACACCGATCTTCCAGTCAAAACCCAGCGGCTGTATCGCCGGTTCTATCGCGTGGCCCAACATGCCTGCGTAGCTGTTCTGAAGATGCAGGCTTTCCTCAACTACTGCGGCGGTTTCCGCGTCCGTTTCGCTTGTCTGCGCTATTTCCACAGCCGGATCAGCCACCTCGGCCGGGCGTGGAAAATAAGTAAGAGCCCACAGGACTATCGAGATCGCCAAAATAACGGTTCCGGCTCGTTTTACGAAAAGCCACGCCCGTTCAAACATACTCTGCAAAACGGTTCTTATGGCGGGCATACGATACGGCGGCATCTCCATCACGAAAGGTGACGGAGCGGAACGCAGGATCGTTCGTTTCAGAACAAAAGCGACCACGACCGCCGCGACGATGCCAAGCATATACATCGCCAGCATTATCACCGCTCCGAGCGAAACAAATCCGAGAAACGTTTGTCCGGCAAAGAACGCCCCGATCATCAACGTATAAACCGGCAAACGTGCCGAACAACTCATGAAAGGAGCGACCATTATCGTTGCCAGCCGGTCGCGTCGGTCCTCGATGGTTCGCGTTGCCATAATGCCCGGAATGGCGCACGCAAAGCTGCTGAGCATCGGCAAAAATGCCTTGCCATGAAGCCCGATACGCCCCATCAGCTTGTCCAGCAGAAAGGCGGCACGCGCCATATATCCCGAATCTTCAAGGATCGCTATAAAGAAAAAGAGCAGCAGTATCTGCGGCAAAAACACAAGAACACCGCCTACACCGGCAATGATGCCGTCGGCAACCAGATCGGCGACCATGCCTTCCGGCATGACCGAACGGGCGGCGTCTGCCAGCGAACCGAAACCTTCGTCCAAAAGGTCAGTCGGTATCGCGGCCCATGAGAAAATGGCGTGAAATATCAGAAGCAGAATGCCCAAAAGCACCACAATGCCCCAAAACTTGTGCGTCAATACACTGTCTATCCTGTCCGCTATCTGATGAGCCCGGCGGTCATTGTGCCTTACCGTCTCCTGAACGATATTTGAAATGAATTTGTAACGGTTGAATATCTTGTTGCCGTCCGCAAGCCTCAGACCGTCGGGCACCTCAACGGAACTTCCGGCCGATGACAGGACGGCTTCGCCCAATTCCTCAATACCGCGTCCGGTGCCGGATTGAACGGCAACGACGGGTACGCCGAGCATTTCGGACAATTTTTTTATGTCGATGGTGTGTTCTTCCTTTTCAAACACATCCATCATCGTCAACGCCACGACGACGGGCAGTTCCAGTTCGATCAGTTGGGTGACAAGATACAGATTTCGTTCCAGATTCGTCGCATCGACCACCGCCACAACCGCGTCCGGACGCTCGGAGCCTTCGATCTTTCCGGTCAAAACCTCAAGAGCTATTTCCTCGTCAATGGAAGAAGCGTCCAGGCTGTAAAGGCCAGGCAGGTCGATCAGCCTGACGCCGGTGCTGCCAAATGCCCACCTGCCCATCTTGCGCTCGACCGTAACGCCGGGATAATTGGCGACCTTTTGTTTTAGCCCGGTAAGGGTGTTGAACAATGTCGTCTTGCCGGCATTTGGGTTTCCGGCCAGGGCGATCATAAGCTCGCGGTCTGTTGGTTTTCCGTCCATTTAATCGTTTTCCTGTGCGTCGCTCGGCATCTCTATTTCTATGGTTTCAGCCTCGTTGCGGCGAATCGCCAGCTTGTATCCAAGCAGCCTGATCTGCAGCGGCCCGCCAAAGGGCGCGGATCTGATCACCGTAACGTCAATGCCCGGTATCACGCCCATTTCCATCAGGCGCTTTGTGATGCGTTCCTCACCATCCACCGACACGACACGCGCACTGATACCGTATGCAAGTTCCGAAAGCTTCATATTCCCTTTTGCTGATAACAAGGCCCGGCTCACCGTTCGGAGCCGCTCCTGACAGGCTTCAGTATTTTCAGTTTATACTAATTGAAAAGAAATTTCATTTTCAATACGGCGAAGTTTTAGTGAGAAATGAGGTGAAAGTTTGATCACAACGCCCGTTATCTGGAGCCGATCTCAACAGACCGGCTGACAAGATCCAACTGATAGGTTCCGATCTGTATCCTGACAGGCGTTCTGGCATCGTCGTTCGACAGCCAGACTTTGGGGGAAAGAGCATCAAGCTGAGGATTGTTGGCAACGACGCCGATCAGTTGGGCGGCGACGCGCTGGCCGGAAAGGTCAGTGACCTCAGTGTCAGACGGCCGCAGCGAGAAAACCGAGGTGCGGTTTGCCCATAGAACCGCCACGCGCGTGTCATTGACCGGGCTGGACGTTACCCTGCTCGGGCGCAGATTGAATGACCTCATTGCGTAGAAAAGCGAAAGAACGGTATGAGTGCCATACGGAGCATCTATCCGTTCCGTCCCGACCGTTATCGCGTTGCTTACCGGATCAAAAACAGCCGTTTGATTCATCCACGCGAGAACACCGGAAAATTTTATCTCTGATATTTGCGGCGTCAGCGTCAGCGGATCAACACGCACGGTAAAGGAATCTGACCGTGCGAAACCTGCTCCAGGCTCTGCATCGGTGATCTCCGCTGTAAGAAGCAGGCTGTCACGCCCTTGAAACTGAGTGCGTTCTCTTGCCCACAACGTAACTCGCCCGACATTCCTTCCCTGTGACGAGATGCCATAGATCAGTTTTTCGCCAAGCTGGAATGCCAGATCTTTCGGCAGAGGCTGATCGTTAACGTAAGGCGTCGGTGTCGCGACCGGGGTCGGTGTCGGAGTAGGCGTTGGCGAGGGCGTCGCGATCGGTGTCGGGGTTGCGACAGGTTCCGGAAGAATGATCTGAATTGACGATAAAAGGGCGATAAACTTCCCTTTCTCGGTCTTTAGCGTGTAGCGAACGGGTGTGCGGCCCGTATCGTTCGCAAGGGCAATCGTAAATTCGCTGATGCCAAGTTCGGTCAGGTAACTGCTTTGCACTATGACCACAGAGGCGTCATAAATGCCCGCCGGAGCGGTGATCTTTTCCGTGCCTTTTATCTGGTAAGAGACCGAATGCGACCTGCCGTCCTCATCCAGAACCGCAGATCCGACGGTCCCGCCCCGGCGAATGGCGTAGATCAGCGTGGCCAGATCAAATCCGGCAGGCTGAGAATTTGAAAGGTTGATTACCGTTTCACCGGGAAGTCCGTTTATCAGGCCGGTGCGGCGAATTGCCAGCGGAACACCGGTTTGCAACGCCGCAAATGTCGTCCTTGACTCATCGACCATATAGAACGCAGCGCTCGCCAGTTCCCTCGTCTTTATCCGCAAACGCAGTTCGACCGCGTCCGCGTCGCCAAGCCTGCCGGTCGATACGACATAGGTCTCGGCATACGCCACATCGGGAAGCTTATCCAGCGACACGGCGTATGTAAGGCGCTCTCCGACCGGAAAAACGGTCGCGGCGTCCATCTCCGACTGTGCGGTCACGGAACTCACAGACAACAATGTCCATGCAAATACCGCAAAAGCGACACTAAAGTAGGTAGCAAGGTTTCTGTATGAGAAAAGTAAGATCGAAATAAGCCTTATTTCAGCGCGGCGGCGATCTCTTCAACGATCGCACGGGCCGCTGCCGCCCTGTCTTTTGAATTAAGTATCGGTCTTCCGACCACAATATGATCCGCTCCGGCCCTTATTGCCGCCTCTGGTGTCATTACACGCGCCTGATCGTCATTTGTTGCACCGGAGGGCCTTATGCCCGGCGTGACAATGACAAAATCGGAGTTTTTTGCATTTGCCCTGATAGCCGCTGCCTCATGGGCCGATGCCACAACGCCGTTAAGGCCCGCTTCTTCCGCAGCGAGTGCCATATCGACGGCCCTTTCATCTGCTGCTCCGGGCGTTCCGCTGCTCGTCAGCACGGTTACGCCGATGATCAGCGGCATCGGAATACCTTTATTTTCAGCGTATTCCTTTGCGTCCCTTACGGCCCTCGCCATCATTTCGCCGCCGCCGGACACATGAACATTGACCATCCATACTCCCATTTTGAGGGCTTCTACAGAGGCCATCGCCACGGTGTTCGGAATGTCATGAAACTTCAGGTCGAGAAATATCCTTTTGCCGGAATCGACAAATTCCCTTACCAGATCAGGCCCTTCGGCGGTAAAAAGCTGAAGCCCGATCTTGAACGCTCCGACACTGCCGTCAAGTTCCGCTGCAACAGATCGTGCATCCGCCGCGGTCGGCACATCCAGCGCGACTATCAACTTGTCTCTTGCCGCGTCGAACACGTTTTCCGTTAAAGGTGCTGTCGCCATTGACTCCGCTGTCATAAAAGATCAATCCATGTCGAGCGGATTTCGGAAGGGTTCGCCGCTCTGGGTGTCCGCCTTCTTCAACGCTTCCTGGAATTTCTCCTCCAAGATCCTTTCACGGTCCTTCATCGACGACATTTCTTGAGAAAATATCTGCTCGCGAAGGTCTTTTTGCTTGGAAAGTTCGTCCCTCAGGGCGTCAAACGAAGCGACGGGCTTCTTTTTCTCTTCATGCGAAAGAATTGCACCGGTTCCAGCGTCTATCGTCAGGGCCGCTTCGCAACATGGGCAAATTATATTGAACTTTTCCATACCGATGCCGATTATACACCAAACTTGACGGATTGCGATAAACTGAGCCGCCTTTTCGCTCTATCAAATGCGGTGTCGTGACACTTGCTGCAAAAACTTTTTGCAGCATCGGCAGATCATTGTTTTATTCCCGCCGCGCTGAGAAACTGGGCTGCCGTCGCCTTGGGAAAGTTCGATATCCGTCCCGGCTCGATACTTACCTTTTTGCCGTTCTTTAGAAACGCCGTTATCGTTCTTTCCGTCAGATTCCTTCTCAACCCTATCCAGCACCGAATGGCTCTTAAATCTGCGGGTTTCGCGGGCAACATCCGTCAGCGTTATAAAATATTCCGAATTGTCAGGAGCAGGCTGAACCTGCGGGCCTGCTTCGACATCCATGTCCGGCGGCAGTCCGGTTCCTTCCGCGTTCCTGAATTGCTCCAGCCGCCTCTTCTTGGCTTCGGTAAGGCTGATCGGCGTCGGGCCGCCTTCCGGTGGAGGAGGAATTTCAGCGATCTCCTGAGGTTTTAAGTTGCTGTGAGCGGTGTTGGCAGCAACGTTTGCAGTATCTGCATTGTTTACTGCCGGCAAATTGCCATTCGCCGGAAGATCTGCGACTGGGGCCGTGTTTTCATTTGAATTAACGGCATTGGCTTCTGTGGAAGTCGGCTGTTCGGACTGACAGCCCGCAAGAATGGAACCGGCCGCAAATACCAGCAATATGCCGGCACCAAACCTGATATTCCACCTCTCAAACGCGCTTTTTCTAGATCTTTTTACTTCATTCATTATCAGTAGATGATACTTCAATTTCCAAAATGCTGAAAGTTCTGCCCGTCCGACATTATTGTAGGATTGAGCATAAAACAAAAAATGCGAGGAGCATCAAAGCCCCTCGCAATTCGTGCCTGCCTTTCTCGCAAGTATCAAACGTCGTAATACATTGAAAATTCCAATGGATGCGGACGAAGCCGGAGATTATTGACCTCGTGCTCGCGTTTGAATTTTATCCAACGCTCGATCATCGCACTGCTGAAAACATCGCCTTTCAGCAAGAACTCGTGATCGTTTTCCAAAGCCGTCAGAGCGTCTTCCAGCGAACCGGGCAGCGACGGAACATTCGCAAGTTCTTCGGGCGGAAGATCATAGATGTCCTTGTCAAGCGGATCACCCGGATCAATGCGATTTTGGATACCGTCCAATCCGGCCATCAGCAGGGCTGCAAAGGTAAGATATGGGTTGCAGCTTGGGTCAGGCGGCCGAAACTCTATCCGCTTTGCCTTGGGCGACGCCGAGAACATCGGTATGCGAACCGCCGCCGAACGGTTCCTTGCCGAATATGCCAGATTCACCGGGGCCTCAAAACCCGGCACCAGACGCTTGTAGCTGTTGGTCGTCGGAGCGGCAAAGGCAATAAGGGCCGGAGCGTGTTTCAAAAGTCCGCCGATGTAGAACTTTGCGGTTTCAGACAATCCCGCATATTCGTCACCCGCAAAAAGCGGCGTGCCGTCCTTCCACAGCGACTGATGAACGTGCATTCCGGAACCGTTGTCGCCATAAAGCGGTTTCGGCATAAAGGTGGCAGTCCTGCCATAAGCCGCCGCCGTGTTCTTGACGATATATTTGAAAAGCATCAGATTATCGGCGGTGTGCAGCATGTTCGAAAATCGAAAATCTATCTCGCATTGCCCTGCCGTTGCCACTTCGTGATGGTGACATTCAACCTCGATGCCGACCTCACCCAGCGCCAAAGAGATGGAATTTCGCAGGTCGATAAGCGTGTCCGCCGGAGCGACCGGAACATATCCGCCTTTCGGTTTTATCTGATACCCGGCATTTGGCTGTTCGTATGTTCCTTTTCGGGATGTGTTCCAGTGTCCTTCCTCAGAATCGATCAAAAAGCCTGCCGAGTTTTGGCCGTTGTGATACGAAACATTGTCGAATACAAAAAATTCTGCTTCTGGGCCGACGTAAACCGTGTCCGCTATTCCGGTGAACCGCAGATAGCTTTCCGCACGGACCGCCACAGAGCGGGGATCAAGGCCATAGCCTTCCTTTGTGATGGGTTCCATCACGTTGGCGATCAGGCACAATGTAGGCTCATCGGTGAACGGATCCATCCAGAATCGGCTTGGATCCGGGATCAAAAGCATATCGGACTCATTTATCGCCGCCCAGCCTCTCAGCGAAGAAGCGTCAAAGCCGAATCCCTCCTCAAAAGAGTCCTCATCGAGAAAATGGATCGGATAGGTCAGGTGATGCCAGGCCCCGATAAGGTCAGTGAAGCGAACCGAAACGAATTTCGCTCCCTGATCGGCGGCATAGGTCAGTACATTTTTTGCGGTCATTTTATCTCCTGAAAAGTTAATTTTATAGCGTTATATGAATTACGGAGGCGGACGCCGCTAGAGCATTCATCCGGCCCCAGAACCAAGGAGTGCCATTATGCAAACGGCATTCCACGCGGGCGAGTCTCGCAAACCGCAATGTTTACAATGATTTAAAGGTATGGTCGAAATTTATATAGTTTTATAATTTCCTACATTTTTGTAAGTAATGAAATCAGATAATACAATTATGTGGTATTCCCAACAGCTCTTTATGAACGGAGCGTCTGTTCTGAGTTTTCAGTGAGTATGATGACAAACACAGCAAAGAAAATGATATAATTCAAACCGAACCAACCAGATGCTCGCCGATAATTACCAGAAGACCGTCATCACGAGACGTTTCGCGAGCCGCAATGTTGAAACAACCCGTTTTGGAGAAATATAACCTGATGCCTGATCCAATCTTTCCGAAATACCTCAAGTTTATCGTGGCATTTGCCATTTTGTTTGCTTCCGTATTTTTTATGCAGCCACATATCGAAACATCCGCCGCCGAAGAGAAATTCGGCATTACAGACAAACCCGTGAACATCCTTGCCGCCAAATGGACAGGCTCGTTTAGCGGCGTACCTGCTTTTGACAAGGTAAAGACCGCCGATTTTGCCCCTGCCTTTGAACAGGCTATGGCCGAACGGTTAAAGGAGATCGACGCCATTGCCAATGCACGTTCCGCACCGACGTTTGAGAACACGATCGCAGCTATGGAACGATCGGGCGAGATGATGAAACGTGTCTCCACATACTATTACATCTGGTCATCCAGCATGAACACGCCGGAGTTTGGAAAGGTCCGTCAGGAAATGGCCCCGAAACTCGCGGCATTCTCTGACAAGATAACTCAGAACGAAGCGCTGTTTAGCAGGATCGAGTCCGTCTATAATTCGGAAGAAAAGAAAAAACTTACCGCCGAACAGCAGCGGCTTGTGTGGCTATATCATACGAATTTTGTCCGGGCCGGAGCGAAATTGGACAAGAAACAGAAACAGCGGCTGTCCGAGATAAATCAGGAACTGGCCGGCCTGTTCACCAGATTCAGCCAAAATTTGCTAAAGGACGAAGGCGGCCAGTATATCGAACTTAAAAATGAAGCGGATCTGAAAGGAATGTCGGATTCGTATAAGAGCGGTGCCGCGTCTGACGCAGCTGCAAAAGAATTAAAAGGTTCCTGGATCATAAGGAACACCCGATCTTCTGTCGATCCTTTTCTTACTTATGCCGAAAACCGCGGACTTCGCGAAAAGGTGTGGAAAATGTTCGTGTCACGCGGCGACCACGGCGAAACCGACAACAAAGCGATCATTTCTGAGATATTGCAGCTTCGTGCGGAACGGGCAAAACTTTTGGGTTTTGAGACACATGCCCATTGGCGTCTGGAAAACGCAATGGCAAAAACGCCTGAACGCGCCATGGAATTGATGGAAGCCGTGTGGACACCGGCCATTGCCCGCGTAAAGGAAGAGGTCAGCGACATGCAGGCCCTTGCCGACAAGGAAGGAGCGAAGATCACGATCGAGCCGTGGGACTATCATTTTTATATGGAAAAGGTCCGCAAGGAACGCTACGATCTGGACGCGAACGAGGTCAAGCAGTACCTGCAATTGGACAAGATCCGCGAGGCGATGTTCTGGGTTGCAGGCGAACTGTTTGACTTTGACTTTCCTCTGGTCAAGGGCGTCCCGGTTTATCACCCTGATATGACGGTCTGGGAAGTAAAACGCAGATCGACCGGCAAACATGTCGGGCTTTGGTATTTCGACCCTTACGCTCGCGACGGAAAGAACTCCGGCGCCTGGATGAACAGCTATCGCGAGCAATCAAGATTTGACGGTGAGGTCACGACCATAGTTTCCAATAATTCCAATTTCGTCAAAGGACAGCCGGGCGAACCTGTGCTGATCTCATGGGACGACGCCGTAACGATGTTTCACGAATTCGGCCACGCTCTTCACGGCCTGTCATCTGACGTGACCTATCCGTCACTTTCGGGGACGGCGGTAGCTCGTGATTATGTCGAGTTCCCTTCACAGCTTCTCGAACACTGGCTTTCGACACCAGAGGTCCTGCAAAAATTTGCGGTGCATTACCAAACGGGCAAACCGATCCCGCAGGCACTTGTTGACAAGATCGAAAAGGCGGCGACATTCAATCAGGGATTTGGCACGACCGAATACCTGGCAAGCGCTCTGATAGATATGAAGCTTCACCTTGCGGGTTCAAAAAAGATCGACGTTGCGAAGTTCGAGAAAGAGACGCTGGACGCTCTGGGGATGCCGCGAGAACTTGTGATGCGGCATCGGACGCCTCATTTTGCCCATGCTTTCAGCAGCGACGGTTATTCGGCCGGCTATTACAGCTATCTGTGGTCGGATGTGATAACGGCTGATTCCTACGGCGCATTTACCGAAGGCAAAGGGCCTTATGACAAGGCCGTCGGACAAAAACTGGTGAAGAATATCTTCTCGGTCGGCAACACCATCGACCCCGCCGAGGCATATCGCAATTTCCGTGGCCGCGACCCCAAAGTTGAGGCACTGATGAAGAAGCGCGGATTTCCTGTTGAGGAAAAATAGACACTTTTTATCTTTATTGGATCGGCCGCCTTTGACCATCAGTGTCACAGGCGGCTTTTTCCTTTGCGAATTACATCGGAGTTAACAGATCGTTACACAAAAAGGACGGACTGTTTGCCGTGGATCACACAATCCAATACGATAAAATACACATTTTAAACCGTGTCTTTATTTGTACAGGTTTGCGAACCATAGATGGCTATTGAGACAGAAAAAAAATATCGTCTGGACAAACGGCTTCGCGTCGAGTTCACCGCAAGGCTTGCTGAACTCGGAGCACAGTTTTCAAACGAACGTTTTGAGGAGAATTTTCTCTATCGCCACGGTGTGGAAGACACCAGTGCCAGGCTTCGCCTGCGTGTCATCGGCCAAACGACGTATCTGACCTACAAGGAAAAGATCAAGTCAGATTCCGAATTCAAGACGAAGATCGAACATGAAACGATGGTCTCGGATGAGGACGCGACGCGTCAGATCATTGAAAAACTCGGCTACGACCTGGCGGTCGTTTATGAAAAGTATCGTAAAACATGGCATCTGGGCGAATGTGAGGTCGTGTTGGACGAACTTCCCTTCGGTATCTATATGGAGATCGAAGGAGAACCGGAAGAGATCCTGAAAGTCGAAAAGATGCTGGGAGCCGACGCCGTCGAACTCGAACCTCGCGGATACGCCCGATTGACCATCAAACTCTGCGAACAGGTAAACGGTATTTTCGAGGCGCGTTTTGACAGGCGGGCGACAGCGCGGTCAAAAAGTTAGATCATTGCCGATGAAGATCATCTGCGAGTCGAACGGTTCCGAATTGCCCGCTGAGATCCTTCTGTACGCACCGTCGGACTTAAGAACACGGGCCTTGGCGTTATCCCGCAGATAAGCTCCCAAAATCTCCTGTCGGAGATATTCCTTGAATTGCTCATCAATTATAGGAATGACGACCTCGACCCGGCGGTCAAGGTTTCTCAGCATCCAATCAGAACTTCCGATATAAATTTCTTCTTCGCCCGCGTTTGAAAAATAAAATATCCTGCTGTGTTCAAGAAATCTTCCGACAATGGACCGAACACGGATGTTTTCCGAAAGTCCCTTTATTCCCGGCCTGAGTGAGCAAATGCCGCGAACGATAAGGTCGATCTCAACACCCGCTCCCGAAGCTTCGTAAAGATCTTCGATCAGTTCCTCGTCCGTAAGGCTGTTGACCTTTACGATAATGCGGGCCGCCAGACCGTTTCGTTTATTTTCGATCTCACGCCGGATAAGCGAACGAAACTGCTCACGCAAATTGAGCGGCGCGACCAGCATCCGATGATAGTTATCATGCTGTGAATAGCCGGTAAGAAAATTGAACAGACTCGAAGCATCCTCACCGATCAGTTCATCCGCCGTCAGTATGCCGAGGTCAGTGTACAGCCTTGATGTGACAGGGTTATAATTTCCCGTGCCGATATGGACATACCGCACAAGTTTTTCCTTCTCGCGACGGACAACAAGCAGCACCTTTGAATGTGTTTTCAGCGTATGGATGCCGTAAACCACATGAACGCCTTCATTTTCCAGCAACCTCGCCCATTCTATGTTGTTCTCTTCATCAAATCGGGCCTTTAGCTCCACGACCGCCGTCACCTGTTTGCCCAGTTGGCTTGCCCTGATAAGCGACCTGACAATCGGCGAATCCTTTCCTGTGCGGTACAGGCAGATCTTTATCGCCTGTACATCAGCGTCTTCAGCGGCCGCAGCTATAAAATCAGAAACGGCCGAAAACGACACATAAGGATGATGAAGCAAAACATCCTGCTTCTTTAGTGCTTCGAAAGGATTCTTCTTTTCATGAAGAATTGCGGGGTGAGTTATCGTGATCGGCTTGTCTTTCAGCGTTGGCCGGTCAAGTGAATAAAGCTGCATCAGATCGGGGATGTCAACAAATCCGTCGATCTTGTAAATATCCTGTTCAGAAAGCCCGATGCCGTCGGCAAGGAGCTTTACCATTCGCTCCGGCATATCGGCGGCGACCTCAAGCCGGACGGGAAAGCGAAACCGCCGACGCTGCAATTCGCGCTCGAGCGTTCGCATCAGGTCGCCCGCTTCGTCCTCGCGCAGTTCGATGTCGGCGTCCCTCGTGACCCGGAACAGAAAACCTTCGCTGGTTTTCATATTCGGGAACAGTTCGTGGGCATTGGCGGATATTACCTCCTCAAGCAATGCAAAGCGGCCTTTATTCTCGTTTATCGGCACAAGCCGGGGAACCGCAGGCGGAAGTTTTATCCTCGTGAACCGTTTTTGCCTAAACAGATATTTCAAGCCCTTTTGCGTGTATTGTCTATTCGGTTCAACAAACAGGCCGAGGTTCAGGCTGAGGTTTGATATATACGGGAACGGATGGCTGGAATCGACCGATTGCGGCGTCAGTATCGGGAACAGGTTGTCCCTGAAATATTTATCAAGCTTTTTGCGGTCGCGGGAATTAAGCTTTTTGTACGGCTCAATGGTTATTCCCTCTTCGGCAAGTTGGGGCAGCACCGCCATCCGCAGATGATCCGCATGTCTTTTCAGCATCGGACGCAGCCTTTTCCCTATCTCGCGAAGCTGCTCCGTGGCGGTCATGCCGTCAGGCGACAATTCGGCCACACCTTCCTCGATCTGTTCCTTAAGGCCGGAAACGCGGATCATAAAGAACTCATCGAGATTGGTGGCAAATATCGCGAGGAATTTTAGCTGTTCAAGAACTGGAATGTCAGTCAGCATCGCCTCGTCCAGCACGCGGCGATTGAATTCCAGCCAGCTCAGCTCACGGTTGAACAGTCTCGGCCCGTCAAAGCTTTCCACCGGTGTTTCAGCCGTTTTCGTTTTTGGAGTGCGTTTCAAATGTTGGGTGTCGGCATGATCTGTCATAAGGAGCATACACTTCTTATTTTAGACCAATGTCGAAAAGAATAATGTTAACTTTATGTTACGCAAAAGTTACATTGCGGGCAAGCATTTTCAAGGCAGGATGGAAACTCGCGTTCCTTTTGTCACGATGTCAAAAATCTCTTGCATTTGGTCATTTTCCAATGCGATGCAGCCTTTCGTCCAATCGCCGTCACAGCCACCGCCATGAATGTAGATCTCGCCGCCCAACGCGGTAGTCTGCGGCGGCATTGCTCCGTTGGCAATGGCTTTCAGTATCTCTGAATGCTCGGCTACAGAGATCAGGCCTTCGCTCAAGCCGCGATCTGCGTCTTCGACATTCGGATAACTCAGCCCTAGCGAAAGAAAAAAGCTGCTTCTGTCATTTTTGGTGAACACATAGAACTCGCCTTCGGGAGTTCGGCCGTCGCCTTCGACGTTCTTGTCTCCGCCGGGTTCAGAACCAAGCGAAATGCCGATCTTCTTTACTGCCTCGCCATTTGAATAGACCTCCAGCGTTCGTTCAGATTTCCTTATTACGAGATGAATTTCCGGTGAGGCTGTTGGTGACGCGTTCATTTTTTATCTGCTTGCCGAAGCTGCCGCAAGGTTCGCGACCGCCTTTGCCTTTTCGCGAAACTCTTTTGCAAAAGCGGGCTTTTTGTATTTATCCCAAAATTTTGCAAGCCTTTCGTAACGCTCATTGGGCTTATAGTCCATCGCCCATGCCAGTTTTGCCATGCACTCAGGGCAATTATCGACCGGCCGGCGGTCGGTCTCGGCCAGATGATTTGTCCCGGACATCAGGCATTCATATTTTGTGCAATGCCGC
Organism: uncultured Chloracidobacterium sp.; assembly: GCA_964583955.1. GTDB lineage: Bacteria > Acidobacteriota > Blastocatellia > Pyrinomonadales > Pyrinomonadaceae > OLB17. Next base: position 15,197 of record CAZOXY010000019.1, on the reverse strand, counting down.
ATTGAGAACATATGGCCGGTCTCGTGCATGGCGATCTTGAGAGTCCGTAAAAGCAGCCTGTCAGGATCGTTTTTTCTGTCGGCTGTATCATCGGAAAGCCGGTACAGCGACCACACGCCGACCCTTTTTTCCAATGACGCCTGCCCAAAAACAAACGCCCATGTGTCGCTCGGATAAAGATCGCTGTCCGTAAATGCGATAAAAGCTGCTGCATCGTCAGGCAGCATTTTTGGAAGCAGGTCTTCCAGAAAATAACCGGTCCGTATCTGTGTCCTTTGCGGATAACCGCTGACACGCTGTTTGTCCTTCGGGACGCGGCCGAGCGGCTTTGCGGGCAAAAGTTTTACCGGAAGGTTGTAAAACGCCTTCATATATTCCTCTGACGCGGCGATGACCTCGGTCTGAGCTTTGGAAAATTTGCCTATCGGCTGGATATAGATAGTCTTTCTCTTATCGGTGGGAAGCGTCGGGTTCGATCCGATATATTCTTCAAAGGTCTCGCCTTTTTCCTTATTTATATCGAGCCAATCGCCGTTAGCAACCTTCATCGGTTTAAAAAATCTCGCAACCGCGTCACGCTGGGCCTGCAAAGCTTTGATGCGGGTGTCCTTTTCAATTTCAGCGGTATTTGAAACGTAAGCGCTTTCGCGCTCCGCGCATCCCGACAGAGCAAGGCAGATAAACAGAAAAAGCAGTAATTTAGATCGAAATTGTTTCAGACCGATCTCTCCTTTGCTTTATTTCGACGGTTATCTCACGCACATCATCGCCCAGTCCTTTTATATGCACATCGAATACGCGTCCGGGAAAGGGATAATTTCCCAGACGTTCGGCCCATTCGATGATGACGACCGAATTATCATTCTCAAATATTTCATCAAGCCCGACGGCAAATGCAGCATCGCTGTTCGCATCCAATCGCCAAAGGTCGATATGATAAACATCAAAACGCGGCGTTTTATACAGATTCACAAGCGTGAAACTTGGGCTTGTCACCTCATCGACATCAAAATCCAGGGCGTTCAAGATCCCTTTGGTCAACAGTGTCTTGCCCGCCCCGAGACCGCCGTGGAGCAATATCACATCACCCGCCGCAAGCCGCTCTCCGAGCTGCTCACCATGTGCGAATGTCTCCTCTGGAGTTTTACATTCAATAGTTCCGGTCATCCGATCATTTCTGTCTAATAGTTAATAGTTTGTCAGTTTTTAGTTAATAGTTAAGCCACGGTAACTATTAACTGAGTAACTTTTAAATGTTAGAAAAATTTAGTTCCTTAAATGCGTCGGCGAGGCATTCGCGGACGTCTGACGCGGTCATTACACGCTTGCCGTATTTGCTCTCGGCGATGTCGCCCGCCATTCCCGCAATATAAACTGCCGCGACCACGGTTTCAAAAATATCAATATCCATTGCGGCGGCCTGCGCGACAAAACCGGCGATGATGCCGGTGAGTGTGTCGCCGTTCCCTGCTTTTCCAAGCCCCGAATTTCCGGTCGGATTCACAACGACCTTGCCGCCCGGCTCGCCTATAAGAACCCGTTCACCTTTCAGCACGAGTATCACTTTATGTTTTTGCGAAAATTCGCGGACGGCAGCAACGCGGTCTTTCTTAAAACTCTCCTCCTTATCAAAGAGAGGTGACGCTTCAGCATCGGGATGGCTGTCTGTTTTTCCCAATAATCGCAAAAATTCACCTTCGTGTGGTGTGAGGATAACCGCAAACTCCCCTCCTTGATAAGGAGGGGTGGCAGCCGCTTCGGCTGACGGGGTGGTAGAAAAACGGCGGCCTTCAAATGGCGACAGCAAATTCAACGCATCAGCATCGACAACAACCGGTTGTCGGCGGTTCTCGATCAGCTTTTCAACGAACTTTCTTGTGCTTTCGCTTTGCGACAATCCGCTGCCGACGGCAACGGCGTTCGCTTTGGCCAGTAGTTCGGTAAGCTCGTCAAATGCTTCTTCCGCGACCGCTCCGGTTTCCGTTTCTGCAACGCCGCGAACCATCACCTCCGGTAAAACCCTGGCTGCAACAGACTCTTTCGATGACCCCGGCGTCACCACCGTCACTAGCCCAACGCCGGAACGCATCGCCGCATTCCCCGCCAAAACCGCCGCACCGGAATAAGCATCCGAGCCTGCGATCAATAAAATATGTCCGCGTTTGTTCTTGTAGGAATCGTTCTCAAACTGCGAGGAAGTGAGCCAATCTTGAACATCATACTTTTGAGTAACAAGGAGTTCTACTTTGAAATCGTCGAGATATCCGTCAAGTTCAAAATTTTCTGTAGGACTACCGATACTCGCTACTACAAGTGACCCATTAAAAGCACACGCGGGCGGAAGGACGTTTCCATGTTTGGGCGAGGTGAATGTCACTGTGAAGTCAGTGGGAAAAACGGGACCGATGATTTCACCGGAGTCAGATCCAAGCCCAGAGGGAATATCAATTGACACACTGAGTTCTCGATTTTTTTGTCCCCTCAACTTCATTACAAACTGCTTGGTCTCTTCATCAAGCGGTCGAGTTAACCCAGTACCAAACAACGCGTCAACAAAGACATTGTAATGACAAACGTCCGGAATCTTTCTCCAGTCTAAATCTGGGCATTCATGGAGACTTAACAACGGAGTCGCTTGAAAATCCCGGTCGCTGATCTGTTTGGCTATCTCGAAATTGGCGTGAGCATCGCCTTTTGTTTCTTCAACAACGCCCAAAAGGAATAGATCAACTGTTGCCCCTTGCGTCCACAAAATTCTTCCTAAAGCCGCGCCGTCCCCGCCGTTGTTGCCTTTGCCGCAGAGGATGAGGATGGATTTTCCTTTTACGGAGCCGCCGAGCTTTTCGGTTATCACACGCGCGACGGCGTGGGCGGCGTTTTCCATCAGCAATATGGAAGGAATGCCGTATCGTTCGGTGGTTAGGCGGTCAACCTCGCGCATTTCAGCCGCTGTGAGCACTTTTTGCATACACGTCTAAATTGCCACAAACGTGAGGAAATAGAAAGAAAGCAAAAGGCCGCACCCAACTGTGGCACGGCCTTAATGCGTTAAAATGGAGATGTGAACTTACAAAATTCCCGTCAGTTTTGAACCCTTTAATGTTCGCCACTGTGCTTGAATACCAATTTTTCCGTTCTATTATTACAAAGCTTCATTAAGCCGTATTTTCCACAAAATCATTCGCCGTTTCCGTCTTTCATTGAGCATTTTTCATTCGCTGCAATTCCTTGCCGCTCTGTAGCCCGCCTTTTCGGCTTCGGCACGCGATGGAAAAAGAACGCGGTTTCGCTCCGCGACCTTGAAATAGCTTTTACAGCCCGGCCAATGATAAATGCGGCTGTTGCGATTGCCGATGATGGTTCGTGTCACGCCGCCTGCCACAAGATCCGGGATCTGAACCGACGCCTGTTCGGGCGTGGCCCGGCCCGCACGATAGTCCCACGGGGCCAGTGGCGAAGGCACAGACCATAACCTTAATTGACCGGCTCTTGCCCGAGCCTCGGCGGTTTTGTACATTTCACGGTCGGCAATGCTCTGCTCTTTCGCATACTGTTTGTAATGCCACGCCAATCCGGCCTTTATCATTTCCAGATTGGCGTCGGTTCCGTCTATCATCACCTTGGCAACACGGCGGCCATAACGGTCGGTCTTGTCACCTATCAGTTGAACATTTTTGCCAAAGACCATTGATGACAGCATCTGCTTTGCCCGGTTGCCAAAATCCTGTCCCGTTTCCGGAGCATCTATGCCGGCAAGCCTGATCCTGGCCTGCCGTTTGTTCTCGTCCAAAACGGTTATCGTGTCGCCGTCAGAAACGCCGACAACCCTAAAGGCATTTGATTGGGCAAATACGCAGACCGAAAATGCGGTCACTGCGAGAGTGATCTGCGCAAAACGCAAGGCCAATGATCGTGTGAAGTTCATACCGAATCTGTCCGGCTCCGGCAATGAGGCCGGGCCGTTAAATGTAATAAATGACGAATTGCGGCCGATCTACGGGAATAACCGCAGATCGAAGGCCGCTCGGCCATTAAATATTTGAATCGTTCCTGGAAACTACTGAACCGGCGAGATGTTCACGGAAAAACTTCTTTATTCGGATTTACTCAGAGGGTGTCAAGAGATTCAACTACATAAAAATCACGGGAAGAGCAGGTGTAATACTACATCGGCGGCGATCAAATGACAATATGCCGCGTGTTCGCAGTCAAAGAAATGAGGGCCGTTAGGTGGCTCAGCATCGGCGTTATTTTCCCGGAATGCCCAATGCCTTCATCCGGCGATATAGATGGCTGCGGTCAACTCCCATCTCCTCGGCGGCCTTGCTGACATTGCCGTCATGTTCTGCCAATTTGTGAAGAATGAATTCGCGCTGATAGGCGTCGGTCGCGGCCTTGAACGAAGGAAAGCGAAAACTTGACGCTGCGGCTTCGCCCGTTGCACCAAATTCGGGCAGGTCTTTTACGCCTATTTTCTGTTTCAGCGACATTATGACGATGCGTTCGATGGTGTTGCGAAGCTCGCGGATATTTCCGGGCCACGTATATTTCATCAGCGTTTCCATCGCATCCTGGGTCAACACCTTTGGCTTTTTGCCATAATCGGTTGAAAATTTCTGATTGAAATGATCGGCAAGCAGCGGAATGTCCTCGCTGCGTTCGCGAAGCGGCGGTATCTGAAAAGGAATGACGTTCAACCGGTAAAAAAGGTCCGCTCGAAAATTTCCGTTCTCTATCAGATCGTCCAATCTTTTATTAGTTGCCGATATAACGCGGACATCAACCTTTATGGCGGTGTTGCTGCCGACCGGTTCAAAACGCTGTTCTTCCAAAACGCGCAGCATCTTTGCCTGAACACGAGGCGACATATCGCCTATCTCGTCCAAAAAAAGCGTTGCACCGTCAGCAACCTCGAACTTGCCTTTTTTGTTCGCGGCCGCGCCGGAAAACGCTCCTTTCACATGTCCGAAAAGCTCCGATTCCACAAGTTCCTCTGGGATCGCGGCGGAATTGATCTCAACAAAAGGCGCGGCCCTGCGACGCGACTGCGCATGGATCGCCCGTGCGACAAGTTCCTTGCCCGTTCCGCTTTCACCGGAAATAAGCACCCGTCCGTCAGACGGAGCAACGATGCCGATCTGCTTTCGCAGGGCTCGCATCGTCACCGATTCGCCCACCATTACGTATTCATCTGCGAGGTCTTGTTTAAGCTGTTCATTAGTCCGCTCAAGCTCATATTGCCGAATGGCGTTCTTTACCGTAACAACGGTTCGCTCAAGGCTCAGCGGCTTTTCGATGAAGTCGAATGCCCCGAGTTTTGTGGATCGAACGGCGGTTTCGATATTCCCGTGGCCGGAGATCATCACGACCGCCGAATCGACACCTTCTTCGCGTAACTTCTGCAGCGTGTCCAGCCCGTCGATGCCGTCGCCAAGCCAAATATCGAGCAAAATACAGGCAAATCCCTGCGTCTTTGCAACCTCAAGGCACTCCTCACCCGTGGCGACGGCCTCAACCTCAAAGCCCTCGTCTTCCAAAACACCCCGAAGCGTTTCGCGTATGCCCGGCTCGTCATCAACTATTAAAATACTGTTCATTTACGGAAAATCCACACCCTAAAAAGCCAATATGAGAAATTTTATCGCACCGAGGAACACAAATACGAGTCCGACCGTCACCAAGGGAAACGTGGAAAAGAGATCGATAGATCACACGCGTCGTATTCGGCCATTATTCTTTCTGCTCTTTGTCTCATCGCTCAATTCACCGGCAATTCGATAATGAACTTCGCTCCTTTTGGCTGATTTGCGACGGCGATGATCTTACCATTGTGTTCGCTGATTATTCTCTGCACAATAGCAAGCCCGAGGCCGGTTCCGCGGCCTTTTGTTGAAAAATAGGGCTGAAAAACCCTTGGGAGATCGGCCTGCGGTATGCCTTTGCCGTTGTCCGCCACCTCGACGATGATAATATCACGAGCCGTGTCATAACGTGTTTTGACGGCGATGCTCTTTTCGTCGGCATTTTCTTCAAAGGCTTCTTTTGCGTTGTCGATCAGATTAACAAAAACACGTTTCAACTGTTCGCCGTCGATCATCGTATCGGGCAGGCTTTCCGCCAATGCCGCCGATATGTCCACGCCGTCAGTCCGGTCCTGATACAGCGCCAAAACCTGCTCGACCAGTTCATTGACATTGCCGCTTTCCGGTTTTGCATCAGGCAGCCGGGCAAAACGCGAAAATTCATCCACCATTGCCTTCAGTCCCTGAACCTCACGAATGATCGTTTCGGTTCCGTCGCGTATAACGTTCGCCGTCTGGCCGTCGGTCACATGAATATCCTCTGTGCCGTCCGCACCATTTGAGTTTTCCCTGGCAAATCTTTTAGCGATCCTTTCGGCTGAAAGCTGAATTGGCGTTAGAGGATTTTTTATCTCGTGGGCCATTCGCCGGGCGACCTCGCGCCAGGCTGAGGCTCGCTGGGCCGCTATCAGCTCGGACAGATCCTCGATGACGATGACCGTACCGGTATTTTCGGGCAAAGCGGTAGCGGTCACGGCAACAGGCTGGCCGTCGGTTCGTGTTCCGCCGTTCTCATCATCTGTGTGCAGCCTTGTTTGTTCGGCCGCATAGCCGATGCGTCTGGCCCGAACGACAAGACGCTCAAATATTTCCCTGTTGGCCTCACCGACCAGATTCACCAGGTCAAATCCCTTAAAGTCTCCCGCCTCCAGACGCAATATCGACCGGGCCATCGGGTTTATCGTGCTGACACGATCTTCTGCATCGACAGAGATAACGCCGTTCGGAAGCGAAAGCAGAACCGTTTCAATATACCGGCGGCGTTCGGTGAGTTCCTCAGAATTCTCCTCCAGCTTTGAGGACATCTGGTTAAAGGCGGTTACGAGCATCGCCAATTCATCTTCGGCAACCACATCTACGCGGTGCGAGAGATTGCCTTTCGCGATCTCATTCGCTCCCTCCGCCAATGCCTTTATCGGCGTTGCCAAACCGCGCGCGACGTAGATCGCGGTCCACGAAGACGCAAATATCAGCAAAAACGTAAGAACGCCCAGCGTAAGAAACCCAAGCTGACGAACGACCGTTTGCTCACCTTTCAGATGGTCAAGCTGCATCAAATGTGTTTCGACCATCTTTACCACGTTCTCGCCCGATGTCGGCTTTGAGGCAAGAAGCAGTTTTCTGTTTTGCGTCATATCGGCGGTCGCAGCCAATAACATCGAACCTTGCTGCGGTTTTGCGGCAGCCTTCATGAGTTCTTCGCGTGTCACGCCCTCGGGCAAGGTCCCGCCGGCAAGCGAGGTGTTACCCGCAGCGTCCGATATTTCCAGATAAGCGAGGTCGCCTTTTTTTACGATCTCCGCCAAATGAACGCTGTCAATATTTCTTTCGCCGATGAGCATTGCCAGCATGGCAGCGGTATCTTTTAGCTTTGCCGCCTGATCATTTATTGCCTGGTCGCGAACCTCCAGCGGAGCGCGGACCACGTTCTCAGGTATCTGGATGAACCACCGTTCGACGGCGCGGTTCATAAAAAGATAAGAGAATCCGGCCATTGCAATGATGGGCAAAAGGCTGATGCCAAAAAAATACAGCAGGAACCGCGTCTTTATCTTCGACCCGATCTGGAGTTCCCGGCGTTCTCTGATGATCTTGAGAACGCTGCGCAGAAAGATGAACCCGAAAATGACGAACGCAAAGAAATTCAGCGACGAGAGGGCAAAAAGCAGCAGCGTATCGCTGGCCGTTTCGACCGTAAAGGTCTTCCAGACGTTCGAGGATTGGAGCAATACAAGGAAGCAAAAAGAGATCAGCACGAATATGCCTATCAGCCACGGCATTTTTCGTCGTCTGGATTTTTCGGCAGGTGCGTTCACATCGGCTAGTTTAACACAAGCTTATTGAGCTTTCGCCTTTGATGGGCAATGCCGGCTTAGGTAAAATTAAGGACATTCAAGCATGACCATTTCCACCCTTTTCCTTGACGAGACAAACACGCTTCGCAGCGGATGGCGACTGTTGTGCTATCTGGCCGCTTTGTTGTTTTTTGGCGGCCTTTTCGGTGTTGCCGCCGGTGTGATCCTGCAGCGCTTTGACCTGATCGGCAAAACGGTCTCTCTGGCAGTTTTGGTGGCGAACGGACTTGTGCTTATCTTTGCGGGGCTGGCGGCGGGATGGCTGTGCGGGCGTGCATTTGAAAAGGTAAGATTCCGCGAGCTTGGCGCGTGGTTGTCGCTCAAAACGCCTTTGCATATCGTTTTGGGGCTTATTGCGGGAGCGGCCGCCCTCACTATCGCTATCGGCATTGCATACATCTCTGGCGGAATGGATTTCGTCCGTCACCCCGATCATGCCCGCAACGCCGTTCTTTTGACAATGGCGACATCAGCCCTATTTTTTGCTTTTGCGGCGGCGGGCGAAGAGGCCGTTTTTCGGGGCTATATGCTCCAGACGTTTATCAGAAGCGATCTGACGTGGGTCGGTGTTCTGATAAGCTCTGTTCTGTTTGCGACGGTCCATAATTCAAATCCGGGAGCCACGCTGTTCTCGTGGACGAACACATTCATCGCGGGCATTTTGTTCGCCGTCGCTTATATGAGAACGCGCGAGTTGTGGTTCGTCACCGCAATTCATTTTATGTGGAACTGGATGCAGGGAGCGTTTTTTGGTATTGAGGTCAGCGGATTGAGCGAACTTATATCGGCATCGTACCTGATGGAACAGGATCACGGCCCGGCATGGCTGACCGGCGGCGACTACGGCATCGAAGGCGGACTTGCCGCGACCATCGCCCTCATTATCTCAACCCTTGTCATCTACTACTACCCGACAAAGTCAGAACCGCCTGTATGAGCAGGTGGCAAGACCTTCCCTATTGTCTGACATCGAGTTTCACATTGTATCTCCCGAGATTGGCGCCATACCACTCGCTTGCGAGGCCGTGTCAAAAACCGGGCTTTGCCCGTCTATTTGCGGGAAAGCTGTGCTTTCCCGCAATTATCGGGAAATGACTTTGCGGCTGAGTCACCTCCTCCCATCTCCATAAGATCGGCGGCATAGCCGCGAGAAATTAGGGGGCAAGACCGGCGAAGCCGAGCTTCGCCGCAAACAGAACGGCAAAGCCGTCATTGTTTTGAGTTTGGCCACCGGCTCTTACCCGAGCGGTTCTGACTTACAACGTTTGTATCTTAAATGAGATATCCACGGCCTTCGCGGAATGTGTCAACGCACCGACGGAGATGAGATCGACGCCGGCTTCGGCAAATGAACGCACACGGTCTAGGCTCATTCCACCGGAAGCCTCGATGAGGACATTAGGATTGAGATCACGCGACATCGTGACCAGCTTGGCGGCCTCGTCGGGCGTTTGGTTGTCAAGCATAACGATGTCGGCTCCTGCTTCTATCGCCTCGCGGAGCTGCGCCCAATTCATTATCTCGACCTCTATCTTATGCAGATGTCCGGCCTTTTCCTTGGCGGCCCTGACGGCTTCGGTCACGCCGCCCGCAAGCGTAATGTGGTTGTCCTTTATCAGCACGCCGTCATCCAGGCCCATTCGGTGGTTCTTGCCGCCGCCGACCGTCACTGCGTATTTTTCCAACATTCGCAGGCCCGGCGTTGTTTTTCGCGTATCTACGATCTGTGCCCCGGTTCCCTCGACCGCTCGGACAAATTGCCGCGTGAGCGTGGCAACGCCGGACATCCGCTGAAGCAGATTCAGGGCAACGCGCTCGCCCGTCAGCAGCACGTCCGCATAGCCTGAAAGCGAACCAAAGATGGTGCCTTCCTCGACCTCGTCACCGTCGCTGAAAGCAGTTTCAAGTTCGGGCGTTTCAGGGTCAAGATGCACAAAAACAGCCTCGGCGATGCTCAT
>CAZOXY010000019.1:0-5293 GCA_964583955.1 uncultured Chloracidobacterium sp. | reverse complement strand
CGACAAGATATTCCTTTGCCAAAAACCGCCCGACACCGCGAACGTCTTCCGGCACCGTCGATGACGTCGTAATATCTCCCCGGCCAATGTCCTCAGCCAAAAAATCGCCGATAGAGGTCAATATCTCGTTGCTTTCTAGCCAGTTCATAAGTCTGTAAAGAGGTGGAGTAATTGAATAAACGACCTCGTTGTTTCTTTTCGTTATGCACCAAGCACATCATTGACTGCATCATGGAAGTCAATTTCATGTACTATCATAATGGGAAAACCCGCTTTCCTCAGTTCGACGGCCTTTTCCACCTTTCGACCGTAACAGGCATATGCCCATGCAGGATTTCCATCTGCTCCAACCACCAGATAGTTAGTTGACTGACTGACGGTGTTAATACATTCTCCCCCTAAATTTTCAACGATTGAAGATAAATCCGATTTCGAAAAACGACTGGACTTCCCCGTAAAGCAAAATCGTGAATCTTTGAAGGTTATGACGGGATCAACTGCACACAGGCCGCCTATTAAATTTCCATCTGAAATCAGAGGCTGCGTAATTGTTCTATCATCAAGAATTGAAACAAAATCCGTGAAAAAAACCTTTAGTAACTCGTGTTCATCCGAATCAATTTTTCCATCGGCAAGAACGGAGACCACCAAGCTATCAATCTCGTCATAGGGCCAACAAGTCTTAAGATGTTCGTGACTAGCTAACCAGTCTGTTAACCCAACCATCTCTTTTTCAGTAATCTTCCCATCGGCCGCAATTCCTCCGAGAACCGCATGCAGTCTTTGAATTCCAGCCGTCGTACTATCCCAAAATTCCGAGCTCTGCATCTTCCCACATAACCATTGTAAATCCTCTCGTTCTTCTCTACTCAATACGCAATCTGAAATAGCCTCTTCCAAAACAGGAATCAACTCGCTAAAGGGATGATATTTTCTCAACTGGTCGTGATCGGAAATCCAAAGTTTCAAGAATTCCACTTCAGATTGATTGATTTCGGCGTCAATGGCTATCCCCTCGATCAAACCACTGAGCGAATTGATCGCTTTTTCCAAAGAACTATGGGGGCTGAACCTTGTATAATCGTAATCTTTCATAGTTGGTCGTCTAAAACGCAATCTTAGTTATCCGTTAGGTACTTGAATCTTGCGTTTTGTTCATGTTAGGGCATGTAAATTTTGAGTCAAAGTCCTAATCTGTATCTCAAGTTCCGTTTTCCTTTCCCGTAGGGCCTCAACCTTTTCGGCGGGGGCTTTGTTGACGAAATCGACGTTTGAAAGCTGGCCGGAAAGGCGTTCGAGTTCCTTGCCGAGTTTTTCTATCTGTCCGCCAAGGCGGGCGCGTTCTTTTTCAAAATCTATTAGCCCTTCGAGCGGGACGGCAATCTCAGCGTTTGTGATAACTGCCTTTGCCGAAGCCTTTGGAACATCCAGCGTTTCGCCGAGAACCAGCTTGTCCGCACGGGCAAGCTTTAATATCTGGGCCTCGTTAGCCGCCAGTGTATCACGAATCGCCTGTCCGGCGGCCACATTTATCGCCACGCGATCGGAAGGCTTGATGTTCATTTCCGTGCGGATATTGCGGACGCGGCGGATAGTTTCAATGACCAAAGACATATCGGCTTCCGCCTTTTCGTCTATCAGTGCCGCGTCGCCTTTTGGATAATCGGAAAGCATTATAGTTGCTTCCGCATCGCGATAAGCGGTGTTGTGCAAATTTGCCGAGGTTCCCGGCAGTTTTTGCCAAAGCTCTTCGGTCAAATACGGCATAAAAGGATGCAGCAGCCGCAGTGCCTGCTCAAGAACCGAAAGTATCAGCGAACTCGCGGCGATATCGCCCGCGTTGATCTCGTCCTTTTTCAGTTCGATGTACCAGTCGCAGAAATCATCCCAGAAAAAATGGTAAAGCAGCGAAACCGCCGTATGAAATTCATATTTGCCGAGAGCTTTGTTTACGTCTAGAGCCGTCTTGTTCAGCCTCGAAATTATCCAGCGGTCGGCAAGGTTCTGAGTCCCGCCTTTAGGCGGCATTTCTCGGCTATCCAGATCCGCCCGCAGAAGCGGGTACTCCAAACTCGCTCCGTCAGAATTAAGCAGACAAAACCGCGTGGCGTTCCATATCTTGTTTGCAAAATTGCGATAGGTCTCTATCAGCAGGTCGTTCCACTTTATGTCCGCACCGGTCGCGATTGATGCCAGATAGATGCGTGTCGCGTCAACGCCGAACTTATCGAACATCTCCAGCGGATCGACGCCATTGTTGCGCGATTTTGACATCGGCTTGCCGTCTTTGCCCAAAACGGTCCCGGTGACAACAACGTCCTCAAAGGCTTTTTTGCCCGTGAATTTTTTGGTGAGCATTATCATCCGGGAAACCCAGAGAAAGATAATGTCGCGGCCCGTGACAAGAACATCGGTCGGGAGAAAAGTCTCCAGATCCGTTGGCTGTTGGCTGTTGGCTGTTGGCTGTTGGCCGTCAGACAGCGAACCGCCTTCTGCAAACTGCCTACTGGCGGCTTCGCCGTTCCATCCAAACGTCGAAAACGCCCACAGGCCCGATGAGAACCACGTGTCAAGAACGTCCTGATCTTGCGTAAGCTCTTTGCCGCCGGCTTTCTCTTTTGCTTCTTCGGCGGAGCGGGCGACATATACGTTACCGTCCGCGTCATACCACGCCGGTATCTGATGTCCCCACCAAAGCTGCCGCGAGATCGTCCAGTCCTTCAGATTTTCAAGCCACGTCGTATAGACCTTCTCATGAGGAACCTGCGGCGAAAAATGCGGCACGCCTTCATCGCGCATAAGCTCAAGGGCAATATCGCGCATCTCGTCCATCTTGACGAACCACTGATCGGAAAGTATCGGCTCGACAATGGTCTTACAGCGTTCGCAAACAGGCAGGCTGATCTCGTAATCCTCGATCTTTTCGAGCAGGCCGAGAGCCTCGAAATCCTCGATAACCTTTTTGCGAGCTTCAAAGCGGTCAAGCCCGTCGAAATCAGTACCGGCGGCAGCATTCATCGTGCCGTCGTCGTTCATCACCAAAAGCTGCGGCAGGCCGTGGCGTTCGCCGACCAGATAATCATTCGGATCATGTGCCGGAGTTATCTTTACCGCTCCGGTTCCAAATTCGGCATCGACGTACTCATCGGCAATTATCGGAATTTCCCTTTCCGTCAACGGCAACGCAATGGTTTTGCCGATAAGATGCCTGTACCGCTCATCCGAAGGATTAACCGCCACCGCCGTATCCCCAAGTATCGTCTCAGGCCGCGTCGTGGCAACGGTCACAAAATGCGGACTGCGAACTGCGGATCGCGGAATAAAATCCTCAGAATCTCCTGTCTCCTGTCTCCTGTCTCCTGTCTCGGCACCGCTAACCGGATATTTTAAATAATATAGCTTGCCGTCCTTTCGGGTTTCTTCTTTTACCTCAAGGTCGGAAAGCACGGTCTTGTCCTTCGGACACCAATTGACAATGCGAAGCCCGCGATATATCCAGCCTTCTTCATACAGCGTGCAAAAGACATTGCGGACTGCCAGCGACAATTCCGGATCCATCGTAAAACGCTGGCGCGACCAATCGACCGACGCTCCTTCGCGGCGCATCTGTTCCGTTATGGTATTGCCGTATTGTTCCTTCCACGCCCAGGCGCGCCGGACAAATTCCTCACGGCCAATATCGAGCGGCGTCTTGTTCTCGTCCTTTTTTAATTGTTCAACGACCTTTCGCTGGACAGAAATTCCTGCGTGATCCGTCCCGGGCAGCCACAATGTGCGATAGCCCTGCATACGCTTCCAGCGGGTCAGGACATCCATAATGGTGTGCTGAAGCGCATGGCCCATGTGCAGCGAGCCTGTCACGTTCGGCGGCGGAATGACGATGGAATACTTCGGAGCGTCCGGATCATGATTGATCTCCGGCGCGAAAAAACCGCTGCTTTCCCAGCGTTGGTAATGACTTTCCTCGGCGAGTTTAGGCTCGTATGCTTTTGCGATCTCCATAATTGTAAAACTTTGATTTTAAAACAAAACCGGCCGGTTTTCATCCTGACAAATGATAACCGGCCGTGAATAGCTATATTTTAAGTGGCCCTACCTGCCTTCGCGCAGCTTTTCCACAACCTTTTGAACGATCATCTCCATCAATTCCGGCGACAAACTGACCGTTTGCGGATGGCCGGCGGCCTTTGCTTCCTCTTCCGTCACTATCTGAAGCGTATCCGCTCCGACAGGCGGCAGATCAAGCAGGTTCAGGTCCAGCGAAGATGCCGCCGGTTCGGTCACGGACGCAACCGGCGTCTCTGCCTGCGGCTGCTGGTAAGGAACAGACAACGGCGTCTCATCCAAACGCACGGTCTCAAGAAACGGATCGGCATAGGTTCTGCCCTCTGCCTCACGTATCTTTTCGCTCGTCAGGTTGCCGGTGCCGGCTGCTTCAACTTCAAGCGGATCGGCATCAGCCGACGCCGCAGTTTGTTCCGCTTCTTCCACGACCTGAAAAGAGTTTTCAGAAAATTCCGGCTGTTCCTGAACCTCTGCCGGTTCTGTAAATGTCTCAGCCTCAAAGTTTGTTTCAGACTCAAAGGCGTCCGTTTCAGCTATCTCCTCAACCGGAGCCGGTTCCGCCGCCAACCCAAACTCCAGCGTATCGGCGGGCGTTTCTTCCTCCGCAACGCTGGTCTCTATCATCTCGTCATCAAAACCCTGGTCGCCGAGGTCAGCGTCAACCGCAAGGTCGTGCGTTTCTGTTCCTGAAAGGCTCTCTTCATAAAGCGATTCGACATTGTCGCCTTCATCATCGCCGCCGCCTGAGATCTCTGGCTCGACATCGGGAGAAGCGTCATCGACAGCCGCGGAACGCGTTGCCATCAGGTCATTGACTTGCGAGACCAATTGACGGATAGACTGGAACGGCTTTGTCAAAAATGCGTTGGCACCGACCCGCTCCGCTTCAGCCTCGTCAAAAGGTTCGAACGAGCCGACCAGGAGAATAACAGGAATATCGCGCGTCGCCTGGTCAGACCTTATAGATTCGCAAACCTTATAGCCGTTCGCTCCCGGCATGTTGACATCAGCCATTACAAGGTCGGGCCATTCCTCCGCAATTCTGGCAAGGGCCGAATCGCCGTCACCGACAGTGACGACCTCCACGCCTTCTTCCGCAAAGGTAAGGTTTACAACCTTTTGGATCGTTATCGAATCATCCGCAAGCAGTATTTTTCGTTTTGACACAAGATCTAATTCTCCCAAAACAGATGTATAACAGATTATAGCCACAAAACCTATCACCTAA
>CAZOXY010000018.1:8495-58808 GCA_964583955.1 uncultured Chloracidobacterium sp. | reverse complement strand
TGAATCTAAAGAAAGTGCATAAGTTACTAAAAGAGTAGTTCGCCGGTCTTGCTCAAAAGCGCTCATGTGATCCGTCGTGTTGCTGATAAATCCCTTGAACTTTTCCTGCCGCAAAGCAACCATTTTCACATCTCACCTCATCTTTTAGGCTAGTCACTGACAAACTTCAAACAATAAGGACATAAGATAATGAGAAAAGGATTGCTTCTCCTCGCGGTATTGGTGTGCGCAAATTTCGGCTATTCGCAAACATATAGAAACACACGGGTTACGCCTGCCAATGGCGTGGCTCGAACATCCGCCGCCGCAAAAACGGAGTCATTGCCGATCAGGCGCGTCATTCTGTATTCAAACGGCGTTGCTTACATCGAGCGTCGCGGAATGGTCTCCGGCAATGCCGAGATCGACCTGTCGTTCAAGCAATCACAGGTTGATGACGTGCTGAAATCAATGGTCGTCCTCGACCTCGGCCAGGGCCGCATCGGTTCGGTCTCTTACAATTCGTCCCAGCCTGCTTCGGCCCGAACCGCTGAGATACCGTTTGGCGTGGATGCATCAACCGAGGAAGGAAACGGCGAAATGAGCGGCATGGCAGGTGTGCTGGCACAGCTTCAGGGAGCCAGAGTAATGGTAACATCCGCAAAAGGAACTGCTGCGGGTTCGATACTTACGGTCGAAAAACGAAAGATCGCTTTTAACGGAAAAAGCAGCAGTGAAGACATGATCGGTAACGGACACTCGCTGGTTGTGGCGTCCGACAACGGCGAAATAACTGCCTTTGACCTTGCTGACATCCGTTCGGTAAAGCTCCTGGACGAAGGCGCCCGTCGCGACATCAATGAATTTGCGAACGCGACCGCTTCCACACGCCGCCGGGACGCAAAGACCATCACGATAACAAGCAGCGGCGCAGGCCAGCGCGAAATGGTCGTCAGCTATACCGTCGCTGCCCCGACATGGAAAACCACATACCGCGTCGTCCTTGATGAGGAAGGAAAGCCTTTCTTTCAGGGTTGGGCGATAGTGGATAACGTCAGCGAGGAAGACTGGAAGGACGTTTCACTTTCTCTTATTTCAGGCTCGCCTGTTTCCTTTATCCAGAACCTGCAAAAGCCGCTGTACAGATACAGGCCTATTGTGCCGATACCGGAAGACCTCGAACTGACACCTCAGATATACGATCCTGAGACCGGCAGTGGCTACGGCGATGGCATCGGAGACGGTTCTGGTTCCGGTCGAGGTTCTGGCGCTCCTCCGCCGGCACTACATGAATCGGTAGAGGTAAGCTCAAACAATTTCATGCAGGGAGACACCTCGATCAGTACTGCTTTAACAGAGATGTCTGCAGGCGTTGTTACCGCGGCCAAAGGCCGTGAGTTAGGTGATCTTTTTGAATACCGTATCGAAACACCTGTTACGGTAGAACGCGATCGATCTGCACTGATACCCATTGTTCAGACAAAAATGGACGGCGAGCGCGTCTCCATTTACAACGAATCTGCCAGACAAGGACGGCCTATGGGCGGAATGATGCTTGAAAATACAACCACTCTGACATTCGAAGGCGGCAGTCTGACCGTCCTGGACAGAGACGCCTATGCGGGCGAAGCTCTTATGGAGCGGCTCAAGCCACAGGAAAAAAGATTGATCTCGTTTGCCCTTGATCTCGGCACACGCATAAGCAGTGAAACAGATGCGGACACACGTCCCGTACAGATGATCCGCGTGGTTGACGGTGTCTTTCAGGCCCATTATTTCAAAATAGAAAAAAAGACCTACACCCTCACTAATCAAACCGACAGAAAAAAGGCTGTCTATATAGAACATCCCGTCCGTGGTAACTGGAACCTGGCGGAAGATTCCGCTCAGCCGGAGACCAAGACGGAAAGATATTATCGTTTCCGAATAGAACTTGAGCCTTTTGGGAGAACTGTTGTGCCTGTTATCGAACGACAGGGACTAATGGATTCTTACAGGCTTTCATCATTTACCCGCGACAACCTGAACCTGTTCATTTCTCGGCGATACGTAGATGAATCAACAAAACAGCGTCTGGAAAAGCTGATAGACCTACGTTCACAGATAAACCAGATGTCAGTAAAGGAAAAGATCCTTGATGACGAGGTTGGAGCAATAGCCGCCGACCAAAAGCGTCTGCGCGAAAATATCGAAGCCCTGGCAAAGACCGCAGAGGCTAAACAGCTGATCACGCGCTATATTGCAAAGGCAAACGAGCAGGAGTCACGCCTCGAAGAGATCGAAAAAGAGAAAAAGGCGGTTCAGGTAGAAAAGGAGAGACTCGAACGCGAATTGGCGTTGGAAATAAGGAATTTTGAGGTGAAGTAGATCAATTTTGTCTATCTAAAGATGATGCAATGACAATGTGACCGGCAGAGATTATAATGCGTGGTATGAGCCTCTCCGTCACACGAATATCATCCGCTTTCACGTTACTTTTGGTTCTTAACTCCGCCGTCTTTGCCCATGAAAAATGGTTCACATCTACGGACGGATTTCATCTCCGCTGGGATATGTTCTTTCGGCCGATGCCGCTGGCATTCACCGCCGCAATACTGGCGGTAACGGCGCTTGCGTGGTTCTTTTGGAACAAGCGGAAAGCGAGTTTTGTACCCGGCCCAAAGGAACTCGGAGCAACAGAGGAAAGGCGGGCCGCTTTCTATGGCCTCGTACCGATGATATTGGGGCTGCATCTGGCTGTTCCGCTTTTTGTCGGATCGGTTCAGGGCGAGCTTTTCTCGCCGAACAACAGACTTACAGGCATTTGGATATACTTTGTCGGGCTTGCGCTGACAGGCATCGCGTTGTCGTTCTTTTACGGGGCTTTGACAAGGCTTTCGGCGGCGGCGCTTGCCATAATATGGTTTCTGGGCATATTCATCGTCGGTCTTGAAGCCATGCTGGACAACATCTTCTATCTCGGGTTTGCCGCGTTCTTTTATTGTGCCGGACGCGGCCCGGTCAGCATCGACCGGCTGATAATACCAAAGCTGGAACCATCAGCCGATCTGATGAAGTTGGCGGTTCCCTTTTTGCGGATAGGCGTCGGGCTGAGCCTGATCGTGGTCGCGTTCACCGAAAAGCTGGCGAACTTACCTCTGGCAGAAAGTTTTCTGGTCGATCATCCGCTCAATTTCACATCGTTTTTCGGTATGCCGATGTCGAACGAACTCTTCATCATGTGCGCCGGGTCAGTCGAACTTCTTGTCGGTTTGTGGATACTTCTCGGCATCTTTCCGCGTGAGATCATATTGATAGCGTGGATACCGATCAATATGACCCTGACCATCTTTAACTGGACGGAGCTTGTCGGCCACCTTCCTATTTACGGCGCTCTGGCGGTCTTGTTGGTCTGGTCGTCCGATGAAGAAAATCTGCGGCTATGGATAAAGGGCCTCCGCGAAGGCCCGCTAAAAATAGACACCGCCGAGCCTGACCCGACAGTCTAGGCCGGCTGATAGTTCGCCACGCGTTTCTCATACGCCTCGCGGCAAATGCGAACGTCCTCAAGGAAAACGGGAAGTTCCTCAAGCCTGAGCGCCTGCGGCCCATCGACCAATGCAACGCTCGGGTCAGGATGAAAATCCACGAGTATCATATTTGCCCCGGCAATGACGCCCTGTGCCGTTACGTGCATTACGTCCAAAATGTTGTCCGAACTGCGGTGGCGGCTGCCGACGGAATGTGAAGGATCCACGCAGACCGGCATTCGCGTAAGCCGTTTGACCACGGGAACGTGTGCGAAATCGACCATGTTGCGGTGCGGGTCGCCGATGTTCGTCTTCATTCCGCGCAGACCGAACACGACCTTCTGATTGCCTTCGCTAGCCAGATATTCCGCCGCGTGGAGCGATTCGTCCAGCGTGATGCCGAAACCGCGTTTGAGCAGAACGGGAAACTCCTGCTGACGCCCGACGCTTTTGAGCAGCTCAAAATTCTGCGTGTTCCGTGTCCCGATCTGAAGCATTACGCCCGTCGGGCGGCCTGTCCGGTCAAGCGCCTGATTTATCTCATCGACGTGCGATTCATGCGTCACCTCCATGGCGATCACTCTGATGCCGTATTTTCCCGCAAGCTCAAATACGTAGGAAAGACAATGCTTGCCGTGTCCCTGAAACGAATACGCGCTGGTTCGCGGTTTGTACGCGCCCATGCGGGTGCATACCTGGCCGTGTTCCTGCAGTGCCTTCATCATCGCCTCGACGCTGCCGGGCGAATCCACCGCACAAAGGCCGGCAAAGATATTCAGATTATTCTGGCTAAATTCGACGCCCTGATATGTGAAGCCCGAAGGACGCGAATCTTCCTTGTGCCGTCCAAGCACCCGATACGCCTCAGAAACGCGGACGGCATACTCTATGCCGGGAAAAGAGCGTATCTCATCAAGCGAAAGCTGCGCCGTGTTTCCGATAAGATATATCTCGGTCAGCTTTTGCCCCGTTCCCTGCACGTGATGAACACGCGCTTCTATTTCTCGAAAATTCGCCAAATGGGCGGCAATGCGCTGAAATTCGCGCGACTCTACGGTTACTTCCGGTTTTAGAATAATGATCATTTTGGTGCTTAAAACAAAATTGCGTCAGTTTATTTTTTCGATCTGTTCATCGGTCAGCCTCACGGCCGGGTATCTGCCAAGGTATCGAACCGTTTCGGCGTGTTCTCTGATCTCATCAAGCGCTCCGTGAAGATCGCGGTCGTTCAAAGGCGCCTGAAGATCAACATAAAAATTGAATTTTGACGGCTCGCCCTTTATCGGGCGGCTCTCTATCTTGACAAGGTCTATGCCGCGTCGGACAAAAGGCCTGAGCGCATTGTGCAGCGAACCCGGCTCGCTCTTTAATCGGATGACCAACGATATTTTGCCGCCATTGTTCGCCTCGTCCGGCTTCGCGGCGAGCAAAGCGAACCTTGTATAGTTTTCGCGGTGGTCCTCGATATGTTCGCGTATTATCTTGCCGCCGTAAATTGACGCCGTCCGCCGCCCGCCAATGGCCGCCAGCGTCGGGTCGCCGCTTTCGACCGCACGCCTTACGCTTCCCGCCGTGTCGTCCGCCGCAACTCGCTGTATATTTGGGTGCGCCGCAAAGAATCTTTCGCACTGGCCGAGGGCCGCCACGTGCGATTCCACCGTGCGAATGGTGTCAATGCTTGCCGACTCGCAGCCGATCAGAAAATGAGAGACCGGCAAAATTATTTCTCCTATGATGCTCAGGTCGCTTTCCAGAAGCAGGTCATAACAGCGTTGGATCGACCCGACGAGGCTGTTTTCCAGCGGCGAGATAATGCAGTCGGCCTTTCCCTGAGAAACGGCTCGGAAAAGTTCTTCAAAGGTCGGGAAAGAAACATATTCGGCATCGTCACCGAGTATGCCGATGGCCGCCGTTTCGCTGAATGTTCCGTGTTCACCTAAATAAGCAACACGCACGCTCTTGCCGCCAACAGTGATCCCCTCGCCGATAGCGGCCGCGGGCTGAGATGCGGGACGGCGATAAGTATTCTGCTGAAGATGCAGGGATTCGTCTATGATCCGGTGAAAGATGTTGGCGATGCCCCTGTCATCGAACGGCCCCGGATTTTCTGCCACGATGTTCTTTATCACTTCGTTCTCGCGGACAGGATCGCACAGCGACGCCTCTGCAACCGATTTTGCTGCCCCGACGCGCAGAGCTATCTCGGCCCGGCGATTGAGCAGCCTGAGTATCTCGCGGTCAATGGCGTCGATCTCGGCTCTTGGGTTGTTTATGGCAGCGTCGGACATGCGTCAAAGTTACAGACTAAAGCCTCGCGGTGTGTTTCGGCAAGTTGTCAGAGGTTATCTAAATTAAAACTTGATAAGAATTCGCCTTCTGTACAGGATCAGCATCAGAAACCACCAGAATGCGATAAAGCACAAGGCGTAGGCAAGCGAAGCGTTGACAGGCTCGGCCCACGAGAGGAAAAGATTATCGAATATCCATTTTTGCAGAGAGATCTCTTTGCCGTCAGGGCCGGCAAGTTTTATGATGCCGAGAATGCGTGCCATAAATCCTGAAAAGACAAAGAGAGCAAGGGCGTTGACGCCAAAGACCACAAAGGGCTTCGACCATTTCTTATAGCCTTTGATATCGATAAGCCAGTAGCAGCAGGCAAGAGTCAGCAGGGCAAGGCCGCTTGTATAAAGAACATAAGAGCTTGTCCACAGCGATTTATTGAGCGGAAAAACAAGGCTCCACGACCAGCCGAGAGCCAGCAGAACCGTGCCGAAAAAGAACAGGCCCGTGACCTTGTTGAGCGGAGTGTTGTCACGATGGGATACGTCGGTTTCCTTTTCTTCACGCTCACCGGTATCCGCATCACCGTGTGTCATCGTCTCAGCATCTTTGTCCTTTCGCATCAGCCAGGTTCCCGTAAGGACGCCGGAAAGCGTGGTTACAATGGCAGGAAGCGTGGACAGAATGCCTTCCGGGTCAAAGACCTTTGCCGAACGCCAGATGTGGGCTTCGGTCAGTATCGTCCGGTCCAGCCACGCCGCAAGGTTGCATGCTTTGTCGTCTATTGTTGTTATGTCGCAACCCGGAACCGGAACCACCGTCATCAACAGCCAGTAAACAAGCAGCAACCCGATGCCGATGAAAAGCTGCTTTACCCAGCCTGTGTGCAGATATATCAGCGATACGATCAGATAACAGACCGCTATCCGCTGCAGCACGCCGGGGATCCGCATCGTGCCGAAATTGTATGGAACGATCTCGTAACCGGCAAAATATGATATGGCAAGGATCAATGCCCAGACGCCAAAAAGCGCCGCAGCGATCTTGAACTTACGAAGAAAAAGGAAAAACAGCCCGGCGATGATTGCAAAAACCGCCATCCATTTGAAAAACGCAGGTATGGTCGTCTTGCCGATGTCAAAAAGCGGAAAAGCCGACAGGGCCAGTCCCGTCGCAAAAATGGCGGCGGAGCGTGACAGTATCTTTAGATACACATCACGCGTTATTCCCTCGGCCATGCGTTTGCCCAAAGCTATTGGAACAGCCACGCCGACAATGAACAGAAAAAAGGGAAAAATATAATCCGTCGGTGTAATGCCGTGCCAGGGAGCGTGCTTCAGCGGCCCGTAGATGTGCGACCATGAACCGGGATTGTTCACAAGCACCATGCCCGCGATGGTCATTCCGCGAAACACGTCAAGGGAAATAAGCCGTTCCTGATTGGACATAACAAAAACGCTTTAACACCGCGATCAAGAGTGAAATACCGCCGCTATTTGGCATTCTACCAGCCGTTACGCTGCCGCGTGACAGTTATATGCGCTGTGTGATGCCGCGAATGCCATGCATACATTGCCAACGACCGTTCGATCGTCCATATCCCCGATTCGGGATGGACGAACCGGCGGGCAAGATCAGCCTCGCTCATAGCCGCAAGCATCGCCGCCCAGCGAGCGTGAACGCCGTCAAGAATGTTCAGCGAGGCATCAACGGGCAGTCGGCTGTCGGGCAGATCGGCCCACAACTTTTCGTCATACGGCCTGATCTCCGGCTCTGTTTCGGTCAACGCCAGCCTGAAACGACAAAACGCGTTGATATGGCTGTCCGCCATGTGATGAGCCGTCTGACGCAGCGTCCATCCGCCGTCGCGATAGGGCGTGTCCAGCATATTGTCGTCAAGCCCCGAAACCGCCTTTCTCAATTCCTCCGGCAGCGCGGCAATGATGGAAATGTTCCGCTCTTTGTCCGCCCAATCCGTTTCGTCAAATTTACCGATAGGATATCGAAGGTTCGTTTCCATAGGCTTATGCGTTAGCCGAAATAAACGTCCTCAAATCGCGTGAACTGCTTAAGAAAAGCAAGTTTTATGGTGTCGGTCGGGCCGTTTCTTTGCTTTGCTATTATCAGTTCGGCGATGTTCTGCTCATTTTCCGGTATCTCATCCGGATTCTTTGAATAATAATCTTGTCTGAAAATAAAAGCCACGACGTCTGCGTCCTGCTCTATCGATCCCGACTCGCGAAGATCGGACATCATCGGGCGCGGAGGATTTCGAGCCTCGGGCGCACGCGAAAGCTGTGAAAGGGCGATGACTGGACAGTTAAATTCCTTGGCAAGGGATTTGAGGTCGCGCGAGATCTGCGACACTTCCTGCTGGCGGTTCTCATTGCGTTTTCCGCCGCCGCCCATCAGCTGCAGATAATCGACCACTATCAGGTCAAGGCTCTTTTGCTCAACGGCCAGGCGGCGAAGCTTGGCACGCATCTCAAGAACGGAAATGCCCGGCGTGTCGTCGATGAATAGCCGTGTTGATGAAAGATCGGCTATCGCCTCCGCCAGTCTTCCCCAATCCTGTGCCGACAGTATGCCGAGCCGAAGATTGCGTGCGTCAACCGAGGCCTGAGCGCTCAGCATACGCATCACAAGCTGTTCCTTGGACATTTCCAATGAAAATACCGCGACGACGGCGTTTTCGCGGATCGCTGCCCGCTGTGCGATGTTCAGGCAAAGAGCCGTTTTTCCCATTGAGGGACGGGCGGCAACTATGATCAGATCTCCGCTTTGCAGCCCCGATGTTATGTTGTCCAGATCGCGGTATCCGGTGGCAAGCCCGGTCAGCGCGTGAGATTCACGTTGGGCAAAATCCTGTATCTTTGAAAAGACATTTTCCGCTATCGGACGAATGCCCTCAAAGCCCTGTCTGTCCTTTTGTTCGGCAAGGGCAAACACCATCTGTTCGGCGCGGTCAATGATGACCTCGGCGTCGTCCTCTTCGTCCAATGCCTCGCTGGTTATCTCATTGCAGGTTCGGATCAGGCTTCGCATCATCGATTTGCCGCGAACGACCTTTATGTATTCCGAAAGATCGGAAAAATGCGGCAAACCATAAGTGAGGTTGGCAATTGCCGCGACGCCGCCTATCGATTCGACCGAGCCGTTCTTCTTCAGCTCTTCGCCAATCAGTATCGGGTCTATCGACCGCGAAGCGTCAAATAGCGACACCATTGCCCCATAGATGCGGCGATGAAGCGGTGAATAAAAGTCCTCCGGCCGCAGATGTTCTATCGTTTGTGTTATTAGCGAATTGTCGAGAAGGATCGCTCCAAGAATAGCGCGTTCGCTGTCCTCGCTTGAAGGAAGCGGACGTTCCAGAAATTGTTCGCGTTTTGCTTCGGGATACGCGGCCATCAAAAATTCAACTCCGTAAATGAATGTGGAGATGTTATTTTAGAGTTTACTGTCAGGAATGTCGAAAGAGAAAAGTTCATTTAAATAGACCTTCGACAAATACTGGAAAGAAGCAAAAAAATGGCTACGATCACAGATCATAGCCATAATAGAGCTAAATTTGAATACTGCTATTCACCATCCTGTTCAGCAACAGTTTCCGCCGATTCCTCGACCTGTTCCTCAACAGAGGTTTCTTCCGTTTCCGCCTTTGCCTTGCGCGGTTTCTTTTCTGCTTTCGGTTCATCTTCGGAACCTTCAGCCGTGACCGTTACAGGAACGTCCAGGGACACCTCACGATGGAGTTTTACCTTGACGGTGTATTCACCGGTCTCCTTGATGGCGTCCTTCAGGACAATGCGGCGGCGGTCTGTTTCATATCCTTTCGCCTGCAATGCCTCGGCTATGTCCATCGACGTGACCGAACCGAACAGCGTTCCGCCTTCACCGGCCTTGCGTTCGAATGAAAGCGCGATGGAACTCATCTGGTCACGCTGTGCCTCAGCCGTTGCCTTTTCAACAGCGGCCTTTTTCAGCAATGCCTCGCGTTCCTGTTCTATCTGCTTCAGGTTCCCTTTTGTGGCAAGGGTAGCAAGGCCCTGCGGCAGCAGGTAATTGCGCGCATAACCGGCCCTGACCTTGACGATCTCGCCCCGTCCGCCGAGCGTTTCTATATCTTCTCTTAATAAGATTGTTGTAGTTGCCATTATTAAATTCCTCCCGCCTTATTCCGTTACAAACGGCAGCAAGGCCATTATTCTGGCCCTCTTGATGGCCGTGGCTATGCGTCGCTGGTCCTTGGCCGTTATGCCGGAAATTCGGCGCGGCATGATCTTCCCGCGTTCGGGCAGGAACTGCCTGAGATATTCAGCGTCCTTCCAGTCAACATAGTCCGGAACCACCTGACGCGGACGGCGACGCTGGTAGCGACGCGGCATCTTTTCGCTGAACGATTCCTCTTCAACGGCCACGTCACGATCTTCTCTTGAATCCAAATCTTTATCTGCCATAATTTCCTCCGTTTATCCCGCGTTCTCTTCTGCTGCTGCTGTTGCCGTTTCTTCGGCCGACTGGCGGAAACTGGCCCGCTGTGCCGTTCTCTTTTCACGTTTTGAACGCAGCTTATCGGCGAGTTTTCTGTCCTCATCCACACGGACCGTCATATACCTGACGATCAGGTCGTTGACGCGCATGCGGCGCTCAAGCTCGGCGATCTCCTGTCCCGTGCCTTCAACCTCGAAAAGGACATAGTATCCTTCGTTCTTTTTGTTGATCGGATATGCAAGCTGGCGGCGGCCGATGTCGTCCATTCTGACGACGGTCCCGCCCTCTTTTTCGATGAGTTTGCCGACCGCTTCGTTAAGCTTCACGATCTTGTCCGATGCCGCTTCCGGATCAACTATATACATCACTTCGTATGTTCTGTTTGCCAATTTTTTCCTCCTTTTGGCTCTTCGGCCCGGCTCGATTCTGAACCGGACAAGAAGGTCTGTCTGTTTTTCGGAATATCCGCTGACAGCGTGATAACCGATCTTAGTTAAACTTTGCCATTGCCGCCTCGACGCCTTCGCCCAATATGGCACGGATAGCGTCAGCGCTGTCTTTTAGTGCCTTTTCGACCGCTTCCCTTTCGCTTCCCGCAAAAGGCCGCAGCACAAAATCCTTTGTGTTTCCGACAGGATGATCGGGCATTATGCCGATCCTCACGCGGATGACCTCATTCGTTCTCAAATGGTCAAAGATCGACCGCAGGCCGTTGTGGCCGCCGTGCGAACCCTTTGCCCTGATCCGGATCCTGCCCAGCGGAAGTGCCAGATCGTCCGAGATGACAATAAGCCTTTCCACCGACCTTCCCGGCTTTTTCATCAGGCATCCAACGGCATCGCCGCTGAGGTTCATATACGTGATCGGCTTTACAAGCTCAACAGTTTTTCCGCCGATCACGGCCCGCCCGATCAATGCCCGGCATTCCTCACGCTTTATCTGCGTCTGCTCTTCATGAGCCAGCAGATCGACGGTCATGAACCCCAGATTATGCCGGGTCTTCGCATACTCCGGGCCGGGATTTCCCAGCCCGACGATCATCCAATCGTTCTCAAGCAGCGAACTCATAACCGATAAAGGCCGGAATGCCCGAAACCCGCAAACTATTCCGCCGGTTCCTCGGCCGGTGAGTCAGCCTGATCAGCTTCACCCTCAGCGGATGTCTCGGCTGTTTCGGCCTCGACTTCCTTGACGACCGATATGGAAGCAACCACCGTTTCAGGATCATCAAGCAGTTCCACACCGGCTCCGACCTTGATGTCGGAAACATGCAGTGATTTTTCTGCCGTCATGTCGCTAACATCCAGTTCGATCGAATCCGGCGTCCTGGCCGGTTCGCAAAGAACCTTTATCTCGCGGAGCGCCTGTGTCAGAACGGCCCCTTCCTCCAACTTGGCGGAAGGCTCGCCGATAAGATGGACCGGAACGGTCATCTCGATCTTTTCACCTTTGGCAAATCGCCGCAGGTCGGCATGGATCAATCGGCCCCGCAGCGGGTCGATCTGCCGGTCCTGAAAGATAACGTCATTAATATCACCGTCAACGTCCAGCGAGAAAACGGTGTTCACACCGGCGTCGGTTCTGAGTATCGCGGCAAGGTCTTTGATATCCGCCGCAGCCGCGACGCTTTCCGTGCCGCCGCCGTAAATGACCACCGGGATCTTTCCGGCAACCCGCAGACGGCGATTGGCATTCTTGCCAAGCTCTTCCCGCTTTTCAGCCTTTACTACAATTTTTTCAGCCATAATTTTATTTTCCGGCCTTTGGCCTTAGGTCTTGGATATGAAGATCAAAATCCGAATGCCGAAGACCAAAGACCAAAACCCAATTTCCTAGATAAACAGCGACGAAACGCTCGTTTCGTCATGTATCGAATTGATAGCGGATGCAAGCAGTTTTGCAACGCTTAGAACCTCTATCCTCCCGCTTTCAACCAGGGGCTTCAAATTTTCACCCAGCGGGATGGTGTTCGTAACTATCACTTTCTTCAAATACGAATCCGCAATGTTGTTCGCGGTATTTCCTGAGAGAACGGCGTGAGTGAAACACGCGTAAACTTCGTTGGCCCCGTTCTCATGAAGCGCCTTTGCGACCTTGCAGATAGTTCCGCCCGTGTCGCACATATCGTCAACGATCAGACAGTTCTTGCCGTCCACGTCGCCCACGACGTTCATCACATCGGCCTCGTTTGCCCTTTCACGCCTTTTGTCACAGAGAGCCAGGCCCGCGTTCAGCCTCTTGGCATAAGCTCTGGCACGTTCGGCTCCGCCCGTGTCCGGGGCGACCACGATCAGGTTGTCGATCGGGTTGGCGGCAAAATAATCCACCACTATCGGAGCGGCATAGAGGTGATCCACCGGAATATCAAAGAAACCTTGTATCTGAGCGGCGTGCATGTCTATCGTCAGCACACGGTCGGCTCCGGCCTTTGCGATCAGGTTTGACACCAGCTTTGCGGCTATCGGGACACGCGGACGGTCCTTTTTATCCGATCTGGCGTACCCGAAATAAGGAAGCACGGCAGTAACGCGTTCCGCCGATGCCCGCATAAAAGCGTCCTGCATTATCAGCAGTTCCATCAGATGGCGGTCGCTTGGCGGACAGGTCGGCTGAACGATAAAAACATCCGACCCGCGGACATTCTCTTCTATCTGAAAGTTGAACTCGCCGTCTGAGAACCTTCCGGTCGTGGCACGCCCGAGATCAAGGTTCAAATGTCCGCAGATCTCCTCGGCCAACGGCCGATTCGCATTACCCGAAAAGATCTTGATATTGCCAGTTACGCTCATTATCTTACGAATCCGGAAATGCTCCGGCCTCAAATGAAAAACGGCTGTCCTTATCTGACAGGACAACCGTTCCGAATTCGGGAAACTGGCTGGGGCGGAAGGATTCGAACCTACGAATGCCGGGACCAAAACCCGGTGCCTTACCACTTGGCGACGCCCCAAAGCTAATTTCTCTGTGTACTCGGAAACGGCCGTCCCGGAAAAAAGCCTTTCAGCTTATCCCGAGGCGTTCACGGTATTCCTTCCGTGAAACAGCCGCTACGGCAAAACTTCGCCAGTTGGGTATCTCACCAAGGGCTTTCATTGCTGTTTGCCGTGTCTCTCTATTATCAAAAATGCCGAAAACGCTTGCTCCGCTACCGCTCAATCCCGCTGTCACCGCGCCGAGTCCGAGCAATGTGCTCTTTACTCTTGCGACCTCCGGGTACATTGGAAAGATCGCGGCCTCAAAATCGTTTATCACCGGCCCGTCCTGAAAACAGGCAGTTTCAGCCCATTTTCGGCAAACAATAAGATTATGCTCCGCCTCATTTTTTGTCAAGTTTGGCGCTCCAAGCTTTTCATAAGCCTCAGCGGTTGAAATATTGGCCGGAGGCGTGACAATAACGAGGTTTTCCAGTTCCGCGTCCGGCAGTTGGTCGATCTTTGACCCGATGCCTGTTCCGAGAGCCGTCCCGCCGTGAAAAAAGAATGGAACATCGGCCCCAAGCTCCGCCGCGAGATCGCTAAGCTCCGTAATTGAACACTTCAGATCCCAAAGCCTGTGAAAGCCAAGCATCGCCGCCGCCGCGTTGGACGAACCGCCGCCAAGGCCGCCCGGAGAAGGTATCTTTTTAACTAGATGAACCTTTGCTCCTTCGCTCACATTATAAGCGTTTTGAAGCAAACGCCCGGCGCGGATTATGAGATTTGTTTCATCGGTCGGAATATTCGGAACGTCACATGTCAATTCCAGGCTGTCGGCGGGATGAAACTCGATCTCATCACACAGCGAAACGGCCTGAAAGACGGTACACAACTCGTGATAGCCGTCAGGACGCTTTCCTATGACCTTAAGGTGCAGATTTATCTTTGCAAATGAGGGGAGAGTGAATCCGTCGGGCTGCATTTGAACAGATTAAACCGCCTGACGTTCAAAGTCCACGCCGGCTCGCCCTGCAATTACCTTGCTATGAAAACCTGTGTGAAATAATAGCTGCCGTCATCGGCCTGGGCGACGCCGATCGCCGATTCGCTCCATTGCTGACCGAGCAGGTTTCGCCGATGCGGCGGAGAATCCAGCCAGGTCTTGAGAGCCTTTTTCTCCGGGTCGGAATATCCCCGCATAAACGCGATGTTTTCGCCTATCGATGCCCAGCGAATGCCGAAAAGATCGGCGCGGTCATCAACCATCGAACCGTCCTTTCCTCTGTGGCTGAAGAATTTTTCGGCCGCCATGTTCGCTGAATGCTGACGCGCGACGCGCGCCACATCGTCGCTCCATTTCAATCCGGCAAGGCCTTTTGCCGACCGCTCTGCGTTCATCAGATCAAATACCGCTCTCTCAATGCGCCGAACATCATCCGAAACCGCAGCCGCCGTCTGCACCACGGAACCGCGAGCCTCGCCGCGAGGCCGAACACTGCTGATCTTGCCGTTCTGATCAACGGAAACGGCCTGTCTTGTTCCGGCGGAAAGCTGCGCCGAGACAGCCGCCGGAAACATCAGCGTTGCAAGAAAAATGATCGGGAAAAAAGACTTTTTGAACAACTCCACCTCACTTCGGCAGCCGGACGGCCGTTCATTTCTGTAACGACTCCAGGCTTTGCGTTCACCGTAAACACGGCGGTTGCCTTTTCGGATAAGGTCTTAAAATAAAGGAGCTTCGCCCGCAAGGCGGAACAACAGCCCTCATATTTAGAAATGTCCATTTCGCCTGATTTTCCCAAAAATATTTGCCGTAAATGATATGATCGGCACAAACCATCTGTGACCGCCCCGATGTGAGGAACATTTATGATAACCGCAGCTGTGCTTGCAAAACAGACCGACACACCTATATTCACCGTTCGTTATTACACACGCATCGGGCTGCTGAAGCCTTCCCGCGACATCAGGAACGGCTATCGCATTTACAAGGCTTCGGACCGAGATCGGTTGCGGTTCATAAATTCTGCAAAGGAGCTTGGTTTTACACTTGCCGAGATACAGGAAATACTCGATCACGCCGTTCACGGCGATTCGCCGTGTCCGATGGTTCGCGACATTGTGGAACACAGGATAAAAGAAAATAAGGAAAAGATCCGTGAGATGAAACGCCTGCAAAAACGGCTTGAGGACGCCCACGACCTGTGGCAAACGATGGATGACACCGCGCCGGACGGCACTTCGGTCTGCCGTTTGATCGAGTCGTTTGCAGAAGCCGGCCACTTCGCTTGACCTGATACTTACTGACAAGTTGTATGATATTGGCAGGGGAAAAAAGATCATGGAACAAAAACCGCAGCAGAACACCTCAGGACTTGTACAGTTGGGCAGAAAACCCGCTGTGGAGCAGCCCGAACCGCACGTCGATCCTGTCTGCAAGATGCTGGTCACGCCAGAAACCGCAGCGGCAAAATACGAATACGCCGGCACGACATATTATTTCTGTATGCCCGGCTGCAAAACAAAATTTGCCGCCGACCCGGAACGTTATTTGTTAACCGCAGAGACGCAGAGTCACGGAGAAGAAAGACAGGAGACGGGAGACAGGAGACAGGAGAAAAATCCGCATTCCGCATTTCGCGATCCGAAATCAGAGGTCGAATACACCTGTCCGATGCATCCTGAGATCGTGCAGATCGGGCCGGGATCGTGTCCGATATGCGGCATGGCGCTTGAGCCAAAGGAAATAAGTCTGGACGACACGCCCGACCCGGAATACGCGGACATGAAACGCCGGTTCGCAATATCGGCGATACTGACCTTGCCGGTATTCGTGCTGGCAATGGGCGAAATGTTCCCGGCGTTTCACAATGTCGTCTCGCCGCGTGTTTCCATCTGGATACAATTCCTGCTCGCGACGCCGGTCGTTCTGTGGGGCGGCTGGCCGTTCTTTGAGCGGGCGTGGGCTTCTGTAAAGAATGTAAGCCCGAATATGTTCACGCTGATAGCGATCGGCACCGGAGCCGCCATGATCTACAGCATCGCGGCGTTGTTTGCTCCGCAGGTGTTTCCGGAGGCGATGCGCGATGCACACTCCGGCATCATTCCGGCTTATTTTGAAGCGGCGGCGGTCATAACAACGCTCGTCCTGCTTGGGCAGGTGTTGGAATTGCGTGCGAGGTCGCAGACCTCTAGCGCGATAAAAGAGCTTTTGCGGCTTGCGCCGGAAACGGCGACGGTCGTGTTTGATGACGGCAGTGAAGATGTCGTCGATCTCGGGCATGTTCACGCCGGACAGACGCTGCGCGTAAAAGCAAATGAGAAAGTGCCGACCGACGGCGAGATCATCAAGGGCGAAACCTCGATTGACGAATCAATGGTCACGGGCGAATCTCTGCCCGTCGAAAAACAGACAGGCAGCAAAGTGATCGGCGGCACCATAAACGGCCCGCGCACATTTTTGATGCGGGCGGAAAAGGTAGGCAAGGAAACGCTGCTTGCACAGATCGTAAAAATGGTCGGCGAGGCACAGCGAAGCCGTGCGCCGATACAGCGTCTGGCCGATGTAGTCTCGGCATATTTTGTTCCGGCGGTCGTCATCGTGGCGGTCGTTGCGTTCATCGTCTGGCTGGCGTTCGGCAGCATCGCGTATGCGATAGTCGCAGCGGTTTCGGTGCTGATAATCGCCTGCCCCTGCGCCCTTGGCCTCGCCACGCCGATGTCCATAATGGTCGGCACCGGCCACGGCGCTAAAAACGGCGTCCTCGTCAAAAAAGCCGAAGCACTCGAAACCCTCGAAAAAGCCAGCACAATAATCGTCGATAAAACCGGCACACTGACCGAAGGCAAACCGAGTGTGCAAAGTATTGTCGCTGCTGCCGGTTACATTGGTCAGAATGTACTTCAACTCGCTGCTAGTCTTGAGAAACACAGCGAACATCCACTCGCATATGCAATAATCTCGCGGGCCAGCGATTATGGATTATCGCTTTTAGACGTGAGTGATTTCAAATCTGTTACAGGAAAAGGCGTTCAAGGAGTCATTGACGGAAAGATGGTACAAATTGGCAGCCTTGCGGCTGAGTTTGCAAAACCGGATCAATCACATGATGAAGACTTTTTCGATACAATATCGGCACGGCAGTCTGAAGGTGAAACAATCGTCTTTGTTTCGATGGAGGAAAAAATAGTTGGCTATCTTGGCATTGCTGATTCGCTCAAACCTTCTGCAAAAGCTGCCATTGACGAACTTCACCGAGAGAACATCGAGGTCATAATGATGACCGGCGACAACCGTCAAACCGCCGAAGCTGTTGCCGAACAGCTTGGCATCGACCAGGTCTTTGCCGAGGTCATGCCCGAAGATAAGGCCGCGAAAGTAAAAGAGCTTCAGGCACAAGGAAAGATAGTCGCCATGGCGGGTGACGGCGTGAACGACGCACCTGCTTTGGCACAGGCCGATGTCGGCATCGCCTTTGCCAGCGGCACTGACGTCGCTATCGAATCGGCGGATATAACGCTGCTGAAACCCGACCTCGACGGCATTCTAAAGGCGCGAAACCTCAGCAAGGCAACAATGCGAAATATTAGGCAAAACCTGTTCTTTGCGTTTGCATACAACATCATCGGCGTTCCGGTGGCGGCGGGCGTTCTGTTCCCTGTATTCGGAGTGCTTTTGTCGCCCATGATCGCCAGCGCGGCGATGACGTTCAGTTCCGTTTCGGTAATTGCCAACGCATTAAGGCTGCGATCCGCAAGGCTGCACGGTTAATCGTTCGCCCTTCGTCTCAGAATATTTTGACAATATCAACAGGTGTCGGTAAACTTGTTGAAATCGGATTTCAATATCACTAATGGCGGCGAATATGGTCGTCTCAGGATTTTTTCATGAACCTTTTCAAATTATTAGTCCACCGAGCATCAACACTTCTGTGCCTTGTCTTTTTGTTGGCGACCGTTTCTCTCGCCCAGCATTCTCAGGGTTCTCAAGGCGTGCCAGGCCGCACATCGGAAAAAGGCGTTCTCCTGTTGGCGCATGGCGGAAACCCAAACTGGAACGAAGAGGTCAACAAGGTCGCGCGGGAGTTGAGAAAAACCTGGCCGACAGAGGTCGCGTTCGGTATGGCCAGCAAACGTGCCATTCAGACGGCGGTGGACAGTTTGACCGCATCCGGCGTCAAAGAGGTGATCGCGGTCCCGCTTTTCATCTCATCGCACAGTTCGGTCATTACCTCGACCGAGTTTCTGCTCGGACTTCGCGAGGAAGCACCGTCCGCTCTGGCAATATTTGCAAAGATGGATCACGGCGGCCACGGCGCCGCAGACACACACGCTTCGCATACTGCACCAGACCCGTCATTCGACCCGATGACGCCCGTCATAAGCAAGGCCCCGATAAAGATGCTCTCGGCGCTGAACGCTCACCCGATAGTTGCCGATATCCTTCTTTCGCGAGCCGAGGAAATAAGCAAACGGCCAAACAACGAGGTTGTAATACTGGTTGCTCACGGCCCCGTTTCGGAAGAAACAAACCGCCTTTGGCTCAACGATATGAAAGACCTTGCCGACGCTATGGGCGGAAAAAGCGGATTTCGGCGAATAGAGTATCTCACCGTCAGGGATGACGCTCCCGAACCGATCCGTTCACAGGCAACTGCGGAATTGCGTGCGGTTGTGACAAAGGCGGCCAATGAAAAAAGCACTGTTCTCATCGTTCCGCTGCTGCTGTCATACGGCGGCATCGAAAAAGGCATCCAAAAACGGCTCGAAGGGCTGGAATACACAATGAGCGGCCAGGCCCTGCTTCCGGACGAACGTATCTTGAAGTGGATCGTCGGCTCTGTTGAACAAAATACACAAACCGGCAAATAGCTTTTACTGTCCTTTATTTCTCGACATCTTTGTGGCCCTAACAACTTCGCCGGTTCCCGTTCTTGCCTGGGATAAGGCTTTCATAAATCGAGCGTAGGCGGTTGGCGAGGTCTTTCCACCTGCTTACGCAGGCGGTTCTGACCTTTCTGCGGTAAAATATCTTCAATGAATAAAATAGCGCTGGCAATACACGGCGGGGCGGGAACCATTTTGCGCTCACAGATGACGCCCGAACTCGAACGCGAATATCGCGGCGGGCTGGAAACCGCATTAAAAGCGGGATGGCAAATTCTTGAAAAAGGCGGCTCGTCGCTGGACGCCGTTGAGGCCGCCGTGGTCGAACTGGAGAACTTTCCGCTTTTCAACGCGGGCCGCGGAGCGGTCTTTACCGCCGAAGGCAAAAACGAAATGGACGCCGCGATAATGGACGGCCGAACCCTTAAGGCCGGTGCCGTCGCCTTTGTTAAAAATATAAAAAATCCGATACGCGTCGCCCGTCTTGTCATGGAGCAAACCGAACACGTTCTGCTGGCGGGCGAGGGTGCGAACCGTTTCGCGGCGGAGTTCGGCGTGGAAACCGCCCCTGATGAATATTTCTTCACCGAACACCGCTGGCTCCAGCTTCAGGACGCCATCGCCGCCGGACGCGTTCAGTTGGATCATTCAACCGCAGAGACGCAGAGACGCGGAAAAGAAAGACAGAAGACAAGAGACAGGAGACAGGAGACAAATCCGCATTCCGCATTCCGCGTTCCGCCTTCCAAAGGCACTGTCGGAGCCGTCGCCCGTGATGTTAACGGCTATCTTGCTGCCGCGACATCGACCGGCGGAATGACCAATAAGAAATTTGGCCGTATCGGCGACACACCGATCATCGGAGCCGGAACCTATGCGGACGACCTCTGCGCCGTTTCATGTACCGGCCACGGCGAATTTTTCATGCTCGGCGTTACCGCCTATGACGTTGCGGCGCGGATGAGGTACAAGAACATTCCTTTGCCGTCCGCCGCTTCCGAGGCGATCGAACATCTTACCGAAATAGGCGGCGAAGGCGGCATCATCGCCGTGGACGCACACGGCAACGTCGCCCTGCCGTTCAATTCCGAAGGAATGTACCGAGGCTTCGTGACATCTGAGGGCGAAATCGAGGTCGCTATCTACAAAGATCAAGGAGCGGCATGACCCGCTCCCTGAGTTCCCTTCGCCTTGTTCTGCAAATTATTTTGTTGTATAGCCGCCATTGGCGAGTATCGTCTGGCCGGTTATCCACCAGCCGTCCGAAACAAGGAATTTGACCAGCGGAACGATGTCCTCGATATGGGTCAGGCCGGTTTTGGTGTATGTACTGAGGTCTGCCGCCGAAGAGTGATAAGCAACCGCCTCGGGCGATTCCTGGCCGTAAAAGAACGGCGTGTCCATCGGCCCCGGCGCGACTGCGGTGACTGAGATGCCTCTCACACCAAATTCCTTTGACGCGGCCCGCGTGAAATGCTCGACCGGAGCCTTCGATCCGGCATAGGCCGCATAATATCCCGTAAAGGCTCCGAGCAGCGAGGTCACTATCGTGCAGAGTTTGCCGCCGTCATTCAGCTTTTTACCGGATTCCTGAATAAAGAAAAACGCGGATTTTGCGTTGATGTCAAAGCTCGTGTCAAATTCCTCTTCGGTCACATCGACAATGGGCTTCTTAAGCACAAGCCCGACCGTATTGATAGCAATATCGACACCGCCGAATTTTTCCACCGCAGTGTCAAACAGCTTCGCCACCTCCGCCGGCTTTGTCAGGTCTCCCTGTATGGCGAACGCGTCCGCTCCGGCGGCCTTTACGTCCGCGACGGTCTGTTCCGCCGCTTCGCGCGTGGCGTCGCTGTGATAATGCACGGCAATGCCGCTAACGCCTTCCTTTGCCAGTTCACGGGCGATAAGCCCGCCAAGATTTT
This sequence comes from uncultured Chloracidobacterium sp., assembly GCA_964583955.1. Lineage (GTDB taxonomy): Bacteria > Acidobacteriota > Blastocatellia > Pyrinomonadales > Pyrinomonadaceae > OLB17. The sequence goes on along the minus strand of CAZOXY010000018.1, from coordinate 37,823 downwards.
TCGCTCCTGCTCCGATGACAACCGACTTTCCTTTTAAACTATGGTCTGACATTAAATGATCTCTCCTTAAATTATATAAATGGTCATTTTGCGCTTTCGATGCGCATCTCTTTTATCGAATCGCCGTCCACGACGAACACAAATTTACTGTCGCCCGAATAATAATTGCTCTTCCAGCCTGCCCAGAGGCTGATCTCCCCGTTGTTTGTTTCGACCCGCTGCGGAGTTATGGTGCCTTTCGCCCCGATAAATTCCTTATCGCTCCATTTTTTGATCTCTGCGTGTCCTGTAAAGATGCGGCCCCAATCATTGATAACGCCCGTCGTTTCATCAAAAAACGAAAGAAATCCCTCTTCGCTGCCCGCATTCACGGCATCAACAAACTCGCGCACCGGCGATATGAGCAGAACGTCCTCTTGTTTTGTCGTCATATCTTTCCTTGTCGTCACAAGCTGCTGTCGCTGATAACCTGAAACGCATTCATACCCATGACATTGGGATTGTTTTGAACCAAGTGTAGGGATTAGAATGGGCGTATGTCTTTTAAATTCTCCGCAAAGCCGCAAAACAGGCTTTCCGAGATCGTTATTTCCGGGCGGCCCGTGATCGACGGTGACGGCTACAAGATCTCAGGAAAGAATGAATCGATACCGGGAACGCTGGAATGGCAGGAAAAGGACAACCGTGTTTTGCTGGTGCTTCATCTGGGCGGTGCTATCCGCGAGATCGAATCTGAATTTGACGGACGCGGTGTAAAGCTCGATCCGCCGATGTCGGGCGAAATATGGCTTGTTCCTGCGGGTGTCAAATACGCGACCCGCGTAAAAGGCGATTCCGCAAGCTATATAGAGGTGCTGATCGACCCGGCGGTGAATGGAGGAGTTGTGAGCGAACGCATGACCCGGCTGACTCCTGTCGCCGGAGGTTTTGACAGGCCACTGGCGGAAATGGTCATTGAGCTTTACGGGTTAGATGACGAACAGGATGAGCTTTCCGCTGTCAGGCGAAACGAGATCGTTTTTGACATCATCGACAGGATAACGGAAAAGTTTTCTCTGGAACCGATGCCAAAAACGCTGCGCAATGTCCGTTTCTCACCTGATGCCAGGGCGGCGCTCGATGCCTTTATCCTCGAACATCTGTCCGAACAGATAACGCTGGAAAGATTGTGTTCGATCACTGATGAAACGCCTCATCGTTTCCTGTGGGCGTTTCGCAACGCGTTCGGCTCGACACCTGCCCAGCACATGCTCTCACAACGCGTTCGGCGCGCCCGCCATCTGCTCGGCAGCACCAAAAAGGACATAACCACGATAGCGATGGAGACCGGATTTGCCGACCACAGCCATCTTTCCACCGCTTTTAAGCGGCGAACGGGCCTCTCACCTTCTCAATATCGCTCATTGGTCTGATATACCCTCTGAACAACATACCTTGCTTTTTTACACTGCTGACATTAACATTGATTTGTTTCATTGTTAGCACATTGTGCCATTTATTGATATGCTGGAAAATAATGCCATCGCCCTTGTGGACTGCAACAACTTTTTCGTGTCATGCGAAAGAGCGGTCAATGCAGATCTGAAAAAAAGGCCGGTGGTTGTCTTGTCCAATAACGACGGATGCATAATTTCCCGAAGCGATGAGGTGAAAAGGATGGGCGTGCAGATGGCACAACCGCTCTTTCAGGTGCGTGAGCTTTTGGAACAGCACAATACGGCCATAATCTCCTGCAACCACGCGCTTTATCACAGCTTTGCGGACAGGATACTGAAAATACTTATCGAAGAAGTGGGTGACTCGTCCGTCGAGCTTTATTCGATAGACGAGGCGTTTCTGGACACCGGACCGCCCGATAAGCTGAAGCTCTTTGGAACTCACATCCGCGACAGGATACTAAAGGAAACGGACATTCCGGTTTCGGTCGGCATAACCGAGACCAAAACTCTTGCAAAGATCGCCAACCACCTGGCGAAAAAGTCCGCAAAAACCAACGGTGTTCTTGACCTGTATCATTCGCCCTACACGGACATAGCCCTCAAACGGACCGATGTCGAGGAAGTGTGGGGCGTGGGAAGACGCTCCGCCGCCCGTCTAAGGGAACACGGGATAAATACCGCGTATGAATTGAAACTCGCCGATCCTGAAAAGATCAGAGGTTATCTGAATGTTTTTGGCGCGAGAACGGTGCTGGAACTGAACGGTATAAAGTGTATGCCGTTGGAAACGACGGAACGCGACAACAGATCCATCGCCCATACGCGCACCTTTGGACATGCTCTGAGCAATGCCGATGAGATAAGGAACGCCGTTTTTTATTTTACGACACGGGCAATGGAAAAAATGCGTTGGAACGGCCTGACGGCAAGATCCGTCTCGGTCTTTCTGCAAACAGACCGCCACAGGCCTGACCCGTATTATTACTCAAATGCCTGTTCTTACAGGTCTATTTATCATTCCGACGTGACAAGCGAAATATACCGCTGGGTGGCAAACTGTTTTGAACAGGCATATCGACACGGCCTTAATTACAGGCGTGCGGGCATTGTCCTGCATGAATTGGCACCTGCCAAAACAATATCCATACGGCTCTATGACCAGGCGGATTTTGAACGGTGGCGCAGGCTGAACAGGTCGATCGACGAACTTAACCTCAGATACGGACGCGATGTCATACGCCCGGCAATCCTGCACGGCAAAGGCGGCTGGCAAAGCCAAAGCACGCACCGTTCAAACGACGCGAACCACACCGTCGAACGCGAACGCCTCGGGCTGGGCAAAACCTTCAGCAGGTCAGTAAGGTTTTTGTAAATGTTATATTTGCTTACAGACAGATACTGATAACCCGATCATATCTAAAGATGATCGGGCCTTGCCGGTTAGGCTGCGGCAAGTTCTCGGAGGATCTTTTCTGCCCTAGGTTGGAATCTTACCGGCAAAAAATCGTCCTCGTCACAGATCAGAGATTCACCGGCCTCATCATTAACAAGTATTTTGCCTGGGGATAAAAGCTGCACATTGTATATTTTTCCTGCAACAAGGTCATCATCGCTGCCAATGAATATTGCTAAAACCGAAACCGGCTTTCTCCCCTTTGGTTTGTCATACGTAAATGACCGAAGATCAACAGTCTCACCGCGAAGGATGTCACCGGCCTCTCTGATACTTTTCTTTAGTCTGTTGAATGTCTGTGTCGTCATTTATTCTTCCTCGAACACTCTGCGTTTTTCGCGGGCCAGTTCCTTCAATTCACTTTTTGACAGGTCAGCTTTATCGCTTTTTGAATAAACATCAAGCATTACGATAATATCACGACTCAAAGCCGCAAAGTAAATAATGCGAACCCCGCCACTCTTTCCCTTACCCTTCGTTTTATACCTGATCTTTCGGAGGCCTTCACTGCCCACGATAACCTTTCCGGCCTGTGGGTCATGTAATAACAATTCCTGAAACTCCAGATATTCGTTTTCATCCCATATTTGAAACAATCGCTTTGTGAATGTCGGGGTTTCAATAAAGGTGAATTTCATAAAGTTTATTTTACAGAAATGATCTGTTTGGATTTTTCATGATCTAATTCCCTTCCTCTGTGTCCTCTGTGGCAGAGTGTTTTGTCTCCGGCCGCATGTGGGGAAAGAGAATGACGTCGCGGATGGAGTGTTTGTTGGTCAGCAGCATAACGAGCCGGTCGATGCCGATGCCGATGCCGGCGGCGGGCGGCATTCCGTACGCGAGGGCACGGACATAATCTTCGTCCAGCACCATCGCTTCTTCATCACCGCCTTCGCGCTCCTTCATCTGATCGACAAAACGTTCGTACTGCTCCTTCGGGTCGTTCAACTCGCTAAAGCCGTTCGCCACTTCCATTCCGTTGATGAAAAGCTCAAACCTTTCGGCAATGTTCGGATTCTCCGGTGAAGCCTTCGACAGCGGCGAGATTGATTTTGGATAATCAATAATGAACGTCGGTTGTATCAATGTATGTTCAATGTGTTCCTCAAAATATTGAAGGACTTCGACATCGGTAGAGTCAGAACCCGGAACGGTAGTGACGGGGTTCTCTTTGTCCGCGTTTTCTGACCCGGTCGCAGTCGCATCTGACATTCTTATACGAGCAAAATTGCCAAAATCTATCTCATTCTCACCGTATTTAACTATCAGGCTGCCGTTGTTGGCTTTGGCGACCGCTTCCCGGATCATTTCTTCGGCAAAATCCATCATGCCGTTGACGTCCATGTAGGCACAGTAAAATTCGAGCATGGTGAACTCGGGATTGTGCTTTTGCGAAAGGCCTTCGTTGCGGAAATTTCGGTTCAGTTCGTAAACTTTTTCAAAACCGCCGACGACCAGCCGCTTCAGGTAAAGTTCGGGCGCAATGCGGGCATAAAGCGGTATATCGAGCGCGTTGTGATGCGTCTCGAACGGTTTCGCGGCCGCTCCGGTCGCCTTTGGCGTGAGCATCGGCGTTTCGACCTCGACATAGCCGTGATCGTCCAGATACCGCCGCATACCGGAGATAAGTTTTGCCCGGCGTTCAAAAACCTCGCGGGTCGTCAGGCCGTCCTGCTCGACCTGTAGGCTCGACGCTATCAGGTCGGCATAACGGTAACGCCGCCTGAGTTCGGGATCGGCGATGCCGTGCATCTTGTCCGGCATCGGCAGCAGGGCCTTTGCCAAAAATTGCAGGTTTTCGGCATGGACCGAAACCTCGCCGGTGTTCGTAACGAACAGATAGCCTTCGACACCGATAAGATCGCCGTGATCGACCAGTTGCCATAGCGTCCAGCCGTTCTCTTCGTCAACGGTGTTCTCGGCGTCATTGCGTATCAGGGCAAGCGGCCCTTTTTTGTTGCAATATATTTGCAGTTTATTGAGGCCGTCCGTCAGGTGAACAAAATTGCCGCGCGGCGGCGTGGTCAGCCGTCCCGCAATGCGAACCGTTCCAAAAGCTCTAAGCCTTTCGTTCATCACGTCTTTCTTTTCCGCCGGCGGACGTTCGCCTTCGGCCAAATTTGCCTTTATAGCTGCCATCTCGGCCTCGACCGCCGTCACGCTGTCAAAGTGTTTTATTGCCGTGATCGTGTCTTCCGCTCCGGTCAGGCGGCTGCGGTCAAACTTGTTCGGATATACATTTCCCACCAGTTCGCGCAGCTTTTCAAGGTGGCCGACGCGAGCCTCGGTCTGGTCGTTGGGTTCGATTATGTCGTCAAATGAAGGAATGTTCATAGCCTTTCAAAAATTCGCTGAATTTCTGATTAAACCAAACATACAGGCCTCGCGCAATCTTTCGTTCACGGCCTTACACATCCGTAAAGTTTGGCCGATAAGGTTAAAATCATCTAAAATGCGACAAAACGCCGGAAAAGGAAAAAAAGCATGAACGAGAATCTGGACGTATATCTTAAAAAGATCGTCGATCTTCTGAATTACAACATCTTCGCGCTTGGTAACGCCAAGATAACCCCGCTGAGCATTGCCTACATTCTTATTTTTGCGATCGTCATCATCTACATATCAGGAAAGCTGAAAAACCTGCTTATTTCCAAGCTGCTCCAGCGAACCAAACTCGATGTCGGGGCACAGCAGGCCATCGGCACGATCTCCCGGTATCTGATGCTTTTCGTCGGCTTTTTGATCCTTCTTCAAACGGTCGGCATTGACCTGACGACGCTGAATGTCCTTGCCGGTGCGGTCGGCATCGGAATCGGTTTCGGCCTGCAAAATATCGCCAACAATTTCATCAGCGGCCTTATCATCCTGCTCGAACGCCCGATAAAGGTCGGTGACCGCATAGAGGTCGGCCCGGTTCATGGCCGCGTGCAATCCATCGGCGCCCGCAGTACAAGCATCAGGACAAATGACAACATCGCCATCATTGTCCCGAACAGCAAATTTATCTCCGAAAATGTCACTAACTGGAGCTTTGGTTCGGACATGGTACGCTTTCGCATCCCGATAGACGTTTCGTATGATTCCGACGTCGATCTTGTGACAAAGGTACTGGTCGAATCCGCCAACGAACTCGACGACGTGCTAAAGGAACCGGCGCCGTCGGTCAGATTTATCCGCTTTGATGACAGTTCGCTTCACTTTGAGCTTCGGGCGTGGAGCCGGACAATGCTTCACCGGCCCGGTTTCTTTAAGAGTTCGCTGAACTATGTCATCCTGAAAAACTTTCGCAAACACGGCGTCGAAATACCGTTTCCGCAGCGTGATATAAACATTCGCGGCAACATTCCGCCGCCGGATGCCTTTCGCACCGAGCAAAGCCGCGAAGCCTGATACGTCGTTTTTACGTTCGTGATTCGGAATAGGCGGCTCTCGTGTGCAACAATTAGAACACCGTATGAGAAAGCCCCGTCAGGAAGCTTTTTCTGCGGATAGCTGTGTTTATGGGAAGCAGGGCCGCACTTAAAAACATCATCGGCGAACTAACGGAACGCCTGAATGGCGGATCGCGCGTCATTCAGCTTGGCGGGCTGACATCCGTTTCGGCCAAGAGCTTCGTCCTGTCGCATCTTTCCGCAGTGACGGGCCGCCGGTTCGCGGTAATTACCGGAAACAACGCCTCTCTCGGCGAATGGGTCTCTGACCTGAGATCTTGGGATAAGATAAACGAACATGGCCGCCGCGTCGTCGGGCTTCCGTCATTTGAAACGGAGATATATTCGTCAATGTCGCCACACGCCGAAACGCAGGAGCAGCGAGCACTCGCCCTGTGGGATCTGGCGGCGGACAAATACGACGTTGCCGTGCTTTCAGCCAGGTCGCTTGCGTTCAGGACCATCGAACCCGATCAGATCGAAAGCTTAGGCATAAAGCTCAAGGTCGATGCGGATATTTCTCCCGATCTGGTCATCGCACGCCTGCGTGCGTCGGGTTTTGTCCGCGAAGATCCGATCTTCAACGTCGGACAGTTTTCCTCACGCGGAGGCATTGTGGATGTGTGGCCCGCCAATTCGGAGATGCCTCTGCGGATAGAATTTTTCGGCGACACCGTCGATTCCATACGCCAATTTGACCCCGAAACCCAGCTATCGACCGGCCACGTAAAAGAGGTCCCCATCGCACCGATGCGTGAGTTTGCCGTGACGGAGCAGGAGCTTCGCGATTGGGCCGCCGCAGCCGAAGACCGTTTTTCCGACGGCCAATTCGCCCGCAGCCTGAAAGACCGCACGGACTTTGCCGCACAGGGCGAGACGTTTTCCGGCTGGGAATTTCTCCTGCCGCTTTCAAAACCTCGTTCCGGCTCGGTGTTCGGTTATCTCAAAGATGCGGTGTTTGTCATTGACGAACCGCTCGAGGCCGAGGCAGCGATAACCGATCTTCTGGATGGTTTGGAACGACGCCACGCCGCGTTGTCCGAAGACGGCGAGATCGGCCTGAAACCTGACGAGCTGTTTCTTTCGCCCGATGAACTGCGTGACCGGCTCGGCGTTCACCGCCTTGTCGAGCTTCGCGCGCTGGGACGTCAGGCCGCCGTTACCGACGATGAAATGTCCGTAACGGAAACATCTGCGGCAGGCCAAATGTTTCTTTTCCCTGTTGCCGCGACCACAGAAAAAGAGATCGAACTGACATCCCGTCCGACGCAAAAGTTCAGAGGCGACATAAAGAGTTTTGTCGCAGAACTTGCAAAACATGGAAAAGACGAAACGCGGATAGTGATGCAGACGCAAGGCCTGGCCGAACGCTTTGAAGATATTTCCCGCGAAATGAGCGCCTCGCTGCCGGCGGACGCGGTCATCGTCGGCAGTTTGTCCTCCGGTTTTGAGATGCCTGCTCCGGGTCTTCGCTTTTTCACCGAAACCGACATTTTCGGTCCGAACGTGGCCGAAGATGTCAGGGCGTCAGGCTCTGTTCCTCGGCGAAAACGGTCAAAGCTCGGTGCGTTCGTTTCTGATTTTCGTGACCTTAAAGCAGGCGATTACGTCGTCCATGTCGATCACGGCGTCGGGCGTTTTGACGGCCTGCAAACCATTTCGACACAGGGAAAAGAACGCGAGTTCATGCTTCTCGTCTATGCCGACGACGCCAAACTTTTTGTTCCGGTGGAAAGAATGGACCTTGTGTCCAGATATTCCTCGGGCGAGGCAACGTCGCCGTCGCTCGACCGTCTTGGCGGCATCGGCTGGCAAAAGACAAAGGCCCGGGCAAAACGAGCGATGCGAGACATGGCTGACGAGCTTCTTAAGCTCTACGCCGAGCGCAAACTGGTCAAAGGATACGCTTTTTCGCCCGATGCACCGTGGCAGCACGAATTTGAGGACGCATTCCCGTTTGAACTGACAACGGATCAGGGAAAGGCAATTGAGGACGTAAAAGCCGACATGGAAACCGCCGAGCCGATGGATCGCCTTATCATCGGCGACGTCGGCTACGGCAAGACCGAAGTGGCGATGCGTGCGGCATTCAAGGCGATAATGGATGGCAAGCAGGTCGCGGTTCTGGCACCGACAACTATCCTTGCCTATCAGCATTTTGAATCGTTCTCGCGCCGGTTCGCCGCCTTTCCGGCAAAGATAGACCTGCTCTCCAGATTTCGCAGTCCGAAGGAACAAAAGAACGTCGTTGCCGCTGCGGAAAAAGGCGATGTCGATGTCCTGATAGGGACGCACCGCATTCTGTCAAACGATGTTTCGCTGCCAAAACTCGGCCTTGTCATTGTTGATGAGGAGCAGCGTTTTGGTGTTGCCCACAAGGAAAAATTAAAACAGCTCCGCAAACGTGTCGATGTCCTGACGCTGTCCGCCACGCCGATCCCGCGAACGCTGAATATGTCGCTGCTCGGAATGCGTGATATGTCCGTCATAGAAACTCCTCCACGCGACCGGCTGTCTATCAACACCCAGGTCGTGCAGTTTTCAGAAGGCGTCATCCGCTCTGCCATCGATCTTGAACTTGCAAGGAACGGACAGATATTTTTCATCCACAACCGCGTTGAGACCATTGAGGCGATAGCGGCATTGCTGCAAAAGATCGTGCCGAACGCCCGCATCGCCATCGGCCACGGCCAGATGAACGAAAAGGAAATGGAACAGGTCATGCTCGATTTCATCGACTACAAATACGATGTTCTCATCGCCACTACGATCATCGAGAACGGCATCGACATTCCTCGCGCGAACACGATCCTGATAAACCGTGCCGACAATTACGGCCTGTCACAGCTTTATCAGCTTCGCGGACGCGTCGGGCGTTCCAACAGACGGGCTTATGCGTATATGCTGATCCCGGCGGAATTGGAACTGACGCCCATCGCCCGCAGGCGGCTTTCGGCAATACGCGAATTTTCTGACCTGGGAGCCGGTTTCCGCATTGCCGCTCTCGATCTGGAGCTTCGCGGAGCGGGAAACCTGCTTGGCGGCCAGCAGTCGGGCCATCTGGACGCTCTCGGTTTTGACCTCTACACAAAAATGCTGGAACGCACCATATCGGAACTTCGCGGCGAAGAGGTCGCCGACGAAACAAGCGTTTCGATAAACCTTGGCATAGATGTCTCGATCCCGAAGGATTATATGACCGAGGCAAGCCAGCGGCTGAGAACCTACAAACGGATATCCTCGTCCGGTTCCGAGGAAGAGCTTTCGCGTATCCATTCTGAACTCCGTGACCGATACGGCAGCGTACCGGAGTCGGTCGATTCGCTGTTCGGCTATGCGCGGGTCAGGCGGCTGGCGGACGAAATGGGTGTCATATCAATAGATCGGTCCGCTGACGGTGTCGCGATCAAACTTTCGGAAAAGAGCAGAGTGGATCCTGAAAAGCTGATGGCGATGGTGCAGGAAAATGCGGACATCAAATTTTCAGCGAACGGCATTTTGCGGCTTCCGCTAAGCAGTGAAGATATGCTGAACTCACTTCTGGAAACAATGAAAATGATCAGAGGGTGACGAGCGCGAGGTTTTTCACAATTCACGCAATATTCTGCGTGCCAGATGCGAAAATTTGCCAAAAACTGATAGAATGCTCCATTGCTTCAGAATGCCGGTTTTTTGGTGAAAAAGCTGATCCGGCATAAAACCAAATTCCGAGCGTTGGCATCATATATCCTCGTAAGGAAGTTTTTGCAAGACATTTGCCCCATATTTGGAGTTATTGTATGTTCCGTTATTGTAGATCACTGTTTGTCATATTGGCCGCCGCGATACTGGTTTCTCCTGTGTTTGCCCAGGAAACTGAGGAATATGTCGTTGACGAGGTCGTCGCTCAGATAAATGACGGTGTTATTACGCTTTCACGAATCAAGAAAGAGATCAAGCTGCTTATTGATGCTCAGGTCGAACAGGGCCGTTCGCGCGAGGACGCTCAGCGTGAAGTGGATGAAAAACAGGGCGAACTGATAGCGAACCTCATCAATGAGGAACTGCTGATGCAGCGTGGCAAGGAATTAGGCCTGGAGCGCGAGGTCGAGGCCGCCGTTAACCAGAGATTCCTTGAAATGATGAAGCAGTATGACATCAAGACCCTGGAAGGCCTGTTTGAAGAAATGCGCAAAACAGGCATAAACCCTGACGACATCCGCGATATGTGGCGAAACCAGTTGACTAGGGAATATGTCATCCAGCAGGAAGTACACAGAAAGCTCTATTGGGGAGCATCTTCAAAAGATCTGAAAGACTATTTTGAAGCCAACAAGCAGAAGTTCACGAAACCTGAAACCGTTACCCTGAGCGAACTGTTCCTTAGCTTTGCCGGACGCTCTGAGGATTCTGTTCGTGAAAAGGCAAAAGAACTCCTGGCCCAGCTTCGCGGCGGAGCCGATTGGGAAAAGATCGTTGTCGAAAATTCAGACCGGCCCACGGTTGCTGAGGACAAAGGCAAGATAGGCGTTCAGCCTGTCAGCGACCTGAACGAAAGGGCCGCTGGGGTGTTAAAAGGTGTCAACGCGGGCGGTTACGCCGAACCGATCGAGGTCGATCAGGTAGGCATTTCGATCTTGCGTGTTGATGAACGCTCGGCGGCCAGCAGCGATTCGCATTTTGACGAAAACGCCATCCGCATGGCAATAATGTCTGAAAAGGCCGAGGCGGAAGGCAAAAAATACATGAGCGCCCTACGCGAAGACGCCTATATAAAGATCAATGAATCATACCGGCCTGTCGTCGCTCCGGTACTCTTTGCGGATGAGCGCAAGGAAAGATCAGGTAATTAACACAATTAAAAACGGCATAAAAGGCAGAGAGAGTTCTCACCTGCCTTTTTTATTGTCTGTGTCTGTATCCGGGCCTGATCATTAAAATTTGAAAAAGTTATCGACAAATTCGGCTTTGAGCCGATACTCATCGACATTGACCTTCCACGTGAACTCATAAACACCGCTATTGCTGTCCGTAATGTAATGAGCGGTGTATGTGTGCGGAAGAACAAGTCCATCGACGGCCTTATGATCGCCGTAAGTTTCAGTCAATGTTTGCTTTACACCGGCCTGGCGCCCTAATTGCCCGAATGTGTCCGGACTGGACTGTATCTGGCGCGTATAGACCGTCCTGAGATGGTGGAATGTTTTGGCGTCAAAATACATCCTTATTGAAAAATCCTGAGACCCCACTCCTTTCGGAGTATATTCTATGCCAACGGTCTTTTGGCCATCGACATTCTTACCGCTCACATTTCGTATCTTTGAGCCGGTTTCGTCTAAATTAAGCAATGCCCAATTGCTGTTCAGCACCCCTAGAAATAGGCCGTCTCGCAGGATAGAATCGTGATCAGCCAAAAACGCTCCGAGAGGCGACCTTGCCCCTGCCGTCACAAAAGGCAATTCAGTTTTTCCGGCAAAATGGCCTATTTTTTCGTTAGGATACTCCTGTGAATTAAGTTGCAGGAAAAACATCTGATTCTTCCCGTCAGAAGCTATGATGGCCCGTCCGTCGGTTTCCTTTGCGGGCAATTTTGAGCGAAAATTTGCGGAACCGGCAGCGGCCCGGTTCATTGCAGCCGTAAGGTTCTCAATTCCCCCGGCCGCTTCAATATGCTTGGCGACCACATCTTCGGGCTTGAGCTTTTGGCCAAAAGCGGCAGACACCGACAAAGCGATCACTATGACCAGCAGTGTATATCTCATTGATTCCTCCTGTATTCTCCGTCAGATGCTGTTTGATTTAGCCAACCACAGCCCTGCGATCTGTCGATCCGGATAAAAAATGTTGTCTTGATCAAGTTGAATGAAAAGATAATATCAAACATTTGCGGTCTGTAAAACAAAGAACGGCCAGTTGGGGCGATCGTTGATCAGCCAACCGTACCCATGCCGCTTTCGCACGAAGTGATATCAATGTCGGCATCCGCTTCGACCAGGCCGTCGCCGTAAACGCGTCGTTCGACCAGCGTTTGAAAATACGACGTGATATTGTCCAGTATCTCCTGAACGGAATGTGAATGATACAGCGTTTGGCGAAACTGCGCTCCGCCGGGCAGCCCTTTGGTGAATTGCCCTGCGAGCTGTTTCATCTTGCCCAACGCGGGCAGTTCCGGCATTTGCTCAAGGCACATTCCGAAGAATTCCAGCAGCACTGCCTTTTTCTCCTCGACATCAGGCTGATACGGTTCGCGTCCGTTCAAAACATCATTGAACTGGCGGAATATCCACGGGTTCTGCATCGCTCCGCGCCCGATCAGGATGCCGTTTACACCGGATTCACGCCATTTTTCAAAGCCGTATTCAAGCGTGGTGATATCACCATTGCCGGAAACCGGAATGCTCACGGCCTCTTTGACCTGGCGAATTAGTTCCCAGTTTGCCAATCCTTTGTAACCCTGTTCACGTGTTCGGCCGTGGACCTGAATGTGTTCGACGCCGCATTGCTCTGCCATTTTTGCAACGTCAACGACGTTTATCGAGGCGTCTGTGTAACCGGTGCGCAATTTTAGCGTCAGCGGTATCGAGATAGATCTTTTTATATCTTTCAGGATCGTTTCAAGCAACGCCGGTTCGCGAAGCAATCCCGATCCGCCACCGTTCTTTACGACCTTCGGAGCCGGGCAGCCGCAGTTTACGTCAAGAATGTCCGCTCCGACCTCTTCGGCCATTTCGGCGCCCATCGCCATCCGTTCGGGCCGCCCTCCGAATATCTGCACCGCAAACGGCCGCTCTTCCTCATCAAAGTGCATCTGCCGCTTTGATTTGGGATTATGCCGCGTCAACCCCTCGACCGAGATAAACTCCGAAACGACCAGACCGACACCGCCCCGCCGCTTTATCAGCCGGCGAAATGTATAGTCAGTAACACCCGCCATCGGCGAAAGTATCAACGGCGGGTCTATCTCAATGTCTCTGATCTTAAATGGCTTCACGACTATGGTATGTCTATTTTCAGACCTTTGATGAACCGAAAGTCTCTGGCGTTGAATGTAATAAGTTTTAGATTATTTTCAAGACAAGTAGCGGCAATGATCGCATCGGCCAGCAGCAGGCCGTGGCTTTTTGAATACTGGCGAATAAGTTCAAGAGAACGAAGAGCTACTGCCTCGTTAAAATGCAATACCTCAAAAAAAGCAAGGAGTTTTTCGATCTTATTTACTTCTGCTTTATTTTTTGAGCCTTGGATCAACTCCAAATGAACAATAGTATTGATTACAGGAGGATTGTTTTTATCAGTTCTTTAAGTGAAGGATCACCGTTAAAAATGGCAATAAATATGTTCGTGTCCGCCAAACTACTTGCCATTTTTTCTATTCCATCCGTCTCTCAATTGTTTTGCAATTTCTTCAGTTGACTCCTTCCGATAAGACCACATTCCGAAAACAGCATCCAGGGCTGAATCCAGTTCATCAGCGCTGCTTTCTTTACTTCCGTTATTCGACTTCTTCCTCGATTCCCGCGCGATCTCCTCGGCAGACTCCGCCCTGTCAGCCCAGATTCCGCCGACATCGCTCAGGTCTCGCAGCTTTTTCTTTTTCGGCCTCATTTTGTCGAGACTCTCGATCAATTCCTCAGCTTTCTTTTCGGAATCGATCTGATACTTCCTGCTAACCCGCTGCGGCACTTCAATAGTTATCACTCCCATAACGAGCCTATTATAACACACCGAACCACTTCGCATTCCGGCTATATTCGCCCGCTATCGGCGATAATATCAACGGCGGGCCTATCTAGATGTCCCTGATCTTAAATGGCTTCATTTACTTATGGGATTCTGTTTCCAGAACCAGATTGTAACCTGTGTATTTCTGTCCCAGGCCGAATGAGATGCGTTTAGCTTTTGCCTTATCATCTGTGTTCGGATAGTACAACCTGGGCGCCGGTTCAGATTCTTCTTCCTCACATTCTTCCTCCTCGCCGCACTCTTCATCTTCGTCCGGTTCGACAATGTTTATCCCAAGATAATAATCACGCGGGAAAATGTAGTTGATTGAAAATCTTCCCTGTTCGTCTGTCCAGGTACTATAATTCTCATAGTTATCGTCCTCACGCTTTGTTGCCGGGACAAGATAAATTTCTATGCCTTTAAGCGGCTCTCCGTTTGAATCGGCCACTTTCCCCTCTATCGAGTTTTCGACCTCCGCGCTGAAATACTGTTCGGAACAACCTCGTCCATTTAAGTTGATCTCACGAACGGAGCCACGCTCTTCATACCTGAAACCGTAATATGAAGGAAGGAAAACCTGCAATTTGTACTTGCCCCGTTTCAAGTTATCTATCGAAAACTCCCCAATTCCAAGTGAGCGTACCCACCGCCAGTGAAGATAGTCTCATCCACTCCGTTCCCGGTTAGGTTCAGCCTGACGCCATTGAGATATGTGCCTTCAAACAACCCGGCTTTTTTGTCAAATCTGACCCCGTGTACAGTTCCAAAAATACGTCCATTTTCTGTACCCTCCGGCAAACTTCGTAAATGCTCAAGGGTTTTCTCTGCCTTTATAAATGGTTTTGTTCCGCCGCAGAGGCCGGAATACAGATCATTGTCTTTATCCTTTGAGGCAAAAACAACATAACTTTCTCCTACACGAAAAGGAAAATAGTCACAATTCCATCCTTCCTCGCTTCCGGTTTGAATGGTGATCTGCCGTGTCCGAACACCAAAGAAAGGTTCATCTACCTGAAAACGTATCGCCTCGCGCGTCCCAAAGGAATAAACACCTTCTTCTCTTACGTCAACCGGCTTTATTTCAAGCACCGTCCCGACAAAAGCCGTCTCCGAGCGGTTCGTCGCTTCGCAGTCGGTGACGTGGCGACACCAGCAGCCTAGCACCGTTTCGGTGCCGGCCAGAACAAATATCGCGCCGATCAGAATCAAGACTAAACGGTTTTTCATACTGCTGAATTATGCTTTGTTAGCTCTTCCTGTTCTTTATCACAAACACCAGCCCGACCGTCTCTTCGGTCATTATCAGCCTGGCGATCAATGTGCCGGTTATCGCAAGCCCGAATAAAACACCTATCAAACCCATGACCGAAACTGTCTTCCAAAGCATTTTTGTCCTCTTCAGGATGTCGATGTCGCTAAGTTTTTGGCGATCATGCGGCATTTACCTTCTTTTTCCTGTTCTTGATAACAAATATCAGCCCTATCAGGAACACGAAAAATGAAAATATCAGAACCACGGCTCCGGGAATGATGCCGAACATGGCCTCTTCCCAACTCGTACGCGGGCCGTTGACGATCGGAAGGGCGACAGAGACCGCAGTCACCAAAAAGCCCAGCACAACGCCCAAAATGCCAAAAATCAACACGATCTTCCAAAACATATAGATTCTTCTCCTGTAAAATTAGTTGGTATTGCTCTTTATTTTCACGATGCAGATTAGCACACTTTCCGAAAGAACCGTCGGTATCCGCCGAAAAAAAATATCCGCGAACCTCCCAAACCGCTCGACAACAGTATCGTCGTTTTGAGCGGTATCCGGGCTGTTCGCGGATAGATCTCCGAAAAAAGTAAGGCTATTCGGCCTTTGTCAGCACCACACCGGTGGCATCAAAAGATACCTCGGTGACGGTTCCGTCCGGGTTGCGGTTGTCAAATTTCGCACCGTCGTCGTTTATCAGATGATCGACATGTTCCTTTGGCAGAACGTTCGTGACAAATTTGCCCTGGGCCTTGACCTTCATTCCCGCCGCGTTCAGAGGAATAAAGAACGCGTGGTCGCCAAACGTTACGCGGACGCTTTTGCCGCCTTCCTTGTCGGCGATCTCTGCCCAGCAGCCTTCTTTTTTGCACGAGCGGACAACAATGCCCTCAAGCTCGACGGTCTTATCGGCAAACTTATCCGGTTCAGCAAAAACTTTCTCGATCTTTGCCTTTTTCACGCCATCCGCAAGGGCCTCGCCGCGTGTGATGCTCTCGCCCTTGCTCAATTCGACCGGTGCGTTGTCCTTTCCGCGATGTACCGGATCACCCTTGCTGTTCAATTCTTCCTGGGCCATCATCGTTGCCGAAAACAGCAGCATGGCCGTCAGTGACAATAATATCCTTTTCATTATCGCAAACTCCTTTATATGATCGTCTTGATAAATACCCGCTTCTCCCCCGAAATGGCCGGTTTGCCTTATTGTCGGAACAGAGATCGGTCTGTACTTGAATTTTACCTTATTCATATCGGCAGTAAAAGGCGGATCAGGGGTTTGTCCGTCATTTATTGGCCGTGTAAACAACCTTGCCGTCAACGATGGTCACTGCAACAACCACCAGAGCCTTCGTCATGGACGTTCCTTTGAGAAGATCGCCGGAAAGTATAACGATATCGGCGAGTTTGCCCGGGCCGATGCTTCCCTTCTGTTTCTCCGTAAATTCGGCATACGCCGAACCCATCGTGTAGCCAAAAACGGCGTCTTTCACCGACGGCTCCTCGCCGTCTGCTGCCTTGACGGTAAGCAGCGGATCGAACGCAGTCATTGGTGCGTCGGAACCGTATGCGAGTCTTATCCCCGCGTTTTGCAGACCGAGATAATACCCTGAACGAAATCCGGCACCGCCGCCAAAAAGATAGGGCTGAATGGAAGCCGTGATGTTCATTTTCCCGACGCGTTTCAGGTCGTCGCTGCTGATGCCTTCGGCGTGTTCCAGTTTGAACCTGCGGTCGCGAGTGCCGTTCTCGCCGATCGCCGCCTCAAAAACATCCAGAACGGCAGACGTCGCCCGCGTTCCTATCGCGTGAACGGCGATCTGCCAACCCGCTTTGTCGGCGGCGACAACATCGGCAAGCAGCTTCGGCGTCCATTCGTCATCGCCGTCGTGCGTTCCTTTTACACAGCCCGCACGGACCATCGCCTCAGGATCGTTCTTTGGCGGCGCAATCTTTTTTGCCACGGCATCGCCCAGAGAGATGCAATCGTAAACCCGCGTCTTTAATTTACCGGCGCGTTCCAGTTCGCGATAGACCTCGGCCATGTCGTCCGAATGAACATCCTGCACGCTCGTTATGCCAAACGATGCCGCGTAATTGGTCGCGGTCTCGGCGATCTCGGCCCATCGGCTGCTGTGGTCTCTTGGAACGGCGAAACGTATCCGCTCCAAAGCTCCGCGGGTGACGACACCGCCTTCGGTTTGTTTCACATTGCCATTTTTCATGGCGGCGGCGTTTGCCAATGCCGATGCCGGTTCGGTGTGATAAAGAAAAACGGGGTTGTCGGGTGCTGACGCGTCCAACGCTTTTGCAAGAGATGCCGCATCAGCTTTCCACAGGGCATCGTCGCCGCCGCTGCCCAATATCCAACGCCCTTTCGGAAGAAAACGAACGTAATGCTTCAGCTTTTCAGCCAGTTTTGCGGGTGTGTCAATACCGTTAAGATCGAGCGAAGAGAACGTGTTGCCTATCGCCATAAAATGAACGTGAGCATCGTTAAATCCGGGAATGACCGTTCCGCCTTTTGCATCAATGACTCGCGTTGCCTCGCCGATGAACGCGCGGATCTCGTCATTTGTCCCGACCGCGCTTATTGAGTTTCCCGTAATCGCTATCGCCTCGGCACGCGGGTGTTTTTCATTCATCGTCAGCACATTGCCGTTCAGGATAACAAGATCGGCTGTCCGGTCTTGTGAAAGAACCGAACAGCCGACGACGAGAACAAAAATAATTGATGCGAAAAACCTCACTTCGCCTCGTAAACGACCTTGCCGTTAGTGACGGTCATCGTTACTTTTACATCCCTGATCCTTACGGGATCGATGGTGAAAATGTCCTCTGAAAGAATTACAAAATCCGCCAGCTTGCCTGCTTCAAGCGTTCCTTTGTCCTTTTCCTGAAATTCGGCAAATGCCGAACCCCACGTATATGCGCGGACCGTTTCATCGACCGTGATCTTTTGTTCGGGAAGCCAGCCGCCGGGATTTTTATCGTCCAGCGTCCGCCGCGTCACGGCGGCATAAACGCCGAGCAGCGGATCGAGCGGAGCTACGGGCGAATCCGTCCCAAAGGCAAGCACGCCGCCCGTGTCCAAAATGGTGCGAAAGGCATAGGTCCCGCGAAGACGGCCTTCGTCGATACGTTTCCACGCCCAGCGCCCGTCATCGACCAGATGAAAGGGCTGCATCGACGCCACGACCTTTTGCGATCCAAAGCGTTTAAGATCATCGTAACGAAGATGCTGTGAATGTTCGATGCGAAAACGACGGTCGGCAGGGCCGTTCAGCCGTGCGGTCTCGGCAAAATGATCGAGCAGCGTCGCGTTCGCACGGTCGCCGATGGCGTGAATGTTCACCTGCAAACCGGCCTTGTCCGCTTCGGTTATGTCGGTCTTCATCGTGGTCAGAACATCGCCCATAGGCAGGCCGCTCGTGTTCGGCGCGTCCAGATACGGTTCAAAGAACCAGGCGGTCGTCGAACCCAGGCTTCCGTCCATAAAACCTTTCAGGCAGCCCGCGCGAACCATCGGGTCGCCAAAGCCCGCACGAATGCCCGTACTTGACCAACGCTTGTAATCGCTCAACGGCGAGCAGCCATACACGCGCGTTTTCAATGTTCCGCGCCGAAGCAGTTCCTGATAAACGCCGATGTCCCGACCGGCGGACATGTCCTGCACGCTCGTCACGCCCAGCGATGCCGCGTGGTCGGTCGCCGCCTGCGCCGCTTCGAGCCTTTCTTCCCACGACGGATCGGGTATCACGCGGTTGATGTAGGACATCACCGAATCCTTGAAAACTCCGACAGGGTTGCCGTTGGCATCGCGGACGATCTCGCCGCCCGGCAGGTCTTTTGTGTCCTTATCGACCTTTGCAAGTTTCATCGCCAACGTGTTTGCAAGCGCCATGTGTCCGTCCAGGCGGTCGATAAAAACAGGATTGTCGGGCGTGACGGCATCGATCATCGCCGCCGTCGGCAGGTTGTTCGGCGTCCAGTTCTCATGGTCCCATTTGCCGCCGAGTATCCATCGGCCTTTTGGCAGGTTGGCGGCAAAATTCTTTATCCTTTCGACAAATTCCTCAGGCGTTTGCGCGGTCCGCAGATCGACCAACGAAAGCTGCTGGCCCGTTTCCATAAAATGCACGTGCGAATCATTAAAGCCCGGAATTATCACACGCCCGCCCGCGTCGATGACCCGCGTCCTCGCGCCGATGAATGCCTTTACATCAGCATCGGAACCGATCGCCACGATACGCCCGTTCAAAACCGCCATCGCCCGCGCCGTCGGCCGCTGCGCGTCCATTGTGTGAATATTGGCATTTGTGATGACAACGTCGGCGGTCTGTCCGGCTGCCGCCAAAGAAAGGAGACAGCAGAATAAAAGCACAAAAGAGATTCGCATGATAATAAGCATAGGCATCAAAATGTCGGAAAGTGTATTCTTAGAAAGAGCGGTGCGATTATACCAATGAAAGAAACCTATATCCAAATTACAGGCATCGCAGTGACGGCGGCGTTTGCTGTCTTTATCATATTCCTGTACGCCGCTGAGCCGCGTTCGCTGGAAGAGATCTCGTCAAAGGCCGCGACGACGGTCGAGAACATCACCACCAAAGGTTCGGTCGTGATCGGGACGTATGAGGTCGATCAGACAAAGTTCAACGAAGGCATTGCGGCATTTCGTTCGGATAATTTCGTCGCCGCCCGCGACAGTTTTGACCGTGCCGATCCTGAAAAACGCGATCCGAAAACACAGTTCTATATTGCGTACAGTTATTACCGTCAGGGCTGGGGACGGGTTTACAGCGATGACGAACTTTATCGGTCGGCGTTGGATGTGCTTGGCCGTGTCTCGATGCTTGATCCGAACTTCCGGTCGGATGACGCCGGTCTGCTGCTCCGGACACCCGCCGAACTGCGGCACGAGCTTGAAGAAGGCCTAAAAGTCACGGCTGACGACCTCAATCCGCTAAGGGTGTTTCGTGAACGAAAATGAGCACTGGCCTGATCCAAACTTATGGGCCGCGAATATCCGGGCTTATATATCTTTTGGGCAGTTTCTTTGCGGGCATTGCGTCTTTGCGTGAGAAAAATAGTTTCACGCCAAGCCGCAAAGCTCGCCAAGAGATGAGCGAAAAAGAAGATACATAATTTTGGAAAGTATTTTTTGGAGAAGTACTGTAAATCTGAGGTACTGTAAATCTATAGAAGACCTTTCACGGAAGATGTTTTTATTCATCTCAATTTGGCTGAAACGCCTTTTTACCGCAAATGTCTTTGCGTTCTTCGCGGCTTTGCGTGAAATATTTACTGGAAATCGGAGACGCTCAAAAACCAGAATGATATTTGCTGTCGTTTGATCGGGCATAATGCGGGAATATGAAAACCAGACTTGAGGAAAACACCGAAATTGAGCAGTTTCCGGCTGATGCGGTCGATGCCGAGATCGTCGAAACCGAAGCTGTGCCGCCTGTTGCTCTTCCGTCTGCATCCGTGAACGTTCAACTGGCGGAAAGGCAAAGGCTCTATCTTCGATACATATTTTTGCCGGTCGTTTTTCTGACGTCGGCGCTTTTGGGCGGGCTGAGGCTCAGCGGAGCGGACGGTTCGTTCATCTTTCTGAAACCGTCGCTGCTTTGCCTTGTCTTTGCCGTTATCCTTTTGGCACTTTTCTTTCGGGCAGGACTGATCTCGGTCGGCGGTTGGTTCTCAGAGAATTTTCCGGTCTTAAAGAACATCGCCAACGGCGCCGTTCTGCTGTCGCTCTTTGCCGCGACAACGCAGCTTTTCAATTCGCTCATTCCTGAACAGGGACTTCCCTTTTGGATAGTCGCATTCTGTTTTTTCTGGACGCTCTGGAACAACCTGTTCGCGGATTTTGATGTTCGCAGGCTTCTGCGGAGCCTCGGCGCGCTTTTCGGATTGGCTTTCGTCGTCAAATATATGCTGCTCGCCAACCTTACGGCTCCGGCGGAACAAAGCTGGCTGCGTTCGATCATCGAAAACCCGGCGCAGGGTGCTTTCACGTGGCTGCTCGATCTGCCGCGATTTTCGCCCGGCACGGGATATATCCAGTTCTTTGCCGTCGCTCTGTATCTTTTCGGGCTTTTCCTGCTGCCTTCGACCACACGGACAGAAAAATGAAATTGCTCTTTCTTTTAACTATCATCGCGGCATTGGCCGTCCCGGCTTTGGCGCAATCACCGTCAAAGATCCTCACCAAAGCTGAAAAGGCGCTTGGCGGCAAAAAAGCCGTCACATCCGCCAGGGCTTGGAAACGGGTCGGCACCATAACCAGAATATCCAACGGAACTTCAGGCGAATTTTTACAGGTCACGCAGGCCCCCGATCTTTTTTACACGAGATATGAGCTTGCCGGATTTGAAACGGAAATGGGATTCAACGGCCGTTCCGCCTGGGTTCGCGATTCGCGCGACGGGCTTCGTACGCTGACCGGCGATACGGCGGTCGATCTTCAGGCCGAGGCTCGGTATCGGAGCCAGTTGTGGCTTAATTATAAGAAAGACCGTGCAAAAATAACGTCTGGCGGCCGGGCCGATGTGAACGGACGGACCGCAAACGTTGTTGTGATGTCAACACCACGCGGGGCTTCATTAAAGCTCTTTTTTGATAACCAAACCGGGCTTCCTGTCCGCGAGGAGATACCGTTTGGCGATGCGACCGATGTCTATGAATATTCCGATCATCGAACGGTAAACAGAACCGTTCAGCCGTTCAAAATAAATGCCGTCATTGACGGCGAAGCGTATCTCATTGAACTTTCCGCCGTCGAGCCTGCTGCCTCGTCTGATCTCTCGCGGTTTTCATTCCCTGAAACCTCAGGCAAACCTCTTCCCGACATAAGGGAACTGCTCACGCAGCTGCAAACCAATGAGGACGAGGTCGAACGTCTTCTCGACACATATTCATACATTCAAAAAAGCACACGCCGCGAACTTGGCAAGGACGGCGTTTTGCGCGAGGCCGGTTCGGAAACAAATCAGCTTTCTTTCCATCGCGGCAACCGCATTAGCCGCCTGACAGAAAAGAACGGCAAACCGCTAATGCAACGCGAACAGGCCGAGGCTGACAAGGACATCGCCAAACAGATCGAGGAGATCGAAAAACGCATTGCAAAACAGGAAAAACGCTCTGATGAAAACTCTGAAAGGCGCGAAGCTCGAGTGTCGATAGCGGAGGTGCTTCGTGCGTCACGCCTTATCAATCCGCGCCGCGAACGCTACAAAGGACGGGACATGATCGTTTTCGATTTTGAGCCAAACCCCGATTTTGATATGAAAAACGCCAAAAGCGTGCTGAAATTCTTTGGCAAGGTCGCGGGCGTGATGTGGATAGACGAAAACGACAGACAGGTCGCGCGGATCGAAGCTTTTCTTGCCGACAGCTACAAGATCGGCGGCGGATTGCTGGCAAAACTCCGCAAGGGAGCATCGTTCACCCTGGAACAGGAACGCGTCAACGATGAGATCTGGCTTCCTTCGCTGGCGGACATCAACCTTTCGGTTCGGGTGCTGATGTTCGGCGGAGCAAATGTCAATCAGGTCATCCGCTCATACGATTATCAAAAGTTTTCGACCGAAGTGGAAAAGGCAGATGTGAACACGGAGGAAAAGCCCTGAACATGGTCAGGGCTTTACCGGCAGCGTCACTTCCTTGCCGTCCCTCAGAACGCGCACGGTTTTGAAAATGACATTTCCCTTTAATTCCATCCTGTCATTCAAGAACGTGTCGTCAACGGCTATTATGACATCGCCGTCCTGAATGCCGGATCGTTTTCCCGCTCCAACCGGATCGACCGAGCGGACATGCCATCCGCGTCCGGCGTACGCTCCCTTTAGCCCCATCAGTTCAAAGATGTCCTTTGCGGATACGCCCGCCTGCCGCTCAAACTCCGGAGTGTCTTCCAAAGGCGTGAAGAAATTGGCATTTGTATTAGCGTTCGTGTTGGACGCTCTGACATCCTGAGCGGCCGTGATCGCCCTGTCAACCGAACCTCCGCCTGAATTATCAGGCACGTTTCGACGCCTTGTGTTTTGCGGCGGCCTGACCGGGATATTTTGGCCCGCTCGTTCCGTGGACGGCCCGAATGCAGATGGCTGTCCGCGATCTGCCGATGCTGTAACAACATTCGCGTCATCGGCCTTATCAGCCTCAATTCCCGGAACATCAGGAAGCAGCGGCGGAAGATCGTTGACCTCGACCTCTGCCGTCAGCGGCAGGTCGCTTACGTTTGTTGAGAACATTCCGGACAAATACAAAAATGCCCCCACGAACAGCAGCGCAAGCACCGGCAGGGCCAGCTTCATCCACGGCCACATCGCGACATTGCCCCGAACAGATTCTTCCCCGGCCCTGATGCGGTTCATCACCCTTTGCTCAAAGTTTGCCGGGGCCTCGATCCGCGGAAGGCCCGCGAGAGCCTGGCTGAGTCTGTCGTCTTCCAATTTTTTGTCCTTATCGCCCATCATAAAAACTCCGGCGTCATATATGTCCCTGCAATTTTTCCCTAAGCAATGCCCTTGCCCGGCTGATCCTTGATTTTGTCGTGCCAAGCCCCAGTTCCAGCACACCGGCGATCTCTTCGTAAGAGAGGCCTTCTATTTCCCGCAAAACGATAGGAGCACGATATTTTGTCGGCAAGGCCGCTATCGCCGAGGTTATGATCCGCGTTTGCTCATCCCGTTCGAACTCGGCATCGGGAACATATCGCGCGTCCGGAGGCTGAAATTCCACAGCCTCATTGTCCTCGGCCTGAAACAGGCCTGTCAGCGACAAAAGCGTCCGCCGTTTGCGTCGCCGCAGCTCGCTTATCGCCAAATTGGTTGCGATCCGGTAGATATAGGTTGAGAAAGCATAACCCGTGTGATACCTGTCCATCGCATAGTAAACCTTGATAAAGGTTTCCTGCGCCAGATCGACCGCCTCTTCGTGATCGTTCAAAAATCTGTGGAGATAATTGGTTATCGGATTTTTGTACCGTGCAATTATCTCTGCAAAAGCCGCCTCATCGCCGCTCCTCGCGGCCTCGATCAGGCTGTGGTCGGACGAACGGGTGTCCGCAGCCATCGGCTCCGGCATTTTCTGCTCAGTTTCCCCGCTTTTGTCCGCACCCATATCTTCATAGGTTTTACAACACATCGCGGCGCTAAACAAAAGCCGTCCTGCGTATATAGTCACGCCCGACGGCCCGAAATGTTGCATTTTTCCGACATTTTCCTGC
This sequence comes from uncultured Chloracidobacterium sp., assembly GCA_964583955.1. GTDB lineage: Bacteria > Acidobacteriota > Blastocatellia > Pyrinomonadales > Pyrinomonadaceae > OLB17. Next base: position 13,302 of record CAZOXY010000018.1, on the reverse strand, counting down.
ATCGGCAAGTTCTTTCAGCCCACGGTTATGGCTTCCAGTCTTAGTATCACGAACAATGTTCCGCCGGTTGACGGCAATGACAAACTGCCGATGAGCGTCGGCACGCCTTTCCTGACAGAAAGGCCGGACATGTTGGTGCTGAACCCCTCATAATTGAACACATCGCCTGTTTCCGCTTTTGCGAGCCTGACCGGCGTCCGAATGGAAAAAGAAGTGTTGCCAAGACGCACCGTTCCGCCGTCGGTACGACTAAGCACGATGGCCCAATCAAGAAAGGACGTCGGGATCTTTGCACCTCCATCATTGCTGAGGTCAATGGAGATCTTGGATTTAAACACGCCGGGAGCCTCAGTCCTGACCAACTGCCGTCCGGCGAGCGTCAACGCCGTGTGATTCCAGCCGCTCTTTATCTCTTTGGCGGTGTCGGCAAGTTCCTTCGGTAATTCGGTTCCGGCAGCGGCCTTATCGTTTCCTACAACAAAATACAGCACCGCCCGCAGGTCCTGTCGGGCCTGGCCGTCAGCGGCGGCATTTTCGTTTTGAGCAATTAACGGAAGACAGAGTAAGAGGTTAAGGACGATCAGGAATAAAGGCCTTTTATACAGGCCGGCAAGCTGTTTCATATACTTTTGTTCTCCTTGTGAATAGTAAAGGCATCAGGAAGAGTTGCCTTTATCACGCGGAGACTTTTCAAAAGTTCCAAAACGTATTCTCAGTTTGCCATAAAGAGGCCTTCGTCCACTCTTTGGCCGTAGGTGATCGTGCCGATGTTTGTTTCCTCAATGGTCTCGTCCTTTTTCAAAAGAACGGTCCTGTACGGCACCATCGTCCCCTGCACATTGCGGTAATCGTAAAAGCGGCGGGTATAGGTCACTCCCTCGTCCTCATATTCCAGGAACAGAATGCGGAACGAACGGGCGCTTATGTAAAATCGGACCTTGCCTCCGTTTTTATCGATAACGTCCAACACCATCAGGTCAACGCCCATTATTTTTTTGCGTTCGCCCAATTCCAGCTTGGCCTCATTTTCCTTGTAACGGAGCAGGGCGTCGATATTGCGAAAGGTCTGGTTCTGAAATGCCTTGACGGCATCTTCACGCGGGCTGAAGGCAGTGTCCTGATATATGCCGAACACCTTGTCATCGCTAAAAACAAGTGAATACTTGGCCGCCGGAAAATCCTGTTCAAGCCGGACGCGGTCCTTTTCGGACGTATCGCCCCTGATGGCCCAACGCTGATAGCTTGCAGATTCCTTCTTTCCCTCGGCGTTGGTAACGGTGGTCTTTCCGCGCTCGAACATCGTTTTTCTGATCTGGGACAAACCGTCCCTGCCGCGGCCAAGGCTGTAGATAACGATCACCGATTCAGCAACCTGCTCGGCGGTTATGCTCCCCGCCGCTGCTTTTTCGGCCGGTGTCGGCATGGCAACCGGCTCTTTTATCTCCTCAGGTGTCGGGGTCGGTTCCTGAGCATGAACGTCCCCATACATCAAAAAGGACATCGCCACCAAAACTATCGCAAAACGCAATACCACCAAATGATTCTCCTAATCTTCAGGTAAAAATACAAAAACGGATTGTAGCACAAACCGATGATCCGGGCATCGGTTTCAAGTGAAAACCCAGATAAATTGATGACCTTTTCGCCGTAAAGGATGCACGTTCAATATATTCCCACAGCGGTTTCGGATCCTCCTGGCCGCCCATTTGCCGCCCGACACTCGACGATGTAAGCTCTGTTCTGGCCCCAAAATGGCAAAATTGATCAGATATGCTCCATATCGCGCTTTACGAACCGGAAATCCCGCCAAATACGGGCAACATCGCCCGCCTCTGCGCCGCCACGCATACGCATCTGCATATTGTCGGCGTCACCGGTTTTAGAATGGATGACCGGACATTGAAACGCGCCGGACTCGATTACTGGAACGAGGTAAGCCTGCATCGTCATATCGACATAAATGCTTTATACGCATCACTTACGGCGTCGAGATTCGTTTACCTCACGACAAAGGCCGCCAAGCCTTATACTGACTGGCAATTTCTTGACGGCGACTGCCTGATCTTTGGGCCGGAAACCAGAGGCCTGCCGGATAACATTTTATCGCAGGCTCCTGACAACTGCCTCACCATCCCAATGCAGAACGCAAACGTGCGAAGCCTCAATCTGGCGACATCTGCCGGTATCGTGCTTTTTGAGGCCCTGCGGCAGATGCAAGGCCAGCGTGTAATTTAGGACAAATAATTGTGTTATAATTCACCTGTTATGCCGGTATCATTCGGAACACTTCCAAACGTGATTCGCGAGGTCGAAGGAGGAACGCTGCGCGTCGGCAACTCGCGCGTTTCGCTCGACTCGGTCGTGCATGCATTCAACCGCGGCGACGATGCTGTCGAAATTCAAGATGCCTTCGATTCTTTGTCACTCGCTGAGGTTTACGGAGCCATTTCTTATTACCTCCACAATAGAGAAAAGGTTGATACTTATTTAGCAAAAAGAGCCGCAGAGTTTGAGAGAGAACGTGAAGAAAGTCACAAAGACCCGAATTTCATTGCACTTCGTAAAAAACTCCTCGCTCGTCGTGGCAAACCCAGAGAGGAATGGGATAAATGATCCGATTCCTCACCGATGAAGATTTCAACGGACAGATCCTTTCCGGCGTGAGATCGCGTCTTCCAAAACTAGACATCATTCGCGTTTGGGATACGAAAGTCAGAGAACGTTCCGATCCCGAGGTACTTGAATTCGCAGCCTCGGAAAACCGCATTATCCTGAGTCATGACGTAAATACTATGGGCCTTCATGCCCGAGCTAGAATATTTGCGGGAAAACCTATGACCGGCCTGTTTCTAATTCACCAAGACCTTGCGATCGGGCGAGCGATTGACGAGATCGTAACTCTCGCCGAATGCAGCAGCGATGATGAATGGAATAATGCTATTGAATACCTGCCTTTATAACAAAACAACCGCAATATCTCTTAAGTTATCTTGAAGTTATTTTTTGTGCATCCTTTTTTGATGCAAGTGAGTCAAATATTTGACGTTCTAATAATAGCGTCATGGTTTCGACGTCGATATTCAGCCATGACAAGGAGAACGACATATTATGAGAGTATTCAACAAAGCATTGCTGTTATCATTTGCATTTTTGACATTTTCGCTTGTCGGAGCGAATGCGCAGACATATTCCGGCGAGGTTTCCACATCCGCGCTTGAACGTGAGGTGCAGCGGCAGATAAATAAGCTGCCCTACTATGAACTTTTCGATCACATCAGCTTCACCGTGGATGGAAGCATCGTCACATTGGACGGAAAGGTCCGCAATGCGACCAACAAGTCAGAGGCCGCAGCGGCGGTAAAGAGACTGACCGGCGTGGAAACGGTCGTAAACAATATCGAGATACTGCCTGTCGGCGGTTTTGATGAGACGATACGGCGCGACCTGGCCAGAAGCATCGCTAACCACGGCGGCCTGTCAAGGTATATGCAGGCCGTAAATCCGTCGATCAGGCTGATCGTGGAGAACGGCCACATAACGCTGGAAGGCTCAGTTGCCAACAGCACTGACGTTGATCTTGCCAATATCGTGGCAAGGTCGGTGCGGAACGCTTTTTCCGTGACCAACAATCTTAAGGTTGATAAAAAGGCGGGCTAGGCCGCCTGCTGCGTCCGCCTCCGGGCCGAATGGGCATCTGTCCATTCGGCCTTTTTCGTTTGCGTTTTGAACTTCAATCCGTCATCATTTTCGTTTCGCTTTTTTACGAAATTATATTCAATACATTTATGGTTACAGCAGACAAGATCAGGAACATCGCCATCATCGCCCACGTCGATCACGGAAAAACGACGCTGGTTGATGCGATGCTTCAGCAATCAGGCACCCACAGGGACAACGAGACGGTCGTTGAACGCGTGATGGATTCCATGGACCTCGAACGCGAACGCGGCATCACCATCATGGCGAAGAACACGTCCGTCCGTTACGGCGATTATAAGATAAACATCGTCGATACGCCGGGCCACGCCGATTTCGGCGGCGAGGTGGAACGCGTTCTGAAAATGGTTGACGGCATCGTGCTTCTGGTCGATTCCGCCGAAGGCTGCCTGCCGCAGACGCGGTTCGTACTCCGCAAGGCTTTGGAACTCAAACTTCCCTGTATAGCGCTTGTCAATAAGATCGACCGCCAGGACGCACGCCCCGATGAGGTTGTCAACGAGATCTACGATCTGTTCATCGACCTCGGCGCGACCGACGAACAGATCGAATTTCCGATACTTTATTCGATCTCGCGTGACGGCATAGCCAAAAAAGAGATGTCGGACGAGAGCAAGGACCTGCGGCCGCTTTTCGATCAGGTGATAGAAACGATCCCGGCCCCAAAGACCGTGCGTGACGACTCTCTCCAGCTTCTGGTCGCAAATATAGACTACAACCCATTCGTCGGCCGCCTTGCCATCGGGCGAATGTTCTCAGGCACGATTCAGAAAAATCAGGAGGTCGCCGTCTCCAAACGCGACGGGTCGCTGCAAAAGACGCGCGTCAAAGAGCTTTTTGTTTTCGAGGGCCTTGAACGCACAAGCGTTGATTCAGCGGGCGTCGGAGAGATCGTCGCACTGGCCGGATTTGATGACATCAATATCGGTGAAACGATCACACTGGCTGACGATCCGCAGCCGCTTCCGGTGATAGCCGTGGACGAACCGACGATCTCGATGGTCTTTGGCGTCAATACGTCGCCGTTCTCCGGCATTGACGGCAAGTTCGTCACATCCAGACAGATAAAGGACCGGCTCGACCGCGAATT
>CAZOXY010000018.1:0-8485 GCA_964583955.1 uncultured Chloracidobacterium sp. | reverse complement strand
AATTGCTTGGCAATGTCGCCCTGCGCGTGACACAGACCGAGGCCGCCGAACAGTTCAAGGTTTCGGGACGCGGCGAACTTCAGCTTGCCATCCTTATTGAAATGATGCGCCGCGAAGGTTACGAGGTGCAGGTATCAAAGCCCGAGGTCATCACCCAAAAAGATGAAAATACAGGCGAGACGCTTGAACCGTTCGAACAGGTTGTCGTTGACGTACCCGAAGAGTTTATCGGAGTCGTGACCGAGGCTCTGGGCCGACGCAAGGGCCAGATGACCAAAATGATAAACAACGGTTCGGGCCGCGTCCGGCTTGAATACGAGATACCGTCGCGCGGGCTTATCGGCTTCCGAGGCGAATTTCTAACCGAAACAAAAGGCACCGGATTGCTGAACACGATCTTTCTGCGTTTTGACAAATGGCAGGGCGAAATGAAGAATCGTTCGACCGGTTCGCTGGTCGCTGACCGCATGGGCGAATCGACGACCTATTCACTCTACAACCTGCAGGAACGCGGAACGCTTTTCATCAAACCCGGTGTCAAGGTTTATGAAGGAATGATCGTCGGCGAAAACGCCAGAGCGGTAGATCTGGACGTCAACGCGATCAAGGAGAAAAAGCTCTCGAACATGCGAACGACCTCCGCCGATGAGGCAATGCGGCTCGTTCCTGTTCGTGATATGTCGCTGGAACGCGCTCTCGAATTCATCGCCGACGACGAACTCATCGAAGTGACGCCAAAAGCTATCCGCCTCCGCAAACGCGTCCTCAAAGCCAACGAACGGCCGAAGAAATAGTCATTGACTCTTCTTGGTGGCTTCCCATTCGCCTTGCGGTGTTAGAACGCTCATCTGATCAACAGTGCCGTTGTTTGCACGACCAAATTTGACGCGGCCATCACGCACGCCTTCGAGGGCAAATTCATCGGAGGCCACTTTAACAAGCCTGATCTTTGGCCCTTCTCCCTGAGGGCCTGACAGTCTCTGCAAGAATAACTCACCGTTCTCAAACGTGATGCGCCTGCCGCCGTAAGTTCCTGCATAAACAGCCAGAGCGGGATCTGCTTTGCGCTCCACATTCCCTTTCTCGAACCTGATCCGCTTGTTCGCCTGATCGATCGTTATCGCGTAAGGACGAAGAAATTCATAGCCGAGATTGGGATTTGTAAGCCTTCCGAAAAATCTGACCTCGGGTTCCGACAGCTCAAATTCGCCAAACGTGACGCTGCCTTTGAGTTTCGCTCCGTAGATTATCGACTCGCCCGCGACAGTGCGGCCTCGGCCGACCTCTCGGGGCGGATCCGCAAGGGGAAGGGTTTCCTTGAATCCTTCCGGAAACGAAATGCCGCTTTGCGAACCGCTGTCAATGGTTGCTCCCATAGGTTTGCCGGCAACCGTCAGCGGCAGTTTGAAAAGGCCGCCTTCGCCGGTCTTGTAATTAAGGATGCGTTTGCCGTCGGCCGCGGGCAGGCTGCCTTCATTTATTTCGATTCGGCTGTTCGGATAGTCGATCGTCAGAAGCAGTTTCCTGAAAAGAGGCATACCCAGCACGCCTCGCGGCGCTCCTTCACGATACAGGATCGAACGGTCCCAAGATACAGCGATAAGGTCTGAAAATTTGACGCCGCCGATCTCAAGCGTTTTGACGCGATTGCGGCGTGCCTCGATTGCCTGAGGGTCGGCGGGGTCGCCGATCTTCACGGTTCCCTCAACCGGAAGTTTCAATTCGTCGGCAAGGTCCTGATTCAGTACCGTCGCTCCGGCGCCTGTGTCCAGAAAAAGCCTGAATGGGCCTTTGCCGTTGATGCGAACCGAAACAACAGGCTTATTGCCGGACAGCTCCATCACGACGCTCTCGCCCTTCGGGGAAACACTGACCGCGGACGGCTCGTCGCCTCTTGGGCCTTCCGCTCGTTCTTCCGGCGATTGTGAAAGGATCGGAACCGACAGAACGAGGAACAAAATTGCAAACATTAAAAAGTCGCGGCGTAACATGGTATTAGAATAAACACCGCTGCGGTAAAATTGTTTAAGGTCGGGTTAAGAATTTGTAAAGGATGTTAAATGCTCAGGTTGCAAACAAATCCTGAGAGATTCTTTCGGTATTATTAATAGGGACTCGTTCGGATATTCTTCATATTTCTTCCGTGGCTCACCCACTTCGCAGAGTGAAAAGTCACTGTCTTTCCCAGTCATCTGCCGAAAAGTTTTTTTCGCCCTACCGGAGGCCACATGGCTCGTTCCTGTTAGCAATAAGGTGTGAAAAAACCTCAGTCTTTTGTCAGATAGTCGAGCAGCACAACGGCGTCGTTGTGTTCTTCGTCCCTTGCTCCGTAAACGAGTGTGACGGTTCCTTTTTTCGCAAGGCCTTTTATGGTGGTTACCGGTTCGGGATTTGCGTCCAACTCTTTTATGTAGCGTTTCTGAAATTCAGTCCACTTTGCCGGGTCGTGGCCGAACCATTTGCGCAGGTCGGTGCTTGGTGCGATCTCCTTGAGCCACATATCGACCGCCGCCTTTTCCTTTGAAAGCCCGCGCGGCCAGAGGCGGTCAACCAGAACCCGCCCGCCGTCCGACGCTGCGGGCGGTTCATATACACGTTTTATTTTCAGTTCCATATCCCGATTATCCGCCTGTCAGGCGTCGTATGTCGAACTAAGGCGCGCCAGTGCTAAAGCTCCAAGCATCAGGCCGAGGTCACGCAGGGCAACGTCGAAATATCCCGGTATCAAAAGCAGATTTATAATGATCACCGCCAGCCAAAGCGCGACCACATACGCAAAGATCTTTGGTTTTAGAAAGACGCCGATGCCCGCGATGATCTCTATCACTCCGACGACCATCATGAATTCATGCCCATGTCCGCCGAGCATATTGTTGACGACGGACGGGAGATACTGATCCCAATTTACCAGAACGTGAAAAAACTTGTCCGCTCCCGCCAGGATCGGCGCCACGATAAATCCCAACCGCAAGATCATATAAGCCTGATAGGCCGGGTTCGAAGTATCCGCCGTCGCCGCCGATCTCGCCACACTGCCGTCTAAAATTGTTGTTTCCATACTTTCCTCCAAACATCTTTTTTTAATGGCCGAAACCTCACGGCCGGATTGAATTGTATTCCTATAAATCTAATAAGTCAATCAATTTCTTGACTTATTTGAATTTTCTTGTTTATTGGCGTATTTTAGTTATGAGGGAGCATCTATGCCGAACACAAAATTGGATAAAAGATTTTTTGAAAGCACGCGCGGAAAGATCGTTATGCAGTTGCGAGGCTCGCAACAGACAGTCAATGAACTTTCGGATTTTCTTGATATATCGGATAACGCGGTCCGGGCGCACTTGTCCATTTTGGAGCGCGACGGCATCGTTGCCCAGAACGGTGTCGTACGCGGCTATCGGAAACCGCATTTTGTGTATGCATTGACCGAAGACGCGAACAAACTGTTTCCCAAGTCATATGATTCACTGCTGAATCGCCTGCTGGACCAATTGAAGCTGAGGCTTTCGCCCTCGGCGATAAAAGAGATATTGGGCGAGGTTGGCCGGTCTTTCGGATTCAGGCCAGAGCGGCCGGTGATAAGATCGGAGAAAGAAAAATTGTCGGATGCCATAGAGGCATTGGCGGAGATAGGCGGGGCCGCAGCCATCGAACAGGGCAATGGTCATACATATATTCAAAGCGAAAGCTGTCCTTTCGGTGACACGGTACGTGAACACCCGGACGTTTGCAAGGTCGCGGAATCAATGCTGTCGGAAATCGTGGGAAAACCTGTGACCGAAAAATGCGACCGCTCGGATTCTCCAAAATGCCGTTTCGAGATCGTGGATAAATGACAAGAGGCTAATCTTTGTGCCGTCCCACAGCGTCTTCAAATATCGCTCCGCCGTTTCTTACACGGTCAATGAATTTTTCGGTAAAATTTGCCTGATCGGCACGAACCATTTTCACGAACTGTTTGAACTCCTCGGGCTGTCGCGGATCGTATTTGGCGCTCCAGGCGCCGAGTTCCATCATTATAGGTATCAGGTCAAGGCCTTTTTCGGTCAGCGAATATATATCCTGTCGGCGGTCGGCCGGATTTGGGGCTTTTGTCAAAATTCCCTCGTGTTCCAACCGGGACAGCCGCGCGGCCAATATGTTTGTCGATATGCCCTCCTTTGAACGGAGAAACTCGCCATACGTCCTCTTTCCCCAAAAAGCGATGTCGCGAACGATCAGCAGCGACCACGAATCGCCAAAGGTTTCCAGGGCGTAATTCATTGGACAAAAGGACCGATCTTTGCGTGAACCCTTTCCTGACATTGTAATAAATTTAACATAATTGCAAAATGCAAGCAATATCACTTGCATTTTACAAGTAACTTGTGCATAATGCCGTCAGTCAAGTTTTTGAAAGACGACTGGGGAATAATATTTGCGCGCTCTAAATAGTTTGGAGGTTTTTTAATAAATCGTACGGATCATTGACCAAAAACCGTATGCAACGCATACAACGTGTAATGACGAACAATAAGGGAGATTCTGAAATGTCACAAAAAGCAGTTATAACAAAAAGCAACGAATCAAAAGAAAATTCATTCACAGCCGCGTTCAGCAGTTTTTCCGTGGATGACCTGAAAAAGGCAAAAGAATTTTATGAACAAACCCTCGGCCTGAATGTTACCGAACAGGAGGAAGGCCTTGCCTTAAAGTTTGACGGCGGCGGCGATGTTTTTATTTATCCAAAACAGGATCATGAACCCGCAACATTCACCGTGCTTAATTTTCTTGTCAAGGATATACGCTCTGCGGTCGATAAATTGAAAGAACACGGCGTTCGCTTTGAATCCTATGAAGGAGAACTGAAAACAGACGAGAATGGGATCTTTTGGGGCAAGGATTCTGACAACGGGCCGAATATTGCCTGGTTCAGAGATCCGGCCGGCAATTTTCTTTCTGTGATCGAAGATTAAGAAATAAGCAATAGGCAAATGGTTCGGCAACGAACACGAATGTATTCCGTTCGGCGGATACGCAGCTTACACCAAGTACAAAAGTAAAAAGGAGATAACGATCTAATGGCAAACATCAACCCATATCTTTCATTCAAGGACACCTGTGAGGCGGCATTTGAACATTACCGCTCCGTTTTTGGCGGAGAATTTGAGGCTGTCATCCGCATGACCGAGATCGGTTGCGGCGTTCCCGTTCCCGAAGGCTCGGAAAACCTGATAATGCACATCGCTCTGCCGATAGGAAAAAATCTGCTGATGGGCAGCGACTGTCCGGAAGGATTCGGCCCGCCGATCCAGCCCGGAAACAATTTTTCCGTCTCGGTCAATGTTGACAGCAAGGAAGAAGCCGACCGTGTTTACAACGAACTTTCCGCCGGCGGCACAGCGGCAATGCCGATGGGCGATGCTCCGTGGGGATCGTATTTTGGAATGCTGACGGACAAATTCGGCATTAACTGGATGGTAAGTTTTGATGCCCGATACACTAACTCATAGAACAAGGAGGAAAGACAATGTCAGAAAAGATCAAGGCAATGATAAAGCAGGTGGATGACGCGTTTGCCACAGGCAGCATAGAAGATTTTTATTCCCTTTGCTCGGATGATGTCGTGTGGGAGATGGCGGGCGAAAAAACCGCCAAGGGGCTTTCCGCGATCCGCGAATGGATGGGATCGATGGGCGATATGCCGTTTCCGAAATTATTCGACACGGTCGTGATAGCCGAAGGCGATCGGGCATCCGCCTTCGGACAGATGACCATGCAAAATGAGGAAGGCGGCGAGGACAGTTACGATTATTGCGACATTTACAGGTTTCAGAATGACAAGATAGTCGAACTGAGGTCGTTTGTGGTAAAGAAGAAAACAGACTCGTAAAGGTACTTTTTGATTCGGCTTCTTGTCGGCATATCTGTTATCAGGAACGACCGGGTGATGAGCAAGATATTTTGGCAGATCTCTTTGTCGCTGGACGGCTTTATGGAAGGGCCGGAAGGCGACCTGCGCGAGACGGCCTTGTTCACCGATGATGATTTCGAGGCCTATGCCGATGAGATGTTGGGGTCGATAGGCGCAATGATACTTGGCCGCAGGACCTACGACCTCTTCGTCGATCACTGGCCAAACGCAACGGGCTGGCAGGCCGAGCGGATGAACGCCATCCCCAAATATGTGTTTTCCCGAAAACTGAAGCGGTCGGACTGGATGAACACAACATTTTGCAGTGAACTCTCGTCCGAAACAATATCGGGGATAAAGAGTTCCACCGACAAGAACATAGCGGTATTTGGCAGCTCTGATCTGGCCGCTTCTCTGATCAGGCTGGGGGTCATCGACGAATTTCGGATGATGATAACTCCTTTTGTCATAGGCAGCGGAACACCGGCGTTTCGTGATGACGGCCTGCGGCTTAAACTTCATCTGAAAAAGCAGGAAAAAGGCCCGTCCGGACTGGTTTCATTATTTTACGAACAGGAAAAAAATAGAATGTGAGGAATTATGCAAAAAATAACGACCTTTTTGATGTATAGGGAAAAATGCCTTGAGGCCGTGGAATTTTATATGTCGATCTTTAAAAATTCACGGATCGTAAGCACGATGCGCGGCCCGGACGGCAAACCGGCGGGCGCGACCGTGGAGATCGAAGGGCAAACATTTCACGTTTACAACGGCGGCGACCATTTTTCGTTCTCGCAAGGAATGTCGCTTATGGTCTATGCCGATACGCAGGAAGAGATCGACCGGCTTTACGGATCGCTTTCCGAGGGCGGCGAGCAGCTTCCGTGCGGATGGCTTGCGGACAAATACGGCGTTTCGTGGCAGATAACTCCGCCGCAGCTTATGGAAATGATCACCGACCCGGATCGCGAGAAAGCCGACCGGGCAACAAATGCGATGCTGCAAATGTACAAGATCGACATCGCCAAGATCGAAGCCGCATTCAACGGAGAATAAAAAAAGCGTGGCCGTATGAAGATCGTAAAAAGCATCGGAGCGATCGTCGCGGGCATCGTGTTCGTCATCATTACGCACACGGGCACCGATCTGATATTTGAATCGCTCGGCATTTTTCCGTCCGACAACCTGCGTGTTCCCTGGATGGCGGCAACCGCTCTTTCGTACAGGATAGTTTTTCAGATAGCGGGCGGATATTTGACCGCGATGCTCGCACCGTCACGGCCCATGCTTCACGCGCTGATATTCGGAACGATCGGCCTCGCGCTCGGAACCGCCGGAGCTGCGGTGGCGTTGCCGCTCGATCTTTCACCTGCCTGGTATCCGGTTGGGCTGGCCGTGAGCGCTCTGCCATCGGGCTGGCTCGGCGGCAGGATCTACACAAAAATGAAGGAGGCAAATTTACACAGATGACAGACACACCTGAAATTGGAACGGGAAATGAGATCGGACGCAAACGGCCCTGGGCGGGCTATATAGTAACCGGACTGGTTGCAGCCTTTCTTTTGATGGACGGCGTTATCAAATTCATCATGCCGCCGGGAACGGAGACCGCCGTGCTGCCGCTGGGATACAGCCTCGACCAGATGATACCGGTCGGCGTTATCCTGCTGACCTGCCTTGCGGTTTACCTGATCCCGCAAACATCGGTCCTCGGAGCTATTTTGCTGACGGGATATTTGGGCGGGGCGGTGGCAACGCATTTCCGGGTCGGCAGCCCGCTCTTTACACACATGCTTTTTCCTGTTTATATTGGGATACTCGTATGGCTTGGACTTTTTCTGCGTGAACCGCGGCTGCGTTCACTGATACCGTTTAGGAGATAAGGTAAAATGAAAATTGCTGTGATAATCGTTCGGACGCTCGTTGGCCTGTTGTTCATCTTTTCCTCCGTCGCATATTTTGCGAATTTGATCCCACAGCCCGAAATGACCGGCCCGTTGAAAACTTTTAATGAAGGCCTTGCGGCTTCGGGCTACTTTATGACGCTGCTGAAAGTGACCGAGCTTGTATGCGGGATCGCGCTTGTCTCGGGATTTTTTGTGCCTCTGGCTTTGGTGATCCTTGCTCCTATCGTCATCAACATATTCTTCGTTCATTTGACGCTGGCGCCTGAGGGACTGCCCATTGCCGCGTTTCTGGTTCTGGCAAGCATATTCCTTGGCTACGGCTATCGAAAAAGCTACGACCCGCTTTTTGTTCCGCGTCAACCTCTCTGAGGCTGCGCGGATAACCCTCGTGTAACGAGGACGTCTGAAAAGTCGGATGCGATCTGTGTGTTTCGGATTTTTGTCTGTGGATTCTGTGGTATTTTCCGGATCCTGACCACAGAATTTACAGAATAAAGACGCAGAAGACAACTTTTCAGACAGCCTCGTATGCCGGCTTTGCGCGGGTTCTCTTCGGGCGGTTCGAATGTTTGTTTGACGGCATTTCACCGATGCAAATCTCTCTTAAAATTCTCTGCCTCCCGGCTCCATTACCACATTTCGCGTCTATTTGAGACAATCATTCACAATGGCCGAAGCTATCGAT
>CAZOXY010000017.1:0-59216 GCA_964583955.1 uncultured Chloracidobacterium sp. | reverse complement strand
TGAGCAAGACCGGCGAACTACTCTTTTAGTAACTTATGCACTTTCTTTAGATTCATATACATTTTTTGCGAGTCATCCTGTATTGAGGTAAAGCCTCTTTTTTCGTATATGGAGCGGGCTTTTTCATCGACGGCGTGTATCTCGACAAGAAAAATGCCTATTTCCTCCGCAACTCGCGCCGAACGGTTCAGCGCGTCAAAAAGCAAGGCGGTGCCAAGTCCCTGGCCCTGAGCGCTGATGTCCGTTGTCAGCTTGCCAATAAGTATGGCGGGCAACGGATAGCGAGGCAGATGAGCACTCGGCGGGTTCTCAAATTTTACCGAGCTGCTTGAGATGGTGTAGTAACCGTAAATTCGGGAAGGTTCGTCAGGTTTGACGGCGACAAAGGTGCGTCCCAAACCACCTTTAGTGTTTTGGAGGGCGAATTTTCTGAGAAATTGGTTTTTCTTCTCATCGCCGCAATCAAAGCTTTCCACATCATGATCGCCCGAAAGAAGCTTGATCTTGTACACTATTTTTCCAGGATGAGTTTGCGGTGCAATTCGGCGGCTTCGCGAAGCCCTTTATCGGGAGCATCATCGGCGTCGAGAAGTCTCAGCAGCAGGTCGCGGTCGTGGTTTGAGAGGACGGTAGTGTATTCCTTTTCCAGTACCGCATTCGCCGATTCCACCAGTGAAGCGGTAGCAAACTCCGTCAGACTCCGTCCCGAAACGAGCATTGCTTTTTCTATCAACTGCTTTACGTCGGCCGCGATCCGAAAATGTATGTTCTCAGTTTTATTTATTGCAGATGCCATTTTGTTTCCTCAAAAACAAATAATACCGATCTGTGTTGTGATATGCAACACAAATCGGTAAATTTGTCTCCAAACTATTATGGCCTGAATTAGCCGGCGGCGGCTGCGACCACCTTTTCGGCGGCGTCTGTCATTCCTTCGGCGGTGATGATGCCGATGCCGGATTCGGCGAGGACACGACGGCCTTCCTCGACGTTGGTTCCTTCGAGCCGGGCGACGATAGGTATCGAAACGCCGAGATTCTTGGCTGCGGCGACCACACCATTCGCGACCATATCCGTGCGGACGATGCCGCCGAAGATGTTGATAAGAACAGCCTTGACGTTTTCATCCGAAAGCAGGATGCGGAACGCCTGTTCTACGCGTTCCTGCGAAGCGCCGCCGCCGACATCCAAAAAGTTCGCCGGTTCGCCGCCGTGGAGCTTGATAATGTCCATCGTCGCCATCGCGAGTCCCGCTCCATTGACCATACAGCCGATGTTGCCGTCCAGCTTGATGTAGTTGAGGTCGTATTTTGACGCCTCTATCTCAAGCGGCTCCTCTTCGTTAAGGTCGCGAAGCTCGGCATAGTCCTTATGGCGGAACATCGCGTTGTCGTCAAAATTGACCTTTGCATCCAGAGCTATAAGCCTGTCGTCCTTTGTCAGCAGGAACGGATTTATCTCAAATAGCGAGGCGTCAGAGCTTTGATATGCTTTGTAGAGCGACATCATGAACTTTGCCGCCTGATTGACGAGATGAGCGGGGACGCCAATGCCAAACGCAAGTTTTCGCGCCTGAAAAGCCTGAAAACCGACCGACGGGTCTATGGTCTCTTTTACGATCAGCTCCGGTGTTTCCTCGGCGACCTTTTCGATGTCCATTCCACCCTCGGAAGACGCCATGAAAACGTCACGGCCCGTCACGCGATCAAGCGTGATGCCAAGGTAGAACTCTTTATCTATCGGCAGGCCTTCCTCGATAAGCAGCGTTTTCACTTCGCGGCCTTCGGGGCCGGTCTGGTGCGTTACAAGCTGCATCCCGATCATTTCGGCGGCGATCTGCTTTGCCTCTTCGGGCGACTTTGCCAGCTTTACGCCGCCGCCTTTGCCGCGGCCGCCGGCGTGTATCTGTGCCTTAACGACGACAACATCGGTTCCAAGCTCACGGGCCGCCGCTTCTGCTTCCTCAGGCGTTTTTGCGACAATGCCGCGCGGCACGGTCACACCAAATTCTTTCAATAGGGCCTTGCCCTGATATTCATGGATCTTCATATATTAATAAATTCTACCCGATGTCGTGCAAAACTTCATCTACTCTCGGGGGCGATCCAGCCAGTTTTTCAGCCAGATTGAACGACAACTTGTCTTTTCAGCAAGGACATCCGTCACTTCATTTACATACAGCAGTTTGAAGTCAGCAGGACTGACTGAGGCAGGAATATAGGTACTTTCGATTTCTTTTTGCGAAATAGTTGATAAGCCTTCATTGAGAACATACTTTCCGGAGTCCGACTCTACGTAGGTGCCGATTCTCCTACTTGTAAGGATAGATATCTCTGACGGCGCAGCTTCTCTGCTCTTAGGCAGACATTTCTCCATGTCATTATAAGGATAGCCAGAAAATTTATTTTTAAACTCTATCTCGAACGCCCTCTTATTTTCCGTGCTGTAGAATTTCTTTACTCTGACATGGGATTGATGATGAAGATCACCGCCGGTCATTGCCTCCTCGCTTTTATTCGGAAAGGAAAGCACTTCCATTAGATTTCCCTTTTCAAGGCTATACCAACGCTCGAAAGAGATCTGAATACCAGTTCCCCATCCGCCAAGACATGTCAATACCAAAAACTTGTCTTTCCCGAACGACTCGACTCGTATCCTAGGCGAGTAATACTTGTTTATATCGTGATCGGTATGGCCGACAAAGTTCCATTCGTTTCCAACCTTGTCAAACACCAGGAGTCTGAAGTTCCCAAATCCTCCGGCGCTCGAAATCGTAAGAAGAACCTCTTTTTCCTTATCGTTATCGATATTCAGCCTGTGAATCTCGGCCGTGCAGGACGGGCAGCTATCAAAAGTTGATGGGTCAGGTGTGATGTTGGTAAAATAGTTGTCCAACAGGCTCATTCTTGAGTCGATGCCGAACATATCCCATATCTGTTTTGTGTCATAAACCTCGCCAGGGTTCTTGTTTATTAATTTTTCCAACTCGAACGGATTCTTTGAGAGTCCTTCGATCTTGTTTCCTGTTGTTGAAACAAAGGATGGAGTCTTCTCGACAGTCATCGTACAGCGAAACAAGTCGTTCAACTCTTTCTGATTCTGCCAAGACCCTAGAAACCATACTGATACCGCGCCTAGCAAAAATGCCGCGCAAGCAACAGATAACCGGATAATGTGTTTTCCAAAGACGTTTTTCATTCCCAGGCGAACCAATTGGACAAGATACGAACTAATCCCTTAAAAAGGTGAAGTGAAAGTATCCAAATCTTACCATACTCTCAGCATTTGCATATAAAAATATCCCGGAAAGTTTGAGCTTGCCGGGATATCTGGTTTCTATAAAGAACAACTAAGAACTTTCGTCTAAGGATGCTATTGGATCTTGACTATCAGTTTCAGCAATTTCCATTCGCCGCCTCGGAAGACATATTCGTTCTCCAGCCGGACGGGAAGCGGTTTGGTCGAGAATTTTCCGTCAACGACGAGAATGCTGAGGCTTTTTTCGGTGCGGACGGAAGGCTCTTTTGTTGTTTCCAGCTTCATTCCACGGGTTTTCTTCAATATAGGCACAACGCGGCCTCGCTGGTCCGAGAATACCTTAAAGGCATTTTTCATTTCAGCCTCGGTGTAGCTGGTTTGAAAATCAGGTGACGCCTTTTCGTAGATCTCAGAAAAATCGCCGGTATCAATCGCCTTGGTGAAATCCTCCATCGTATCCTGGATCAGAGAATCGATGGCCGCTGCGGAAGGCAGGCTTCCGTCCGCGCCGTCCGGGTCTCTGTATGTGTCCGGGTCGGTATCGTTGCTTGTCCTTGTTGTGTTGGCAGGACGGTCGTCCCGGTCATTACCGCCGGAGTTTCCAAAGTCCATGTTTTTGCAGTTGCAGCCAAGAACTATAAGCAGCAATATGCTCAACGCGATCAGGCCGCTGGCCTTTCCATTGCTTCCGATCAAGATATTCTCTAAAAGCTTTTTCATATATTCTCCTGAGGTAGGTTGTGATCAGTTCTTTCTCCACGGTTCCAGCAGCCGCATCCAACTGTCAACATTCTTTCTGTATTCATACTGACAACGGTCGGCCCGTTCCCTTGGCAAATAGTTTTCCTTTACCAGATCGGAATGCTTTGCAGGATCGGAACCATATATCATGCAAAGCGAATTATAAAAGCGTTGTTCCTGCAGGAGATGTTCGTCGGCCAGATGCTTTTTGGCCGGTTTTGCCTGCTTGGATTCTATCGCAAAAGCGTCAGCCGCCGCCAACACGGCCCGAACGCCATCTTCGCCTAATTCTCGTAAATTCACAAATGCGGACAGGCGGTCTGCGGCATCTTCCTCATTTCCGGTTATCGGCACATTGTATGCGTCAATAAGGGCATGGCCGACCTCGTGGAGAAACACGAAGCGTATGGCCTGGAACATTTTTTCATTGGCCTGTTCTTCCGGTATCCCCGACAGCCGAAAGGTCTGGTGGAATCTGTCCATCAGTTCATAGCATATTGTCACGGAACGGTCCTTCGGGTCGTAGAAGGCGTTTTGCTCGCCGCATTCCTTTGTCCTTAGCGGAATGTCATAAGGCAGGCTCAGCGACCGGTTCAATTGGTCAGCCGCTTTTTCCAGCAATTTTTCCGCCCGGACGCGGTCGTCTATTTCCCTAAAACGCGACGTTCCGGCGGTGCTGTTCTCAACAATAAAATCTCCGTTGTCGGTTCTTTTTTCGATGCTTCCGGGAAGTGACGGCGCCGGTGTCGGCGTTGCGACGGCGATATTTGTCGGCTCGGCAGCCGGAGCCTTTGCGGTTTCGCGGTCAGATCGGCAAAAACAGGCTGTTACAAGGGACAGCGCTGTTATGGCGATCATCATATTGACAATGTTTTGCCGCATAGACTGTGTACGATCAAATGCTCTATTCCGGGTCGGGTGAGGCCCGGAAAGTGAACGCAGAGATCAAAGTATGGACGAAAATGCTCTCCTGATTTTGCAAGAAAAAAGCCGGCGAAACACGCGTCCCGCCAGCTAGGATTGTAAAAGCATAAAGGTGCAAAGTCTATTGCGACCTTTCAACATATTTGATGAGCGTTCTGAGGGCGACGGCAGTCGGGCCTTTTGCCTGATGCGGCTTTGCGGAATCACTCCACGCCGTACCCGCAATGTCCAGATGCGTCCATTTCGCCTTGTCGATGAACTCCTGAATAAATGCGGCTCCCATAATGGTGCCGGCCTTCATTCGCGGGCCGATGTTCTTGACGTCAGCGATGTCGCTCTTGATCTGTTTGCTGTATTCTTCTGACAGCGGAAGCTGCCAGAAGTTTTCGCCGACCTCTTTTCCGCAGGCGATGACGTCTTCCAACTGTGCCTGGTCATTGCCCATGATGCCTGTGTTGTGTTCACCCAGAGCAATGATAACGGCTCCGGTCAGCGTTGCCATGTCGATGATCCGCGTCGCGCCCTGTTTTTCTGCGTAGGCGACGGCGTCAGCCAGAACAAGACGGCCTTCGGCGTCGGTGTTAAGTATCTCGACGGTCTTGCCGTTCATTGCCGTTACGACATCGCTGGGGCGTGTCGCCCGTCCGTCCGGCATATTCTCAACAGCGGCGACGATTCCCAGAACAGGAACTGAAGGCTTGAGCAAACCGATGGCCCGCATCGTGCCGAGAACCGTTGCTCCGCCGGACATGTCGTATTTCATCGCGTCCATGTTCTCTCCGGGTTTGAGCGAGATGCCGCCGGTGTCGAACGTGATGCCTTTTCCGACCAGTGCCAGCAGGTCGCCTTTTTTCGCGGTACTTTTTGCGGGCGTGTATCTGAGGACGATGAGTTTTGCGGGCTGTTCCGATCCGGCAGAAACGCTGAGCAGGGAACCCATGCCAAGCTTTTTCATCTTCGCTTCGTCCAGGGCCTCAAATTTCAGTCCGGTTTCCTTCGCTATCTTTGAGGCACGGTTCGCCATTTCGGTCGGCGTCAGGATATTCGGCGGTTCGTTCGCAAGGTCGCGCGTGAAGTTCATCGATTCGCCGATGATCTGTCCGCGCGAAATGCCTTTTTTCAGATCGGCCGGTTTTGCACCTTCCACATGGACGGCAAATTTCTTTACTTCCTTGGTTTCCTTGTCCGCGGTCTTGTATTTATCAAGCTCGAACTGACTGGTAACGGAACCCTGAGCGGCCTGTTGAGCGATCTCGACCGCGTCACCGTCATACCGCGGCGAAAACGCCACCGATGCCAGATTCAGCTTTCTGACGCACCGCGTCGCAGTTCCGGCGGCAACGGCTACATCGGACAATTTGAATTTTTCCTTTTCGCCGCAGCCGATGACCAGCAGACGCGACGCCTTGATGCCGCCGCCCGCTTTCAGCCTGAAAATGGCCGTTTCTCCCGAAGCGCCCTTGATCTCACCGTCTTTGATAGCAGCGGCGATCTGTCCGCCCGTCAGAGCATCAAGTTCCTTGATACCGGCCGCTCCCGCTTTTTCTCCTTTGAAGATAACAACGGCCAGGGCATCGGCGTTGCTTTTCGGGAAATCTGAAGATATGCCTTGAAATTCCATTAAGTTCCTCTTTGATAAATTTATGTTATGCGGTCAAAACTACTGTAATATCTATAACTTATCTCATTCTTTCTTTCAACTGTTGACGCGTTTCTTTCTCGATCGTCTTTCGCATTTCGGTCTCGCGTTTGTCGTACAGTTTCTTGCCTTTTGCGACGCCGATCTCGAATTTTATGCGGCCGTTTTTCCAGTAGATCGCCGTGACGACAAGCGTCATGCCTTTCTGTGTCGTTTCGCGTTCGAGCTTTTCGATCTCCTTTCTGTGAAGGAGCAATTTTCGCGTCCGCAGCGGCTCATGATTTTGGATGTTCCCATGGGAATAAGGCGAGATATGGGCATTTGTCAGCCAAACCTCGCCGTCGCGCACCGTGACATACGAATCCTTTAACTGAATGCGTCCGGCCATGATGCTTTTGACCTCAGTGCCGAGCAGCACGGCCCCCGCTTCGTATTTATCAAGTATGTGATACTCGTGAAACGCCTGGCGGTTATTGATTATCTCTTTCGGTGACGACATAAACCTTTTATTCTGCTCCTATTTTGCCGGTGAATCAAGCGGCTCGCCGCACTGCCGGAGGCCGGCAGGGATAGATTGCGGGCCGGCGGTTGAGTTGACAAAGATCGGTTGAGAACCTTAGATTAGTAATAACGCTGGGAGATCGTCTAATGGTAGGACTGCAGTCTCTGGATCTGCCTATCGGGGTTCGAATCCCTGTCTCCCAGCCAAATTTTCAGTAGGCAGATGGCCGTTCGCGGCTGACAGTAACTTTATTAAGTTCGGGCCAAAACCGCCGCCGACCAACTGCATACTGCCGACAGCCTATGGACGTCTGGCACGAAACCGAGATCCGGGTTAGGTATGCCGAGACCGATCAGATGGGGATAGTTCATCACTCGAACTATCTTATTTGGTTCGAAGCCGGCAGAAGCGATCTGTGCCGTGCAAGAGGCTTTTCCTACAAGGACATGGAAAAGGACGACGGTGCCCTGATGGTCGTCGCGGAAAGTTACGTCCGATACAAATCACCCGCATTTTACGAAGACATTGTGGTCGTCAAGACCAACGTCGCCTCGGTTCGCAGCCGTTCCATTCGTTTTGTTTATGAGATCGTGCGTCCCGCAGACAATTTGCTGCTGGCCGAAGGCGAGACCGTCCACCTCGTAACGGATGCCGATAAAAAGGTCCGTTCAGTTCCTGAAATATACAAGCGGCTGCTCCTTGCCGATCAGGCAGGACAGGCTTTTCCCGCCGGACAAGCACCCAGTTAATTGCCTTTTCCTGGCCGTTTGGTTCCAAACTTGAATACATACACCGTGGCGTCTAAACTGGATGTATGCCCGGTTCCGCAGCTGCTGAAATATACTTCATCGCTTCGATGATGATCCTGATACTCATTATCAGCGGTGTAACTGTTTTTTTCTTTGCAAAAACATATAGAAAAGAGATGGCAGAGCGGGCAAAACGCGTCAATAAGGGCAAAGAGGACGCATCTTCTGAGATCACTTCGCCGCCACCGGCCGGTGAACATGAGATTGCCGGAGAATAAAACAATGGGAACATCAAGGCTTCTTACGGCGGCTGAAGCCGTTCTTGTCGTCATTGACGTCCAGGAGGCGTTCAGAACGGCGATACCCGATTTTTCGCAGATCGCGGCACGCATCGCCGTGGCTATCAACGGTTTTGAGATATTGGGTTTGCCGATAGTGGTGACGGAGCAATATCCGAAAGGGCTTGGCCGCACGGCTGAGGAACTGATGATGAGTTTTGACACGCCGCAGGATGTCATTGAAAAAAGGACGTTCAGTTCTTACGGGTCGGAAGAGTTTGTCGCCGGGCTGAAGGCAACGAACGCCCGGCAGGTTCTGCTGTGCGGCATCGAAGCGCATGTTTGTGTCAACCAGACGGCGCATGACCTGTTGGCGGCGGGTTACGAGGTTCATCTGCTGACGGACGGCGTGTCATCGCGTTTTGAATCGGACAAAAAGGCAGGTTTGAAGAAGATGTTCGCGAGCGGCGTTGTTCCTTCATCGGTCGAAATGGCCCTTTTCGAGCTGATGCGCGATTCGCGTCACGATAAGTTCAAAGAGATACAGGCGCTCGTCAAATAACATCGGCAAGAGATAATATGGACATCCTTTCTTCATTGAATCCGCAGCAGCGTGAGGCCGTTGAAACGACCGAGGGGCCGCTTCTCGTGCTTGCCGGAGCGGGTTCGGGCAAAACACGCGTGATAACCGTCCGCATTGCGTATCTTATTGCGGAAAAAGGAGTTTTGCCGCACAACATCCTTGCCGTGACCTTTACGAACAAGGCCGCAGGCGAGATGCGCGACCGTGTGGTGGAACTGCTGAAAGGACAGCCGATAAGCTCATTTCCCCTGATAACCACGTTCCACAGCTTTTGCGTCCGCATATTGCGGCGTGACATAGAGGCGTTGGGCGAAGGGTATAAAACCAATTTCACCATTTACGACACCGACGATTCGCAAAAGGTCATCAAGGCATGCATAAAAGACCTCGGGTTTGATGAAAAGCAGGTCAATCCCCGAATGGTCAGATCGGCGATCAGCAATGCAAAGAACAAAGGCGAGGATGTTGAACTTTTTTCTTCACGAATAGAGCAGACCGATGAAAAGCGGGCAGCGACTGCAAAGGTGTTCAGGATGTACGAGCAGCGTCTGCGGACGGCGAACGCTCTGGATTTTGACGACCTGCTGATAAAGACGGTCCGGCTTTTGGGAGGATCTCCTGAGATACGCGAAAAATACAACGACCGCTATAGTTACATTCTGGTTGATGAGTATCAGGACACAAATCCGCTCCAGCTTTCGCTGATCCGCTATCTGACCGAAAAGCAGGAAAATATCTGTGTCGTCGGCGACGACGCCCAGAGCATCTACGGTTTTCGGCAGGCTGATATCCGCAACATTCTGGAATTTGAATCGCATTACCCGACGGCGAAGGTCATCTTGCTGGAGCAAAATTATCGCTCGACCCAGACGATCCTTGATGTTGCCGATTCGATCATTTCTAACAATATAAATCAGAAAAAGAAAAAGCTGTGGACGTCCAATATGGGCGGCGAACGTGTTTTTTACTATCAGTCGGGCGACGCTGACGGCGAGGGAAGGTTCGTTGCAGGAAAGATCGAGGAGCATTTAAGGCGTCAGCCCGCTGAAAAGATCGCCGTGCTTTACCGCACCAACGCACAGTCGCGCGTGTTTGAAGAGACATTGCGCCGATCACGCATCGGGTACAACATTGTCGGCGGATTTTCATTCTACGAACGGCAGGAAATAAAGGACATCATCGCATATCTGAAACTCGCGCTGAATCCTTTTGACGACATCGCATTGCTGCGTGTGGTGAACACGCCGGCGCGCGGCATAGGGAAAACTTCGCTGGATGAAATGGCGGCACAGGCGCGGAGTTTGGGTTCATCGTTGTGGGAAACGCTTGGGACGATAACCGATCCGGCATTCGCCGGACAGACCAGCCTTACCAACCGTGCAAAGGATGCGCTTCGTTCGTTCAAACGCGTGGTCGAAGGGCTGCAGCAAAAAACGGCGGAAGCGGCGGAATCGTCAAAGAAGGTTTCAGATGTCGTGATAGCCGCGATAGACGACAGCGGTTATTCGATGATGCTGCGGTCGGACAATTCCGATGAGGCAGAGGCCAGGCTGGAGAACCTTGAGGAACTGGTGAACGCGGCGGCCGATTATGACGTTATGGAAGACGCGAATCTTCGTGATTTCATCGACCACGCTGCTCTTACATCTGACACGGACAAATTTGACCGCAACGCTGATGTAACGCTGATGACCATTCATGCCGCAAAAGGGCTTGAGTTTCCGATCGTGTTTCTCGTCGGCCTGGAGGACGGCATCTTTCCGCATTCGCGCAGCATCAACGACGCAAAGGAACTGGAGGAGGAACGCCGCCTTGCGTATGTGGCGATAACACGAGCCGAAAAGGTGCTGTACATAACTCATTCCATGCGTCGGCGTGTCTATGGCGAGGAGATGGCGTCCGAACCCTCGCAGTTTCTCAACGAACTTCCGCTGGAACTGATCGAGGATCTTTCATACGGCCCGTCGTGGCTTTCGTTCGCCCGAAGCCCGGGTACGCGTTCCAATGCGTATGCGGCAGCCGCTCTGCGGGGCGAGACGAAAAAGGAAAAGCCGCGGAACCTTTACACAGGCAAGACGTATAACAGCACTGAGGCGATCGCTGAATTTTTCAAGAAAAGGGAATCGGTGAGAAATGATGCTGCCGACACACGGCCCGCCGATGACGCTGGTGAACAGCAGGAACGATTGACAGGGTATGGTAAGCTGAAGGCTCTGGCGTCCCCGGCAAAAAGAGAGGATGACATACCGGCTGCGTCGGCCGGCGGGGCATTTGTTCCGGGAGCGCATGTCCGTCACGAAAAATACGGCCGCGGCCTGGTACTCAGAAGAGAGGGAAGCGGAAACAATGTGAAACTGACCATCAGCTTTCCCGGTTTCGGGCAAAAGAAGATGATGGAAAAATATGCAAATCTGCAAAACGCCTGACCGCGTTTCGTCTTTCGTTTTGATACGGCGGCCTGGCTGTTAACCGGCCTTACTCATAAACAAGGTGCTTATTATGAAAAACAAGATCTCGTTCTTAATGGTTTTGGGATTGCTGACAGTGGCCGTTTTGGGCTGCGGCAGCCTTAATCCTTTTTCCGATGGAAAAGAAAGCGCGAATACTTCCGAAAGAACCTCCAATACCGAAAAGGCCAAGCCGGACACGATCGGCGATAAGGCGGTCGATGTCGCTGTCGGCGAGGAGAAGATCGGGATACCGGAGTGTGACGCAGTTGTCGATGAGCTGGTCGGCCAGACCAAGAGCAAAAACGACGACGAGGGTTATGTCGCCAAGGCGTTTCGCCAGTATTGGGAGAACATGATCCGCGAATCGATCCGCAAGAGCGTTGAGGAAAACAAGAACGATCCTGAAAAGCTCGCGACCGAATGCAAGAAGATCATGGTCCAGCTTGAGAAATTCAAGAACGAGGAAGAAGCCAAGAAAGCCGAGCAATAGGCTTATTGCTCAGCCTCCTCGCTTATCAGTTTTCTTGTCCACGGGCTGTTGGGATAACGTCTTTTCAGCAGCTCGCCTATCTCTTTTTGAAGCTCAAAATTGCTGCCGCAGCTCCATTTTGACCAACTGTTGGCGGTGTGCATGATATACAGGCTTTCGGGAACACGGGCATCGCCGGGCGAACGGCGAGCCCATTCGAGGACGCGTTTGCCGAGATAGGCCGGAGCATCACCGACGCCTTTCAACCTTTCCCTTTCATTGTCCACGGCGGCTTTTTGAGCAGGCGTTATGAAAGCCGGCAGCTTTATCGCCGAACGTTTTACCGTGTCCTCTGCCTCTTCGTCATAGACCTCGTCATACGGTTCGCACCACCAATTATCGGTGTCCCACGGATCGGGGTCGTTGTTGAGCTTTCCGAGGCCTCCTTCTATAAAGGGCGTCAGTTTCGGATTTTTGACCAGCATATAGAGCGTCGCGTTGCGGCGGGCGGCGGCCCCGTTCGCTATCTGGATGAACCGAAGCGGTTCGGCAAGGTCAGGATGGTATTTTACTACCTCGGGCGCAAGGCGGACTGCGGTTGCCGTGTCATCCAAGAGGGCGGCCCGCGTCCACGCGGCGACGACAAATCTTTCACGCAGATAAGGCGGCAGACGGTCAGAGTTCGATGCTTCGATAAGCAGCGAAAGCGAAAAGAACTGATTGATGGTGTTGACCGTTCTGCCGTCGAACATGACGCGGTCACTCCACTCCCTTTCATTGCGAAACTGTTCCTCTATTTCGCGTTCATAAGCCTCGCGGCCGTCCTTGTTGTATTCGGGATTGTAGTTCCGCTTCATTTCCTCGATGATCTCATCAACCGATCCGAAGCTGCCGCTGAAATCAAAGGTGAAAGGACGGCGAAGCGAATAGCGGAGGAAATCGTCCAGCGTTTCCGTAAGTCCCTGACGCAGTGAGTCCAGTTGATTGGCGGCGGAAACGGGAATATTGCCCGAATAGGCAAAGATGTCCTCTATCAGCTTTTTGGCCTCGGTATATTTGCCCTGTTCTATCAGAAGCCGGGCGGCGTGATAGCCGATGGTCGGATATGACGGCGAATGACGGTCAGAGCTGCCGGCGTCCTTTAAAAGCATTTCCAGTTCAGCAGATCTGCTGTTCGCTTTGGAAAGCGCGGTCATCAGCCAAAGCTGGGACGACGTTTGTTTGTATCTTTCCAGCGCATAACTATACGCCTCATCACCCGGGATCCGATAAGCAAAAAGCCAATCGGTCAGGTCGTTGTTTTTTAGAAAACCCGGGAGCATGGCGATGCCAAGACTTTCGTCGCTATAAAGATAACCGCCGCGTCCGGAAGACCTTCTCTGCGAAAACTGTCCGGTGTATGCGTTTTGTCTTCCACGGCGGGCCTCATCTTTCATACGTTCCGACAAAGGTTCACCAACGACCCTTTCGGTTTCCGCGAGCGCATCTGCGTCATTTGCGTCTGACGGAACGTATATCCGCCATGATTTGGAATAATCCTCGGAATGAATGATGAAAACAAGGTCGGTGTCGCTTTTTTTCTCGGACGAGGCGGTGACGTTCATCGTTTCTATATACTGAGGCTGCGGCGTTCTTTCATTTACATCCTTTAGCCGACGCAGAGCATCAGCCTGTTCCGGTGTGAGTTTTGGTTCTTCTCCGTTCGATGCCGGTTTTATCGTGGCGACGATCTCTTCCAGGCGGTCACGCTCGCGGTCGCTGAGAATTTTTTCCTCAAACCCGCTCAAGAGCCAGGTAAAATCGATGAGTTCCTGTTTGAAGTTTCGCGAACCGGAACCTGTAAGTGTATTCGCAAGCTCCTGGACACGTTCCTCGGGACGGATGCGGTATTTGATCATGCCGAGCATTCCTTCCACCGAGTCAGTGAACTTGTTTGTCGAAGGCGAAAAGCTGTGAAAATGCTCTTCGGCTTCCTCATAGTATCGTTTGGTCCGGTCGGGATCTTCGGTCATGCTGGCTTGTCGGATGAGCGTGCGGCCAACAAGGTAATCGGCGGTTTCCCGCCAGGGTGAGTCGTAATCCAGGGCGATCTCCCTGAAAATGCCTATGGCTTTTTCAAGGTCGAGCGAATAGAACGCGGCAGCGGCCATCTGATATGAGCGGTCTTTTTGCAGCCATTCGGGCATACCGGGAACGGACGGTTCGGGAGACTGTTTCCCGCTGGCACAGTTGGCGAAAACGATGTCCTGTGCCGCAAGCCAATGTTTGACGTTCACGTCTTCCGCGCCGTAGGAACCGATCCGTGATGAAAGGGTCTCGGCGGCTGTTTCAAAGGCGTTGGCGGCGCAGTTCGGGAAAAAATCATAACCGCCGTATTCGCGTTCGACGTATATCTCCGGCAGTTTTTCTTCTTTGCCGGCAACCTCTTTTCGTTTTTCCACCCATGCCTTGACCGCTTCATCGACGCTGCGGTCATCAGTGCCTTCATTGCGGAACCTTGCCTTCCAGACGTCGATCAGGGCCTTCTGCTCATCCGCTGAAAACGCGCCGCCATTGATGTAACGATACGCCGCGAACAATACGGAACGGTCGAACGTCGGCTTTATGATGCCGAGATTGCCGGCGGCAAAACCGGTGTAGGGAAATTCGGGTGCAAAGCGAACGCTGAAGACAGGAGAAACATAACCCGGGCCGCAGGGCAGGGCATTCGCGAACAGCGCCAAAAGAAGGAACAGGCACGAAAGCAGGCGTATGGTTTTTTTCATAGGACGCAAGTAAGCTCAGAAAAAAATTCCGCTGATAACAGAACGATTCAAATATACCTTAAATGCGCTTCTCATCAAAGAAATCTATATACCAGATCACACGCTGGAAAATGGATTCGCTTTTTCAAACGTCTTCGGCCTTTCGCAAGTATCTGATGTAAAGGCAAAAGAACCGCTAAGAAGAAACTTTGCGTAGCTTAGTGTCTTCGCGTCTTGGTGGCAAAATCTCAAATAAGACAGCCACAAAGCCGCCAAGCCGCGAAGCCCGAAAAGAAGAAATTCAAGGCCCGCATCATATTCCTAATGCTTGATCCGGGCTTATCGGAAAAGAAAAGAGGCCGCCTTTTCAGACGACCTCTGTGATCTTTCGGGAAGAAAATCCTGATGCCTGTTCAGACACTCATTATTTCCTGTTCCTTGCTTTTGGCAAGTTCATCTATCTTTGCCACAAAATTATTGGTCAGTTTTTGGACCTCGTCCAGTCCGGAACGTTCGTCGTCCTCGGATATTTCCTTGTCCTTGAGCATTTTTTTCAGAGTGTCATTGGACGCGTGGCGGACATTGCGGACGGCGACGCGATGATCTTCCGCGATCTCGTGGATCTGTTTTGCCAACTGCTTTCTTCTTTCCTCATTAAGCGGCGGTATCGGCAGCCGTATGATCTTGCCGTCATTTGACGGGTTTACGCCGAGGTTGGCGGCGGTTATCGCTTTTTCAACGGCGGCAAGCTGAGAAATGTCCCACGGCTGTACCGTGATAAGCTGCGGTTCGGGGACGGCGACCGATGCCATCTGGTTCAGCGGTGTCGGCGTTCCGTAATAATCGACCACGACCGGGTCAAGAAACCCGACTGTGGCACGGCCCGTTCTGACATTTGCCAGTTTTCGCCGAAGGTCCTCGACAACCAGTTCCATTTTTGGTGAAGTTTCAGATGTTACAGTATTTACACTCATTTCCAACAGATCTCCGACAAATTTTCGGCCTAGCCGGCGGTTGTGACCGCTTCGTCCATGCTTACAAGCGTTCCGACCGAAAGATCGCCCTGTACCGCCTTGAGGATATTTCCCGGCTCGGTCATATTGAACACCATTATCGGCAGGTCGTTCTCCATACAGAGCGATATTGCCGAGGCGTCCATTATCTTCAGACGCTTTTCCAGAACTTCCTGATAGGTTATCCGGTCATATTTTTCAGCGTTGGGGTCGATCTTCGGGTCGGCCGAATATACACCGTCAACCTTTGTCGCCTTGAAAATAACGTCCGATCCCAACTCACACGCCCTGAGGGCAGCGGCCGAATCGGTCGTAAAATACGGATTGCCCGTACCGGCCGCAAAAATGACCACCCGCATCTTTTCCAGATGGCGGACCGCCCTGCGGCGAATGAACGGTTCGGCAAGCTGCGGAATGTCTATCGCGGACATGACCCGCGTAAAAACATCCAGTTTTTCCAGAGCGTCCTGCAATACGACGGCGTTCATCACCGTTGCGAGCATTCCGATATAATCGGCTGATGCCCTGTCCATGTTGCCCGCCGATTTGGAAACGCCGCGAAAGATATTGCCCCCGCCGACGACAACGGCTACCTCGACACCGAGGTCATGAACGGCCTTTACTTCGCGGGCGACCTCTTCCGCAACCTTTGTGTCAATGCCGTAGGTCTGGCTGCCCATAAGGGCTTCGCCGGACAGTTTTAGAAGGATGCGTTTGAATGCTGGTTTCATATAAGGTCAGGGCTGTCGGGCCGTCACATAAGATATGTTCGCGGCCCGGCACTTTGCCCGTTTCTATTAACCGACCATTGATGCGACCTCGGCCGCAAAATCATCCGCTTTCTTTTCGATGCCTTCGCCCATTTTATAACGGGTAAAGCGGCGAACGGTGATGTTTTCCTTGATCGAGGCGATCTTTTCCGTGACAAGCTCGCCGATCGTCCTGGCCGGGTCCTTGACGAAGGGCTGGTCAAGAAGAACAACTTCCTCGTAAAACTTGTTCAGGCGGCCTTCGATGATCTTGTTGAGGACATCCTCCGGCTTTCCGGCATTTTTAGGATCGTTCTTCAACTGATCCATCAGGATCTCGCGTTCCTTGTTGATGTCATCCGCCGGAACGTCCTCACGGGTAAGATAACGCGGGTCGGCAGCGGCGATGTGCATTGCCACATCCTTTACCAACTGCTGAAACTCGTCGCCGCGTGACACAAAATCGCTTTCGCAATTTATTTCTACCATGACGCCGACCTTTCCACCCATGTGGATGTAAGAGCCGACGGCGCCTTCCGCCGTTACGCGGCCGGCCTTTTTACCGGCCGTTGCCATTCCTTTTTTGCGGAGTATCTCGATAGCCGCCGCCTCGTCGCCATTTGCCTCGACAAGGGCGTTCTTGCAATCGACCATTCCCGCACCTGTTTTTTCACGCAGGGATTTTACCGCGCTTGCTGTAATATCTGCCATAACTTGCTCCAAAAATATTGCTTATATCCTATTGGTCATAAAAAAGCGTAGCCGATTTCACCTGTTACAGGAAAAAAGCCACGCTTCGAGAACGAATATTAATTGATCCTAGCTTGCCGTCGCTTCGCTACTTTCTTCCGTGGTGCCGTCCGGGGCGTTTTCAGCCTCGGCGGCCTCTGAATTATTTTCCGCTTCTGCATCAGCCTCGAGGGTTTCCGCCTCTTCCTCGGCCTCAACATCATCCTCTCCTTCGTCAGGGTCGGTGATGCCCGCTTTTGCAAGCGTTGCCGAAATGTCTATCTGATCTTCCTTCTGCTCTTCTTTTTCTTCACCTGCGTCTTCCGTAGCTGCCGGGATCCCCACGCCTTCGGTGCCGACCTGACGGCCTTCGAGGATGGCGTCGGCCACTCTGGAGGCGAAAAGGCGTATCGCCCGCAGCGCATCATCATTTCCCGGAATTACCTGGTCTATGCCCTCCGGCGAGCAGTTCGTGTCCACGACGGCCACGATCGGAATACCCAAACGGTTCGCTTCCTTTACCGCGATGTCCTCTTTGCGGACGTCTATGATAAAGAGCATGTCGGGCGTGCCGCCCATGTCCTTGATGCCGGCCAGGTTCTTCATCAGGCCTTCGTGTTCGCGGTCAAGTTTGAGACGCTCTTTTTTCGTGAGCATTTCAAAACGGCCGTCCTCACGCATTGCCTCAATGTCCTTGAGCTTTTTGATCGACTTTTGAACCGTCTGATAGTTTGTCAAAAGTCCGCCGAGCCAGCGGTTATTCACATAATACTGCCCGCAGCGTTCCGCCTCTTCTCTTATCGCATCCTGCGCCTGACGCTTGGTGCCGACAAAGAGAACCTTTTGATTGGGTCTTTCGGTCAGCGATTCCTGGACGTATGCCAGAGCATCCCTGAAAAGCTTCTGCGTTTTCTGGAGGTCGATGATGTAGATGCCGTTGCGTTCGCCAAAGATATATTCCTTCATCTTCGGGTTCCAACGCCGGACCTGGTGACCAAAATGAACTCCGGCTTCGAGGAGTTCTTTCATTGTAACTGTAGCCAAAACTTTATATCTCCTTGGTTTGTGTACTCGATCAAGCGGTCTTCCAACCAATTCGCTCGACCAATGGTTTTTGACCTTTGACCTTAGATCCTTGAGCTTTGAACGAACAAAGATCGAAGATCAAAGGTCAAAGATCGCGTTTAACGTTTGCTGAACTGGAATCGCTTGCGCGCTCCCTTTTGTCCGTATTTCTTGCGTTCTTTCTGACGCGGGTCACGCGTCACCAGGCCTGCTTTTTTAAGCGTCGGCCTCAGATCGGCGTTAAATTCCATAAGAGCACGAGTAATGCCGTGGCGAACCGCTCCCGCCTGTCCGGCGGTTCCGCCGCCGTCAACCGTGACGAGGATGTCAAATTTGCCCAGCGTATCCGTCAGGCTCAGCGGCTGGCGAATGATCATCTGCAACGCTTCGTTGGGGAAATATTCCACAAATTCGCGCTTGTTGACCTTGATCGCACCCGAACCGGGACGCAGATAAACACGTGCTGTTGAGGTCTTTCTTCGGCCTGTGCCGTAATATTGAATGTCTGCCATACTTGTTCAGTCAGCGGTTTGCAGTTGGCCGTTGGCTGTCGAATACTGACTGCCAACCGCTTACTGCCACCAGCCTACAATTCTATTGTCTCCGGTTTTTGCGCGGTGTGGCGATGGTCGCTGTCCGCGTAAACCTTTAATTTCTTTGCCATCGCCTTGCCCAGCTTGGTCTTTGGCAGCATTCCCTTTACCGCAAGTTCGATGATGCGTTCAGGGTGCTTTTCGTACATATCCTTCAGAGATATTTCACGAAGTCCGCCGGGATAAAGCGTGTGGTGGCGATAGACCTTCTGGTCAACCTTGGAACCCTTAAAGTTTGCGTGGCGGGCATTTATCACAACAACGTGATCGCCCATGTCCAGGAACGGGGTCCAAGCCGGATTGTTCTTGCCGGAAAGAATTCGCGCAACTTCGGTCGCAAGGCGGCCGACTGTTTTGTCCTTGGCGTCAACGACAAACCATTTGCGGTTGTCTGCCAGGTCCTTTCCGCTTGGAAAATAAGTACTCATATCTGCCTACACTAATAGGTATTTTCGCAAAAAAGCGAACTGATAGACTATCGAAAATGCCTGCAGAGGTCAAGTTCTGTCGGGAGATTATCTAATTTGGGTGATCGGGGCGTGCCGACACGGCGGCAAGCGCCCTCTTTGGCCGGAAAAAGGAGGAGACCTGTCACATTCCAAAAACGGCAAGTCCGGCAGGCGCTGCCAGATCGGCAAAGCTCAGGCCGCCGGGCGGCGTAAAGCCGATGTCGCGCGGTTCCATGACGTTTATTTCGTGTCCGAGGGCTTCCTTTGATATCTGCCGGAGCCTCTCGGGGGCGAGCTCGCCCACGGCAAGGACGCGTTCAAGCTGCATTTCACCGGCGTTCTGGACAAATCTGTCCTGATAGAACATCAAAAGGCGATAGATCTCGTCATCACGTTCGCCGGGCGAACACGTGACCGTTCGGACGACGCTCGGTTC
Organism: uncultured Chloracidobacterium sp.; assembly: GCA_964583955.1. Classification (GTDB taxonomy): domain Bacteria; phylum Acidobacteriota; class Blastocatellia; order Pyrinomonadales; family Pyrinomonadaceae; genus OLB17. The sequence continues at coordinate 39,845 of CAZOXY010000017.1, read as the reverse complement.
GGAGCCGCGAAGAACGACCGCCGTAAAGCCTTCATCATGCGAGCTTATCAATAATGAATCACCGTAGGACGCCGTCGATACCAGCCAGTTCGATTCGCAGATGGCTCGCGGAAGTATCAGCCCTGCCTTAATGCCCATTGATTCGAAAACAAGTTCAAACTCTTCGATGACTGACAACTGCACAGCCGTCGCAAAATAGCGAGCCTTTCCGCTTTCGGACGTTATCTTTTCGCGTGTTATCCGCAAACGGTCGGCGGACAGGCCAAATGTCTGTTCGGCTTTCCAGTCCAGTATCTCTTCGCTATCGCCTTTTTGCAGGGCCGTTTCATCAAGCGTGATGATGGCCGACCGCGCCGAATTGCTCGGCAGGGAAACCGACCACGAGCGCTGTCCCAAAAGTCCGGCGGCGGTCATCACCTCTTCGATCAAAGCGCGAAAACGCTCCGGCGAATGGATATTGATCTCGGTAAAGCTGGGGTTGAGCAGGCCGGGCGGCAATTCGATCACCGCGCCGTTGCGAACACCGAAAGCTCCGCGTCCCTCGCGTGAAAGTGAGATGGCCGTCAGCCGGTCCTTTTCAATGCCGAGGGCCGTTTGCGGAAATTTTGGCTGTGTCAGAAAGTCCAACATTATTAAAACTTAAACCTCACAACGATCAGAGCATGTTGATATTTGGCCTTATCAATTGCCACTAGCTTTAGCTAGTGGTTTGAAATGGTGAAAACAGAGGCTTTAGCCGAATATGGGAAATTTTAAATCCTTATGGCTTCAGCTCTTTTGGCTAAAGACCAAGGCAAATCATCGGTCAGAGATTCGGCTAAAGCCTGCATTTTTTTGCAGGTCCAACCCCCGGCTGAAGCTGGGGGCAATTTAAAAGCCGACAGTTCCACAAATGTCAGCAGAACCTAGTACTCAGAATACGACCGCCCTTCGCCGTCCTGTCCTCCGGACAGGCTCTTTACGTCCTTCAGGCCCTGTTCGCCGTCGGGCGACATCGAATCCTCGCCGTAGATCTCTTCCCATTCCGCCTTTTCCGTTACAGGGTCGATGGGCATATCGCGCAGATATTTTGCATCGACAACCTCCTGCAAAGAGGCCGGCAGCCGTCCCTTGTCGGCGGAGAACTGGTCGATGGCCCGACGCATCTGCCAGAGGTTTTCCTTCAGAACGGTCTCTCGAGCGTGCTGAACATTTCGCTGATAGGTCGGCAGGGCGATCGACAACAGAATGATCATAATGAACATCGCGATCAGCAATTCCAACAGAGAAAAGCCCGCGTTGCCGCGTCTGGCGGCGGTGGCCGGCCTGTTCTTTTTCAGGTGTGAAAATGCTTTCAAGATGTTCATTACAATATCGTCGAACGGCCTCACCATTCGCTGTATTTCTGTCCGTTCATCGCCTCGGCGTCAGACGCCGACCTGATATCAAAGACGTTTATGTTGTCCCATGACGCGTCGTCACCCGCCTGATAAGACGAACGCAGCCGCCAATCGGATTTGCCGGTCATCGGGTCAACGGGCATCTCCCGCAAATATACTTTTGTGACCTCTTCGGTCGAATTTATCTCGGTCGCCTGCCGTGTACCTTCCCTGATGCCGCTGCCGCCCTGCATGTTCTGCCCTCGCTGTTTTACGCGGACGCCTTCGACCAGAGTTTCCAGCGACGGCGGATAACGGTCCAGATTTTCGGTGTCAAATATCGTGCAGTCGTCAACGACGACGCGGCTGCGCGGGTCCGGGGCAACATTGGCTCCCGGGCCACGGGAAGGATCGCCCGACATTATCGCTCCGGGCGCGCAGGCCCCGATGGTGTCGCGTTTAAATTCGTCAATGGCGTTCCGTACCATCCTGAGGGTTTCGCGAAGCCGCATCTCACGCTGCCGCTGTATCGCCCGCTGAGCGATGGGAACGGTGCCGAGAACAAGCACGGAAAGCACCGTCAGCGTGACGATCATCTCAAAGAGAGTGAAGCCGTGCTGACGGGGCCTGAATGCTTTTTTACATTTCGCGAACATTGTCATGCCTCAAACATAACGATCAATACCGGACACTAAAGCCTTTTCCGTCGGCTGACAGGACGTTCAACACATCCTTTTCAAATTGGATGACGGGAACGCCGTCAGAGAGTGCTTCAAATTCTATTATCGCAAGCGTTCCTTTGCCCGCATCGGCCGATCCGCCGAGCATTGCCAGCGAGACGAACATCCTGCCGCCGCTGTTAACGAAAGGCGATGCGACCGATCCGGTCAAGGCCGGGCCGAAAACGTCGCCGTGCGAAACGGAACGCACCGCAAGACGCGCGCCGTCAAACGACAGGCCGAGAATGGCGGAGCTGAACGGCGATGATGAATCTATCATCACCGGAACTTTTATCCGCTGGCCCGTTTTCAGGTCGGGCATTTCCTCATAGATAGAGAGCTGTGCGGAAGGCGTGCCGGCAGAAAACGGCAATGCGGCGGCGATGCCGTTCGGTTCGGCCTTCAACGATGTTTCCGATATTTGCAGCGTTCGCGCCGATGTGTCTATCGGCCGAAGCCCAAGGGCCTCGGTCAGCTTGTTCTGCGGCGAGGCGGTTACAGGCTGCTGTGCCGTGATCTCTTCGGCAGGTGCGGTCGAGGCCGGCGGCGGAACGGCTGTCCTGACATATTCAGGTGTCGAAGGCTGATCAGGAAGCTGAACGCTGGGATCCTTTGGCAGGCTCCGTATCGAAGCGAGATAGTCGTCGCGTTCTTCCTGTATCACCATTGCCTCAAGCGAACCGCCCGTCGGGGTCGAAACGCTTCCGGTCGGGCGTTCGATCTCGTCCTCCGGCATGATCGCGGGAGCCCTGATAACACGCGGCGTTATGGCGATGACGAAATCGACCTGGCGGTTGTCGCGGGTCGGAGCGGTAAAGAGGCGTCCGAGGATAGGAATAAGGCCGATTAGAGGCAATCCCGTTCGGCCGCGAGCCTCAACCTCCTGGGCGGCGCTTGCCAGCAGTAGTGTCCTGTTGTTCTGGATGCGGGCGGTTCCCACTATGCTGCGTTCTATGAAAACGGGTGTCAGTGTTGCCGCTCCGGTAACGTCCTTTGATTCGATGGACATCTTTACCTGAACATCCTGATTCGGGAAAACGGTCGGGGTGAATTTCAGCGTCAGGCCGACCTGCTCATAGTTGATGACATCCGAAACGACGCCGCCGATGGTCGTGTTTCCGGTCTGATAACTTGCTGTCCTGACCGGAACTCTTTGGCCGATACGGGCCGTCGATTCCTCGGTGTTAAATGCGTGTATCTGTGTTGACGCAAGGAGTTTTGTGTTCGATTTTGACTGTAAGGCCGCAAAGGTGCTTATCGGCAGCCCGAGGGCGATGCTTGCGATGTCAATGTTCGGAAATCCCATGCCGCTCGTGATCGGTTCGGTCGAACCGCGTCTGCCGAACGGAAGCCCGACGCCGCCGAGATTGAGCAGTGTCCCGTTCTCTCCGCCGGTGCCGATCTGATTGCCAAATTGCAGCAGATCGGATTTGTTAACCTCATAAATGGCGACGTCCATCACGACCTCGGCGCGGTCTTTATCGAGCGATTGGATAAGTTTGCCGATCAGCTCGACGTTCTCGGTCGTATCACGGACCGTGACGCTGTTCGTTGCCGCGTCTTCCAGAACGATGGTCTGAGCCCTGCCCTGCTGTGCGGGTATGGCGGTCTGGATGACCGTTTTTATATCTTTCGGGCTGGCGTTTGCCAGGAAGAAGGTCTTAAGGACCAACTGCTGCAGCAACATACGCCGCGACGTTTCCGCGACAAGGATCGTCCTTGGGCCGACACGCTGAAAGAAAAGCCCTTCCTGAAGAAAGATGTAATCCAGAGCCTTTGCGGCCGTTACATTTCGCAATTCTATTTTGACACTGCGGGTATCCATCGGCCGTGCGCCCGCTCCCGCATCGAAAAGCACATTCAGATCAAGGTCTTTTGCCAATTCCTTTATGATAAAGACCAGATTGACGCCGCTCGGGAACGGCACATCGCGGAGCTTTTCCAGCTTTTGCGGTATTTTGAACCCGTCGGCGGCCACATTGTCACCCGCCGGTACGAACTTTACATCGCCTGCCTGAGTACCGTTCCCACCGCCTTCCGCCTCCTGTTTTAGCCGCAGCATCCTGTCCATCTCGGATTTAGCAAGCTGGTTGACAGGGTCGTATGCATAAGCCCGGCGAAACGCGATGTATGCTCCTTCGTAATCCTTTTCATCGGCGGCGGCTTTGCCCTTTCGGGTGTACATCTGCGAGGCGTTGAAAAGCGCCCGCCGCAAATGAAGCTGGTATTCAGGATTTCTGGGATTATCGTTGACCGCGATGAGGAATGCCTCCACGGCTTTGTCCCATTCCTCAGCCGCCTCGTGCTTCACTCCGCGTTTGAAGTTTTTCTTGCCCTCACCGGCGGCAAGCGCCGAGGCAGGGGACAACAACGCGATCATCACGAACAGGCTCAATGAGATACGATATATGGAGTTTTTCATAAGCAATTCTTCCCGGAGAAGGTCTGGCGCGAAAGGTGCTGCCTCATTTTTACACGAGACTTCGCCCGTAAAGTTCCAAAATTAAGATATGGCCGTGCGGAAAGCGGCGGCTTAAAGAATTTTCGTCGCTAAACGCCAAAAATGCAAGCCGTTTTTCTTTCAAAGCGGGTTAAGGCGTGACAAAGTTCCTTTCCGATGCGATCTTGAGGCACTTATAACACAACTGTCGGCGGAGTATTTTCTCCGGTCATACGCCCCAACGCCCTTCTGCTTATATAAGCAATGGCTATGATCGAGATAACGGTCGCGGCCATCGCGATCACCAGAGAAACAGGCTCGCGTCCGCCCTCGACGCTAAGTTCCGAAAGCCCCGAACCCAAAAAGACCAATCCCGCCGACCGGGGAAACATTCCTACCGCTGTTCCGATAAGGAATGAGCCTATCGACACTCTGGCCGAGGAAAGCAGAAAGTTCGTTAATGCAAATGGTGAGAATGACATCCTGAGGAGCGTAACGATCAGCATTACATGCCAAAAGCGCGACCTGAGAAGTTCTTTGTACACCAGATTGAATCTCGGATACTGCTCAAACCGTTCGGTCAGGCGGTCTCCGGCGATCCGCGCGTTCACCGCGAAAGAGACCAAAGCGGCCACGATCAGTCCGGCCATCAGGACAGATGTTCCCAACCCAAAACCGAATGACCATCCGCTGACGACGCCGACAAGATTGGGCGGCAAAATGGCAAGACCGCAAAATATAACGATGCCCGCCGCGAACAACAAGGAACCGATCTCCCAGTTTGTCCTGAGCCATTCGCCCATTGGGAGAGCAAAAACGGCCAGCACCGCAAAGCCCGCCATTGGCAAGAAAGCAGATATCAGGGCGACCGGTATCAGTCTGCCAAATCCGATGATGTGTTCGTAAATACCGTGTAACAGGCCGTTCTTTTTCATCAGCGTCATTACTGTTTCAGCATTTGGCGTCGAAGATAATCAAGCGCCGCCTGGCTCGTCCGCCAGCGGACAAGGTATCGGTCGCCGGGCAAATTCAGCCGTATCGAGCGTGTTCCGTTCTCATCAGCGTAGCCGATATAGACCGTTCCGACGGGCTTTTCGTCGGAGCCGCCGCCAGGCCCGGCAATGCCTGTTGTGGAGATGCCGTAATCCGTTCCGGCACGTTCCCTTATGCCCGCCGCCATTTCTTCTGCCGTCTGTGAACTCACCGCGCCATGAGTCTTGAGCGTTTCAGCGGAAACACCCAGATTGCGCATCTTCGCCTCGTTGGAATATGTTATTGCCCCTTCCATATAGTAGGCTGACGAGCCTGCGACCTCGGTGAAACGCCGTCCGACCAATCCGCCGGTGCAGCTTTCGGCGGTGCTGACCGTCCTGCTTCTCTCGATCAGCATTTGGCCGACGACCTCTTCCATTGTTTCGCCATTTGTCGTGAAAACCGCGATGCCGAGAGCCTCAGCCATCCTGGCGGTCATTTCTTCGAGAACCGCATCTGCTTCGCCTTCGTTTTCGGCTTTTAGATACAGATGTATCTCGACCTGAGTTTTATTGAAAAGTACCGAGGTGCGGACATCTTTATATTGTGTGTAAATAGGAGCAACAAGTTCGTCTATTGCAGATTCGCCCATACCGGAAACGCCGATAATGCGACGCCTGACCACAAAGTCACCTGCGAGGTTTTTCAGCCGTGGCAAGACCTGATCGGCGAACATCGGCTTCAGTTCACGCGGCGGCCCGGGCAGGACGATCAAAAACTTTTCGTTCTGCTCAAAGATAAGTCCCGGAGCGGATCCGTTGGCATTGGGCAGCGCGTCCGCCCCCTCGATGACATACGCCTGCCGACGGTTTATTTCCGGCATTTCACGGCCCATTCGGCGAAATCTTTCCCGCATGTCATCTTCGAGATCTTTGTGAAAGACAAGTTCGCGTCCGACAGCTTTCGCCGAGACCTGCCGCGTGATATCGTCCTCGGTCGGGCCGAGTCCGCCGGTCGTTATCACAACATCGGAACGTTTCAGCGCATCTTTTATCGTTTCCAGAAGGCGCGGTTCATCATCGCCGACGATGGTCTTGAGCATTACCTCAATGCCGATCTCGTTCAGCTTTTCCGTCAGCCAAAGGCTGTTAGTATCGGTCTTTTCCGGCGTAAGAAGCTCGGAACCGACTGCGATGATCTCTGCCGTTAACATAGAAGTTTATAAAGTGAGATGGGACACATAGGTCGTATGGGTCGTATAGGTCATATTCGAACTTTACCGCTCTTTGATCTTTTCCACTCTTTCACTTTTCCACCTTTCCCCTTTTAGTCTTTATATATTTCCACAACAGGTTTTCCTTCGGCATTGATATAGGCACGGTACATTCCTTCGGAATTGAACGAGATGCCGATGTTGCCGAACTTGTCCATAGCGATGACGCCGCCGTCTCCGCCGAGGTTTTGGAGCTTTTGTTTGATGACGAGGTCGGCGGACTGCTGGATCGGCAACGCTCGATATTCCATCAGAGAAGCGATGTCACGCGCTACCGAAAGCCGTATGAAAAATTCGCCCCAGCCCGTTGCCGAAACCGCGCAGGTGTTATTGTTGGCGTAGGTTCCGGCGCCGATGATCGGAGCGTCGCCGACGCGGCCAAATTTCTTATTTGTCATGCCGCCGGTTGAGGTTCCCGCCGCAAGGTTGCCTTCTTTATCAAGAGCAACCGCGCCGACAGTGCCAAATTTGTTCTCAGGCTCTTCTGAATGAAGTATCTCTGATAGAGTATTTGTCTCTTGTCTCCTGTCTCTTGTCTCTTGTCTTTCTTCCCAATGTCCCTGTTTCTCCGCGTCTCCCTGTCGCTTTTTCTCCTCCGCATCTTTCTCTTGTTTCAGTATCCGTTGGAGAGCATCCCAACGCGGCTGTGTGAAGAAATATTTCGGATCGACAAGTTCGATCTTTTGCTCGGCAGCAAATTTTTCGGCGCCTTCGCCTATCATCATCACGTGTTCGGACTTTTCCATAACGGCACGCGCCAGCGTTATCGGATTTTTTACGCGGTGTACACCGGCGACGGCTCCCGCGGCCTGCGTCTTTCCGTCCATTATCGAAGCGTCCAGTTCATTCTTACCGTCGTTGGTAAAGACCGCTCCTTTGCCCGCGTTAAATAGCGGCGAATCTTCGAGGATCTTTATTGCGATCTCAACAGCATCGAGGCTGGATTTTCCTGCCTGCAACGCCTTGTAGCCCGCCAGAACGGCTTCTTCCAGCTTGTCGCGGTATTCCTTTTCACGTTCCGGCGAAAGCGAACCTTTTCTGATAACGCCCGCACCGCCGTGGATGATGAACCCAAGCCTCGGATTCTGCGGCCCCTGAAGCTGCTTCATTTCAACGAAACCGCCTTTTTGAGCCAGTCCGGAAACGACAAAAGAGACGATAAGGACAAAAGATAGTATGTGTTTCATAATGTTTTCCCAAAAAGACCTAAAATGCACTAAAAATTAGCCTTGTGTCTTTTGTGTCGCTGAGGTCAGTTTGCTTTGTTCAAATAATCTCGTACTTTTTTCATATCTTCCCAGACCTCGCGTTTTTTATGCGGGTCGCGAAGTAGGTAGGCGGGATGAAATGTCGGCATTACTTTGACGCCGAAATAGTCATGAAAATTGCCTCGCAGATGCGAGATGGGTGTTTTTATCTGTAAAAGATTGTGCGCGGCTGTTGCTCCAAGCACGACGATCACTTTTGGTTTTACGACGGCGATCTCGCGCAAAATGAACGGGCGGCAAGCGGCGGTCTCTTCGGGTTCCGGCTTACGGTTGCCGGGCGGACGGCAGCGGTTGATGTTGCCGATGCAGACCTCTTCGCGGGCCATCCCGATGCTTTCGATTATCTTTGTAAGGAGCTGACCGGCGCGCCCGACGAATGGAACCCCTTGTTCGTCCTCATCGGCGCCCGGAGCCTCGCCGATGAACATCAGGTCGGCGTTGAAATTGCCGGTCGTATGAACGATCTGCTTCCGCCCCTGAGCGTGCAGCGGACAACGCGTGCAGTCGCCGATCTCAGCCCGGATGCTTTCCATTGTGTCGGTGCTTTCGGGTAAAACGGAAGAAATGTCGATAAGTGCCGAATCTTTCTTTTCTGTTTCGGCGGGTTCAGAAGCGGCCATCATTGATACTGTGTTTTCCTTATCTTTTTCTTGTTTTTCGGGCTGCGGACGTTGTCTTTTTGCCAGCGACGGCAAAGCGGCAATTCTTTCGCCCGGTTTTCGTCTTTCGGGATCGGGTGAAAACCGCTGTGCTTTTAATTCCGGCGGCGGAGCGGCCCGCTCGACCGGCTGACTGCCCGTTGAGGAACGCTCAGGCTGTCGCGCGACGGCTTCACCGACCACAGGCAGATCGGCCGCCAACGCGTCGAGACCAAGCTCCCGCATATACCGAACCTGTTCGCGCACATCGGCGAAAAGAACTTTGCTGTCAATGAAATGTGTCATCTGGCTAAGGTCGATTTAACTCGACTTTGGGAATTTTTGCAAAACTTTTTAGACACTATCTCATTTAAAGGCAGCGAGGGTAAAAGCGGAAATTGCCAGCTTCGCGAGAAATAAACGTATTAAAATTATACTTTGCCATATTCAAGTCCTGGTCTATAATTCAACGGGCATTGAGGACAAACAACTATGGGCGGACGCGGATTCCCAATCACAATCTTTCTTCTATTCCTCACTTGGGCTTCCGTAGCTCAGGAAATTCCCAAAGACCCTCAACCTGATCCCTCGCCTCCGTCAAAGTCCGTAGTGCGTGGACGGGCATACTATGAAGACAGCGGAATGCCTATTCGGAGAGGACTAACGGGGCTTATTCGCATTGATGACAATAATTTCCCCAAAGATCCCAATATGTCCATCGGAAACGACCTTGCACCGGAGAATTGGTTTGTAACCGGAGATGACGGGACATTTGAGATCAGAGAGGTTAAGGCCGGCAAATATTTTGTTGCGGTCAATGTTCCAAATGTACTCAGCCCCCAAAGCGTCAACAGCTATTTTGGTGGCCATCGCGGTCTGTCAAAGGCCAGGTTGGACGAGCTTTTCACAATCGTTGAAGTGGACGGTCTCAATGAAATAGCGATCTCGGTTCCGGTTAAACGCGGGGCTTCGATCGCGGGTTATGTTCGGTATGCTGATCGGACGCCTGTCGTCAGCGTCCATATCGACCTTTTTCGACGATCAACAGAGATCGGTGAAGATAATGTCGTTAGTGTCAAGAAGCTGAGTTCGGATGATCGGGGTTATTTTAGATTTACCGACCTTCTGCCGGGGAAATATTTTCTCTCAGTAACGGAGTTTGCTGCGCACGCGGCTTCATCTAGGGAAAATATTTATAGGTTATCCCGAGGTTCTGAATTAAAGACGTTTTACCCAAATGTTCGAGATCTTTCTGAAGCAGAAGAGGTTGAGGTCGGATGGGGTTCGTCAATCGACGGCATTGAGATCGAAATACCAGCCAACGATCTGCGTACATTGTCCGGGATCGTATTGGAAAGCGATACCGGAAAACCCAGGAAACAAGCTCTGGTACAGTTTGAGCGCATTGTGGATTTGGATTCGGATGCCAGCTTCTTTGATGGGAATGCCTGGAACCAGATCACTACCGGCGACGATGGGGCATTTTTATTCAAAGATCTTCCTCCGGGAAAATATCGATTGCAGGTTTCGTTATGTCCTTCATTTGTCTGCAAAGATGCTCCTTATGCGAGAACAACCAGGACTGTCGATCTGGAGTCACAATACGTACAAGACATTTCCATCGAACTGCCACTATCAGCAAGCGTGCGTGGTATTGTCCGAATGGATACGGTTGCCGTGCCTCCTCGATTTGTACACGTCTGGATAGTTGATCTCGACACGAAAGATCTGTTTTCCACTACCATCCGGTTGGACCCGGCTAATGTACTTACAGCAGGGCAGGCAGCAAACCTGGATTTTGCGTTGGAAGGAATATCGGAAGGAGAGTATCTGTTTGGAATTTCTTCAGAAGGCGATCAGATCGTTCAAAGTATTTTTATCGGTACAAAAGACTATACGAACCAGAAGCTGACAATAAAACCATCTGACAAGATCGAAAATGTCCGTGTGTCTTTAACCAGTAAGCACTCGCTGCTTCGAGGGAAGGTGTTTGACGCCAAAAAGAATCCTGCCGTAAAAGCCACGATACAACTCGTTCCGGTTGATCGTTCCAAACAAGATGGCTTGGTTTTCTACTACGCCGCCACGACCGATCTGAATGGCAGCTTTGAAATTAAGGCGGCAGCGGGCGAATACTATATTACCTTTCCGACTAGCAGAAGTAACCGAATTATCGACAAAGAGTGGTTGGAAAAGGTTCAGCGGGGAGCGGAGAGAGTTACTTTGTCCGAAAGCAGGCCGACCGAACTGTCGCTTACGATTGTCGAGCTTGATTGACTAACCAGCCAAGTCTATGTTCGCAGTTCCGCGATCTCATCCAAAATGCGGTCGGCCATTTCCCGTTTTGGCATTTTGGGGAGGTCGGTTTCGGAGCCATTTTTTGTGATGATCGTGGCGACGTTTGTGTCCGTGTTGAAACCGGCCCCGTCCTTTGTGATGTCATTGGCGACGACCATATCCAGGCCCTTTTTCTCCATTTTTGAACGGGCGTATTCTATAACATCACTTGTTTCTGCCGCGAATCCGACCACCAAAAGGCCGTTTGTCCGGTTTTTTGAGACATCAGCCAGAATGTCAGGTGTTTTCACCAGTTCGAGCGACATCGTTTCCTTGCCGTCTTTCTTTATTTTACCGGCGACCGCCTCCGCAGGGCGATAGTCGGCGACCGCCGCAGAGCCGATGAAAACGGTCGCATTCGGCAATTCCTTCATCACGGCTTCGTGCATTTCTTTCGCCGAGATGCCTCTGACAACCTTTACGTTTTCCGGCGGTTCCACCGATGTAACGCCCGCCACCACCGTAACGTCCGCTCCGCGAGCAGCGGCGGCCTCGGCAACGGCAAAACCCATCTTGCCCGACGAATGATTGGAAATAAAACGCACCGGATCTATCGCCTCGCGCGTCCCGCCGACGGTTATCAGGATATGCTCGCCGAGCAGATCGGAGTCATGAGACTGGAGACTGGAGACTGGAGACTCGGAGGGCGATGTCCCCTGCTTTTTGTCTCTCGTCTCTTGTCTCCTGTCTGTTGTCTGTTGTCTGTTGTCTGTTGTCTTCAATAGCGAAAGCGCTTGCCTGACAATATTTTCGACGTCCTCAAGCTTTCCGGTCCCGACCGTCTTGCAGGCTAGTTCACCGGCGACAGGTTCCACAAATCGGACGCCGTCATTTTTAAGCAGGGCGATGTTTCGCTGAGTTGCGGGCTGTTCCCACATCGTCGTGTTCATCGCCGGAGCGATCAGTACCGGAGCAGTCGAGGCAAGATATGTCGATGTCAGAAAATCGTCGGCGATGCCGTTGGCAAATTTGGCGATGATATTCGCTGTTGCCGGAACTATCAACAGCAGGTCGATATTTTGCGAAAAATTTATATGAGCGATCGGGTCGGGATTTGCCGGGTCGTAATCGTCAACTATCACGTGCTGATCGGTCAGGGCGCGAAAGGTCAGCGGTTTTATGAACTCGGTCGCATGGTGCGTCATTGCCACCGAGACCTCGCAGCCCGCCTTTTGCAGCAGCCGCATGACCTCAATTGCCTTATACGCCGCAATGCCGCCGCTGACGCCTAAACCTATCCGGTATTTTTTCATCGCTTACTTTTGTAAACAGTCAGATCAGGTGCTTACCCTCGGCCAAAAAGCCGAACTGCCTGGAAACAGGTTCGATTTTACATCAATTACGAGATTTCTAACATCTTTCGCTGTGGTTATCCACAATGTAAACTCAAATGTTTGATGCTAATATCTTCCCGGATAGAAGCGAACCGACAATGGACCAGCCGACACTTTATGAACAGAATGAGGACGTTGTAGAACCGGAAACAGTTCTGCTCTATGCCCTCGGCGAGTTTCAGTCACGCGGACACGCACTTGCCGGCCGCGAGCTTGCCCTTGACCGTCTGCACGGAGCGTTTCATAGAGCGGCAAAAAAATTCAACATTGGGGAACTTTCCGATGAGATAATTGTCAAAGAACTAAAAGCCCTCGGCTCTGACGTGACCGAACTGCCCGGCTTTATGGCAAAACGCCCTTTTCGGGTAAAGATCTCAAAAGAACTTTCCGCCCGTGCCGAAACCTTTTTCACCGAGGCGGCATCAAAAGGCTAAACTGCAAAGGGGTTATGAAAATGAGAACTTCTTTCATCGGGTTATGTATAGGCGTTGCGGCATTTGTCGCCGGTTCTTTAGCGGCGTTGGTTTTTATAGTTGTGCCTTTTGATTCAGTCGGGGATCCGTTGAAAACCCATGAAGAAGAGGTCACATCGTTTTCCTGCTATCCTACTGCTGACGATTCGATCATAAACGACGAAGAATTTCAGGTTATCGACGCCGATCAGTTTTTGAAGGCAGATGAACAGTTTTCCTCAAAAATAAAACTCCTCCAAACCGGAAGTTATCTTCAACCTGACGACATCAAGGCAAAGAATGGCGAAACCTGGCTTGGCCTTTTTCAGGAAAATGGCGGCTTCGATCTCAGAAAAACCAAATTGAATGTTAAAACCGTCAGAATTGACATGAGGAACGAGTATGAGGGCGGCAGCGGTTTGAGAAAAAATGTAAGCGTTGGCGGTGAAAACGACCCTGTTTTCCTGATAAAAGGCGGCAGCTTTAACTCGGGAATAATAAACGGCGTTCTCAGAGGCCCGATGTGGCCTGAGGCCCTGAAAGAAGAAAAGGCAGGAAAGGGCGATGCGGCGATGCTGATGCTGGCATTTAACAACGGTTTTTCAAAGAAATTTGAAATGAATGGCCTGCAATATGAACTCAAAGTGATAAATGCCAAAGCGGCTTCCGGCGGTGATATTCTGGCTCTCGTTTTTGGTTCCTCCGAAAAGGCCCAGGTGCTTCACGTTACAGGATACGACAATGGATCTCTTGGAAATCTTTATTGGGTGGGCGACCTTGACAGCGATAACAATCCCGACCTTTTCCTATCGCTCTGGGAGAATGATGTACTTCACAACGCCGTGCTATTATTGTCTTCCCAGGCGGACGGCGACAAATTGGTCAAGCAAGCCGCAAATTTCCTGACAGGATCAGGTTGTTGAGTTGCTAAGAGTTATTGGGCGCACAGCGTTGTACTTATATGAAGAGGATAATACTTAGCTTTCTAACACTCATCGCCGCATTTGCGATCGGTTATATGTTTGTGCCTGAATTTCAGACTGTATTAAAAATCAATTCAAACATCAAACAAGAGATCCAACCTGAATACACAGCAGCACCGCGTGAAACGCAACCTATTACTCAAGCGTCAAGTGATGAGCAGATCGTCGCCGAGTATGATCCGGATAGATTTAAAATTGCCAAGAAGAGATCGCAGGTAAAATTATTATGGGAAAGCTCTTTTCACTCGGAATTTTTCCTGAATAAAAGCGGTGAAAAGTGGTTCGGACTGTTCAAGGACGGTGAAAAATATGTCCTTCGGCCTACGAAGCTAAAAGTCGAGTACATAAAAGAGCCTGATCTCCATGACATTGAAGTTTCAACCTCAGACAAAAAAGGGTCTGTTTTTCTTGTCAGGGATGTATTTCCGTTTCGTGAGGCTGTAATTCCTACTGTTTTTGAAAACGTTGTTGATGAAGATACAGAATTTGATCCAACCCTTAAACCTACTGCCAGAAACTTTGAATTTAACGACATTACATACTCTCTATTTGTTGAAAATCCGACCGACGAAGAATATCCGGGAAAAGGCTCAAAGCTTGTGCTTGAAGCCAACGGAACCAGACAAATATTGCGATATCTGAAAGATGGCTGCAATGACTGCTACTGGACATTGCTCTGGGCCGGTGATCTTGACCTTGACGGCAAGATTGATCTTTATATGGATCTGACCCACCACTACAATGTACAAGACCATGTCCTGTTCCTTTCTTCACAGGCTGAAGATGGCAAGCTCGTGAAGCACGTCGCTGATTTTTATAACGTTGGCTGCTGATGAAAACGATCCGTTTAAAACTTATCGCGGCGCTGATCCTGACGATTGGTTGGCAGGCTGAAACACGCGCAAATATAGATGATGGACTTGTGATGACGGGAACCGTGACTTCGATCTCTGAACGATGCATCGAAGGAACCCCGACAGCGGCTATTGGAGTTTACTTTCAGATCAGAAATGATTCTGACGAAGCTATTCTTTTCCTAACTCCTTACTTTTTGTTCGAGGCGAGGTTGTTTGATCTGACAGGGGATTTTAGCTCCGCTCGATTTACCCAAAAAGGGTCAGCAAGAACATTTTTTGAGCTGAAGGACGTGAATGGCAAATCTATCTTTGATTCCGATAATGAAGAGCAGGAGATGCGAAAACGATGGGCGAACGACTCGATCACCGTTTTACAAAAAACTATTGAGCCGAATGGAAAAAATATCCATGTCATCGGAGCCGGACGATATTACGAATTTCGAGACGAAATATTCGTAGTTTTTGATGAGATAGCGGCTGATAAAAATTCTATAGAGGAACAAGAAAAGCCGAAAGGAGAATGTGACGGAACAACGAGTCCTCAAGCTAAAGAATTGTCGATAAAAGATTTGGGGCTGGGTAATGTCACGTTCAAGGTCGAGTATCGACTTTCCTTAAAGAAATACAAGGATGCCGATGACGTTCTTGAAAAACTCCGTGACCGATTGAAACCATTTGGGCGGCTTCCGTTAAACTCTGCCGGTGAGATAGTCTATAGGACGGAAGATATAATTCTGGTTCAGTAGGAAGGTCTTTTGGTGTCTGTTCCCGAACGTTTATCACAAGAAACAATTTACAAGGGCCGTGTCTTTGACATCCGCAAAGACAGTGTCCGCGAGGGCGATGTGGAATACAGCCGCGAGGTCGTGGTGCATCGCGGCAGCTGTGTGGTCGTGCCCGTTTTTGGTGACGGAACGGTCGCGGTCGTGCGGCAGTATCGTCACGCTGCGGGGAAGTATCTGATCGAGATACCCGCAGGCACGCTTGAAGAAGGTGAAGACCCGATGATCGGTGCCGTTCGCGAACTTGAAGAAGAGATCGGTGTGCGTGCGTCTCGCGTGCAAAAGCTGGCGGCGTTTTATGTTTCGCCCGGTTTCCTTACTGAAAAGATGCACGTTTTTATGGCAACGGGCCTGACCGAGGTCGGCCAAAAGCTTGAGGACGACGAGATACTGACCGTCGAAAGGCATCCGTTCGATACGCTGCTGGAAATGATAAATAAAGGCGAGATCGAGGATGCAAAAACGATCATAGGCATTCAGGCGGCAAGGAACAGTCTTGAGTCTGGAGTTTAGAGTCTGGAGTTTTGGGTTCAGGGAAAACCTCTTGCTTTTTACCTGACTTTCCAGCAAGATAGCAAATATCTTTTGTTGTTTATGTCCAACACCGCTGACATTTTATTGGATAATCTGGCAGCAGCCGATACACGGCTTGTTGCGGAAGCTCTGTCCGGCTCTGAGGCCAGTTTTGAGGCGTTGGTGCAGAAATATCAGCGTCCGATCATAGCGTATGTCTTCCGCATACTTGGCGATTACGATTCGTCGCTGGACGTAACGCAAGAGGTCTTTATAAAGGTCTATAATTCGCTGGATAAATACAGTTCCGAATACAAATTCACGACCTGGCTTTACCGCATAGCACATAACGCCGCCATCGACCACATTCGGCGGCATTCAGTTACCCTCCAAAGTATTGAAACCGAAAACGCAGACGGCGCGTATGAACTTCAGATCGAAAGCCCGCTGCCCTCGCCTGAAAAGGAAAGGGAACAGAATGAATGGCGGACTGAGATCGAGTCGGTCATAAGATGTCTTCCGGTGCCTTACAGAAACCTTATTCTCTTGCGGCATTCACAAGACCTCAGTTATGACGAGATCGCCGAAGTGACCGGGCTGCCGCTCGGCACCGTTAAGAACAGGTTGTTCCGTGCCCGGGAGATGATGCGGGACATCCTTGTCGAACGCGGCATAACCGGAGTTTGACGGGTTTTGATACGTCGATTGGTTTTTCGTGCAATCCCATCCGCACATGGTTGATGAACAGGAAGAATGTCCGCGGCTTTCGCGGCTGGATATTGCTTTGCTTGTCGATGACGGGCTTGGCGAAGCCGAAGCCGAGGCCGCCCGGCTGCATATCGCCGAATGCCGTATATGCTCTGACGAGGCCAGGCTTCAGCGGATGCTGTTTCAGGCCATCGGAACATCGCTGGAGGACGGCCCTGTCATTGAACCGCCCGCCGATTTCACGGCAAAGGTCGTAAGGGCCGCTGAAAGCCAGGTCACAGGCGTTCGCAGCCGCAGGGAATTGCTTGCCGCTTCCGCAATATGTCTTGCGGTACTGGCCGCGGCCGCTTTTGCCGCCGCCGCAAGCGGTTCTGCCGAATATGGCCTGGGATCGGTCGTCCGTCCTGTCATTGCCGTATCTCATGTGATCGTTCAATTTGTTTTTGGCATGGCTCTCAGCCTGACCGTCATTGTCAGATCGACGACATCCTCGATCCCGCTCAGCGCCGGCGTATGGGCTATTGTCATTGGCCTCGCTCCGATCTTTTATTATCTTGGCCGCCGGTTATTCCGAACTGTTCAGGCAGGTGAATTCGGAAAATGACCCGTTCTCCTCATTTTTTTCGATCACGTTCGCAAAATATTTGTGTGCTCGCGCTTATTTTCTCCTGCTTGTTTTTGGTGAATTCCGTCCAGGCCCAGAGTGCTCAACTCGCCGAACCGGACAACAAGACCCTTGTTGTCGAGGACGCGCCGGAAATGAACGTGATAGCGTTCGGCAAAACGGTGATCGTACGAAAAAGGGTCAAGGACGTGTTCTCATGGGGCGGCGATGTCATCGTCGAAGGGACGGTAAGCGGTGATGTGGCTGTTCTTGGCGGTGCCGTGATACAAAAGGAAGGCAGCGAGATAGCCGGTGCCATTATAATCATCGGCGGAGCCTATCGCCCCGAAACGGTGGCCCCAAAACGCGGCCCTGATGCCGAAACGGTCGTTTTCGGGATGTTCGAAGAGGAATTTCGCGAAATGGCGGCGGAGCCTTCCACCATTCTTGCACCGCGTTTTACCGCGTCATTTTTTATCCAGCGTGTTTTTTCGGCCCTTTTCTGGTTCGTCGTCACACTTCTGTTTGTCACGATCGCTCCGGGAGCGGTCAGCCGCTCCATCACACGTCTGCGAACGTCTCCGTTAAAGGTATTGGCGGTCGGTTCCGGGGTTTTGATCGCCGTTTTGGCGCTTGCCATCGTGTTCCTTCAGGCCCTGCCCGATCATCTTGGGGCCATTCTCAGCCTGATGGCGTTCCTTCTTCTGATGCTTGCATACGGCTTTGGCCGGATCGTCCTCCAGGTCAGTCTTGGTAAATGGTTGATAAAACAGGCACTTGCGGAACGCAAAATGCCCGAGGCGGCAACGATCTTTTTAGGCGTCCTCGCCTGGACGCTCGTGCTTTCCATTCCTTATGCGTGGACCTTTGCGGTTTTTGCCTTGTTTGCGGCGGGCTGCGGCCTGGTCGCGACCGTCCGGCCTACCAACGCCTGGCGGCGTCAGGACTGAGCATAAGTCGATATTTTACAAATCTTTACAATAATAATCGAACTACTTAAGTGTCTGGCGCGTCTTACTACACTTAAAGGGGACGAACATCCCAATTTTCCTGAGTAATTTTGATACAGAAGCACTTAATTTTAGCAGGTTCATAACAATGTCGGCACAATCAGTAATCTGGACAATTCTTATAGCCATTCTGGCTTGCGTTTCCATCTTCGGTCAGACGACGATCAAACCGTCAGTTGTGACCGGTGATGTCATTTCAATTTCCGAAAAAGAGATACAGCTTAAAACGGACGCCGGCGACATAACGGTCGAACTGGAAGAAAAAACGACCTTCAAACGCGTGCCGCCGGAGAATCCGAAACTTGACGCTGCTGTCGATGCAGCCATTGCCGACATCGGTGAAGGCGACAAGCTGCTTGTGACCGGTGTTTTTTCGAATGACCGCAAACGGCTTCCGGCCCGTGCGGTTTATCTGATGACACAGGGCGACATCTCAAAACGGCGTGAAGAAGAGGCCCGCAAATGGGCAACCAGAGGAACATCAGGCCGTGTCAAGGAAGTCGATCATGCCGCAGGAAAGATAACGATGGAAACTCGCGGCCTGACCGGAGCGGCGACAACGACCATCATTACACCCAAGGACAAGGCCGTATTTAAACGCTACGCAAAGGATTCCAATAAGTACAGCGAGGCGGAAGCAAGTTCGATCGCCAGTGTCCAGCCCGGCGACATGATCCGCGCACTCGGCGACCGCTCAGCCGACGGAACGGAGTTTGCGGCGGAAGAGATCGTGACAGGAGCGTTTCACTCCGTGGTCGGCGTCATAAAATCCATAGATGCCGCCGCCGGCGAGGTTGTGCTTGAAGGAGCAGAGGACGAACCCGAAGTCGTTGTCGTAATAGGCAGACAGTCGGCGTTGAGAAAACTGCCTGAGGACATGATGACCCGAATGATGGGCCTTGGCGGAGGACTACCCGGAGCCGGCGGAAGGCCGATGGGACAGGGCGGACAGCAGGGAAGACCGGCTGGAGGCCAGCCGACAGGCGGACAGGGCCGTCCGATGGGCGGTGCGCCGGGCGAAGGCCAGCGGATGATGCGACCGGGCGGAGCAGGCGGCGTTGACGAGATGTTCGAGCGTTTTCCCGCTATCAACATAAATGACCTGAAGCCAGGCGACATGATAGCCGTATCAAGCACAAAGGGAGACGACCAGACCCGCTTCACGGCGATCAAGCTTCTTGCCGGAGTCGAACCGTTCGTTCAGGCGGCGGCATTGGCCGAGGGCGGAACGCGACGGACAAGGACGGCTCAGAGCGGCGGATTTACCATACCGGGATTTGACGGGCTCGATTTTCCGTAAAGAAACAATATCTATAAGTTTTATATCAGTAAATACAGCGTCGGTGAGAGCATCGGCGCCGACACATTGAGGAAGAATATCTACTTTTACAGGCGGATTCATATGAAGATAATCAGATTGATCACCCTACTCGGCATCGCGGCACTGTTTGCTCCGCTGTCGATCCATGCCCAGCAGAACGGAAGCATAAGCGGGCAGGTACAGGACGCTCTCGGCGACGTGGTGGCCGGAGCCACCGTAACCGTGACAGACGCAAGCGGCAAAGAAAGAACGACCACAACCAGCCGGACGGGCGAATTCAGCGTAACAGGATTAACACCGGGGAGGTATAAGGTCACTGTTTTTGCATCCAATTTCGCTCTTTACGACAATACCGAGGTGGATGTCACCGCCAGCCGCAGGACCGAACTTTCGGTGCTGCTGGTCGTGGAATCGGTCGATGAAGTGGTCGATATAGATACAGGCAACGAGGTTTCGACCGATGCTGCCAATAATCTGAGCGCGACCGTTCTGAGACAGGATGAGATCGACGCTCTGCCGGACGATCCGGACGAACTGGAAGCGGCCCTTCAGGCTCTGGCGGGTGCCGGAGCAGGGCCGGACGGTGGCCAGATATATATCGACGGATTCACCGGCGGACGCCTTCCTCCCAAGGAAGCCATCCGTGAGATCCGCATTAACCAAAATCCGTTCTCGGCCGAATATGACCGTTTGGGATTTGGACGCATCGAGATATTGACACGTCCCGGCGCGGACACGCTCCGCGGAAGCGTGTCCGTTAATCTGAGGGACTCACGGCTTGATTCACGCAATCCGTTCGCGGCCAACAAGGCCCCTGCGCAGACCCGCAGTTTCAGGGGTAATCTGTCAGGGCCGGTTCAGAAGGGCAAGTCATCCTTCTTCTTTGACATGAGCTACAGCGACGAGGATTCGAGCAGGATCATCAACGCTCAGCTGCTTGATCCGTCATTGAACGTATATAACTATACCGAGGATGTTGAGGTTCCCTCGACGCGATGGTCGCTCAGCCCACGGTTCGATTATCAGATCGGACAGAATCACACTCTTCAGTTCCGCTACAACTTCTCCAGCCGGAGTGCCGAAAATCAGGGAGTCGGCGATCTGACATTGCTTTCGCGTGCTTCGGATTCAAAGAACGTCGGCCACGAATTCCGCTTTACCGAGACCTCGATCCTTAGCCCAAAGACGATAAACGAGACGAGGTTCAGCCTGGATTTTGACCGAAGAGATCAGGAAGGCGACAACTCGATCCCGTCCATCAATGTTGGTTCCGCATTTTCAGGCGGCGGAGCGCAGGTGGGACTCAGCTTTAACCGTTCAAACCGATGGGAATTGCAGAACTACACAACAACGTCGTTCGGCGATGCCTCTCAACATGCGGTGAAATTCGGTGTCAGGCTTCGCGGCGTAACTATTTCTGACCGTTCGGAAAACGGTTATGGCGGAAGTTTTTCTTTCACGAATATCGATCAGTACCGCGATGCGATTCTCGGCCTTGCTATCCCGACATCGTTCAGCATCAACACGGGATCGCCGGAGCAGAGTGTGTCACAGACCGAACTCGGCCTTTTTGTAACCGATGACTGGCGTGTTAACCCTGCTTTGACGCTCAGCTTTGGGCTTCGATATGAGAACCAGACCAATATCAGCGACTCGCTGAACTTTGCTCCCCGTTTCTCATTCGCCCTGGCTCCGGCAACTCTTATGGGAAAAACTCCCAAGACCGTCATTCGCGGCGGGGTTGGTGTGTTCTATTCCCGATTTGGCGAGAACCAGACATTGCAGGCAAAACGCTTTAACGGCGTCAATCAGATGAGCCTTTCGGCCAGTATCTTTGAGCCGGATCCGCTCCTGCAGCCGATAGCTCTTCAGATATTGCAGCAGCCGATATTTACACTCAACGGCGTGACGAATGTGCCGACCGCAGCTGAGGTGCTGGCGCTATTGCCATACTCAAGCACTGTTCGTGTCGTAGCACCGGACCTGCAGGCGCCGTATATGTATCAGTGGACAGCGGGTGTCGAACGCCAGCTTCCGTTCAACAGCTCGATGTCGGTCTTTTACATCGGTTCGCGGACACTTCACGTTTTGCGTGCAAGGAACATAAATGCTCCGATATGTCCCGATCAGGTGGATTGCGACACCGCTCCAAGGCCTTTTCCTGACAGCGGCCCGATCACGCAATACGAGTCATCCGGCATCAACAATCAGAATCGGCTGATGGTGACGCTGCGTTCCAGCATTGCCCGCCGGTTCACGGTCTTCGGCAACTATGGTTATGGCTTTACCAAAAGCGATGCCGACGGCACGGGCAGCTTTCCGGCATACTCGTACGACCTGACAGACGAATACGGACGCTCAAGCGGCGACATCAGGCATACCTTCAATCTTGGCGGAAATATAACGCTGCCCTGGGATTTTTCGATACGGCCGATGATAAGTGCCAATTCCGGCTCGCCTTACAACCTGATCCGCGGTCAGGACACGAACAGGGACGGCATAAACAATGAGCGTCCGACATTCGGCGAAGTTGCCGCAAGATGCACCGAACTTGGCCTGACGCATTCATTTTGTGACGTGTCCGGTTTTGATCCGAACGCGATAGTTCCGAGAAATTTCGCTGACGGGCCAAAATTCTTCAGCGTCAACTTGGGTGTTTCCAAGAATTTCGGATTCGGCAAACGTGCTGAACCGGGCGGTGGACAAGGCGGTGCCGGAGGCGGCGGCTGGGGCGGAGTCGGCGGACGCGGTCCGGGCGGCGGCGGACCTCGCGGCGGCGGTGGTTTTGGCGGATTTGGCGGACGCAGCCCTTACAACCTCAACGTCAGTGTTAACTTTAACAATCTGTTTAACACGGTAAACTTTGCCTCACCGGTGGGCAATCTTGCTTCGACCAGGTTTGGTGAATATACCAGAACCCAGGGCGGATTCGGCGGGTTTGGCGGTTTCGGCGGTGGCAGTTCCACCAACCGCAGCGTATCGCTTCAGGCAAGGTTCAGTTGGTAAAACTGCTGACCGGGGAATAAGAAAAGGGCTTCCGAACGGATCGGAGGCCCTTTTTATTGTGTGCCGGAGGAGACGGTTTTTTAAATGTGATTCTTTAGGTTAGATCACACATTTGCGAAACGGCTGTTCTTCCACCATTCGATGGTATTTTCCAGCCCTTCTTCCAAACCGACCAGCTTTTCATATCCGAGCCATGTAACGGCGCGGCCATTATCAGCCTGAGAGTGTTTGACATCGCCTTTTCGTGAGGGCTGATACTCAGGTTTGACGCCTTCCTTGCCGGTGATGCGGGCCAGAACGCCGAGTAGTTCGTTCAACGTGATCCGTTCGCCGTTTGCCGCATTCATCACCTGGCCGGAGCCTTCGGTCGCCTGAGCGGCCCTGATATTTGCATTGACCACGTTGGCGATGTAGGTAAAGTCGCGCGATTGCTCTCCGTCACCAAAGATGACAGGCGTTTCGCCCTTCATCAGTGCGTCGATAAAACGCGATATGACGCCGGAATACTGCGATGCGGGATTTTGACGCGGCCCGAAAACGTTGAAGTATCTGAGCGAGTATGTTTCCAGGCCGTAAACATTGCTGAAAACACGGCAATAGTATTCCCCCATCAGCTTTGCCGCTGCGTAGGGCGACAGCGGATCGGGCGGCATCGTCTCAACCTTTGGCAAGGTCGGCTGATCACCGTATGCCGAACTCGACGCCGCATAGACAACGCGGCGAACGCCCTTCTCTTTGGCCTTCAACAGCAGGTTAAAAGTGCCGTTCACACATGCCTGATGCGTTTCCAGCGGATCGGCAACTGACCGCGGGACGCTTGGCAGGGCCGCCTGATGAAAGACTATCTCAACACCGTCAAGAGCCTTTTCCAATGTGCCGGTATCGTTCAGATCGGCTTCGTGGAACTCAAAATCGCCGGATATTTCCTCCAGATTTTCGCGAAATCCGGTGGTCAGATTATCCAGTATCGAGACTTTGGCTCCCTGTCTGATCAATTCATCTGCCAGATTTGAGCCAATGAATCCGGCACCGCCTGTTACCAATACTTTTGTTGTGAGCATTTTTATTTTTGGTTTTCAGGGTGCCGCACCTAGCGTCCGACACCGATGTATTCAAAGCCGAGTTCACGCATATCTTCCGGTTCATAGATATTCCGCAGGTCGGCGATCCTGGGGGCGTTCAAAAGCTCTTTGACCTTTTTCATGTCCAGGGCACGGAACTGGTTCCATTCGGTAATTATAACAAGAACATCCGCGCCTTTTATCGCGTCATATTCATTCGACGCATATTCGATGCCGTTGATGTAATGTTTGGATTCGTCCATCGCAACAGGATCGAACGCCCTGACCGAGGCTCCGCGTTCCACCATGGCATGAAGGATCTCAATGGCGGGAGATTCGCGCATATCGTCGGTCTCAGGCTTAAAGGAAAGGCCGAGAACGCCGATCCGTTTGCCCGCAAAATCACCTATCAGCTTTTCTATCTTTGGGATCATTGCGTCACGCTGGCGTTCATTTGCCTCGATGACCGCGTCAACTATTCTTGTCTCAACACCGAACTGGTCAGCGACGGTTGTCAATGCCCTTGTGTCCTTGGGAAAACACGAACCGCCGTAGCCCGGCCCCGGATGCAGGAATTTGCGGCCGATGCGGTTGTCCATTCCCATTCCCCTCGCAACGTCGTGAACGTCACAACCGATGGCGTCGCAAAGATTGGCGATCTCGTTAATGAACGTTATCTTGGTCGCAAGGAAAGCGTTTGCGGCATACTTGATGAGTTCGGCGGCCTCCAGCGAGGTGATGACAATGGGCGTCTCGATCAGATACAGCGGTCGGTAAAGCTCTTTCATTACCTCGATCGCCCGATCATCGTTGGAACCGATCACAACACGGTCCGGACGCATAAAATCTTCTATTGCGGCTCCTTCGCGAAGGAATTCGGGGTTGGACGCGACGCCAAATTCCGCGTCTGCATTCTTGTGCTTTGTTACGAACTCCGCGAGCCACTTGCCGGTTCCGACCGGAACCGTCGATTTGGTGACAAGGACAGAGTAGCCTGTCAGGGCCTTGGCCGTGTCAAGCGCTGCCTTTTCATAAAAACTCATGTCGGGCGAACCGTCCTCTTTAGGTGGTGTGCCGACGGCCATGAACACGACCTGTGCCTGAGCAACTGCCCCCGCAAGGTCGGTCCAGAATCGGATGCGCCCCGCTTTAGCATTCTTTTCCACCAGGGCATCCAATCCCGGTTCATAAATGGGGATGACCCCGTTATTAAGTTTCTCGATCTTGTCGGCATCGACGTCAACACATACGACATCAACGCCAAACTCCGCAAAGCAGGCCCCTGTGACCAGCCCAACATATCCCGTGCCTATAACTGCGATCTGCATAATAAATCAAGTACGAACTTTCCATTCCGGTAATGAAGATCCGGTTCCGAAAACAAATTTGTGCGGGCCACGCTGATAACATGACCCGCACAAATATTTGACCACAAAACTTTCTGTTTGTTAAACGGTTTAGTCAACCGGGCTAACAATGACGGTGGTGCCGCCGCCCGGACGCTTCTTCGATTCTCTGGTGCCGAGCAGGATAGCGGCTCCGGCAGCTCCGAGTCCAAGAAGTGCGAACCAACCCCAGCCTGCAAAATTCAGCGGCGGAGCCGAGCCGGGACGCAAGCAAGGTTCACAGCCTGTCTGGCCAACTTCACCGGCTGTTGCGGACGATCCGGCGGCGACCTGACGGTCAGTGCTGCCTTCGCGCATCGTAACATTTCCGGATGTTACGTTCACATATGTATATGTGCCTGCAAGGCCGACCTGAAAATTGTTTGCCTGGCTTGAATCTGCGATGACCGTTGCATCACGTGTACTGACTGTTGTTGCGATACCGACACCGTTCGCCATGCGGGCTGTGCCGGAGGAAACGATTGCGACGATCCCGGACGGCGAAAAGCTGAGAACCATATTGGAATTTTCCTGCAGCTCAACGCGGCCGACCTTTCCAAGGCTGATAACGGCTGACGACCCAGCTCCGGTCACTATCGTGCTTCCTGATGTAATGGTCGAATTCGAAACGGTCGGCTGACCGTTTACGGTGACAGTTCCCGACACGGTTATCTCACCGGTCAGATCACCCGGCACTGCAAGAGCGACCATGGAATAGACGAGTAAAATAGCGACGGCAGTGAAAGATGTCGTGATTTTGTGAAAAAAGTTTTTGCCGAGCATTTGTTTAATTTTCCTCCTGTGACAATCCCCTCAATAATATCAAATGAAATATCCAAATTCCGATTATAGCAAAATCGAAACAGGATTAAAGTAAAACTATTGCAGAAACTCAATTCTTGCGAATTGAAATTCCGTAACGATCAGGCAAGACTCAAGGTGCCTTATAAATAATGACCCCTCAGATGCCGCCTTTAGAATGATCCGGTTACGGATCGAACATTTTCCGGGACGCTCATTTGGCCGATTACTTTTTTCGTGCCGTGATCTGTCTCCAGCTATGCGGACGGTAAAATTTTCACCGCATTTACAATCTAGCGCGTTTTGCCACTAATTTTCAAATGTAACTGCGTGGAAAAAACCAATCCATTCAACATTTTACATTAAAACCGTGATGTGTCAATAAAAACAGGATAATTTGCTCTCTCGAAAATCGAAAAAAAAGCCTCATCCGCCTGTCTGTGCCGATAAAGATGTTGATTTTTTGCCCGGTGAGGAATATATATTATTCATTACTGTATTTCGGCGGGGCCTTAAATTTTGTCTCCGTAAGGCTTAAATCCATTAACAGACATAATGGAATTGCCGATATTCAAAAATTTTGATTTAATCTGTGAAGTCTTCTTTTAAATAAAAAATATAAGGTATGGGGGAAGTGTAATGATACTTAGATCGGCTTTTATCATCTTGTGTGCCGCTTTTATTATCAGTTGCGGCGGCGGAACTCAGCCGGGCAACGCAACGAACGGCACGTCCGATGGCAAGCAGGTTCGCATCGGGTTCGCAATGGACACCGTCAAAGAGGAACGGTGGCAGAGGGACCATGACGCCTTTCAGGCCCGCTGTAAGGAACTTGGCGTGATATGCGAGATCACCGTTGCCGACAACAAGGCCGACAAACAGGCCAACGACGTTGACAACCTCCTTACCAAGGGCATTGATGTGCTTGTGATAGCTCCGAGCAATGCAAAGCAGGCCGCTTCGATGGTCGAAAAGGCAAAGGCACAGGGCGTTCCGGTCATCAGTTATGACAGGCTCATCGATTCCGACAAGATCGACCTGTACATTTCTCATCAGGTGCCGGTCATAGGACGTCGAATTGCCGAATATGCCCTGGAAAAAGTACCGGAAGGCAATTACGTCATGGTTTACGGCTCTTCGACCGACAACAACGCCCATATAATGAAGAAAGAGCAGCTTGCTGTACTGAAACCCGCCATCGACGCGGGCAAGGTCAAGATCGTGGCAGAAAATTTCATTGACGGCTGGGATAATTCGCTGGCGCTGAATTTTGTCGAGAACACACTGACACAAAATAATGACAATGTTCAGGCCATCGTCGTTTCAAACGACGGCATGGCCGGCGGCGTGGTCTCCGCATTATCAAAAAGAGGGCTTGACGGCAAAGTGCTCGTGACCGGTCAGGACGCTCAGTTGGATGCCCTTCAGCGTATCGCCGAAGGGAAGCAGGCGATGACGGTCTATAAACCGATCATCGAACTTGCCAACGGAGCGGTGGATGCGGCGATCAAGCTGGCAAAGGGAGAGAAACTCGACGCGGCGCCATTTATGAATGACGCCATCGGCAAGGAAGTCCCGGCCATCCTGCTGGAGGTGGTCTCCGTCGATAAGACCAATCTTATGGACACGGTCATCAAGGACGGCTATGCAAAATACGAAGATGTTTTTAGGAACGTTCCCGAGAACGAAAGGCCTAAGCAACAATAAACTTTCATTGGAAAGAGCGCATTGATGAAAAAACTAGTGCTGGCTGCCGATCTCGGTGGAACCAATCTCCGAATGGCGGTTGTAGGAGAGGATGGTGAGATCCTGCATCGGGTTCGGGGAACAACTCCCCCGAAAAGAACAAGGGGTGAAGTACTTGGGCTGATCCAGGATCTTGCTGCCCAATGCATCAGGGAAACAAATAGCGGGACGGCGATATCCGGATTTGGTATTGCCGCTCCTGCCGTTGTCGATCAAAACAGGGGCGTCATCAGGGCCGCGCCGAATTTGCCCGACCTCAACGGCTTTGCCATCAGTGATGACCTCGCCGAACGGCTCAAACTTCCTGTCATTTTGGAGAATGACGCTACGGCGGCCGGTATCGGAGAACATTGGAGAGGGGCTTCAAAAGGGTTTGACACTTCGATCTGCCTGACGTTGGGAACAGGCGTCGGCGGCGGTCTGATAGTGAACGGCCAGCCGCTTCGAGGGATAGACGGAACGGCGGGCGAGGTCGGCCACGTTTGCGTGGAACCTTTCGGCGCACCGTGCGGATGCGGAAGCGTCGGGTGTCTGGAGCAGTACGCCTCGGCGACGGCGGTCGTCAGAATGGCACGGCTTCTCAAGGCCGAATATCCGTCATCCGAGATCGACGCGAACGGCGTTCTGACCTCGCTGGATATTTACAACGCGGCCGTGAACGGCGACGCGATGGCCGTTGAGGTTTTCCGGCGGTTCGGATTTTATCTGGGCGTTGCCATAGGCGGACTGGTAAATGTCCTGAATCCCGAGGTCATAGTCATTGGCGGCGGAGCCTCCGAGGCCTGGCCGCTATTCATTGATACCGCACGGGAAGAGATGGTCAGGCGGGCATTTCGCGAACCGGCTGAACGTGTTAAACTTGTCCGCGCGGGACTGGGCGATGATGCCGGTATTCTTGGTGTTGCCAAGCTGGCGTTCCAAAGCTGATCGTGCCGCGTTTTGACAATATTCCGTGAATGGTTCTAACCAGATAACCTATGGATGTCTATCACAAAGTTTTGACCAGGCTCTATGAGATCACCGGCGGAAAGGATTCGGTGAATGTCGATTTTGCGGAGCTGCTAAAAAAAGAGGGATTTTTCCCCAGCATCGAGGACATAAAGGCATATTTGTCCGGTGAGAGTTGGATCGCCGAGACAAACCGTGTCAATGTGGTGCGCATCACTCACTGGGGCGTTGCCGAGGCAAGGCGCTCGCTTGCCGGTGCGCCGGATTCCTCGCAGATACTTGAAAAGGAAACAGCAAGGCTGGTCAAGGTGCTTAGAGAGGCCCTGGTAATGGCGGAGGAGCTTACTTCCTCGCCAAGCGAAGATAAGGTCAATGTGATCGGATCGCGCGTTTCGGAGATGACAAAGGTCCTGGACAAGATAAAGGAGAATTTATAGCTTTTGCCGTCCGGGTTGCTTTTTAATGCCCGGTTGCGATAATATAAAAGTTTGTCGCGATGCGTGGTACGTATCAAGTGGGTTTCCGCCCACTTTTTATTTTTTGGGGACGAGGAAAATGGATCGCACAGCAATAGTGAACGATATCCGTGAGCTGGCGGCAAAGGCCGCGGCCAAATTCGGGTTCGAGTTCGTTCATGCCGAGCTTGGCGGGACAAAAAGGGACCTCGTCATACGCATCTTTATAGACAAACCGGACGGGATCACGCTTGACGATTGCGCTCGGCTGTCTCAGGACCTCGAAGAGGTTTTGGATTCGACCGATCTTATACCCGGAGCGTATGTTCTTGAGGTTTCTTCGCCGGGAATTGAAAGAGAGCTTTATTCCCAGGAGGATCTCAAAAGATTTGCGGGAAAAACGGCAAGGATAAAGACGCGGGAGCCGATAGAGGGCAGGAAGCTTTTCAAGGGGCGTCTGATCGGGATAGAGAACGGCGAGGTTTCCTTTGAGGATAAAACGGCCGGCACCATCACGATCCCTTATGACAATGTGGCAAAGGCGAACCTGCTGTTCGACCTTGCCGAATCGCTGAAAGGCGAGGGCCGAAAAGCCAGGAAAGAAAAATAGAGAGTTTAGAGTTTACAGACGGCTGAAAAGAATACGACCGTGTTTCGGATCAGCAAATCAGGTGGATCAAAGGAAGGATGGCAAATGGATCAAGTATGACATCATCGATCGGACAAAGCATTGAGATTCTCTGCAGCGAGCAGGGACTTGACCGCGACATGGTCATAGAGGCGATGAAGGAGGCCGTGAAGGCGGCCGCCCGCAAACAGTTTCGCGCCCATGACAAGACTGGCGAAAGCATACAGGTCGATTGGAACAACGAGGAAGGGATCATAGAAATATCGGTCCAAAAGGTCGTTGTCGAAGAGGTCGAAAATCCGTCATCTGAACTGGCCCTGACCGAGGCCCAGGAACTTGCCGGGGACGAGGTCGAGGTCGGCGACATACTTCTTATTCCTTTGCCGGCCGAGGAAATGGGCCGTATCGCCGCCCAAACGGCGAAGCAGATACTGGTCCAAAAGGTAAGAGAGGCCATTCGCGAAAAGGTCTATGACGAATACATCGACCGTAAGGGAGAACTGATAAACGGAACCGTGAAGCGTTTTGAACGCGGCGACATGATAATCGACCTCGGCAACAACCTTGAGGCAATACTTCCGAAAAAACAGCAGTCGCGCGGCGAGATGTGGAATCAGGGCGAACGCATCCGCGTGGTTATCGAGGACGTTTCCAAGGAACAAAAGGGACAGCAGATAACCGTTTCGCGGGCATCTGCCGATCTCATCAAGCGGCTCTTTGAGATGGAGGTCCCTGAGATTTATGACGACACCGTCGTCATCAAATCAGCGGTGCGTGAACCGGGCGACCGGGCAAAGATAGCGGTCGCGTCGAACGAAAAGGACGTCGATCCGGTCGGGGCCTGCGTCGGCATGAAGGGGTCGCGTGTTCAGTCGATCATCAAGGAACTGAGAGGGGAAAAGATCGACATTATCGAATGGTCAGATGAACCGTCGGTGTTTGCGGCAAACGCTCTTTCACCGGCAAAGGTCTCTCAGGTCCGCATCACGGACATCAACAATCGCGAGATGGACGTCATTGTCGGCGAGGACCAGCTGAGCCTTGCAATAGGCAAAAAGGGACAGAATGTTCGCCTGGCGACACGGCTTGTCGGTTGGAACATAAATATAGTCAGCGAAGACATCCTGAAACAGCAGATCACCCTGCAGATGGGCCAGATGATGGCATCCGGCGAAGCCGTTCCGCTGACCGCTATCGAAGGTGTCACGCATAATCAGGCCGAGGCGCTTGCGGAACGCGGCGTGAATGATGTCGAGGCACTGGCGGAAATGTCGGTCGATGCTCTTGTTGACAGTCTTGACCTCAGCCTTGACCAGGCCGAAGCGATACTTGAAGCGGCAAAGTCCATCGTTGCGGCAAAGAACAGCCAGGCTGCTCAAGAGGCGGACGCCGCAGAAGAAGTTTCGGAAGCGGCTGAGGCCGCGGCAGAGACCTCTGGCGATGAGGCGGCTGCCGACCTTCAGAGCGAGGAAGCACCGGAAGCGGAAGCCGTTGCTGCGGAAGCGGAAACCGCTGTGACGGAAGATGAAGTTGCGGAATCCGCACCCGATACGGCTGACGAGGAAGTGCCGGAAGCCGTTGAGCAGGAAGAAGCGGCATCTGAGGCCGAGGAAAATGCTCCGGCAGAGGATCAGGCCGCAGGCGAGCAAAATATTGCCGCTGAGGAACCGGCGCATGACACAGAGGTTTCGGAAGAAGTTCCGGAAACCGAAAAAGGAACGGATGAGGCCTAGCCGTTCGGAGTGGTTCGTAACGGGCTGTAAAAGCCTAAGGAGCGAATCATGAGTTAAAGAGAAAAGGCCTGCGGTTTATTGGATAAATTATGCCGATCGGTAAGAAAATACGGGTTTACGACCTTGCGCGTGAGCTAAAGCAGGACACAAAGCGCGTGATGGAAGATCTCCGTCGCGAGGGTGCTGATGTCAGCGTGCCGTCCAACTCCGTCAGCGCGGAGCTGGCTGAAAAGGTGCGCCTTAAGTATTTCCCAAAAGCGGAACCGTCTCCGCGCAGGGCCGTAAAGGTCATTAAAGCCGTAAAGAAAAAAACGACGGCCGAGGAACCGGCGGAAGAGCTTGATGTCGTCAGCGAGGTCGAGGTTGTCGAGCCGGAAGAAGTCGATGCCGTCGAAACACCGGTCGAGGAAACGAAAGAGGCCGAGCCGAGATCGACGGCCTCCGTTCGCAAGGTACTCAAGAAAAAACAGGAACAGGCCGAACCGGAAATAGAGGACGAGGGGCCTGCCGAGGAGCCGGAGATCGTTTCCGCACCGACGGAAGAAACTGTTGAAGAAGCAGAAGAGATGCCGGCCGAAACGGTTGAGGAAGAGACGGAACAGCCTGTTGCCGAAAAGCCCAAAACTGTAACCGCCAACAAGGTGCTCAGGCCTACCGGCACACAGATCAAACAGTTGACACTGACGCGAGATGCCCTTCAGAAAGGCGTGAAACCCGGTGATAAGATCGTTTCGGAACTTCCGACCAAGACAGGAAAGCTGACTGTCGAGGCACAGAAGGAAGCTCGGGGACGTCGCGGAGAGTTTCGCGGAACTCCCGGCGAGACCTCGACCCCGCAGCTCAATTACACGCCGCCGGCCGACAATCGGCGAAGGCCGGGACGCTCGGGCGGGCGCCGGGGCAAGGCCGACGCAAAAACCGGACGTTTTGCCGAACGCGAGATCGACGTGCCGCGTCAGCGCACCATTGAGGAACGCGTTCTTGCGCAGGTAAATCGCGAGGATGCCAGCGATTCGCGTCAGCTCAGGCTTGTTGACGGTGCAACCGTCCGCGAATACGCCGAGGCTCTTGGCATCACACCGCGAGACATCGTTCAGCTTCTTATCAAACGCGGCATTTTTGCGACGCTGAACCAGCCTATCGGTGAAAAGATGGCACTCGAACTCGGGCAGGATTTCGGATACGAGATCTCATTTGTCCCGTTCGAGGAAATGGTCATCGAACAGGAATTTGAGCAGCTTATCGAGGAAGGTTCGGACGATCTGGAGCTGCCGCGTGCTCCGGTCGTGACCGTGATGGGACACGTTGACCACGGTAAAACCTCGCTTCTTGACGCCATTCGCTCGGCCAACGTAGCCGAAGGCGAGGCTGGCGGAATAACGCAGCACATCGGTGCATACAGCGTGTATGTTCCCAACTCCGAAGACCCGGACAACCCGCGTCGCGTTGTCTTTTTGGACACGCCCGGCCACGAAGCGTTCACGATGATGCGTGCTCGCGGGGCCAGGGCGACCGACATAGTTATTCTGGTCGTTGCCGCTGACGACGGCGTCATGCCGCAGACGATAGAGGCTGTCGAACACTCAAAAGCAGCAAAGGTCCCGATCATTGTTGCGATAAACAAGATAGACAAGCCGTCGGCAAGCCCGGACAAGGTCAAACAGGGCCTTGCGGCTCTGGGCGTTCAGCCTATCGACTGGGGCGGTGATACGGAAATGGTCCCGGTTTCGGCCAAGACCAGAGCGGGCCTGGACACGCTTTTGGAAACAGTTCTGCTTCAGGCGGACATTCTGGCACTCAAGGCAAGCCCGACACGGCGAGCTTCGGGTGTTGTGCTTGAAGCAAAACTGGACAAGGGCCGAGGCGCTGTGGCGACCGCTCTTGTTCAGCAGGGAACGCTTAGCGTTGGCGATCCGTTCATTGTCGGCCAATATTACGGCAAGGTCAGGGCGATGTTCTCAGACCGCGGCGAGAATGTGAACGAGGCCGCACCGGCAACACCGGTCGAGATACTCGGGCTTCAGGGCGTTCCGCAGGCGGGCGACACCTTCCAGGTCGTTTCGGATGTTGACCGGGCACAGACCATAGCGGGCCAGCGGCAGATGCAGGCGCGTCAGGCGGCGATGCTCAAGACCACAAAACGCGGTATCGAATCGCTCGGCCAGGCAGAGGTCAAGGAACTGCTCGTCATCCTAAAGGCCGACGTTCAGGGTTCGGTCGAGGTGCTGCGGGCAACGCTCGAAAAACTTTCGACAGAGAAGGTCAAGGTACGGGTCATCAGGGCCGGAGTCGGGGCAATTGCCGAATCGGACGTGCTTCTGGCATCGGCGACGCAGGCCGACGATGTTTCGACAGCCGTTGTCATTATCGGTTTCAATGTCCGCCCGGAGGCACGCGCGGCCGATGTGGCGAAACAGGAAGAGGTCGATATCAGGCTCCATTCGATCATCTATAAGGTCGAGGAAGAGATCAAGGCCGCGATGATCGGAATGCTGGACGCCATCGAGAAGGAACTTATACTCGGAAAGGCACTGGTTCAGGAAACGTTCAAGGTCTCGCGCATCGGCACCATCGCGGGCTGCCGCGTTACGGACGGCGTTATCCGCAGACAGGCCAAGGCACGGCTTATTCGCGACGGGGTCGTTGTCTGGGACGGCGATATCGCCACGCTCAAACGCTTTAAGGATGACACCAATGAGGTCAAACAGGGCTATGAGTGCGGCATCAGCCTTGTTAACTTCAACGACATCAAGGTCGGGGATGAGATCGAGGCATACGTCATAGAAAAGATCGCTGCGACGGAATTATAGGTTTATGGTTTTTGAGAAGGCTCCTAATAAACGGAACATTGCAGCTTTTCCGTGTTTTGTTGAGGGAAGCCTTATTGTTGTTTGATCATGCATCGTCCCGCAAAAATGGCCGAGGCACTGAAGGAAGCGATCGCGGAGGTCGTGGGTTTTGAATTGAATGACCCTCGGCTTGAGTCAGTGATCGTGACCGATGTTGTCGTGGCGGATGACCTCCGTGACGCAAAGGTCTTTATCCTTGCCGAAGGTTCTGAAAAGGAGATAAATGCCATTCTGGCAGGGCTTCGGCGGGCGGAAGGTTTTGTCCGCCGCCAGATCGCTTTGGAGCTAGAACTGAGGCACGTTCCGCATCTGCATTTTGTGCGTGACACGGCCGAAGAGAATGCCGCGCGTGTCGGGGCTATTTTGCAGGAACTGTCGAACAGCAGCGAAATTGAAACGAAGGAGGAGTGAGCTGTCATGACCGGATGAAGGGGAATTCCCGACATCAGGCAATGAATGGCCGCGAATCATGTTTAGTGTTAAGTCAAGTAGTTGAGTTAATTGAAAACAAACAGGCTTTCGGCATTACGACCCATATAAAGCCCGACGGCGACGGTGTCGGGTCGTCTTTGGGACTATGCTGGCTGCTCAAGTCGCTCGGTAAAAATGCCGAGGTGATAGTTCACGGCGACATTCCGGTCGCCTATCGCGGCCTGCCGGGAGCGGAAGAGATACGCCAGGTGAACGAGGTTGACACAGATTATGACGCCATATTTGTCATTGAGTGTTCCGACCTGCTGCGTCCCGGCATTAAAGGGCTGGATCAGGAATTTACGGTCAACATAGACCATCACGCCACCGGTGAACATTTCGGCTCGATAAACTGGATAGATCCCACAGCATCAGCCGTAGGAGAGATGGTTTACAATCTCTGCAAGGCCATCGGCGGCAGAGTCACCAAACAGATCGCCGAATGCGTCTATATGGCCCTTGTCACCGATACGGGTTCATTTCATTTTCCAAACACAACGGACAGAACGCTGAAGGTCGCGTCGGAACTGGTAAAGGCCGGCGTCAAACCGGCGCGTATTTCGGAGATCGTCTATAGCAGCTATCCCTGGGCCAGGATCGACCTGATGCGTCAGGTGATGGGGACCGTTCATCGCGATCCTTCGGGCCGTATCGCAATGCTTCGGCAAACGTTGGCAATGCGTCAGGAAGCAGGCGCCGAAGATGGTGACAATAACGGGTTCGTCAATATCCCTTTGGCCGCGCGTGATATACTGGCAGTGATATACATGCGTGAGGTCGGCGAGAAAAAATATCGCGTCAGCCTGCGTTCAAAAGGCGATATAAATGTTTCAAAAGTTGCCGAGAACTTCGGCGGCGGCGGACACAAGAACGCTTCCGGCCTTGCCATCGAGGGAGATTGGGATGAAGCAGAGGCCACACTTCTTTCGGCGGTCGCAGAAGCCGTTGACCGCTGTGAACCGGACTGGATATCGGTAGCACCGGACAGCGAATAGTTCCTGCTTACTTCGTCTTGACTAGCCATGGCAGTGGAAAGTTTCCGGGGGCGGTTGCCCTTGGCGGCTTTCTACTGCCAAAATTGTTTTGACAATGGCTGATAATACTGAAAAACGATATAAATGGCGGCGCGAGGATTATCGTGAGAACACGCACGGCCTTTTGATGGTCAATACCGGTGACGGCAAGGGAAAGACGACGGCGGCTCTGGGCGTCCTGATCCGAGCGGCGGGACGCGGAATGAACTGCTGCCTGATTCAGTTCATGAAATCAAAGAACGATCGCTACGGCGAACACGAATCGTTGGAACAGCTCGGTGTCGAGGTGCATACGATGGGCGACGGATTTACCTGGGACACGAAGGACAAGGCTCAGGACATAAAAACTTCCGAGGAAACATGGGCGCTTTGCGTCGAAAAGATGCGAAGCGGTGAATACGATCTGCTGGTGTTTGACGAACTTGTCTATGTGCTGGACTATAAATTTCTTGACGTAAATGCCGTGTTGGCCGAGATAAAGGCGGTGAGAGAAGAGCAGCCGCATTTGCATATCATCGTGACCGGCAGAAATGCTCCGGCGGAACTTATTGAAGCGGCTGACCTCGTTACCGAAATGAAGGAGATCAAGCATCCTTTCCACGCCGGAATATATGCGCAGCAGGGAATTGAATTTTAGTGATAGTACAGCGTTTTAGGTGGTTCTTTGCTCCTTTGAGATCATTTGCGTCACCACTGAAGTAACGCAAAGATTCGCTAAGACCGACGCAGAGAATCGCAAAGATTGACGCCAAGTTTCGCAAGGATTAGCGTAGAGAGCCGGAATGTTCCGGACAACTAATATGAACACCGACCCCGAACGCCGAAAACCTCAGGGCCTCAAAGACCATCTTTCGCTGGCGCTTACCACATTTGGCGTTGGGTATATTCCCGGAGCGCCGGGAACATACGGCTCGGCTGTTGGAGTTCTGATCTACATATTTTCGGGCGCGGCGTGGATATATTTGTCGGGAAGATTTCCCGCATTTGATGGCAGATCGGCTCTTTCATTTCAGGGTTGGACAGTGGTCGTGGTGTCGATCCTTCTCATCACGCTCATATTGGCGGGTATCTGGGCTTCCGATCGGGCGATAGGATTGCTGGGGAATTCAGATCCGTCGCAGGCGGTTGTTGATGAGGTTATCGGTCAGCTTGTCACATTTCTCTTCATTCCTTTTACATTCTCGTGGCAAATGATCCTGGCCGGATTTTTGCTCTTCAGGCTTTTTGACATCTGGAAGCCGTATCCGATAGACGATCTGCAAAATTTGCATGGCGGGCTTGGCATCTGCGCCGATGATATTGTTGCGGGAGTTTACGCCGGGGTTTGTTTGTCCATAATATACGCATTGAGTCTTTTATTATGAAAATGCACGTGCTGCCCGGAGAGGCACAACACAAGGAATTTATCGCAGCCGGTATTGAAGGCAAGGTGATCGTTTGCAATGAAGCGTTTATTTCCGGCCCGATTGATACCGCCGACATTGACCTGTTCTGGGATGAACGCGCTCAATATATCCTTACAGAATACGGCGAAGACCCGATCGATTATCACGAAAAGGTGGCAGATGAACTGGCGCGGTTGGAAGACGTGTCCGCCGGTGACGATGTGACGCTCTGGTTTGAATACGAGATGTTTTGTTCGGTCAATATGTGGTTTTGCCTCGACAGGCTGAAAAGTTCAGGGGCGAGCGTTTATCGCGCCGCCCCAAAAAACCTTTCGCCCGAGAATATTTGGGACGGTTTCGCGGGCCATGATGCCGCGATGCTGAAGGACTGTTTTGACGCTCGAATACAATTTTCCGAAGAGGACATTGCAGTCGGCTCAAGGCTTTGGCAGGCGTATGGGAAAAGGGATCATGAGACGCTTCGGGAACTTTCCGAATACCGCTCGCCGTGTTTTCCGTTTCTGAAGGAAGTGTGTCTTGCCGCCGTGGAGATCGATACGCGTCCGCTTGAGGTCGTAGCTGAAATAACGGCTGAAGGCATTATCGAATTTGACAAGGTGTTTACGGAATTTCGGCGGCGAGCGGGCGTTTACGGATTTGGCGATTCACAGGTCGAGCGTTTGATGGAGCGGACCTGAGATCTATTTCTCATCTTTCTCGTTGTGAAAAGGCGACTCCTCATTCTGAAATATCCAGCCTTTTCGCCAAAAGACATACAGCAGGATCGCCGTGATAATTGCCATCAGCCCGAGGGTGGCAAAATATGCCCAGGGCCAGTGAAGTTCCGGCATATTGTCAAAATTCATTCCATAGATGCCTGCGATCAGCGACAGCGGCAGAATGACGGCGGAGACGACTGCAAGGGTCTTCATTACATCATTGGTCCTGTTGGCGACCATGGCAAGATGGATTTCCGAAAGCCCGCTGACGAGATCGCGATAGCTTTCCGCAACGTCCGTGACGCGAAGCAGGTGGTCGTGTACGTCCCTGAAGAACGGCAGCACTTCGGGCGGTATCTGCTGAAACTCTCCGTGCGATATGCGATAGAGCACCTCACGCTGCCTGGCCGATATGCGCCGGAGCCGTGCAACGCTGCGGCGGAGGCCCATGATGTCCTCAAGGACGCCATAGTTCGCCGACCGCATCTTGAAAACTTCGTCCTCAAGTTCCGAGATCGAGAGGTCAAAATCATCCACGACCGGCATGTACTGATCGACGATATTATCCAGTATCTGGTGAAGCAAATAAGCCGCGCCGCGCTGACAGGCAAAAGTTGACGCTCGGATCTGCTGCTTTACGGTCTCGATGCTGCGAAAGCTTTCGGTGTGAAAGGTGACGACATAATTATTGCCGAGATAACCGTCCAGCTCTTTTGTAATAAAATTTTCCGGACTGGTCTCTCCTGCTCTGATGCCTTGTACGATGAAATATATATGATCCGGGAACGGCTCGACCTTTGGCTGATTGCGATCCTCCAGACAATCCTCTATCGTCAGCGGGTGAAAACGAAAAATGTGGCTCAACACATGCCGTGCCTCTTCAATGTCGTCGGCTGTCTCACCCGACAGATCGACCCACACGACATTGCTCTTGTCGGCAAGCAGTTCGGGCAGTTCGTCGATCGAAAAACCCTCTTCAACGCGGTCTGCACCATTCTTGTAAAGAAAGATCTGCATATATTCAGGAATTCAGTCGGTAAGGAACCTATGCTAACATGAAAACCGACCCTATGTCAGAAGAAAATATAACACTTCGGGTAAATAGCGTAACCAAACGTTTCGGCGATTTTTCGGCGGTCGAGGATCTGAGTTTCGATGTCCGGGCGGGCCGTGTTTTCGGTTTCCTGGGGCCGAACGGCGCCGGCAAAACGACAACCATTCGCATGATCGTCGGGATAACATTTCCCGACACGGGTTTTATCGAACTCAACGGCGAAAGGATCTCGCACCGTGTGCAGAACCGCATCGGGTATTTGCCCGAAGAACGCGGCCTTTACAAAAAAATGGCCGTTCTTGACCAGCTTCGGTATTTTGCCGCCCTGAAAGGCGTGACCGGAAAAGAAGCGGATAAGCGCATCGACCACTGGCTTGGCCGAATGGAACTTTCTGATTGGAAGAAAAAGAAGACGACCGATCTTTCAAAAGGGATGCAGCAAAAGATACAGTTCATCGCGACCGTGCTGCACGAACCGGACATTCTAATTCTTGACGAACCTTTTTCGGGTTTGGACCCGATAAACGTCGAATTTCTGATGGACGTCATAGCCGAATACCGTTCGGCAGAAAAGACCATCATCTTTTCAACGCACCTGATGTCAACCGCCGAAAAGCTCTGCCACGACATCCTGTTGATAAACAAAGCACGAAAGGTGGTTTCCGGCAGCCTCCGCGAAATAAAGGAAAGCTACGGCCAGAATCTGATCGCCTTTCGCGGCAGCGGCGCCGAGGGTATTCTCTCCGACACATCGCTCATAAAAAGGATCGTCTCACACGCCGATGAGCAGGAACTGCACCTTGCCAATGAAGTTGACCCGCAGGAGTTATTAAGAAGAATGGTCGATACCGGTGTCGTCATCTCAAAATTTGAACGAACCGAACCGAGTCTGAATGATATATTTATCGAAAAAGTGAAAGAGTGAAAAAATGAAAGAGTGAAAAAGTGAAAGAGTGAAAAAGTGAAAGAGTGAAAAAGTGAAAGAGTGAAAAAGTGAAAGA
>CAZOXY010000016.1:0-62516 GCA_964583955.1 uncultured Chloracidobacterium sp. | reverse complement strand
AAGATTCTCGGTCTTAATGACATCGAGGCCGGCGGCGTCAAAACGCTGAAGCAGCGAGATGAGCTGAGCGTGGGTAACGCTGCTGCCTTCGCCTGCTTTCGCGACAAAACGGCACCGCCAGTGATCGACGGTGAAGGTGTCAGGCAAACCGCCGGGATAGACCTTGACACCGCGGTTCGCTATGTTCAGGAGCGTCAGGCCATCGCCATTCAGGGCTTCTACCAGAGCGCCGAGTTCGTTGGCGACGCCGTAGAACGAACCTTTCCACCAATCGAGGAAAACGTCCACGCCAACCAGGTCTTTCTTTTGCGGTTCGCGGATGGAATAGATCGGCTTCGGATCGGCCTCGACCACATTCTCAACATAGCTGACCGGTTTCAGCGTTTCCGGCTTTTGGCCGATGCGTGCAACGACGGCTTCGGCAAATTCCTTTGTGCCTACCTTTTCGGCGGAGACGCCTTCCTTGAACATGTCGTAGGTGTGAACGCCGTCCTCGATGGTCTTGAGCCATGCGTTGTGCGCCAATTCGGCAACATCGGGCTGATTGATATGCACAAGCATCAGGATAGAGCCGAGGAAAAGGCCCGAAGGGTTGGCAAGGTTCTGTCCCGCCCGGCGCGGAGCCGAACCGTGTATCGCCTCGAACATCGCCACCTGTTCGCCGATATTTGACGAACCGGCAAGCCCGACTGAACCTGCGATCTGCGCCGCCACGTCAGACAATACATCGCCGTAAAGATTCGGCATCACGATAACGTCAAAATTCTCCGGCGTATCGGCAAGCTTTGCCGAGCCGATGTCCACGATCCAGTGATCGGCCTCGATGCCCGGATATTCCGGTGCGATCTCATCAAAGACGCGGTGAAACAGACCGTCTGTCCGCTTCATGATGTTGTCCTTGATAAAGCACGTCACCTTTTTGCGGTTAAACTTGCGTGCGTATTCAAAGGCATAGCGAACGATCTTTTCCGAACCGGGACGCGAGATCAGCTTAAGGCATTCCTCGACCTGATCGGTCTGGCGATATTCGATGCCCGCGTACGTGTCCTCTTCATTCTCGCGGACGATGACAACGTCCATTACCGGATGTTTGGTCGAAACAAAGGGGTGATACGAAACGCAGGGGCGGACGTTGGCATAAAGGCCCAGCGTCTTGCGCACGGCCACGTTAAGCGAACTAAAACCGCCGCCTTGCGGCGTCGTTATCGGAGCCTTCAAAAACACTTTTGTACGGCGGAGCGAATCCCAGCTTTCCGGCGCTATGCCGGCGTTGTTTCCGCTCAAATAGACCTTTTCGCCGATCTCGATCGTTTCAATATCAAGCCGTGCTCCGGCCTCTTTCAAAATATGCAGCGTTGCCGCCATGATCTCCGGGCCGATGCCGTCGCCATGTGCAACTGTAATAGGTACATTGGACATAATTATCTCGTCAAAACCTCAGTTAAATATTAGGATCTAAAGCAAACATTAGATTCTATCCGATTAAGGATGCGTTAGCAATCATGAGGGTTTTGGGCGTTTTGCCGACGGCCCTTGCGGGTTATTTTCCGGAAGGAAGAACAAGTTTGCGTCTGGCGTGAATGACCAGGCCGGGACGTTTTGACGTTACCTCTATCCGCCGTTCGCCGCCGCCCTGGCTAAGCGGAAATTTCGGGATGTAGGTAAGAACATAAGCGGCATCTATGTGTTTTGCTATCAGCGCCGCTTTTGTGAACATCTCATCAAACGTTATCGGGTCGGTAAAGGTACCGTTCGTGTCCTCGGTCAAAACAAGCATTGCGGCATCGGCATTTTCCAAGTCTGCCTTTCTCTGCCGCATGGTTTGCAGATGCTTGCGGTCAAGGATGATGGTCGGCCCGATCTTTGGCGATTGGGCATTGTCGCGAACTCCCGGCGGGAGCGTCGCCGCTATCTCGTCCGGCATTGCCTTGGGCGGCGGAGTGTTTCTCAAGACTTTTGTCCGCGGCTCTATCACGGCCGCTTCCATTTTTGCGTAACTTATGACGTGGACATTGATGTCGGTTGAAAGAACGTCGCGAAATGCATTAGTGCGTTCAAGGGAATTGGTCATGCTGTCCGTTCCGTCGGTTATCAAAACCATGTGACGGTTATCTGCAGGCAGGCTTGAAAGCATCTCGGTCGCAGCCCGGACAGCGTCAACAAACACCGAACGCCGTCCGAACTTTGTTCGCCTGACAGCTGTATGGAGCCTTTCGCGGTCATTGGTCCATTCCTCCACCAACTAGACCTTATCGGCATATTGCATGATCGCGACGTTGTCCTCAGGCCGCAGGGCATTGATGACGGCGAGAGCGGTCTTTCGTGTCTGGTCAAGCGTTTTTACCGACCGCAATTCGCCGCCGGTGTCCATAACGATCAGGACATTGGCGGGCAGCCGTCTGAGGCTGGCTGCCTGATGCAAGATGTTGTTTTCATTGATGACGACATCATCGGGGCGGACATCGCGAAAGAAATTGTCGTCTTCATCAAACGCCAGGATATTTACCTTGATCTCTTCGGTATCAATGCGGACGGTATCATCGGGTGTCGGTGTAGGGGTTGGCGTGACGCGGCCGCTCTGTGCGGCAACGCTGCCGGCCATCGCGAAAAAGATGATCGCGACGGTTAAATACAAAACCTGTTTCATCAAACCTGTCATAACACCTCACCGAACAATAAGGATATGATGATAACACGCGGATTTCGGATGCTTTTTAAGTGGCGAAAGAGGGAATCAGAAAAGTCATTTTCTGTGTCTTTGTTCTGTGAAGTCTGTGGTGATGGTCTTGCAGATCCCGGAAATACCACAGAAACCACAGACAAAAAAACCGAAACACACAGATAAAACCTGTATCTTCAGCATCCTCACTTTCAGATACTTAGGAAA
Organism: uncultured Chloracidobacterium sp.; assembly: GCA_964583955.1. Lineage (GTDB taxonomy): Bacteria > Acidobacteriota > Blastocatellia > Pyrinomonadales > Pyrinomonadaceae > OLB17. The sequence goes on along the minus strand of CAZOXY010000016.1, from coordinate 59,629 downwards.
ACGCATCTTTTCAGGCAAGGCTCAATACGATCTTTCCAAAACTTTGGTTCGTTTCCAGATATTGATGCGCTTCGCGCACCTCTTCGAGCGGAAAATATCGGTCAACCTCAGGAAAGAACACCCCCCTTGGGCCGATGCGGGGAACTATCTCGCGTTTGAAGTTTTCCATCGCTTCGGCCTTTTCATCCATTGAGCGCGAACGCAAAACAGTTCCTTTTATCGTGAGCCGTTTTGCCAGAGCGATGCCCATGTCGAACTCGGCCTTTCGGCCGGCGGTCAGCCCGACCAGCATCATCCGGCCTTTTTCTGCCATGCATCGCAAATTTTCAGGGAAATAATCACCGCCGACAAGGTCGAGAACAATATCGGCACCGCGTCCGTCCGTAAACTCTTTCACCCCTTCGGCAAAATGCGGGCCGTCAGCCGTTTCAATGAGATGATCCGCCAGCGGTTCGCCCTCAAATAAAAGTTTGCCAAAGCGTTCTATCTTTTCAGAGCTTCTGGATGTGCCGACAACGACCGCACCGGCTGCCTTTGCTATCTGTGCGGCGGCAATGCCGACACCGGAGGCAACGGCGTGAATGACAACGGCCTCGCCCGCTCGCAGCCCGGCTTGTGTTATCAGAGCGTCGTTCGCGGTCACATAGGCTTCGGGAACGGCGGCCGCGTCCCATGTGTCTATTTCGGGAATGTGCGCCAGCAGACGCTGATCGGAGAGAATAAATTCCGCCTGAGCTTCGCCGGCGGTTATGCCAAAAACACGGTCGTTCTCTTTGAACTCCGTGACGCCCGTTCCGGTTTTATAAACGCGTCCGGCAAATTCCAGTCCCGGAATACACGGGTCATAGCCTTTGGGCGGCGGATAAAGCCCGCGACGCTGGAGCAGATCGGCACGGTTCAATCCGGCATTCAAAACACGAACCAGAACCTCGCCTCTCTCCGGTTCGCGAGGATCGGGAACGTCGCGTATCTCCAAAACTTCCGGGCCGCCAAATTCTGTAATATAGACCGCCTTCATAATGAGATCAGACCGGCTTAATTTGGGCGCGTGACCACGCCGTTCTCATCCAGCGCGTTTCCGGTCGCCCGTTGAAGTTCGGCTATCGCCTTGTTCATCTCGGTCTGCGCACGCAGCTCGGCGCTTCGGGCCGCCGTCAGGGCTGTTTGACGTTCCAGCACACGGTAAATGTCGGACTGGCCGTTGTCGAGCTTTCGCTGTTCCGATTCATACTGCCGCTCGGAATTTTCCCTTGCGATGGACGCCGCCCGCAAACGCGCCTCAGCCGACCTGAGCGACTGAACGGCGTTGCGGACCTGAACCTGTATGCCCTGTTCCAACTGCTCACGCTGAACGTCCAGACGTTCGCCTTCGACCAGCGTGCGGGCATATTGCGCCTTTGAGGTCTTGTCGCCAAAAAGCGGCAGGTTTATCTGAACGCCAAACCTGAATGACGGATAACGGTTCGCAAAAACGCCCGAATACGGATTTCCGGTCAAAGCCGCCAGATTTGCCTGCTGCTGCTGACAGGCGGGCGATGTCGGGTCCTGTTCGCACGGCAGCGGGAACGGAGCGGAAAAATCGGGATTGAGGCTGCCGCCGATGCCCGATGACGAATATCCGGCAACAAGGTCTATCTGCGGCTGTTTTTGATTGCGATAATATTTTTTATCTATCTCGTTGATGCCCCGCTGCGCCTCTACCTGTTCCAGTTCGGGGCGGTTTTTCATCGCGGTCTCGACAGCCGCGTCCAGAAAAACGGACGGAACCTTCATATCGACAGGATCGACCGGCAAGATCGCCTTGGCCCAGATCGCGTCGTGACGATTGGGCGAAATAAGGTTCTTCAACACGTTCTCTGCCTGTGTCACCACATCCAACGCATCGTAAACCGCCTGTTCAAAATTTGCCACCTGCGTTTCGGCCGCGACAATGTCGATCGGGGCAAGCTGTCCTTCCTCAACAAGTCGGCGGTTGTGTTCAAGCTGTTCCTTGGCATCGCGAACACCGTCACGCTGAACCTGCAGGTTGCGCAAGGCGAATGTCAGGTCCCAATACGCCCTTTGAACATTGGTGATAACGTCTATCGAACGCTGGCGAAACTGTGAATCCGTCAGTGAAAGATTCTTCTTCGCTATTTCTATCGTCCGCCTGCCCTGATCGAACCCGCGTCCGCGAAAAAGCGGCTGGGTAACGTTAAAACCTATCGCGGCGTTATGCTGCGGACTCAATATCGACAGTGGGTCGTTCGATGTCGCCCGCTGGTTGTCGATATTTGCGCTGAGAACAGTTCCAAAGCTCGGAATGTATCCCTGTATCGTCGCCGTGTTGATGAAAGAGCCTCGCGTCGTGTCGCGATTGGTGCTGAAAACGCTGACGTTCGGCGTTGTCGCCCGTTCGTAATAACTCTGCCCGATAAGCCTCGGCTCGTGAACACCTCTGGCGGCCTGAAGATCATATTCCGCGATACGGACGTTCTTTCTTGTGACCTCGATGTCGCGGTTGTTCTCCAGTGCCATCGTAATGGCGTCGCGCACCGTCATCGGCCGCTGGTCGGCAATGTCAACGCCGACGCGGCTAAGATCCGGCAAAGAGCGGTCCTGCGATTCATAATCCGGCGCAATGGACGGAACGCCCTCGACGTTCTCCGGAGCAACACCCTTGTTGTCCTTTGCGAACGGCGTCGGTGTTGGTGTCGGGGATCCGTTCTGGGCAAACACCGCTCCGCCAAACATCAGGCAGCCAAGCATAAATCCTAAAAATAAACGCGAATACATATAAATAAATCCTTCGGATCCAAAAAAGTGCCTAACCTCGTCCGATGATCGAACCCGTAACCGCTGTCACTCTTCGGCGAATGCCGCCAAACAGCCAGTCAGAAAAACGGGTCACATACTGGAACAGCTTCATCTCAGCCAGATCGTCAAAGATCGAGTAAAAGACAGGCACCGCCAACAGCGTCAGCAGCAGACACAAGCTCTGTCCGCCGACGACCAGAATGCCGATCGAGCGGTTCGTTCCCGAACCGGCGCCGCTGGAAAGGATCAGCGGCATCATGCCCGCGACCAATGCGATGGTCGTCATCAGGATCGGACGCAGCCTGTCCTTGTTGGCCTCGATAATGGCGTCATATCTGCTCAGGCCGCGGCCGCGAAGCGTGTTCGTGTGGTCTATCTGCAAGATCGCGTTCTTCTTTACAACGCCGAACAGCAGCAGCAGCCCGAGGCCCGAAAATATGTTCACGGTCTGGCCCGTTATCAAAAGGCTGAAGATGCCGAACGGGACCGCCAGCGGCAGCGTCAGCAGTATCGTCACCGGATGGATGAACGATTCGAACTGCGCCGCCAGAACGATGTACATAAATATGAACGAAAGCGCGAACGCAAGCATGAAGTACATTCCGGCCCGGCCCATTTCCTTTGATTGCCCGACGTAGCCGGCGGAATATCCCGAAGGCAGGTCAAGACGGTTGACAAAGCTGTCAAGCGAGGAAGTGATGCTCGCCGCCGAACCGCCCGGGCGTGTGTTCGCCAACAGCGTCACCTGACGCTGACGATTTACGCGTTCAATGGAGCTGGGGCCTGAACCATCGACGGTCCTGACCAACCGGTCGAGCGACACCCAACCTGTTTTTGTGGACGGCACGACCATGCGGCCCAGGCCTTCCACATCTGTCCTATACTTGTTGACCGCTCTGACGACGACCTCGTATTGATCGGTCCCTTCATTAAAGGTAGTTGCCTCCTGGCCCGCGACCAGCGTGTTCAGCGCCTGAGAGATGTCGCCGATCCTGACGCCGAGGGCCGCAGCCGTATCGCGGTCTATCTGAAGCTGAACCTCCGGTTTTCCGCTGATGAGGGTTGAGTCAACGTCAACCGCGTCAGGGATGGTCTTCATGTGGGCTATTATCTGTTCGGAATATTCCTCAAGCCTTTTAAGATCGGGGCCGGAGATAACGAACTGAACGTTCGCATTGCGGAAACCGCCGCCCGAAAACGCCTGCACGTCCTGTACGGCGGTTCGCAGTTCAGGATATTGGGCGACTATTTCGCGGGCCTCGCTCATCATCGTCTGCTGCGATTTTGAACGCTGCTTCATATCGGTCAGCTTTACATACAGCGAGCCGCTGTTGACCACCTGATCCTGTCCGCCGCCAACCGTTGCCAGCGTGTCCGTCACATCGGGAAATTTTCTGATCTCCGCCGCGATGCGCTCGATCTGCAAAGAGGTTGCTCCAAGGCTCGAACCTTCGGGAGCGCGTATGGAGACCTCGAACTGCGACTGGTCATCGACGGGCAGAAAGTTCTTTCCGACAAAATAGAACAGCGGAACGATCGACACAAAAATGAAGATACAGATCGTGACGATAAGCCAGCGGTGAGCCATTGAAAACTTTAGCATCGCCGTATAGCCGTTCAACACGTGGCGGAACCAGCCCTTGTTGTGATCTCCGCCGTGCGTTTTCTCGGCCGTTTCCAGCATACCGTCGCCGGAGATCTCTTCCGATGCTTTCGGCCCGGCCTGGATCGGTTCCTTTTTGCGTTTGATCCATCTGGCGGCAAGCATCGGCGTCAGCGTGAACGAGACCAGCAGCGACACACCGACGGCAAATGATGCCGTCAGGCCGAAACTGGACATGAACCGCCCGATGATGCCCTGCATAAAGCCGATAGGCACGAAAACGGCCATCAGCGAAAGTGTCGTCGCAAGCACGGCCAGCCCGATCTCTCGCGTGCCTTCGATCGCGGCCTGAAAAGGATCCATCCCTTTTTCTTCGATAAAGCGATAGATATTTTCCAATACGACGATGGCGTCGTCGATGACAATGCCGACCATCAGCGTCAGCGCCAGCATAGTGATCGAATTAAGCGTGTAGCCCATTGCCAGCACGAGAGCAAAGGTCGCGATGATGGATGTCGGTATCGCCAGGGCAGCAATGATCGTGGTGCGGAAATTCCATAGGAAAAGAAAAACGACGATGGTGGCGAACAGAGAACCGAGAACAAGGTGTTCCTCAAGCGACGCGACCGAGTTTTCAATGAACACAGAGTTGTCGGCAACGATCCGAAGCTGATAGCCGTCGGGAAGACCTTTTTCTATCTCGCCAAGGCGTTCCTTTATCTCTCGCGCGACGGCAACCGTATTCTGGCCCGATTGTTTGGAAACGATCAGCGTCACCGCCGGTTTTCCGTTCAGACGGGCTTCGGTGCGAAGCTCCTCGGCTCCGTCCTCAACGTGGCCGATGTCGCTTACCTTTACCTCATAACCGCCGCGCGTCGCCACGACAACGTTGGCAAATTCATCCGGCTTTTTGATCTTTCCCAGCGTTCTGATGCTGGTTTCCTTTTCTCCGGCCTCAAGCCGTCCGCTGGGAAATTCGATGTTCTGTATCCGCAGCGCATTTGTCACTTCCGCCGGCGTGATGTTGTAGGAACGCATCTTGTCAGGATCGACCCAGACATTTATCTGGCGCTCCTGTCCGCCGATTATCGTGACCTGTCCCACGCCTGACACCGATTCGATCCTTTCCTTGATCGCGTTCTTTGCCGTTTCGGTCACTTCGCGCAGCGGTGCGGAGGCAGACACGGTTATGCGAAGCACCGGTGCGGCGTCGGTGTCCATTTTCATCACGGTCGGCTGTTCGGCCGTCACGGGCAGATTGGGTATGACCATCTGCACTTTCTGCTGGACCTCATTAAAGGCGACCTCAACGTCCTTTTCCAGAAGAAATTGGACATAGACGCGCGACGCGCCTTCAATGGACGACGACCTCAGCTCGTCAATGCCGCTGATGGAATTGACCGCTTCCTCGATCTTTTCCGTGATCTCGGTCTCTATCTCTTCGGGCGACGCTCCGGGATTGACCACCGTTACGGTCAATGTCGGAAAGTCGATCTTCGGAAAAAGATCCACACCCAGACTGAAGAACGAGAACAGCCCGATCACGACCAGCGACATCACCAGCATCGTGGCAAATACCGGACGTTTAACGCATACTTCTGCTAACCACTGCATAGATAAAAAACTCCGCTAATTTCCTGACTCGATCAGGTTCTTCAGTGCCAGATTCATCTCCTCAAAACCGCGTTCTGTGCCTTTCCCGATCATTTTCCATAAGACCGGCACCAGTATTCCCGTAAAGCTCTCGCTGTGAACCAGAGTGGTCGCTCCGTGCTCATTCGGCTCAAGCCTGAACTCGTGGCGTCCGTCAAAAAGGCCCCGGAACAGCAGCTTTCCCTGCCATGCAAACAACCGGTTCGGTTCCAGCGAAACCACCGTGGGCGTAAAAGACATCCCGCGTGATCCGGGCGGTTTTATAAAGACCTCCAGCACCTCGCCGGGTTCCGTGTTTCCTTTTATGCTTTGTATAAAAGGATTCCACTCCGGATACTTTTCAAATTCCATAAGAGCCTGCCAAACCGTTTCCGCATCGGCAGCGATCTCTATCTTTGTCAGGATCTCCCTCATAGATCCGATCCTTACTGCCGCACAAAAACACCGTCCGAAAGCTGGTCCAGCCCGCTCGTGGCAACGGTCTCACCTTCGACGACGCCATTCTTGACCTGGATCATGTCGCCTTCCAGCAGGCCAAGCTGCACCAGTTGTTCGCGGGCTATTCCGTCCCTTATCACGAAAACGCGGTTAAGGTCGCCCGTGGTCTTTACCGCCGACACCGGTATCATCACCGCCGGTTCCGGTTTTGACTGCGTTATGCGGACCGTCGCGAACTGTCCCGGTTTAAGAAGGCCCTCGGAATTCTGCACCTCGGCCTCGACCGAAAGCGTCCTCGACTGCGGATCGACGCTCGGAGCAATGCGGACGACCCTTCCGGCAAAATTCCTGTCGGGATAGGAACTGGTCTGCAATGAAATGCCCTGGCCCGTTGAAACCTTGCCGACGTTCTGTTCGGGAATGTCGATCTTTAGCCTCAGCGTGGACGTTCTGACTATGGTCGCTATCTTTGTGTTCGGCGTGTTCGGCGAGATGAATTCGCCGACCTCGACGCCTTTTTCCGAAACATATCCGCTCAGGGGCGAAAGCACGACGTTGTCGTTCACCGCCTTTTCGGCCTGCGTCACCATTGCCTCGTTCGTTCTGATGGCTGCCTTGGCGCTGGCCGCTGCGGCCCTTGCCGATTCGACCGCGGCCTGAGCAGTGCTTATTGCCTTGATGGCGACATTCGCGTTCGAGCGGGCCTCATCCAACTGGCCCAACAGCGAATCACGCTGCGATTTTCGCTGATCGTATATCGCACGCGATACGTCACCGGTTTCAAGCAGTTTCTCTGCCCGGCGCAGTTCTGTCTCGGCAAGCTGAAGCTGGGCCGTGATCGACTTTACCTGTGAGAAATCCTTTATCTGGAACGTCTCACCATCGCCCACACCGAGGCGTGCCTGGGTCTGGCGAAGGTTTGCAACGGCCTGGTCAACCCCGGCTTCAGCCTGCTGTGCCGACTGGCGCTGCTGTTCAAGCTGGGCGCGGGCCTGTTCCAGGCGTATCGCCGCATCACGGGCGTCCAGCCGGACCAGAACGTCGCCCTGATTGACATAGCTGCCAATGTCGAAATTGACCGCGACGACCTTGCCCTGTATCGTCGGCGCGACATCCGATTTTGCATCGCTGTCCAGGCTGCCGGTAGCCTCGATATATGACGGTATCGGCTTTATCACCGCCTGTGCGGCGGTCACATCGACCGTCGGCGGTTCCTGATTCACCTGACCTGCCGCATCCGAATTGGACCCGCAGCCGGCCGAAAGCATTGCCACCGCGGCGATCAGAGAACCAAACACAACCATGTAACTTTTGCCTTTCATATGATGATCTTTAACGCCATCCTTTTCCGACGGCCGTCTCAATTTTAATAACATCTATTTCGTAATGCCGTTCAACAGCAGTTTCGCAAAATTTTCCGCCGCTTCGTGATTGGATATGTCCAAAAGCTGCCGTTTCCTGTCCCAAAGAATGTTGTTCAGCGAGTGGTGTATGAGCATTCCCATCAAAGCCCTTACAACGATACGCGGATTTACTTCGCGTATTGCGCCCATTTTTTTTCTTTTGTCTATATAGCCGCCGATAAAAGCATAGAGCTTGCTCATAAATTCATATACGAACTGTTCCGTCTGCTCGTTCTCTTCCAGCCCGGAATAGAACAAAAGCCTGATGAATTCTATGTCGGCCTGCTGTTTTTCAAGCGACCGCTTTGCAAACAGGTAAAAGACCTGAAGATCATCATTTCGTTCCATGGCCTCGATCAGTTCGGAGTTCTCTTCCCACGGGAACTGATCCTCGCCGTCCTCACACACCTTGCTGTGCAGTATGGCCCGGTAAAGCTCGTCCTTAGAGGTGAAATGGCGGAACACCATGGCCTCAGAAACGCCTGCCTCTTCCGCTATTTTCTTTGTCGTTGTTCCGCTGAATCCGTTTCGGGAAAAGAGTTCTATGGCGGTTCGCAGTATCTGCTCACGCCTTTCATCTCCGGTCATCCGGCTGCTTCGGTCACAACTGAACAGGTTCTTGATCAAATCGGTCTCCTTTTTCGCAAAGTAAGTGCTTACTTACTGAAATTGTAAGACTCTCATTTTGAGTTATTTTGTGTCAAGCACACTGATGTAAATTTTTATGAAAGGCTATGAACTATAAATAGCGGGTTGTTCTGACAGCCAACTTCATGGAACAATCTGTCGGGGTATTTCGTTACAACCATCATGAGCGGGTATTTCATCAGAGCATGAACTGCCGCCGATATGCGGCACGGGAGGAAAATAACAAATGTCGGAATTTGAAGCTGAAGTTAAAAAAGCGGAAAAGGAATTGGAACAGGGCCTGGTCCATGTAGGCGGCTACACAGAACAGGTCACAGATGACGAATTTTTAGGAGATATAAAGATGCAGGCACAGGAATACGGCCAAAAGGTTCAGGACGCGGCGATAAAGGCAAAAGATTACGCCAGCGAAAAATTTGCACAGGCCGGTGAAAAGTTCAAGGAACTTCAGAGCAAGGAACCGAAGGAATTGCTGGAGGATGCTAAAGATTTTGCCCGTGAAAAACCGGGGCAGGCCCTTCTTATCTCCGCCGCCATCGGCCTTGTCGTAGGCTTTCTGCTCAGGCGAAAATAGAAACTTTCTCAAAAAAAGCGGCTCACAAAAAATGAAAAGGCGATCCGAATGTCGGGTCGCCTTTCTCATTTGCCGAAATAGGAACTATTCCTGCCCGTGTATCAGCCGTCTTGTTTTGTCGCCAAAAAGAACGTCTATTTTCTGTACATCCAGAACGGCTGTGACCTCGCCGTGGCCAAAGACAGAATGTGTCATGGCCTGTCCCTTTCTGTATTTGCGGGTCCGGTCATAAGGCTGGGCGGCCTTGCCCTTGCCGACGGACACTGATGTTTTCACACCCCTGTTGAACGTGCTGACACCCTCGCAAGTGTCGCATACTGCCTTTGATATCTTTCCTAATTTGGTGGCGGCCTGAACTGTGTGCGGCTGCTCGTCATCACAGCTCGAACACATCAACATCACCGAATCACCAACGGCAAACTTTTCTGCTTTCATATATTTTCAAATCAAGGCCCGATGTCTTCCGCTCCGGCGGAACGCCGAGGCCTTATCAACCTCCATATCGGTGAAACGATCTTTTGCTCGAATAGGCAAATGCTGAGAAAACCACCCGAGACTTTGTCACCTGAAGTGTCCGGCGCCGTAAAAAACGGCATATTCCTTTAACCTCAAAAACACCGACTTATAATAGTTTACCACATATTAGGGATTGTTCGTATCAATAATACTTATAAGCACATTCATTTAGCTCAGCCTCATGAGCAAATTCGGGTATTTTTTGTTTCTATTTCCCCTTTGCGGTCAGCCATTCGGCGGCGACATCCTTTGGCTGGGCTTTTTCGCCGTCCACACGATAGTTCATTTGCCGCATATCTTCTGTTGATATTGCATTGTTCAGTTCAGTAAAAACCTCGGCGAGAACATCTTCGACATCCTTTCGGGCGACGAAAACTGCCTGATACGGCGGAAAATACCGCTTGTCGTCTTCAAGTTGGAACAGTTCAAGCGCCGAGATGAGTCCGTCGGTCGAATTTCCGGCAATGATGTCCAGTTCACGCGCCGCCAACGCTCTGTAGGTCAGCGAAAGATCCATTTCACGCGGCTGTTTTTGAAAATTGAAACCGTACGCTCTGGAAAATCCGGGATAACCATCCGCCCGCGACATAAAATCCTGCCCAAAACCCGCCTGCCAATCCCTTGAGGCCGGCACCGCGTCAGAGATCGTTTTCAGATTCATTGACCGGGCCGTCTCGCCGCGAACCAGGATGGCGAAATCATTGGCAAAACCAAGCGGCGGACTTAACGCCAGGCCGAACTTGTCGGCGTATTCACGTTTTGTCTGTTCATAGACGGCGGCCGGATCGGTGATCGGCAGGTGCTTCAATATCGCGGTATATGCCGTTCCCGTGTATTCGGGATAAACGTCTATCTGGCTTACCAAAAGGGCTTCGTGCGGAAGATGTCCGCCAAGCTCGAATCTGCGTTCCACGGCAACGCCTCTCTTTTCAAGCATCTGCGAAAGTATCTCGGCAAGTATCACCGATTCCGTAAAATCCTTTGAACCGACAATTATCCGCCGTCCGGCCAGTTCACCAGAAAACGGATTTGCTTCATTAGAAGCGATCTTCGTGATCGGGCCGACGGCGATGATCGCAGCAAGAAAAAGCACAAAGCCTGATATAACGGCAATGCGTCGGCCCTTTGCACGGCGTTCGCCGATGCGATATGTCCTTTCCAACATTCCCAATGCCAGATCGCACAACAAAGCCAGCAATGCGGAAGCGACCGCGCCCGCAAGCAGCATATTGTTGTCATTTTGCCGGAGTCCGCGAAAGATATATGTCCCAAGCCCGCCGCCGCCGATCAAAGCAGCTATCGTCGCGACACCGACCGAAATGACTACCGCCACCCTGATTCCCGCAAGTATCACCGGCATCGCCAGCGGGAGTTCGACCATCCGCAGCCGCTGCCATCCGGTCATTCCCATTGCGGTCGCCGCCTCGGTGATCCTGGCGTCAACACCGGCAATGCCCGTGACCGTATTCCTGATAACAGGCAGCAGAGCATAAAGGGCCAGAGCGATGACCGCCGTTCGCGCTCCTATCCCGCCGATGAACGGTATCGGGATCAGCAGCCCGAACAGCGCCAGGCTCGGTACGGTCTGCATCACATTTGCAAACCCCAGCACGGGCGCCTGGAGCGACTTTACGCGCGTCAGCAAAATGCCGAGCGGCATGCCGACAATTATCGCAAAACCGGTCGCCAGCAAAACGATGAAAATGTGCTGGCGGGTCAGAACCAGCAGCTCATGCCAATTTTGCTGTATAAAGTCGAGAAATGTCATCGGACAAAGATCATTCTCCGGCAGCCGTGCCTTTAGGTGTCAGGTATCTTATCAGTGTTCCCAAAACGGCTCCGGCCAGCCCGACGCCGGTGCTTCCCAACACGACAGCTGCGACCATAAAGAAATACTTGTCAAAGGGAACAAACTCGAAACTGAACGCCGTGACCGGATCGATCAGCCGCGAGACCAAAAGCCCAAGCGTCGCGTCGATCAGCCCCGCAAAAAAGCCTGCCGCCGATCCGGTAAGGAAACTGAACCGCCACGCTCCCCAACCGCCGGACAGGAAATAGATCAGCATCGACCCGATGGCAAATTCGGTGTATTCAAGGAGAAGAACTCTGGACAGGAAAGAGGCCAGCGCGTCATAGAGAACAACGCTGCCGCCGACTAGCATAAAAAGATCGTTCTGACGCATCCCGCCGCTTCTCCTATTTAGATCCGAACCGTGTTGACGTAAGCCTGAGCAAGAGCAATATCGGAAGCCATGAACTCATCCGGCGTTCCGAGAAAAATTATTCGGCCTTTTTCCATCAGTGCGATGCGGCTGCCCAAAAGCATCGCCTCATTCAGATCGTGGGTGACAAAAACGGCCGTTTTGCCCAGATCGCGAACAAGCCGGGCAAACTCACGCTGGAGCGTTGTCCGCGTCAGAACGTCGAGGGCGCCAAAAGGTTCATCCAGCAAAACAAGCGAAGGATCGGCCGCAAGAGCCCGCGCAACGCCGACGCGCTGACGCTGTCCGCCGGAAAGTTCGTGCGGATAGCGGTCAGAGAATTTGCCGGATGACAGCCCGACCAGATCCAGCATTTCACCGACACGCCGCGCCTTGCGGCTTTCGTCCCAGCCTTCAAGCCCCGGTATCAGGCCAACATTTCCGCCAACAGTAAAATGCGGAAAAAGCCCGCCGTCCTGTAGAACATAGCCGATGTGCCTGCGAAGCAGGATCGGATCCCAGTCAAGAGTGCTTCGCCCCTCGACCACCACAACGCCCGATGTCGGTTCTATCAGGCGATTTATAAGCCGCAGCGTGGTCGTTTTGCCGCAGCCGGATTCGCCAAGCAGAATGAGGACCTCGCCTTTTTCGACCGTCAGATTCAGATCGCCGAGTATCGCCGCTCCGCCCAACTCATAGTTGACCGATCTCATCTCGACGATCTTTGCTGCTGACGCGGTCATTGCCTCTATCTCTTTAACCAGCCCTCGCGTATCTTTATTTGCCGCGGCGATGCGTTCGGCAGTTCCACAAGTTCAAATTGTGTGTATCCGCGTTCGCCCACGGTCATTTTCATATCGACCTCAGAACTGCCGCGTGCAACTGTCAGCGTCACCTCTTTTCCGATGAACGGAGTAAAGGAAAAACCGGTCGAAGGCTCGCCGTTTACCTTCATTATGATGTCCCCGACACGCAGGCCCGCATTTGCGGCCGGGCCGTTCGCTTCGACGCGGTTAATGCCGAGTCCGCCATTTCTGGGGCGAGCGATGAAACCTGTATCGGCGTTCTTTTGCGCGTTTTTCTTAACCTGATAGCCCGCATAGCCAAAGATGCGGTCATAATCCGGCACCTTTACACCAAAAATGTAGCTGTCAAAAAAAGGCTTATAGTCCTTTTTTGTCAAACGGTTTATCAGCCCGATAAGTTCCTCGGTCGTGAATCCGCTCCCTTTTTTGTAATTTTCATTGTAAAGGGCGCGGAAAACGTCATCCAGGCTTTTTTCGCCGTCGGTGTCGTTCCTTATAGAAAGGTCGAGCAGCGCACCGAGGTTCTGGCCCTGTGTGTAATAGGAAATGGTAAATGCCTGCGGCGTGTCATATCCGACCCATGTCGAGGCCGAGGCATTTGCAGGCGGAATGTAGTGACGTGCTTCCGCATTTTCTATCGCCGCCGCTGCCGATGCCGCCCGCATCAGAAAATTCTCCTTTGACGTAACTCCGGCGCGATATGTCGCAACGACCGCGTAATAATTTGTCAGCCCTTCGGAAAACCAGAGCGAAGGCGATTCATTCTCACGCGAATAGTCATACGGCCACATTTCGGCGGGACGGATGCGCTTTACGTTCCATGTATGAAAAAATTCGTGCGATCCTGTCCCGATGATCGATTCCGGCGTTGAGCGTTCGCCCTGCGGAGCAAATGCAACGTAAGAGTTCAGATGTTCGAGCGCTCCGCTGGCATTCGATTCCGCCGGTTGGAAAAAGTAATACGCAATGTATTTTTCGTAAGGCAGGTCGCCGAATATATCGCTCTGCGCCTTGATGGTCGCGGCCAGCATCTCCGTGAACCGCTTGGTCTTTTCGGCATTGAAAGTTTCTCTGGGATACGCGGCAAAATAATGCGGCTTTCCGTTCACGTCAAATTCCGTCACTTCAAAATTTCCCATCATCGCCGGGGCGTCCACCAATGTATCGTAATCGGCGGCGATGAAGGTGTTCGGATCGTCGGTCTCTTTCAGCGGCGAAAGAAGCTGCCAGTCCTGCGGCAATGTGAACACCAGCCTGCTCGGCGTGTTTCGGTGTCCGACGGGTTCAAGGAAAAGTTCTATGCCGGTAAAGAACGCGTAATCATCGGCGACCTTTGCCTGATTCAGCCCCAGAACAGTGGCGCTGTATTCATATTCGACCTTGATCTTTTTTTTGCCTTTTGTGTCGATGCTCCACGTTTGTTTTCGTGTTTTGAGCGGCTCGATACGGTTTCCCTTGTCGTCCTTTACGGTAAAACGCATCACGTTCTTGCCGTAATTTTCGACGACGTACCAGCCGGGCGTCCACGTTGGCAGGGCAAGGTCGAGCTTTGGCTGGTCGATGTTCCCGATGTCCGTCGTGATCCTCAATATTCGTTCCGTCGGGTCGGAAAGCGTCACGGTGTAGGTAATGTCCAGGCCGGCTTTTTGCGCAAATGCCGCCTGTACGCCGACCAGTAAAATAAGAAAGATTATCCGCAAATGATTGCTCTTACGTGCTTGCATTAAAAATATCCTCTGTTGTGTGGTTATCGGGTTTCATTCTAACATTGAATTCGTCCAAATAAAGATGCGAACGGCAAAACCGACAAAAGCTGACCTTATTCAGGCACGCAGCCTGACCAACGACGACCTGATCGGCCACGATCTGAAGATACTCTTTTGCGGCATCAATTCAGGCCTTTATTCCGCTGCGACCGGTTATCATTTCGCGCGGCCCGGAAATCGTTTTTGGAAGTCGGTCCACCTTGCCGGTTTTACCGACCGTCAGCTTGACCCTTCGGAGGAACACGAGTTTTTGGAATTAGGTTACGGCATCACAGGCTTTTGCCGCCGGGCAACGGCCTCGGCATCAGAGCTTTCAAAACAAGAGCTGATCGAGGGCGGAAAAAAGCTTGTGGAACGCGTAGAGAAATATCGCCCGCGTATTCTGGCGGTGCTTGCAATGACCGCGTACCGTACCGCATTCAACCGGCCAAAAGCAAAACTTGGCCCGCAGAAAGAGGCCGTCGGCGACACACGCATCTGGCTCCTTCCAAACCCGAGCGGGCTGAACGCGAATTACCAGTTGCCTGATTTTGTTCGTCTTTTCAAAGAATTAAAGCAGGCCTCTGAATTGTGACCAAGGACTTTACCGATGTTTTCACAGCGGGGAAAAAATAGATTGTTCACGATGGGCGAAATAACTAAGAACTAATAAACTTGAAACTAAAAACTGTTAGACTTTATATTCCGAATAGTTTTATTGTGTTATCCGGATCAACAATATTGTCCGTAACGGAAAGGTGCTTTTTATGAATAAGGGATTTTTGACCATTTTATCACTGCTGCTGGCATTGGCTGTCGGGTGTGGGGCCGTTCCCGAACAACCTTCTCCAAATAACGTAAACCATGCGGCAAAGAACACCATATCGCCGACGCCTGAACCCGATTCCGGGCCGGAAGCCGGCGGCGGCAGCATCGCAAGTAATGACCCGACGGAACTTGTGGCCGACCTGTATAAGCAGCACGATGCGCAAAAAGGCCCTTTCTTTCAAAACGATCGGTCGCGGGTCGATAAATATTTTGCCAAGGCATTTGCCGACCTGATCCATCGTGACAACGTTGATCCGCTGGAGCCGACAAGGGCATTGGGAGCCGACCCGCTCTATGACGGACAGGATTTTGAGATAAAGAAATTTGCCGTCGGCAAGGCCGAGATCAAAGAGGCGAACGCGGTCGTTCTCGTCACGTTCGAGAATTTCGGCGAAAAGAAAAAGGTCACGTTCTCGCTCGTTCTGGAAAACAATGCGTGGAAGATATCAGACATCAAATACGACCATGGCGCGTCGCTGTTTGCGATCATGAAAGAGGTCTATGGTGATGGAAAAACGAACGCTCCGCCGGTGAAAAATGTCGCGGGCAAATTTGAAGGAACATATCGCGTCGGCGAAACGACGTGTACCGTAACGCAGACCTCGACCGGCGTGGACGTTCGCTGGGCAAAGGGCAGCGGCGTTGAGAAGTACGCCTTTGAAGGACGCGACGAAACCGGCTATAACTACGTTGCCGAGGCCGAAGGCGGCAAATACAACGTCTTCACTTTTAAGAACGAGAGCTATGACTCCGGCGTCTTTACACGGGCCGACGGCAAGGTCTTTAACGTAAGCCGCTCGAAATGACCGCATCTGTTTCCAAAGCCGTTATCTTGGCGCGCGGACTCGGTACGCGTATGCGCGCCGCTGATGACGACGCAAGCCTGACAACAGAACAGGCTGCCGCTGCCGCAGCGGGCCTGAAAATGCTTGTGCCGCTTGCCGACGGCAGAACGCTTCTTGAACTTGCGATCGGCAACATGAACACCGCCGGATTTTCCGACATCATTCTGGTCATCGGCCCCGAACATGACGAGATCCGCCGCCGCTCTGCCGAACTTGGCCTCAACGTTCGTTTTGCCGTACAGGAACAACCGCTCGGGACCGCCGATGCCGTATTGGCAGTCGAAGAACTTATCCAAAAAGATGGGCTTTTCGCTGTGTTCAATTCCGACAATCTTTATCCCGTTGAGGCTTTGCAAAAATTGGCAGACGCCGGACACCCCGCGATGCTGGCGTTTGAAAAGCAGGCGCTGATAGAAAAAAGCAACATTCCCGAAGACAGGATCGCAAAATTTGCCACTGTCGAAACCGACGAGAAAGAAAACCTTATTTCCGTCACCGAAAAACCCGAACGCGTCAAACCCGACGCCCTGATCTCGATGAACGCATGGCTGTTTTCGCCGACGATCTTTGCGGCGTGCCGTTCCATCACATTGTCGCCACGCGGCGAGTACGAGATAACCGCCGCTGTCGAATACGCCGTCAATTCGCTGGGCGAAAAGATCGCCGTTCTGCAAATTCGGGCGGGCGTGCTAGACCTGTCGAGCCGCGCCGATATTGAAAGTATCGAAAAGTTTCTTCATCACCTCTGACCTATCACTTAGTACTTATTCCGGAGTAAGTGATATGTGATAAGTCAAGAGTTATAAGTAGAGACCTTTGAAAAACCCTAGGAATTCATTTTTTGTAAAGAAATTCCTCTCATGGCCGCCGACTTTGGTAAGGTCTTTGTTTTAGCGTAGCCACGCCATTTATGGCGTGGTCAGGTTACGTAATTTTGCACCGAGGGCGTTCACGCCCTTCTAATCATTGCCTGTAACAAAGCCCGTAAACGGGCTGCACGATTTTTTGTACCGGCAAATACCACGCCGTAAACGACGTGGCTACGCCAAAGCTCAACTGCTGCGCCGCATAATTTTGTTCGGTCAATGTAGGTTTTTCAAAGCTCTCAAGTATATGTTCATTCCCGGCCGCATCGAATTTCTTGGCAAGCACACCGACTACTGCGGCGGCAGAAGCATCGTCTGTGCGATAGACCGCGGATTTCATGCCGAAACGGGGCCGCGCGATGACAAAAAAATCGTCCTGATAAACCGCGACACCGACGAAACCGTTTCGCTTGATATTTCCAACCCACAAACGGTCCCGCATCACTGGTCAAAATATGCGGCCGAGGTCGTAAAACGTGTTTCGGATAATTTTCCCGAATTACAACGCGGCGTGACCATTGCATTTCACAGCGACCTGCCGCAGGCAAGCGGCCTTTCCAGTTCGAGCGCTCTGATGATAATGGTCTTTGCCGCCATTGCCGAGGCGAATGAGCTTCATCACACACTGTCCTTCAAGAGCAACATCTCAGATGCTTTTCAGCTTGCCGAATATCTCGGCTGCATCGAAAACGGTCAGACCTTTAACGGGCTTGCGGGTTCGGCAGGTGTCGGCACATTTGGCGGTAGCCAGGATCACGCTGCCATCATGCTGTCGCGCAAAAACAGTCTGCACCGCATAGCGTTCTCACCGCTTCGTGAAGAGGATCGTTTCGATTTTCCCGATGACCTGTGTTTTGTCGTCGCCTCAAGCGGCGTTATAGCCGAAAAGACCGGCGCCGCGCTTGGCCTCTACAACAGCCTCTCGATGATGGTTTCGGCTGTAACCGGCACAATAGCAAAGGGCGAAACGCTGGCGCGGATCATTGAAAACACAGGAATAGACGAGCTAAGACAAAGGATAACGGAAGGCACTTTTGAGTTTCCCAAGAAAAAACTGCTCGACCGCATCGAGCAATTTTATGTTGAAAATTTTCACATCATCCCAAAGGTGAGCGAACTGCTCGGCAGCGGCAGGATCGGCGAGGTCGGTGAACTGATCGACCTTTCACAGCAAAATGCTGAAAGGCTGCTCGGCAATCAGGTGGATGAGACGATATTTCTTCAGCGTTCGGCCAGAGAGATCGGCGCGGTCTCGGCATCGGCATTCGGAGCGGGATTTGGCGGCAGTGTTTACGCGATGGTCTCGGTCAATGACGCTGGAAGCTTTTTAAGGAGCTGGCGGGAAACATATCTGAAAAAATTCCCGCAACACGAAATAACATCGGAGTTTTTCATCACTCGTCCGTCTCAGCCTGAGCCGTCTTTTTCTTCATGAGATTTCCAAACATTTCCTTGATGTCCGTCACGCCTTTGAACGCAACATAGATCGTCACGAACGTGTACCACAGAACCGCGGCAATGGTGAGTATCAGCCAAAAAGTTTTCATTACGCTTGTCCTCCTTTTGGTTTTAACAAAGAGAATACGACCATGCCCACGGCCGAAAAAACATAGGCCGCAATGCCGGAATAATACGGCCCGATGGCTTTGGCCGTTTCGGCGGTCGCGGGTGTTTTTTCAAGTATGAGAAATGCCGCCGGTATCGCCGCCGAAAATATTATCGAAGCGAACGCGCCCCAGCTATTGGCCCTTTTCCAGTAGCAGCACGAGATAAGCAGCACCGATATGCTGGCAAGGTAAATAGTTCCAGTAATGCCGAGATATGTCCAAACGTCTCCCTCCAACGGATACCAAAGCCCATAGAAAAGCAGAAAGATACCGATCAGGGCAATGATGAACCGATTGACCAGAATGCCTTTTTTCTCAGACCACTGCGTCTTGCGGAACGGCGCCATTATGTCGTTGTAAATAACGCTGCCCCACGTCAGCATATAGCTCGAATCCGTGGACATATCCGCCGCCAGCATCGCCGCTATGCACAGGCCCATGATGCCGACCGGAACAAACGTTGAAAGGAACGTCGGCATCGCATCGAGCGTATTTGTTACCTGCCCGAGAGTTGCCAGGGCCGCAATGCCCCAGATGCCGGGAATGAGAAACCGGCAAACGAAAAAGAAACTTGTTCGCGTATAGATCTTTTGCCCCGTTTTGGAATCCTTTGCCGCAAGGACGCGGGCAACGGTCGTCTGCCATGTCAGCACCGCCGCAAAATTGAGGAACACCTGAAAGAGGACATACTGCCATCCGAGGTTTGGGTTAACGAACGGATTAAAACCGCCCGCGCCGTAATTGGTCTCGACCGCTCCGACCAATGCGTCCCAGCCGATATAAACAAGCACCATGACCGTAACAACGATCAGGCCAATGCTCATCACTATAAACTGAAGAAAATCCGTGATCAGGACCGACAGCATTCCGCCCAAAATTGTATAGGTCGCGACGGCGAGAAGAAGCAGCGTCATCATGACCTCGAGATAGCCGATCTCGATGCCGTAAACGGTAAAGCTTGTCGCCGTAAACCCGACTATTCCAAGCAGAAATTGGCCGCCGACGCGCAGGAACACGCCCATGTTCAGCAGGCCGCCGAGAACTATCACCACACCAGCCGCCCAGCGTACACGCGGCCCGAATTGGCGTTCGATAAGCTGCGGAATTGTGATAACGCCCGAATCGCGAAGCGGTTTTATACAAAACCCCGTGTAGCCGATAAAGAGCATCGACAGCGCCATCGCAATGCCCGGCGTCGCTCCGGCAAAACCGTAGCGATAACCCGCCTCGGCCGTGTACATACACGTGACAATGCCGAACTCCGTCGCCGCAAGCGAGGCGATGCCGAGATAGACATTCATCTCGCGGCCCGCCACAAGAAAATCATCCACCTTGCCGACAAACTTGCGGACGTAAACACCCGCGATCATCGTCACCAGCAGATAAAGCCCAATGATGCTGCCGTCATAAAGCCAACTGAAATTGGTCATAGTATCGAGATAAAATTACCGTGTTAGGAAAAGCTTTCTCATACTATTCTTGTTTGGAAAATTGTTCAACTACTCAATTCTCAAAAGGAAGGATTCCAAAAAGGGAGGAATAAGGCTCACGGATATTCATTATTTCAAACTCAACTGTTGTGTGCTTTTTCAGTAGGTTGTGTATCTTTGCACATTCCAGATCGGAAGATGCGAAGTGGGTCACTGGCATTTCTAAATGTGCTTGGGCGAAAAGCTTTGTATCGTTAGGAATGATCAGACGGTTCGGCGTATTAAGGACACTCTTGTTATCGAAGCTAATTCGAGCAAATTCGGCAGCCTTAACTGCATGATTCGTATTGAATGGTACAAGCTCCATGTTTTTTAACGGGAGTTCATCTAATGTTCCTTTTACACAATATTCGGCTACACTTATCGTTGAAAATTTCATACGAATTCCTTCAGTAAGAAAATAACGATAAAACCCCAGGACATTTGAATGTAGAGGGTCATTCTCATTTAACAGTCGTATGCAAAAGCTTGTATCCAGCAACACACAGATTTTATCCATAGATATCCTCAACGCATACCAGAAACCCATTCGTCAGCATCGCCCACTCCTTCCCAACTCGCAGTAGCTTTTTTTATAAGTCCATTAAGGTATTCTTCATTGTACTTTCGGTCATAATCAATTATCTCAACAAGCTCCAAGGTAGTTTTATCAATCTCACCTGTGTGCAAATTCTGCTTTCCAACAGCTCGAATGCCATAAGGCTTATAAAGCGGATTCGATTCATACTCACCCAAGGTTTTTTTATCAGCCTTTATTGTCAGTAACCCATATTCTAATGTGTCTAAGTGAATGTTTGCCTGAGATTTTCCGCCCGCATCCGTTACAGTACCGTAAAAATAAAACTCGGCATCCACCCATAATTCCTCTGACCGGATGAAATGTGTTTCCTGGTTAACTAAAAGGGTTGCAGATTTGGAAACAGAGGTCGATATTTCGTAAGAGATACCTTGCTTCTTGGCAGATTCTTGAAAGAACTCAAATGCTTTCGCTGTTGATGTTTCGAGGAAATCGATTGAAAAGTTACTTTCCTGAATACTCAAAAGAATTGCATTAAACCCTATCACAGCTTGAAGAGCTGTTTTTAGCAAATGCCTTACGGAACCTTTGTTTATTTCGTAGGTGATGACCGGACGATTTTTCTTGCCCGTGGGAAATAACAAATTCTCCGCGTTTTGAATGACAGCAATGATCTCATTTATGTCATAGCTATCAGGAGTGATGTCAATTACTCCCCTCTTCCCAACAACACGTATTTCGATGTAACCTGTCCGATCCATGTCTCCGTCCTCGTCGGTTAAGATGCAACATTCTAACTTAGAAGCTCCTTAAAAACTACTCCCATTCTATCGTTCCGGGCGGTTTTGATGTGATGTCGTAAACCACGCGGTTGATGCCGCGGACCTCGCTGGTGATGCGTGAAGATGCCTTTGCCAGCATGTCGTGTGAGAGCCTGGCCCAATCGGCGGTCATGCCATCTGTTGATGTCACGGCGCGCAGGGCGACCGTTTTTTCGTAGGTGCGAAAATCGCCCATCACGCCGACCGATTGGATGGGAAGCAGCACGGCGAATGCCTGCCATACGTCTTTGTAAAGACCGAAATTGTGAAGTTCTTCGATAAAAATACGGTCTGCCTGCTGCAAAAGCTCAACCTTTTCGGGCGTAATGTCGCCCAGAATGCGGACGCCGAGGCCGGGGCCGGGAAACGGATGCCGCTGCAATATCTCGTCGGGAATTCCAAGGTCTTTGCCGATCAGGCGAACCTCGTCCTTGAACAGTTCACGCAACGGCTCGATCAGTTTCAGATCCATTTTTTCGGGCAGGCCGCCGACGTTGTGATGAGATTTTATCGTTACCGAAGCTCCGCGCAAGCTTACCGATTCGATCACGTCCGGATAGAGCGTTCCCTGTACCAGCCATTTCGCATCGCCGACCTTTTTCGCCTCGGCCTCAAAAACATCTATGAACTTTCCGCCTATCGCCTTGCGTTTCAGTTCAGGATCGGTAACGCCCGAAAGCACACTATAAAATTCCTGCGAGGCGTCAACCCCGATCACGTTCAGGCTCAGATTCTCATTGTAAACTTTTAGCGTGTCTTCAAATTCGTTGTGGCGAAGCAGGCCGTTATTGACGAAAATACACGTCTGCCTGTCGCCGATGGCCTCATGTACAAGCACTGCCGCCACGGTCGAATCGACACCGCCACTCAACCCGCAAATTACGTTGCCGGTTTCGCCGACTGTCTCGCGTATCTTCGCTATCTCTTCTTTGATGAATTGTGCCGGAGTCCAATCGCCTGTGCATCCGCAAATGCCAAAAAGAAAATTTCGCAGGACCTCTTTGCCAAGCGGCGTGTGCGAGACCTCAGGGTGAAACTGCACGCAGTATATGCCCCGCTCATCGGATTCCATCGCCGTCACGACATCGCCGGTCGTCGCCGTTTGGTGAAATCCTGGCGGCAATTCGGTCACATGGTCGCCGTGGCTCATCCAGACATCAAGCTCAAAAGGCAGCCCTTCGAAAAGCCGGGTCGCCCCGCTCAAAACCTTTAGCTGAGCGTGGCCGTATTCGCGCCGTGCCGCCGGTGAACTCTTACCGCCAAGGTCTATCGCCGCAAGCTGCATTCCGTAGCAAATGCCCAGAATGGGTACATTTATCTTTTCGTAAAAATCCGACGCGACGCGCGGTGCGTCCTCGTCCGTCACGCTCGAAGGCCCGCCTGAAAGTATCACGCCCTTTGGCAGCTTTGCCACGATCTCATCCGCACTCAGATGAAAAGGATGTATCTCGCAATAAACACCCTGCTCACGCACCCGCCGCGCAATAAGCTGCGTGTACTGCGACCCGAAATCAAGAATTAAAATTAGCTCGTGCTGCAATTTAAATGCTCCTACAACAATATGGAAGGAACAATTATACGCAGAATGGAGAAAATATCAGAATAAGGCTTAAAGAAATGCGTGCCATTCAGTTATTCGTGCACGAGGTCTTTATCATTTTCTCTAGTACCTTTTCATCTATATCCGACCGGCGGTTAAAGTAGATACAGCCTTTTCCGGTCTCGTGTTTGCCGAATTTGGCAATGGGACGAGCCGAAACCGCCCTGTGTTAATAGCCGGCGCCGTTTTTCAGAACGTATTTATAGGAGTCCGCGACGATCTTTTCAAGTATTTTCATATCAACATCTGCGAGCTTGTTGATATAAAGACAGGCCTTGCTGGTTTTGTGTTTGCCTAGCTTTGCCAACAATTCCGGCTGTTTGGGGGAATTGCAGATGACATACAGAGTCATATTCTGTTTACGCGGAGAAAATGCCGTCACCATCCAGTCCATCTCGCGGCCGTCCGGGTATTTGTATTTGCAATTGCCAAATCCGACGATGGCGGGTCCCCACATTTTCGGCTCTTCGCCGGAAACGCGTTCGATCATCTCGAGTACGGTAAAGGCGTCATCGCGTCGGGTGTCGTTCTCGACCGAATTCAAAAATGCCTCTACGCTTGCCCCGGTCTCTTTTGTCTGGATCTCTGTTTTTGCCATGCCGCTTTCATGCTCCCTGACAGTGACGTTCGTTTTAGCGCTGCCATCATGCCTGGTTTTCACAGCAGCAGACAGCTCGTTTTTGCGCTCACCAATTTATCACAAAGTCCGATCCGGTAATAGCCTATGTCACGCCGGCAGGCAATTTCCCGCCGGTTTTTACCATAGGAGAGCATCAGCCTGATGCGGCTTTTCGCGGTCAAACGCACCCGCTTCGGCAAAAGTTTGAGATAAATGTCAAAAAAGTCTGATAAAACCCCTTTTTGCTGTGGAAAATAATTTGTAAAAGAGTGTATGCTAATAGGTTGGACGTTTGGGGTTCGGTCACTTCTAAAAGCTTGCCTTTTTCGGTGTTTTTGAGCTGGCGCCGTTGCTTTCAAACAATTCTTGAACCGATGCGGGGACGTGTCCCCGAAATTAATATAAAATGGCATTAAAATCATTATTCAGTTTATTTTCCAGCGATCTGGCGATCGACCTCGGCACGGCCAACACGCTGGTCTATGCAAAAGGCCGCGGGATCGTCGTCAGCGAGCCTTCCATTGTCGCGATCAACAAGGTCACGAATCAGGTCGAGGCCGTAGGCCGCGACGCCAAAGAGATGCTTGGCCGCACACCCGGCAACATTGTCGCCATCCGCCCGATGAAGGACGGCGTCATAGCCAATTTTGAGGTGACGGAAAAGATGCTCCAGCATTTTATCCGCAAGGCGCATAACGGCAAAACATGGGTGCGTCCGCGTGTCGTCATCGGCATTCCGTCAGAGATCACACAGGTCGAACGCCGCGCTGTTGAGGATTCGGCATATCGCGCCAAGGCCTCAGAGGTCTATCTGGTCGAAGAGGCAATGGCGGCAGCCATCGGCGCCGGATTGCCCATCACGGAACCGCACGGCAACATGGTCGTCGATATCGGCGGCGGAACGACCGACATCGCCGTTATCTCGCTTTCGGGCATCGTCTATTCGCGTGCTGTCCGCGTCGCGGGCAACGAGATGGACGAATCCATCACGCAATACATCAAACGCAAATACAACCTGCTTATCGGTGAACGCACCGCCGAGGCCATCAAGATCGCTTTGGGCAGCGCGTTCCCGCTTGACGAACCGCTCTCGATGGAAGTTCGCGGCCGCAACCTTATAGAAGGCATCCCGAAGACCATCACGATGACGGACGAAGAGGTTCGCGAGGCCCTTTCGGACGCGGTCTCGACCATCATCAACGCCGTCCGCGTCGCGCTTGAAAGGACGCCTCCCGAACTTTCCGCCGACATCGTCGAACGCGGCATCGTTCTGACCGGCGGCGGCGCCCTGCTCAAAAATCTGGACAAACGGCTCACTATCGAAACCGGCCTGCCGGTCGTTATCGCGGACGATCCTCTCTCCTCGGTTGTTTTGGGAACGGGCAAGATGCTCTCTGATTTTGAACTTCTCAAACGCGTAAAATGGGACAATTCGCTGATGACGGGCAGTTAGAGATCGACAGCTAGAAACGCGGACGCGGCAGCACGGGAGATCTGATGCCGCGTCACCGCGTCTCCCGTTATCCACACCGCAGATATAAAAAATGGCTGAGCGAAGTCAAGAAGAAGTTTGGAGAATGACGCCGTGGCTGATGGTCGCGCTGTTGCTGTTCAACTTCATTTTGATGGCTTTTGACGCCCGTGTGGATGGCGGCCAGCGTGTGATCCGCGTTTGGACACAGACCGCCGCCGATTTCGTCCAGTCTCCGGTCACGACCCTTTCGACCGCTGTCCAGAATTATTTCACGTCCATATCAACGCTGCGCTCGGCACAGGATGAGAACAGTGAGCTTAAACAGCGCATTCAGGAACTTGAGGTCGAGCTAAAGGGAACGCAGGACCTGGCTACTGAGAATGAACGGCTGCGCAGTTTGCTCGGACTTCGCGAGGAAAGCAAATACAGCATTCTTCCCGCGCGGGTCATCGGTCGCGATCCTTCCGTTTGGTTCGATTCGGCGATCATTGACCGCGGCAGCCTGGACGGCATCAAGCTCAACATGCCCGTCGTTTCGGACGGCGGCATAGTCGGCCGGGTCACGGCCGTTGGGCCGCTTACGTCACAGATCGACCTGATAACGCGTGACAAATCAGGCCTCGGAGCCATCGTCGGTGAGGTCGGCGAATCAAATTCGCTCGGCGTCATCAGCGGAACCAGCGAACGCGACCTGTTGGAGCTTCGCTACGTCGCCGGCAGTGTGGAGGTAAAAGAAGGCCAGATCGTTTACACGACCGGACAGGACGGCATATATCCGGCGGGTTTGCGGGTCGGCGAGGTGGTAGAGGTCCGCTCCGGTTCGGCAACGACCCCGCATCAGATACTCGTTCGGCCCGGTGCCAGGCTGGGATCGATGCAGGAGGTCGCGATACTGCTTTACGAACCGCCGGCAAAACCGGAATTTGAGCAAAAACTCACTAAGTGAGTTTGGTTTCGAGTTTCAAGTTTCGGGTTTCGAGTTTGCGATTACGAGATTAAAAAAAGAAGGAGAACTTACCTATGTCAACTATTCAGATATTTGAAGATATTGAAGCATGGAAACGAGCCAGGAAAATAACCAAAAGAATCTATGGCATAAGTTCCAAAGGAGATCTCGCTCGCGATTTTGGACTAAAAGATCAGATACGAAGATCTTCCGTGTCAATAATGTCAAACATTGCGGAAGGATTTGAAAGAGGCGGTAACAGAGAATTTATAAACTTTCTGAGTATCGCGAAAGGCTCTTGCGGAGAGACGAGGTCGTTGCTTTACGTGATACTTGATCAGGAAATGATAGAAGATGACGATTTTCGCTTTATCAGTGAAGAGCTTATTCAGATAGGTAAAATGATAGGCGGGCTTATGAACTATTTACGAAGCTCAGACCTGAAAGGGCCAAAATACAAATAACAAATAGAGGAGATTCAACTCGAAACTCTGAACTCGAAACTCTGAACTCGAAACTCGAAACTCGAAACTCGAAACTATAAAGTCGTATGGAACAGGTAAAGCTAACAGTGGCATTGATCATCGCCGTCCTTCTTCAATGGACGCTGCGCAATGTTGCCGAACCGTTTGCCTATATCGACTTTCCGCTGATCATTGTCGTCTATGCGGCGCTTCAGCGAAACGCCATTCGCGCAATTCTTTTCGGGACCATCGCGGGCCTTGCGGTCGATGCCCTGAGCGGCGGCCTTTTGGGAGCCAACGGCTTCTCTAAAACGCTGATAGCCTATGTGGTGTCTGAGATAGCTCGCAGGGTCTATCTTGACAACCTTTTGCTTCGCATTCCCATCATAGCGGGAGCATGTTTTATAGACGATCTGGTGTATTACGGCGTCCATCGCCTGCTGGGACAGGAACCCGCCGGCGAGGTCTTTGTGATCATCGCCTACACCCTTATCGGAACGACCATTACCGGCACATTGGTATATATTCTTTTGGAACAATTATCGTCTGACAGGCCGCGCAGCAGAAGAAAGGATTCTTCACCGTCGCGGAGACAGATGCGGCGGCGCAACCCGATAAAACTCGGCAAGTAATAATCAACGGCCATGAAACTCCAGGAACAGGCGCAAAATCTTGGCGGAAGGATAGCGACGATCCATGTCGTTGCCTTTATTCTGCTTTCGATCCTCGGCGTTCGCTTATATTACCTCCAGATCGTCAACGGCGAATACTATGAAAAGCGTGCCGAAAATCAGCGAATTCGCCTTATCCCGATACCGGCTCCGCGCGGTGCTATTTTTGACCGTCACGGAAAGATCCTTGTTGATTCGCGCCCGACCTTTAACGTCGTTATCTCCAACGAGCCGATGAAACAGTTGGACATCGAAGCGGACGAAAGGATAGATGAATACGCATACGGCCTGAATCTGGAGCCGGATGTCGTTGCCGACCGCCTGAAGCAGATAAAGAAGCAGAACGATTTTGAAACGCTTGTCCTCAAGGACAACGCATCAATGCAGGACATATCGTGGGTCGAAGCCCATCAGTTGGAATATCCCGAACTCCGCATCGAGCTTCAGCCGCAGAGATTTTATCCGCACGGCACGGCAATGGCCCATATCCTGGGTTACGTAGGCGAGGTCAGCCCGAAACAGCTTGAATCGGAACGCTGGGCCGGAATGAAGGCCGGCGACATCATCGGCAAAGGCGGCCTGGAAGAATACTACGACGAATTTCTTCGCGGACGGCCCGGATTCAGAAAGGTCATTGTCGATAGCCGCGGCCGCATCCAGCGAGAAATAGAGGTCGTCCCGCCGCAGGCCGGACAGGATCTTGTCTCTACCATAGATTACGACGTGCAGATGGCGGCCGAACAGCAGCTCGGCAATTCCGCGACAAAACGCGGGACCATCATTGCCATGGATCCGCGCAACGGCGAAATGCTGGCTCTTGCTTCGTGGCCGTCATTTGATCCGAACGTTTTTGTCCAGGGCAGCAAAACACGCGAGGGCCGCAAACAGATCGCCGCCTATTGGCAGGACGAACAGCGTCCGCTGTTCAATCGCGCGATCCAGGGCCGTTATCCGCCCGGATCGACTTGGAAGATACCAGAGTCGCTCGGAGCATTGCAGCAAGGCGTTATAACCGTTCAAAACTCAAACATGCTATGCGGCGGCGGTATTCAGATCGGGAGTAAATTCACCCGATGCATGGGCAGCCACGGCTCGCCTCCGCTGAGCTATGCCATCACGCATTCATGCGACGGTTATTATTATCGGCTGGCGCTCAAAATGAAGGTCGAAGGCCTGATAGAAATGGTCGAAATGTTCGGATATGACAAGCCCAGCGGTATTGATCTGCCGAACGAGAAAACGAGCCAAACGCCGAAAAGCTGGAAACCGATAGTTGAAAAACGCGAAGGCCGATGGCCGGATATTCGGACCGTTTACGCCGCCATCGGGCAGGACACTGTTTGGGTAACGCCTATCTCGATGCTGCGTGCCGTTTCAAGCATCGGCGCTCACGGAAAGATGTATGTCCCGCACTTTCTAAAGGAATTTCGTCCCATCCGCTCAACGGAAAACTTTGAGGAAAGGCCCGGATTTGGTTTTCAGCGGCCCGAACCCAAGGACATCCCGATGACAAAGGAACAGGAAGAAGTGATGGTAAAGGGCATGTGGTCAGTGGTCAATGGCGGCGGTACGGCATCACGCATCGCCATACCCGGCTTTGACATTGCCGGAAAGACCGGCACCGCTCAGGTTGCGGAACTTGGCAAGGATGTCGGCGATAAAAAGGATCATGCCTGGTTCGTAAGTTTTGCGCCGGCCTATGAACCGGAAATAGCGGTCATAGCGCTGATAGAGAATGTCGGTTTTGGCGGCAGCCATGCTGCTCCGGCAGTTAAGGGCGTTTACGAGGCTTATATCGCCAAAAGAGAGTTGCCCGCCGACGCGCCGGACGAGGTCGCGAGAAGATAGTAATGGTTGCGATAATCGAAAAACGAGATCTGCGGGATTTTGACTGGCTCACGTCGGTGCTGGCCGTCGCTATTGCCTGTTTTGGCGTATGGCAGATCTATAACGCGACCCCGAACGACACCATCTGGTCAAAACAGATCGTTGGCATCGGCATCGCTCTCGCCGCCTTTACGGTGGTTGCCATTTCTGATTACCGCCGGATCATTGACGCCGCCCCGATCTTTTACGGCATTGGGCTTTTCCTGCTTTTTCTTGTATTGACGCCGCTGGGCGTGGAGGTAAACGGACAAAAAGCGTGGCTTCGCCTCTTCGGACTGCAGTTTCAGCCGTCCGAAGTGGCAAAGATACCGACCATTCTGATGCTTGCCAAATATTTTGGTGCCAGAAAGGGCGGTACGCTTCAGTTCAGGGAAGTTCTGATCGGTGTGGCGATACTTGCCGGCCCGGTCGTCCTTATCATGCTGGAACCCGACGCCGGACAGGCGATCACGTATTTCCCGATCCTCGGGGCCGTGTTCTTCCTTTCCGCCATCAAGGTCAGATATGTCATAGGCGGCCTCGTGCTTGCCGCCGTTATGGTCCCGACCGCGTACATCGTCGGTGTCAAGGCTGGTGTGATAAAACGCTATCAGCAGGACCGCATAATGGCGATAATCGACCCCGAAAGCGTCGATCCGCGCGGTTACGGCTATCACACGATCCAATCGATGATAACGGTCGGCAAAGGCGGACTTTCCGGCATAAAAGGAAATACCGAAACATCACAAAGTGTCCTAAAATTTCTGCCCGAACCGCAAACGGACTTCATTTTTGCCGTAACCGCTGAAAACACAGGCTTTATCGGCTGTGTATCACTGCTTCTGGCTTATGCGCTGCTTATATCCAGATTGATCATTGGGGCAAGAGAGGCTAACGAGCGCGCGGGAATGCTTGTTATAATGGCTATAGCGACGGCGCTGGCGATCCAGATATTTATGAACGTCGGCATGACGCTTGGGTTTTTGCCTGTGATCGGTGTCCCGCTGCCGCTGATGAGCGCGGGGCTGTCCAATCTGCTTTCCACTTTTATAGCGATAGGATTTGTGGTCAGCATAAAAATGCGCAGATTTGTTAACTAAGGCGCTCTCGTCAAAAGAGGTTGTATGGCTAGAGAAAGAAAAATTGTCGAAAAAGAGGTTGGTGCTGTCAGCGGCGGAGGCGGCTTGCTGGCGAGGACAACGTGGCTGCTGGCGGCTTTGCTTTTGGCCCTGTCCGCCGGGGCGATCACCGGTGTACTGGCATCATATTATCTGAATAATTCGCGATATTCCGTTGAGGTTTCGGCGCTGGCCACATATCGCCCGCCGCAGGTGACGACCATCTATGCCGATGACGGCGAAACGGTCCTTGCCGAATTTGCCATCGAGAAACGCATCCCGATAAAGGAACAGGATATTCCGCAAAACGTCGAGGACGCGCTTATCGCCATTGAGGATTTCAGATACTACAACCATATCGGGATCGACTTTTACCGCACCGCCGGCGCGGTCTTCAAAACGTTCACCGGAAGCAGGGTCGAGGGCGGCTCGACCATAACACAGCAGCTTGCCAAAAATCTCTTTCTTTACAAGGACCAGACCTATACCCGAAAGGTCAACGAATGGATGGTCGCGCTCCAGGTAGAGCGGTTCTATACAAAACGCCAGATACTGGAAATGTATATGAACTACGTCTTTCTCGGAGCCGGAGCTTATGGCTTTGAAGCGGGAGCAAGGACATATTTCGGCAAATCTCTTAAGGAACTTAACCTTGAGGAAGCGGCCCTTCTTGCCGCAATACCAAAATCGCCGGAATATTCGCCGACACGGAATATGCAAAAGGCCCTGACGCGCCGAAACATCGTTTTGGATCAGATGGCTAAGTATTTTCCGAACAAATATTCGCAGGCAGAGATAAACGCCGCCAAGGCAAGGCCTATCAAGCTGGCCGACACGGCATATTATCAGTCTCTGCCAAAATCGACCGCATGGGATTATCCGGTCGAGGACATCAGAAAATATCTTGAGAACAGATACACGACCCGCGTTGCTCAGGGCGGCCTGAAAGTCTATACAACCATCAATGTCGAGGCTCAACAAATAGCCACAAAGGTCATCCGCGAAAGGCTCAGGGCCTTTGACCGCAACAGAAAGTGGCGTTCCGATTATCAGAACATTCTGCTTGATGCGGACGGACTCCCGCTCACCGACGAAAAGGAAATAGCCAAGACCCTTTCGTCCTATAAACACGCTGACTGGTACGGCGACGAATACGAAGAAGGCGAATACATCAAGGGCCTTGTCGTCAAGGCAAATCCGGCCACAGATGAGGTCGGCGTGCGCTTTGGCCGATATAACGCAGTTGTCGGGTCAAGGAACATGGGACGCAGCGGCAAACGCCCCAAGGATGAATTGAAACCGGGTTATCTGGCCGAGTTCCTAATAAAGAACGTGGATAACGCGAACCAGAAGCTTGAGGTCGAGCTTGCACAGGTGCCGGAGATCCAATCCTCGATCGTCACGATAAATGCCAAGACCGGCGAGGTCGTGGCAATGGTCGGCGGATACGATTTCCACACAAATCGTTTCAACAACGCCACGCAGGGACTGCGTCAGACCGGTTCGTGCTACAAACCTTTTGTTTACACGGCGGCGGTCGAGGACGGAATGACGCCGGACATGCTCGTCAGCGGAGCGCCGATAAAACGCGGCGGATGGCAGCCGTCAAACTATGACGGATCGCCGAGCCACCCGAATGTTCCGATGAAGGTCGCTCTGGCAAAATCGTATAACCTGGCCGCCGTCCACCTTTTGGACCAGGTCGGCATTCAGGCGGGGGCACAAATGGTGCGGAGATTCGGCATCACGCATCCGATGGCCCCGAGCCTTCCGTCGGCTCTCGGCGCCAGCGAGGCATCGCTGCTTGAAATGGTCGCTGCCTATTCGGCTTTTCCGAACAAGGGCGTCCGCGTTCAGCCGCACCTGATCAAAAAAGTTTACAGCCGCGACGGCACATTGCTTGAGGAATTTGACGGTTCCAGTTCAAAGGTAACGAGTGAATACGTCGCACTGACAATGGTCGATATGATGCGCGGCGTCACATCTGGCGGCGGCACGGCGTCAGGCGCCAGCGCCGCCGGACATCCGCTGGCGGGCAAGACCGGCACCGTGAACAAACACACCGATGTCTGGTTCATCGGCTACACGCCGACCTACGTTACCGGTGTCTGGATGGGAAATCCGCTCCGCAAGGAATCGCTCGGGCGCGGAATGACGGGCGGCGGCACCGCTCTGCCGATCTTCAATGCGTTCATGAATCCTTTTATGAAGGACAAGGAGCGCGAAAGCTTTCCGCGAACACCGCCCATGCCGCGTGAGATCAAGAACCTGATGGAAAGGAACAAACGGGAAGAACTGGAAAAGCTCGCCCGTGCCGAACAGCTTGCGGTAAAGACCGGAGCCACCGAATCTCAGGGAGAGTCCACCGAAGACCCGAATAAAACAACGGGCGGTGACACAAGCGCGGGAACACCCGACAGCGGCGGAACTCCGGCCGGAGATAAAAAGCCTGTTGCCGATCCGCCGCCGACGCCAAAGCCGACACCGCAGGCACCGCCGCAGCGAAAGCCGGACCCGCAGCCGACACCGCCGCAGGGAACACCGCGTAAAGGCAAAAAAGGCGACGCCTGACACAAAAAGAGGCCCGACGTGATGAAAAACGCAGGGCCTTCTTTTTTGCTTTACTAGGTTCTGTTGACATTTTCGATTTCGACATTTTTTGCCGGCACGTCTTCCTGCAAAATGTCAACACAACCTAATTATCCCTGACAAAATCTTCCCAGATAATACGGCAGCATCTTTCTCCACCACGGCCAGTCGTGCGAAACGTCATATCCCCACGTTTCCAGCAGATGCGGAATGCCTTTTGAATGAAGGACGCCTGAAAGTTCACGGCTGCGGTCGGGGGCCTCATAGTTGCCCTGGCCGGTAACGATTACGATCGAATCCGCGTGCTGAAGCCTTGGCAGGTGATAGTCGTCATTCAGATTTTTCAGATACATCATCGGGTTATTGAAATAGACGTTGTCATCGTAATAACCCTTGTCCAGATAATTGTAGATGTCATAGCTGCCGCTCATGGCTATCGTCCCGCGAAAATTGTCGGAATGTTTGAAATAGGTGTTGGCGGCAAGGAAAGCCCCAAGCGACGCGCCGGTCGTCAGCGGTTTGGCATCGTCGCCGCATTCGTTGCGGATCAGCGGTAGGACCTCGTCCATTATGTAGCTGTCATATCGTGACAGCATCTCGACCTTCCAGCCCGGATGCGATTCGCGATTGAGCAGGCTGTATTTATTTACCGAGTTTATCGAATAGGCGCGGATCAATCCCGCTTCGATAAAGTCCTTGATCGAATCGACCAGATAGAAACGCTCATATTCCAGATAATCCGCCGCCGCCGTCGGGAACATCAAAAGCGGATAGCCCGCGTGTCCGTATGCCACCAGCGGCATGTCCATATTCAGATTGTGGCTGTACCACGAAGTTATATCGCGTCGCATAAAATTAGAGTCTCCGATATTTTTTTGAATACTTGAGGTTAAGGGAATTTATACCCAAATGCAAAAGCCCGCACTGCAGAAGCCCGCACGAAGTAACGGCATTATCAAAAGTCTGAAGTCTTGCGTCGCGGATGCCGGTCGGTGCCGCTCGCTTCAAGTCAGAACCGGTAGCGGCCGGGTTCCGCAAAGCTCCCCGCCTTGGGTAAGGCGGGGTGGCAGCCGCTTCGGCTGACGGGGTGGTTCGTCTTTCCTGCTTCAGACTCCAGACTCAAAACTCTATTCCGCCGATGTTAGTTTCAGCCCGGCGATGCCGCCGACTATCAGCAAAATGCAGCCAAAGCGTATCAGGTCTTTTGGCTCATCGAACAATATTATCCCGACCACAGCCGCCCCGACCGTCCCGATGCCTGTCCAGACCGCATACGACGTGCCGATCGGCAGCGACCTTACCGCGAGCGAGAGAAAATAAAAGCTCGCGATCATCAGCGCCGCCGTCACCAGGCTCGGCACCAGCCGCGTCCAGCCTTCGGTATATTTCAACCCGATGGCCCACGCTATCTCCAAAACTCCCGCGATCACCAAATATATCCAGTTCATATCTCTATCTCCTCTAAAAAACAAAACGGCCGGAGCCATATTATAGCTCGGGCCGTCCCGCATGAACCTTCACCAAAGGCCGTCCTTCGGCTGATTAAGTTATATTAAGTAACCATTATATCAAAACCCCATGAAAAGCCTCAAATATTTCCTTAAATTAGCAAATATGCCGAGAATCTAATTGCAAGATCCCCAACCTAGGCGCCTGCTCAAAAGCTTTGTTGCAAATAGCGGAGAAAAAAGAGCGGTAAATATAATGGTAAAAAGTAACATCAGCTCTGGCCCTTGTATGGAATCAGTCAAAGACATGTTCTGTGTCCTGCCTACCCAAGAAGACAACAGAAAAGCCCATAATAGGGAGAGTACCGCCAAGGATCGCCACGAAATAATAATCCTCTTATATATCAAAAAATAAATGAGCAGATATATCTCACTAATAAATCCGACATAAATGCCGTGTGGTAAACCCACGACCACTGCCATTACCATACTTATTATCGCTCTTGCCAGCAGATCGGGTTTACCGCAGCCGCTGCCACCCATAAGACAGGCTGTTTCTAACCCCGGAGTAGCAAACATAACCAGAAAAACCAGAGCAAAACTAAACAGTACCGACAGAGCCGCCGCCAAAAGTATGATCCAGAGAGCTTTCATGACCTAACGAAAGGAAATAAATGGGGCGGTATAGTAAAATCATGTCGCCCCTTCTGAAGATTACTGTGTAGTATAGGTAATGACATCAGACCGATTTCCGTCATTGTCCTCGGTTACCAAGTCAAAACTCCAAGTAAGTCCTTGTCGCTGTACATTAATAAGGGCCGAATCGCCCTCGACAACCTTAAAATCTGTCAAATTAGAAGGCCGGTAATACATTCTCTTTACTCCCGACCCTGTATCAGTAAGCGTTACTGTAACCCGACGCCTAAAAGCAGGGATATTCCAGCCAACAGATGCGGAAGGAGCTTCCATATCCGCAGTTTGTGGGTCGGTTATAACTCGTGATGGTGTTATCACAATTCAGCAAATCTTCTCACAACGATGAATGGTATGAATGATGCCAGAAATATACTCAGTATGAAAAAACCTGCAGCAATCGGTTTTTCATCAGCAGTCTGCGCAAATACATCAAGAGAAATAAGATACCCGACAAATCCGATTACAATACCGAACAGGCCCATTAATAAGTAAGTCAACACACTATTTTCTATACTTTGGACAATCAAAATATAAAATGTGCCTGTCAGCAACCCAATCACTATTCCAATAAGCCCCCCATAAATAATTCCAGCCAAAATCAATAGGAAAACTTCATATCCTTCGAACAAATTAAAATTTCCCGAGCCCGGATTTTCATTTCTTGTAATCCAAAATGCCATTATTGTTATCAGTATATATATCAATACAGATAAACTGGATATCAAAATAAATGCTTTAAATTGCTTCATATGAAAATGAAATAAGCGCAGACTGAGTTTTCAGCCTGCGCCTTGAAAGTGCTTATGGACGTTCATAGAAGAAAACATCTGAGCGATTACCTGCATTGTCTTCTGACACCACTTCGATACCCGAAGAAAATGGTGACATGTTTAAATTACGAAAACTCTGGTTCATTACGGAGTCGCCTCGGGAAAAGTAATTAAGAAAGGGTGTTTTTGAGATCGGCGATGATAAGTTACAGGGCTTGTTTTCCCATAAACACAGTAGCCCGTATGGTTTTGTTGTGTCAAGGAAATTTTCTGTAAAAAGTGTTGAACTCAAGCGGAGAAAGCCTCTTTCCGTTGATAGAAAAGAGGCTTTCGTTTCTAACTGAACAGATCAGATGCTGCTATTCTTTTACCACGTTTATTTCCCGCGTTGTGGAGTTATACCCGCCGTTGTCAACGACGTTGCTGTCTTTATCGACGAGTTCGAGTTTGACGGTATGTTTGCCTGTCGTCCAGCCTTTCAGCCAGAGCGGTTCCCATTTTTCGATGAACTTCGCCTCGCCGCCGTCAACGCTGTAACGCACGCGGTATTCGCCGCCGTCACCGGTCAGTTTTGCGTTTGCCAGCCAGAAATCTATCATTATCGGATCGGCGTCGCGGCCCTTGTATTCGCCTTTCGGACGGCTGTATGTAAGAAGCGGTTTCTTGGCGTCAACATCGCCCGCTTTTGAGTCGGCCATTGCCTTGCCTTCGGGTGTCGGGGCAGCATTTGTATTGGCACGCTCATTTACATTCGCGTTTCCGCCCGCGTTGGACATTTGCTGTCCGTTGGCGGTCGTCGCGGGCTTGGACGCATCGGCGCCGCCGTTCTTGACCGTAAACTTTACCATCTGAAAAGAACCGTCGTTCTTATAGCTTTCGTGCCATGGCCTTGACGCAAAAACTCGGAGCGTGTGTTCGCCGTCCGTCACATTTCTTAATTCAAATTCGCTGTCCAGATTGTAATAAGCCTCATAGGGCTGATTGTCCAAAATGACGTGGATATGATTGCCCATCTTTGTCTCGGCGTCCATGTGCGGCTTGTAGCCTTTCAGGTCGCCGGAAAGATCGAGCTTTACTTTTACGGTCGAACTTTCAACCGTCGCACCTTCCGCTGGGGCAACTATCTTCAGCGTCGGCAACGCCTTGTCCTGCTCGCCGCGAGTCCCGATCATGTCCTTAACGTGCTGCGGCACTTCGCCCACGCTAAGTTCCTGTGCCGGTGCGGACGTGCTGGCGTTAGTGCCGTTCGCCGTGTTTGACGTATTTCCGGCGGGCTGTTCTCCGCAGGCCGCCAGAAAAGCCGCTGCTGCCATCAATATCAATGCGTATGTATATCTCATAATCCTCCGTATCAAATGATCCGCCGCTGCCCTATGACATGGCGGAAACCGTCAGGGTCTCGGCATTTGCCCGCTCCCCGACATTCTCAAGATCAAAAACGGCACGAAAATGTGCCTCAAGCCTGTTCTCGACCTCTCTCAGGTCAAGTTCCCGGCCAAGTATCTTTTCCATTGAGGTGACAGGCTCGCCCTCACAGGCAATTATCCAGTTATAGTAGCTGAGGTCAGTATTGACGTTAAGCGCAAAGCCGTGCGTCGTTACCCAGCGTTTTATATGAACGCCGATCGCCGCGATCTTTCCGTCTGCCGTGTGCACACCGGTCAGGCCCTCAATGCGAAACGCCGCAATGTCAAAATCCGCCATTGCGCGTATTATCACTTCCTCAAGATCGCGGACGTATTTATGAACGTCCTCGCGGTCAGGCGACAGGCTTATGATCGGATAGCCGACTATCTGCCCGAGGCCGTGATAAGTTACCTTTCCTCCGCGATTCGTTTCGTGAACCTCTATGCCCTGTGTCCTTAATATTTCGGCGGTGGCCAGAACGCCGTTCTGTTTTGCACGGCGGCCGATGGTGAAGGTGTGCGGATGTTCGAGCAGAAGCAGATATTCCGTCCGGCGGTTCTGTATCACGTCGGTTTCAAGCTGTTTTTGCAGCTCCAAAGCCTCGGCGTAACCGATGCGCCCAAGGCGTCGAACCTCTAGCTCCCTTTTTTGCATCTATAAATATGATAAGATTTTCCGAAGGATTTGAACAGGAAACAAAACGATATGAAGATCACACAGCTGTTGTTCGTACTGGCAATTTCAGGTTTTTTCGCGGTCGAGGCCGACGCCCAGCGGCGCACAACCACAAGACGGCCTGCCGCTCCGAGGGTGGTCACGACCAACCCGACACCGGCGCCCGCATCGGCCAATGACCTGAGGGCCGGGGCCGAAAAGGTCTCAATTCAGGTAAAGAACGTTACAAAGTTCATCTTTATCCTCGGCAGCGTCGCCAAGGGCATTGAGGACCTGGACAAGGACACAAAAGCAAATCGTGCGGCCAAACAGGCGAACGATATGAACAAACGCGAGGTCATTCAGGCGATAAGAAATCTGCGGGCGGGCCTGGCTACGCTTGAGGTGGAATTTAGGACGAAGGACCCGCTCAAAAAACATCTGACGGTCATTCAGGGCATCACCGACCTGAGCGGACAATCAGAGGACCTGGCAGTGTCAGGCCGGTTTATGGACGCAGGCAAGCCTTTGCTTACCGTTGTGGAAAAGCTCTCGGACACGCTGGTCGCGTTAAGATAGATACTTAAGTCCGGTCTGTCGCATAAATTCAACAGGTGCTTCGGCTGCTTGCTGACATGATGTGCGGTGAAGCTTTCTTCACCGATGGATGCCACATATTTTTGCGGCTGTGCCGCACCGCAGAGCGGTAACGTTTCGCCTTACCGTGAGACCAAAAAGAAAGATAATTCCTCTCTGCCGAAGGCCGGTTTTTCCTGGCTAACAGTTGCCAGTTCCAAGTTTTTAGTTATAAGTTTTACGAAGGGGACAGTGTCCTTACTGCGTGCGGGCTTCTGCAATGCGGCATGAGAGATATGGTCAGGCCCGGGTGAGGTGGCTGCCGACGGAACGGCCTCTTATGCGCCTTTTCCTGCTCAACTCGTAACCACTCTATTTTGCAGGCTTCTGTAGTGCAAGCCGTCCGGTTTCAGGGTCACAGGCTTCGATCACGCCGTTCGCCTTTGCCCGTTCGTTGTCGGCCTTTTTGTCCAAGCCAAGTTTTTCGCGGATAAAGCTCTCGGCTTCATCCTTGATAAGCTCTCCGTTGACAACATTTACGGTTGCCGCAAGCGTCTTGCCTTTTTGCTCAAGCTTTTCCGGCTCCAGAAAGACGTACCACGGCGTACCCCAGCGTCTGGTGTCGCCGGCCTCGCGCCTCTGTGAATAGTGAACACTCTTGTCCCGGTCGGTGCGCTGCTGCGATTCGTAAACATTCGGAAAGGTCAGCTTGTATTGTTCGATATGCCTTTTCATCGAATCAACAGGGTCGTATTCTCCAACGCCGATCACCGCTAAACCGTCCTTTGCGTATTTTTCGTGAAGCTGCTGGACAAAAGCCACATCGTGCCGCCAGTTAGGACACCACGGCGCCCAATAAACAACCATCACCAGTTTTTTATCGGCTGTGAATTTGCGAAGATTGACCTCACCTTCACCATTGATGTTCTTGTAGCTCCAATCCTTGTACTCAAAGCGCTTTTCCGTTACAGGCGCCTGCTCGTTCTGAGCAAATACAGCCGTAAATGAAAGCACCATCAACAATAACGCCGGAATAATTCTCATAAGACAACCCTTTACATTCCAAGACTATAGCTTGAGATGATTATATACAAGATTGAAGTTGTCAGCGAAGTCTTTGCCAGTATTCGGTAAACCAATAGGCGAGTCCTCTAATTTCCGTTGTCACCGATATCAAACCAGCGGATCTTTTCTGCTTTGAAAGGAACGTTGCCGGAGATTCTTAAGCGTATGAATTTTCGGTCCGGCGGCAGTTTTTTTGTAAAGCCAAGACAATAGGCAAGCCACGTAAATTCCAGTTCATGTGCTTCTTCATTCTCGTCTATGAGCTGAACCTTGAGGTCAAGGGCCTGCCCATTCGGCAAAACAGGAGCGTGAAAAAAGGGAGCGGTTCCGGGTTGACGGCCTGCCATCATGTGGTCATGAAAAAGCTTTTCATAGCCTTCGATAAATATTTGAATACTTTGGCGTGTTTTATGGACATTTAAGGCAGGTTCGAGGGGAAATTCCGACCACGCAGGAGATATGTCAACATTAGATGCAATATCCTGGCTAAAAAAATCCGGCTTTTCTACGTCGAAATCAAGGATAACGGCCTTCTTTCCAAAAATGTAGGATGTGATACGGGCCAAGGGTAGCGATATCATGTAAGATGCAGAATGTTTGATGGTCTTTCCTTGCTCCATATTATGTCCCTTGCCGCATTCCCAAGATTATATGCATTCCCTAAACAAAAACAATGAGTAGCCGCGGTCTTGCGTTGCTTTAACCTTGTAAACCTTGTAATTTATTTAAGAAAGACTTGAGGCAATTCCGATAAAATAATGAGCGATCAACCGACAGTTTCAGACATTTTCCGCCGCGCGCTTGAGATCCGGGAAAAGAACGCCGGAGCGTCCTATGACTCGCTGCGGTCACAGCTTCTTGGCGAATACAGCGGCAAACCGTTACCGTCCTCTGCCTATCTGACCATTCCGGAGTATGACAACATCGCGCCGGAAGAGGATTGGACCGCCGGATTGCCGATAACGCTGCGCGGCATTCAGAACGAGGACTGGAACGAAGTGATCGACGGGGTGCTGATCAGCCTTGAACAGGTAGAGAACTATCCAAAGGAATCAGGCCGCGAAGACGATCCCGCAAAAGAGTGGCGAAACCGCGGCTCCGCCATCGCCGAGGCTGAGGAAAAGGTCCTTGAAAAATGGATGCCGGAAGAGCTTATGAACCTGGCAAAGCGTCAGGCCGGAAACTGAGCCTAAGTAATTGACCCTGACAACAAAAGGCTGGCCAAGACGACTGACCGGCTTAGATTGGAGGTTGCTTGAAAACTCGATACAGTATCGGCTATTCCGTTCTATATGCGGCGGAGCCGCAATACAATTTTCGGCATGAATGGAAAAGCACAGCTTTTCCACAAATAGACGGGCAAAGCCCGATCATCGGACAACGACTTAGTTTTTTCAAACACCTATCGTAATACTAAAGCCATCGGCGGCCTCGATAACATCACATCGCGGATCGAATCGGGAAATTTCTTCATCAAAATTCACCTCGTCCCATTCAGGATAAAAATGTGTCAGCATTGCGCGTTTCGGTTCGGCTTTGCGGATCAGGTACATCGCCTCGGCCAGTTCCATGTGTTTTTTTCCGGGATTATTTTTTAAGAATGAGCTTTCCAAAATGAAAAGGTCAACGTGCCGCGCAAAAGCAGCAAGCGGTTCGTGAAAACCCGTGTCGGCAGTGAACACAAGCGTCGTGTCGTCCGCATCGCGAATATGTATCGCATGGCTTTCGGGCGTATGCGGCGTTTTTGCGGTGACGGCGGAGACGCCGGGAAGTATCTGGAAAGGCTCAAGGCCCGCTGTCTCCAAAATACGAACGGGAAACCGCTGTTGACGCAGCCCGTAGCCGTAAACCGCGTCAAATCTTTCAACAAGTTCGGTGATGCCGTTCGGGCCGAATATCATCAGCGGTTTTGTTCGTTGGCGCGTTTCGGCGGCGTGTTTTGTCCCTGCCAGAAACGGGGCCAGCCCGCCGCAATGATCCAGATGAAAATGCGATATCCAGATCGCGTCAAGCTCTGCCCAATTCAGCCCTTCCTGCGCTATACGCAGCGGTGCCGCCGGGCCGCAATCGAGCAATATCGTGCCGGCAGCAGTTTCCAGCCAATAGCCGGAAGTGCTTCGCTGCGGATGCGGCACATTCGTTCCTGAACCCAACACAGTCAGTTTCATATCCGAATAATAACAGATGATGCCGCCGTTGGTTTGCCGTCAGCCTTTCCTCAAGTAAAATTAACAGCTTATGGATCAAACTCCTCCTGAACAGATCGAACTGGACAAAAAGCTCCGTGTGCTGGAACGGCTCAAGGATCGTCTGGCCGACCGCGAGGAGGAAATGATGGATCTGCGGTCGGAGCTTGAACGCTTTGAGGCGCGATACACAATGGACGTTGGGCGGCTCTACGCCGAACAGGACGAGATAGACGCACAGATCGCCGAAGAGGAACTGAAACTTGTCCCCGACGACGAGGAGATCAAGAAAAAGGTCGAGGAACTTCGCCGCCTTGCCGAAGAATCGGCCGCACGTGCAAAAGCGGCTGAGGAAAAGGCCCTGGAAAAATGGGAACCGACGGTCGAGGCCAGAAAGGCGTATCATTCCATCGCCCGCGTCATTCACCCTGACCTTGCGCTCAACGAAAAGGACAAGGAACGCGCGCATATACTGATGGCGGAACTCAATGACGCCTATGCCTCGGGCGATCAGGGCAGGCTGAACAGGCTGGTTGCCGAATATCGCGTCAGCCCGGACGTTATCAAAGGCGATTCCATCGGCGACGACCTTGTCCGAACGATCAGGCAGATATATCAGGTCACGCGCCGGTTTGCCGAATTGGCAGAGGAAAAAACGTCCGCAGAATCATCGGAGTTGTTCGAGCTTTTCAAAAGATCCGCCGCCGAGGCTGACGAAGGCCGTGACATGCTTAGCCAAATGTCCGAACGCGCCAAAACACACATCAAGAAAACCGAGCGCCGGTTGCTTCACCTGCGCCAGGTGAACAAGGCACAGGAAGAACACGTAAAAGAGCAATACGGAATGGACATTCGCGATTTCCGCGACCCGAAGTCTAAGTAACGCGGTGGTCTGATAAACGTTTCAGGCGTATCATTAAAAACTGATGAAGTTTTTGGCAAGCCAGGTAAGTTATTTTCTCAGCCAGCATCACAGCCGGCGAAATATGTATGCCCTGGCAAAGTATATTCTTTTCCTTCTCGGCGTCATTGTTCTTTACTCGGTCCTTTTCCATGTCGTCATGGCGTATGTCGAGGGACGCGAGTACAGTTGGCTTACAGGTTTTTATTGGACGCTGACCGTGATGTCCACGCTCGGGTTCGGCGACATTACGTTCGAATCCGACATCGGCCGTGCTTTCAGCATACTCGTCCTGATGTCGGGTGTGATCCTGCTGCTGATCGTGCTGCCGTTTGCCTTCATACGCTATTTTTATGCACCGTGGCTTGAGGCCCAGCTTCACACGCAAAGCCCTAAGGAAGTTCCCCCCGAAGTGACCGGCCATGTCATCATCTGCAGCTATGACACAATTGCGCCGAGCCTGATAAAACGTCTGAAACAGAGCGAGGTTCCTTATTTTGTCATCGAAGAAGACCCCGCAAAAGCGACCGAACTTTCACTGGCCGGACTGTCAATAATTCACGGCAAGGTCGATAGCCGAACCACGTATGAGAAGATGCGGGTGCG
Organism: uncultured Chloracidobacterium sp.; assembly: GCA_964583955.1. Lineage (GTDB taxonomy): Bacteria > Acidobacteriota > Blastocatellia > Pyrinomonadales > Pyrinomonadaceae > OLB17. The sequence goes on along the minus strand of CAZOXY010000016.1, from coordinate 16,616 downwards.
CCACGCCCGGCTTGTTTTCGCAAATCTTGAGGACACGACCAACACCAATATCACGCTGACCGTCCGCGAGGCCGCGCCTGACACACCCATCGCGGCGATAGCGGCCGATGAGGATTCGATAGAGATACTCCAGCTCAGCGGCGCAACCCATGTCCTGCCCCTCAAACAGCAGCTTGGCGAACACCTTGCAAACCGAATCAGCGTCGGCGATCAGCGCGCTCATGTAGTTGGCGAATTTGCCTCGCGTCAGGTCGTTGAATTTACCATCGACAACACAAAATTTGAACGGAAAAAGATACGCGAAACAGGAATAAGAGAAACCACCGGTGTGAACATAATCGGCGTATGGCGTCGCGGCCGCCTGGTTCAGGCCGATCCTGACCACGTGTTGGACGATTTTGACGTGCCGCTGGCGGTCGGCGCAAAAGAGCAGATAGCCGCTCTCGAAGCGGAACTCGACGGCGGCAAGCCTGTTTCGGAATCGGTGCTTATCCTCGGCGGCGGAAAGGTCGGGAGGGCAGCGGCCAAAACCTTGAAGAACAAGGGATTGACCGTTTTCATGGTTGAACGTGAACTTGGCCGCTGTGCCGAGGTTGACAGCGTCCTCGACCGCCTGACGGTCGGCGACGCGGCCGAGCGCGACACGCTGCTGCGTGCCGGGCTGATGGAATCCTCTCTGGTTCTTTTGACTACAAACGACGACGCGGTAAATATCTATCTGTCGATATATTGCCGCCGCCTTAATCCCGAAGTCCGCATCATCAGCCGCATAACACACGACCGCAACCTTGAGGCAATTCACCGGGCCGGGGCCGATTTCGTCCTCAGCTATGCACCGCTCGGCGCGGAATCGGTGATGTCCATCGTCCAGCGACGTCAGCCGATGATCCTCGGCGAGGATGTTGAATTTTTTGCCGCAAAGGTCCCGGCCAGCCTGGCAGGAAAGACCCTGATGGAAAGCGGAATAGGCGCAAAAACCGGCCTTATCGTGCTGGCGATAGAAACGCCGTCAGAAACCATAACTAATCCGACACCAGGCACAAAGCTGCCCGCCAAAGCCACACTGGATCTATTCGGCACGGCTGAACAGATGCAGAATTTCAAAAATATCTTTGGGCAATAAAAAAAGAGCGGGCAAACGTCAAACGGCCTTGCCCGCCGCGTGTGCCGACGCCCACGCCCATTGAAAATTGTATCCGCCGAGCCAGCCGGTGACGTCCACAACCTCTCCGATAAAATAAAGGCCGGAAACTTTTTTGGCTTCCATAGTTTTTGATGAAAGCTCATCGGTCGAGACACCGCCGAGCGTGACCTCTGCCTTGTCCCAGCCTTCGGTCTTTTGAAACCTCACGCGCCATTCATTTATCTTTGCCGCAACATCGGAAATTTCTTTTGCGCTTAGCATCTCAATGGGTCTGTTCGGCAAACCGCTTGCGATCAAATGCTGAACCAGCCGGTTCGGCAGGCGATGCCCAAGCCAAACGGCGATCGTCATTTTCTCCTGTCGGCTTTGGTTCAATTCATCCGCTACATCCATTCCCGGCAGCATATCTATGCTGATGTCCTCGCCCTGACGCCAGTAATTTGACGCCTGTAATATTGCCGGGCCGGAAAGCCCGCGATGCGTGAACAGAATGTTTTCCCTGAATGTCTTTTTACCGGCGGACACTTCGGAGTCCACCGAAATACCCGCGAGCTTTGCCGCGTCCGCCAGGCCCGATTCAAAGACCATCGGGACAAGCGACGGCCGCGTGCCGACCATCTTCAGCCCGAACTGTTTCGCGATCCGATAACCCAGGTCGGTCGCTCCGATCTTTGGAAACGAAAGGCCGCCGGTCGCGACAACAAGGCTTTCGCATCTGAATTTTCCAAGTGCCGTGTCAACCGTGAATTTATCGTCCTTTTCGACCTCGCGGACGGAACAATTGGTCTTTAACGCGACCTTTGCCTTACGGCATTCGGCAGCGAGCATTTCCACTATCTGATGCGAGCGTTCACGGCAGAAAAGCTGACCCAGCTTCTTTTCAAAATATTCTATCCGGTACGCCCGCACCAGTTCGATAAAATTTTCAGGCGTATAGCCCGCGAGGGCCGATTTGCAGAAATGAGGATTGGCGGAGACAAAATTTTCGTGGGTCGTGTGGATGTTGGTGAAATTGCACCGGCCGCCGCCGGAAATGATGATCTTGCGTCCGGGCTGGGTGTTGTGTTCCAGCAAAAGCGTCCGCCGCCCGCGCTTGCCTGCCTCGGCCGCACAGAACATTCCGGCGGCTCCGGCTCCTATCACTATCACGTCAAAATTCACGATGGAAAAATTGGCTTGTCAGGCGGCCTGTCTTACAGATAACGCTCTCTAAGGATATTCATGTGATGCTGTACATGGCCGCCGGTTATATGAATCAATGCCCTGACGGTGACGCCGTTTCCGCTGGCTGTGCCGGAGCGGGCGAGTTCCTCTTCGGTAAGGTTCCCGATCAGAAACATATTCGCCCGGCGAAGATTTTCAAATTCATCGATCAGGCTCTCAAGGCTTCGTTCGTTCGCACGGCTGGCGGCAACATACGGGTCCTGGTCAAAACCGGAAAGCGGCGTTTCGTCCCCGCGGCAAAATCGCAAAAGCCGATAAACAAAGACACGCTCAGTGTCAATAATATGTCCCAACAGTTCCTTGATGCTCCATTTTCCCTCGGCGTAAGCGCGGTTCGCCGTTTCGTCACTCACGCCTGACAAAAGGCGCCTTAGTTCATCCGGGTGTTCGGACATCGTGTTCAGAACGTCCTTTCCCGACATGGCCGCGACGTACCCGTGGTAAAATTCAGCATATTCATCTTTTCCCGGCGGTGTCATACTGCGGTATAGTATCAAACATCGGAGCAAAACGCCCTTGCCTCACTTAAAAGGGTGATTTCTTATTTGGAAAACTTGCCGAGGCCTCTTTCGTTTTGGAACGCGGGCATCCTCGAATGTTTATCTTGCGGTAAAGCCGTCTGACGCCGACGGCATGTCTTTATTCTTTTTTTGGAGGAATTTGTTATATGAAACGCACAACTATTTTTTTAGGATTGGCTTTTTTGGCTGTGGCACTGTTCGCCGGCAGCAGCACGACCGCCGTTAAACCCACGCTTGAGGAAAGATTCTCAGAAACCGCCGGAGCGGTGCAAAAAGGCGAATCGGGTGTTTACGCCTTTGACAAGGCGCACACCTTTATCGGTTTTAAGGTAAAACACATGGGCCTGATAAAGGTTCCGGGCTTTTTCCGCGATTTCACCGGCGAGATAAATTACAACGCCGATGACGTCACCAAATCGTCCGTGTCATTCACCGCAAAGACCGAAAGCGTTGACACCGGCGTTGCGGGCCGCGACGGACACCTGAGAAGAGCCGATTTCTTTGACGCCGAAAAATTCCCTGAGATCACTTTCAAAAGCACAAAGGTCGAAAAGCGCGGCGACGACCTCTACATAACCGGCGATTTCACGCTTCGCGGTGTCACAAAGAGCATCTCGTTCGAGTTCGACATCGAAGGCTTTCTGCCCGGCAATCAGCGAAAAGGCCCGACGATGGGCGTTTCCGCCGATACCACCATCAAACGTTTTGATTACGGCGTGAACTATGGCAGCAACGTTCCCGCCGGAGCGCCGGGCATCTCCAACGAGGTCGAGATCGTACTTGAGATCGAAGCCGTAAAAGCAAAAGAAGAAACGGACGCGGCAGCGGCCAAAGATGCACAATAAGCAGATCAGATAACAAAATGAGATGTCTGAAAAGTCATTTTCTGTGTCCTCATTCTGTGAGTTCTGTGTTCAAAAACTTAAAAAATACAAGAAATACCACAGAATACACAGACAAAAACCCGAAAGACACAGAGCTAAGCGGACTTTTCAGACATCCCTTTTTTATTCGGTGATCTCTGCAAATGATATGTCGTAGATGGCGTAGCTTTCCCAGTCGTTGAGGTCAAAGTGCCACCATTCGTTTTGGTTGACGGTAAAGCCTTCGGCCTCCATCAGACGGCGCAGCAGGTCACGGTTTTTCGTCTCTTCCTCGGTCCCGCCGGTGTAATCGGGCGAGGCACGCTCGGTAAATTCATCATAATCGGAAGGCATCGGCAGATGCTTTCCCGTTTTCAGGTCAAAGATGCTGAGGTCAACCGCGCAGCCGCGATTGTGCTTTGACCCGCGCTCAGGGTTTGCAACGAATTTCCGTTTGTCTTCGGGCGTTACGTCCCAGAACAGTTTGGTTATCGACCACGGCCTGTAACCGTCAAATATCACCAGGCCAAGCCTCTGTTCCCGGAGCTTTTTATTTACCCTGACAACGGCCTCGGCCGCCGGCCTCTGCAAAAATACACGCGCCTCGGGATAGACCTTTTTCCCGACAAAATTGTTTTCGGTCGCGTAACGGACATCCAGCTTCAGAGTGTCGTCCAGCTTTATTAACTCTATCAAATCAGCCTCGCGTTTATTTTCCTCTTTAGGCGGGCCGCTCTGAGCGAACGCCTGTGTTCCCAGAATAAGACAAACGAACAGGAAGGCAAGTTTGAACAAGATGTTTTTTTGTTTCATAAGCCTTTCTAATCGCCGATGCGCTTGAGCGCCGCTGTCACTGCGAAGTATCTTGATAATATGGACAGAGAAACCACCGAGCGGCCAAGATCAAAAACCCTTGCCTGGGTCAAACGCCTCGGCTTTTGGGGCTTTATGTTCTTTACGATAAAAGGCCTGCTATGGCTGATCGTCCCGGCCGCTATCGCGTATTTTTCCTGCGGCTGACGTAACGGCATAAGTTCCGCTACTGGTCGTTCACGATCACGTCCTCGTCATCGCCGATGATGACCTCGGTGCCAAACTTCTGATACTCCCTGAACCTTATCACGTTGCGCGATTCATACATCTGGTCGCGATATCGCTGAACCATTCTCACATCTGACAGGGACGGAAGCAGGTATCGCTCGTCACCTATCATCGTCCAGTCATAATCCACCGTTCTCCGCGCTGAGGACATCGCAAAACCTTTCGGTATCTCGGTCGCTTCGCTTTCTATTCTCAGAACGCGTCCGGTTTCGATATCCACCCACAAACGGCCCCTCATTCCGCTGATGGCCGAATCGGTCGCCAGTCCGCCGACGGACAAGACCTGTCTCGCTTTATCCCTGGTTATCTCGTAATCGAACATCAGCGCCCGCCGGTCGCGGATCGTGTCCGTATCGACCATGGTGAACACGGTGTCGTTCTCCGGTTTGAATACCGTAGAAAGAATGGTGACGAACTCTCCCGTCGAACTTGCTCCGCCAACCTCAGAATACGAACGCTTCACCTCGGGGTTTGGTTGGACAAGCCCGTTTACCGAAAGCACTTTGTATTCCTCCTGGCCCGAAGCCCGATAGCTGACCGCCACGACCAGCCTGTCCTGCGGGCGAAAATTGCTTGTGCCGGCATAGGCCGCTGACCTCTGAATAAGCTGCTTAACGACGAAATCGGGCATTTCCTCAACGGCCGCCAGCGAGTTCTCACGCGTCCTTTTCAGAAGCACGTCGGCATCGGCCTGCGAAAATCTGCTTGCGGACGGGCCTGCGGTACGGCGCCTGTTCGCCTCTTCCAAGGCTCTGCGGAGATCGGCATTATTCTTCGATTTTGTCCGCGTCAGCGAAAGAATGCCCGACGTTACCGAAAAATCTATGCCGCGTCTGCGAACGGCCGTTATCAGCTCGTCCGTCAACGCCGCATTGTTTTCGGCTGCATAAAGGAGCTTTACGTACTCCGGCTGGGTCAGCGGCTTTTCCTGCGCCGCCGCCGGAAAGCACACAAAAGCTAAAATTGCTATGAGGATCAGAAACCTTTGCATTGTCTTAAAAGATGCTAAATACAGGCCTTACGTTGGCTTTTTCGCGTCGGCCGAACCGAAACTGCCCGCTAAAACAAAAGGCGGAGACGACAAGTGTGCCGTGCATCCGCCAAAAAATATACTAATTAAAGGAAACAAGGTTAGTTAACCCATTCCTCTTCATAATTCAGCTGCCAATGGCGGGTAACCCAACGCTCTGCGGCCTCAAGTGCCGTATTTTTCCATTTCTTGAGATTGGCAAGAATGGTCAGCGCCGCAAGCGGTTTGCTTGGGTCACGTTCAACCCGAATAACACGGGTAGGTACCTCTATCACGGTCTTCTCATCCTCCATAAGGCGAAGTTTTACCTCGCTGCCGACAGGCGGAAGCACGTCCAAATTGACCAATGTGCTGTTTTCTCCGACGTTTTCGGTGGTACCGACAACACTTATGGTCTTGCCGCTGATGCCGTCAACCCAGCTTGCCTTTACCGGCATATTCGCCAAAATGCGATGGTTCGGCGGCATCTTTACTGATGATGTTGAATAATCTATATGTGCCATATATAAAAACTCCCCCTTTTTCCATAAACCCACTGTTCCGTATAGAACGATCCCCATATTTTATAGAGGACTGGGTAATCTAAGGCATTTTTACAAAAAAGTCAAGTTTATTTTTTACCACGGCCAAACTTGTCTTTAAGCCCCATTTCCTACCCTGTGCAGACAGCTTGCACATTTTTTCACAAACTCTTTAGATGCACAATTTACTCGGAAAGTTCAAGATATTTACATTTATTTACATAGATATTTATGTTTTTTTTCCGTTTCCGAACGGCGATGGCCGCCTGTGGCTGCGAAACGTCCTTTTACAGGAAGATCTCGTGTTACTGGCGGAATCAATACCGAGGATTTAATATAAACTGATAGATCCAATGCGTATCCTGCAAATATCATCAGCAAGAAATTTTGGCGGCGGCGAGCGCCACGTGGTCGATCTTTGCCGCGGCCTGCAGGAACGCGGCCACGAGGTGTTTGCGGCGATAAGGCCGACCTGTGACTGGCAGAACCGGCTGGATTTCCTGCCCGCTGCAAATATTCTCTCCGTTTCGATACGCAATTCGTTCGGTGTTCTGAGCGCGATCCGCATGGCGGAGTTCGCCCGCGAGAACAAGATCGACATCCTGCACGCACATGTCGCCCGCGATTACATTCCCACCAGCATTGCCTGCATGAAGGCGAAAGAGGCCCGATTTGTCCTGACACGGCATGTTCTCTTTCCGCTAAAACCTTTTAACCGGTTTGCCCTGAAGAACGTCGCGGCCGCGATCGGCGTTTCTGACGCGGTCGGCACCGCGCTTCGGAGTGTTTTTCATCGGGATAAGATCGCCGTTATACCGAACGGCATCGACATTAGGCGAATGGCCGCCGAAAACAACGCCGATGCGGGTGTGCGTTTTCGCGAATTTCACGGGCTTCCTGATGACGTTCCGCTGGTGACGACGCTCGGCGAACTGAAAGAACTGAAAGGGCAGCGTGATTTTGTCATGGCCGCGAACGAGATCGCCAAAAAAATACCGAATTGCCGGTTTGTCGTTGTCGGGGTCGATAACACACTGGAAAAGAGCTTTCGCCGGGAGCTAAGGCGGCTCGTGTCGGTCTTTGGCCTGGAAGACCGATTTCTGTGGTTGGACTGGCTGGATGATACGGCCCCGTTCTTTGCGGCGACTGACGTTTTCGTTTCGCCGTCGCATTCCGAGAGTTTCGGCCTTGCCATCCTTGAAGCGATGGCACGCGGCAAAGCGGTCGTGGCGACGGAAACCGAAGGAGCAAAACAGCTTTTGCAGGAATGCGGGCGCCTTGTGACGATAAACGATCCGGTCAGCCTTGCGGATGCCGTGGCAGAGGTTCTGGCGGATGCGGACATGCAAAAAAAAATGGGCTCCGCCGGGTCAGAGACCGCCGCCGGGCTTTATTCGCTTGAGGCAATGCTGGATGCAACGGAAAAACTTTATGAGAAGGTTTCAGGCAAGCACGGCGCGGCGGCATAAACACGCTTTGCACCTTATATGTTTTTTAGGCATTTCTTGGCGTACTTGGCGGCTTTGCGTGAGAAAAGCGCAATTTCACGCAAAGCCGCAATGAACGCAAAGATAAGAACAAGAGGAAAAACCCCTATTGCCTGATCCGCCGTAAAATAAAAACGGCGGACACGAATTTAAAAGATGTTGCGACTTGGTGAAGAAATTCTCTGTGAACAGGAAAAGGCTTTTTCCTGCGAATGGCTGGAAACGAACGGCATTGGCGGATTTGCGTCCGGAACGGTTGCGGGCGCCCTGACGCGGCGTTATCACGGCATGCTGACCGCCGCCGCAAAACCTCCTCTGGGCCGGATAACGATGCTTTCAAAATTTGAGGAAACGCTGTGGATAGGCCCCGACGTATTTGAACTCTCGGCAAACCGTTATCCCGGAAAGGTACATCCGCAAGGGTACGAGTTTCTAAAGGAATTTCAACTCGATCCTTTTCCCAAATGGATATACGAGGTGAACGGCCTGCGACTGGTGAAAAGCATTTTCATGGTTCACGGCATAAACTCGACGGTTTGCCGCTGGCAGATGGAAACGCCCGAGGATGATGTCCGCCTGGAACTTCGGCCGCTGGTCTCGTTCACCGATTATCACCATCTGCAAAGGCGTGACCCGAATTTTGACACGGATGTGCGTTTATCGGACGGCCGGGCTTCCATGCGCCCTTATGCGGATATGCCCGAACTGTTCCTTGCGCACAACGCCGATGCAGCCACGGAAACCGGACATTGGTATTTCAATATCGAGCTGGACATCGAACGCGAACGCGGTTTTGATTTCCATGAAGACCTTTATCAGCCTGTCGCCTTGTCATTCGGACTTTCGGAACCGGCGGTCATTATTGCTTCGACCGATGCTGACACCGCCGTCGATTATGCCGAGGTCTATGAAAAGGAAGAGTTGAGACGCAGAAAGGCCCTGCAAAAACGGGCCGGAGCCGACAGCCCGTTTACCGGACAGCTTGTAGCGGCAGCGGACCAGTTCATCGTAAAACGCGGCAAGGGGAACACGATCATCGCGGGCTATCCGTGGTTTTCCGACTGGGGACGCGACACGATGATCTCTTTGCCGGGTTTGACCATTGCCACCGGCCGCCTGGATGTCGCCCGGCAGATACTGGCCGAATACGCCCGCCATATTTCACAGGGAATGATCCCGAACCGTTTTCCCGACGAAGGCGACACGGCAGATTACAACACGGTCGATGCGACGCTGTGGTATATCGAGGCCGTGCGTGCCTATGCCGAAGCCTCCGGCGACGAAGCTTTCGTCCGCGACGAACTTTATGAAAAGCTGGCGGACATCATCGCCTGGCACGTTCGCGGGACAAGGCATAACATTCACGTTGATACGGACGGCCTGCTCTATGCGGGCGGGCCTGGCGAACAACTGACATGGATGGACGCCAAGATCGGCGACAATGTGATAACCCCGCGAACCGGCAAACCGGTCGAGATACAGGCACTCTGGTACAACGCTCTGCGGACGATGGCAGACCTTGCCGGACTGTTCGGACACGATGAGGACCGGCCGCGGTTTTCCGCAATGGCCGACCTCGCCAAACTTAGCTTTAACGGCGTGTTCTGGAATGAAGCCGAACAATGCCTCTTTGACGTGGTCGAGAACGGACATCGCGACGCATCGGTTCGGCCAAATCAGCTTTTGGCAATATCGCTCCACTATCCGATATTGGAAGAAAAGCATTGGCAGCCCGTACTTGAAAAGGCCGAAAACGAACTTCTCACGCCTTTCGGCCTGCGTTCCTTGAGCCTGAAAGATCCAAATTATGTGCCTGTCTATAAAGGCTCGCCGTTCGAACGCGATTCGGCATATCATCAGGGAACCGTTTGGGGCTGGCTGATCGGGCCTTTTGTCGATGCGTATCGCCGAGTTCACGCTGAAAGCGAAGACGTTGAAAAGCGTATCGGCCAATTCCTGGCCGGTTTCAAAGAGCATCTCAAAGAAGCCGGAATAGGACAAATTTCAGAGATATTCGACGCCGAACCTCCGCACACGCCGCGAGGCTGCCCCGCACAGGCATGGAGCGTGGCTGAGGTGCTTCGTGTAACGTTGTCGAAAGAAACAAAGGAATCGGCCCAAATTCGGCGATAGAAAATCCAACTGAAAACTGACACATCTAAACTGGAAACTGTTATTTATTAAATGGAACTGTGTGCTGTTTTCAGTTTGTTGCGCCGATACCGTGTTCCAATGCGTAATGTGGAATGAAGCTAACCGCTGACAACGATATCCGGGGTGATGTCACCGGATATCTCCGCTGTCTTTGCTTATCCGCTGTCTTTGCTTATTGAACAGCCTTTTCATTTTCATTTGGAGCATTTAGCCGGCCGGTCAGACCATTTCGCACGCTTTCTGAAACATTTGCCCGCGCATTCCCCCAGACAACCCTCGCCTCAAACCTCCCAACCGCCGCCGCTAACTTGACATCTGTCCGCGAAATTCCTAATTTAAAGGTTCGCCCTGTTTAGCCAAACATGGCGAACCATATTCCGCAGTAGCTCAATGGCAGAGCATTCGGCTGTTAACCGAAGGGTTGTAAGTTCGAGTCTTACCTGCGGAGCCAGTTTGATGGAAGGACATCGGTGACGGTGTCCTTTTCTCGTTTCAGGAACCTTACAAGTGAAAAGTGCTGGATTGGAATTTAATCAAGTGCCTTACTGAAACTAAAGGACGACGCCGCGTTTTGATGATGTGATGAAATCGACTAGGAGATCGACCTCTTTGCAGCCGGTTATTTCTGTTTGGATGCGTTCGACGGCCTGGGACGTATTGAGCTTTGCCGAAAGCAGCAGGTGATAGGCACGGCGGAGTTTGTCGATGGTGTCGGGCGGATAGCCGCGGCGCTTCATCCCGACGCGGTTCAGGCCGTAGCATTTGGCGTGATTGCCCTGAATGATGGCAAAGGGCGGAGCGTCCTTTACCACAACGGAATATCCGCCGACAAAAGACTCCAGCCCGACGCGGCAAAACTGATGTACGCCGGAATAGGCCCCGATATTTGCTCGGTCAGCAACCTCGACATGGCCGGCCAGCGTCGCGGCGTTTGCCATTATCACGCCGCTGCCGACCTGACAGTCGTGAGCGACGTGGGCCTGTGCCATAAAAAGGTTGTTGTCGCCTATTCGGGTAATGCCGCCGCCGCCCTCAGTGCCGCGATGGATGGTCACAAATTCACGTATCTGATTATTGGCCCCGATCACGGTTCGCGTCGGTTCACCGGCATATTTCGTGTCCTGCGGGGCCATCCCGATGGAAACAAAAGGGAAAACGTGCGTGTCAGCCCCGATCTGGGTGTCGCCGTCGATGACCGCATGCGATTCTATCCGTACACGGTCGGCAAGCCGTGTTTCCGGCCCTATCGTGACAAAAGGCCCGATATAACAGTCCTCACCTATTTCCGAACTGTCAGAAACGATCGCCGTTTGATGGATAAATGTCATATTTACGGGGCCTGATCCTCACTGTCAGAGGGCGGCGGTTCCGCAGCGATTTCCGGTTCAATGGTCGAATGCAGAACGTGGCGGTCGCGCATTATGATCCATGTGGCAATGGCGACCGACGGGATGGAAATTATCACGCCCAGAACGGCTCCGCCCAGCGTGGCAACGATGATGCCGATAACGCCGACCCGCAGTTTTCCCTTGAAATAGCCAAAGCCCAGCGGCACAAGGCCGAGGAAAAATCCGATAGCGGCATTGACACCTATTGCGATGATCGCTTGTGTACCGGTCAGTTGGGTCGGCTCCATAAAGAAAAGCTCCTCAGATAGCTATTTTCTGGAAGCGATGACGCAGGTGATAACCGCCTCAGAGGCAACGTTGCCGTCCACGCTGGCAACTCCCTTCATCTTCTGCACGCGGCTGCCGGTGCGGAGCGCCGTCACCTCCAGCCGGAGCGTGTCGCCCGGAACGACCGGACGGCGAAACTTTGCTTCCTCGATGCCGCTGAAAAAAGGTATCTTTTCCTCGCTGTCCTCAAATTCACGCAAAGCCAGGATGGCTCCGACCTGTGCCAGGGCCTCTATCTGCAAAACGCCGGGCATAACGGGCGTTCCGGGAAAATGCCCCGCGAAAAAATGCTCGTTAATGGTCACTTGCTTGATGCCGACAATGCGAACCGCCGGATCAAGCTCAACGATCTTGTCAACAAGAAGAAATGGGTAGCGGTGCGGCAGTATGTTCTGAATAGCCTGAGAATCGTAGATAACCATTAGGGATCCCTGAAACGTAAAAATCAGTAGTCAGCAGAAGTAAAACTCCGACCGACTACTGACTATAACAAAAGTTCCTGTTGCGAACTAACGCTGATTTGCCGCCGTCGCAGCAGTTGCCGGACGTGCATTGTAGAAGGTTATAAAATCAGCCGTTATGTTTGCTGAAGGTTCCATCGCCAAAATGACTCCGGACTGAGCAAGCTTGTCGAGGTCAAAGATCATCGCAAAACCTTTTTGCTTGCCATAATCGCTGATCGCCCTGCCGATGTCCTGATTCAACGGGCCAAGGACCTCATTGCTTCGCTTTTCAACAAAAGCCTCAAATTCCTTATTCTTGAATTCCAGCTCGCGGTTCAAACGGGAACCTTCTTCCTGCTTGTTCCTGATCTGGGTCGCAACATTATTAGGATCTTGCGGAACTCCGGCAGGCGGATTCCGCAGTTTTTCGATATCCTGGGCAATGGTCTGAATACGTGTTTGAAGGGTTACAAGCTCCTGACGCTTTGGCGTAACTTCCTTTTCCAGAGCAACCAACGCATTGTAGTACCGTTTGATCCCCTCCTTTTCATCTGCAAACGCACCCGTATCGATCAGGCCGACCTTTAACGGCGCCGTTGCTGCCTGTGCCGAAGCTGAGGCCGAGAACACCACCGTCATGATCAAGCCAAGGGCGACCAAACTTAATTTTTTCATTACTTTACAAACTCCTTAAACTTTCTTAGAGAAATGATCTATCGTTCTTATCTTACTTTGAAACATTTTGACCACATTCTGTTGCCTGACGGAACAAAATTCCCAAAAAAGAACGATAATCTTATGCCATCTGCGGCATATATGTCAATTTTCCGCCACAGGCGGACAAAGCCGCCGAAGCGGCCCTGCTGCTGTACGACAAAACCTTTGCCGGACAAATATCAGAATGTTCTGCCGACGGTGAAGCGAAATCCGTTTCGTTTGCCGGGAAGATAGATGCCCGGAGCTTCCTCAGTTACGCCAAACTTGCCGTTCGGATTGTAGTAATAGATCAGGCGGAACGGGACGTTGACGACCGGAACCTGCACCCTGAGTTCGAGGCCGACGCTTGAGCGAAAATCGCCTATCTTGTTGAACGCGCTGTCGTCAACACGGAGGAGCGAGTTTTGCTGTGCCTCACCGCGAAGGTAAAGCTGCTGTATCTCGGGCGAAATAGAGGTCGGACATCCTGAACGGTTGCCGCGGCAAAACTCGTTTATGTAATCCGTTTTTGTCATTATGCGGCCGCGATAGTACAGGATGCCGCCCGTGCTGCTTTCCAGAACCGGAAAGTTGATAAGCGAAAGAGCGGTCATGCGTCCGGCTCCCAAAAAGCGGTCATCTTCCAGAAATTCGCTGTCGATCCTCTGTGTGCCGGCCTTTCTCAGGTTGAACACGCTGCCCACGTCGGCAAACACCGCCAGCGTGGCGGGGCCGAAAAGCGGTATCCTGTATTCAAAATTGCCCAACAGCTGTGTGTCGCCGCCAATGAACCGGTAGTTGCGCGAGAACAGGGCCGGATTTGCTCCGTCTATTCCGGTCAAAACCCCAAGCGTCGCGATCTCGTCCATCGTCCGTTGCGGCAAGCCCGTGACATTCACCGGATCGCCAAAACTGTTGGTCGCCACGGAAACGTTCCTTGTCGTCACGTATGTGTCGAACGGGGCTATCGGCCCGATGGCCCTTGAGTTATATCCGCGAATATCGTTCTCGCTGCCCATGTAATAACGTTCGTAGATCGGGATGCCGCCGACAAACGAAAGCGAGTTCGCGTTGCGAACGGTGTCGGTCATGGCATACGTACCGATGGTGCCTGCCTGCAGCCTGAACGCAAAGACGTGCGGATTCTCACTTCTTTTGTTACGCACCGGCGTGAACCGTGTATAAACGATATTCGGCTGATACGTTCGGACATCGCCGCCGAGGCCTGCCAATGCGACCGCCATCGAGAGCTGAGAACCGCTAAGCGTGTCAATGCCGTTTGCCGCCGGGCGCCGTGTGTCATAGACGAACGTGCCTGTGACGCGGCTGGTTATGATGCCCGGCTGGCGGTATATCACGGGAATGCGGGCCGCCGGATCGTCGCTGAGATTGACTGCGGGATCGGAGATCGACGTTGATGTTATCTGATATGTAAGGCCGACGCGTGAGAACTGTGTGAACTGCCGCTTTGTGAAGAAAAGCTCGGACAGCGGAGCGGTCGCAAAAACTGTCGCGCCGTAGGTGTTCTGTGTGAACAGGTTGCTCTCATCCGTCAAAATCTGTGCCAGCGGATCGTAGAGAGAATTGATAAGGTCCTGATTCTGCGTCAGGAAAGTTCCCTCGCCAAAGAATTTGTATCTCGAGGCAAAAAGCGAGACACCGACCGAGATCGGGCGGTCGCGGAAATACGGTTCCTGATATGTGACCTGAAAGCTCTGCTGGCGGTTGCCCGCGCCAAAAGCGAATGAAAGTATCTCTCCGCGTCCTGCCAGGTTGTTCGTCGAATATTCGAGTCCGAAATACGAACCGCTCAATCCGCCGACGCCGCCATTGAACGAGATCTGCTGACGGCCGCGTTCTTTTACGCCAACATTCAGATCGACCTCGCCGGTCTCATCGTCCGTGCGGGTCTCAACATCGCGGTCCTTGTCTATCGGGTCAAAATACTGGGTCTGTTCAAGGCGGGCAATGGAAATGTCCAGATAGCGTTTGTTATATATGTCGCCTTCGTTCAAAAGAAATTCGCGTCGTAGAACACGGTCACGCGTAAAGGTGTTTCCGGTAAATTCCAGCCGGCGAAGCGTGAACTGCTTTCCTTCCTCGATGGTGATGGTGATGTCAACAATGCCTTCGTTCGGGTTAGTGGGATTGTCACGAAAAACGGGGTCGAACTCCGCATTGTAGTTCACAAAACCCTGATTGCCGTAAACGTCCTTCAATTCTTCGTAGATGGCTTTTTGAAGCCGTTTTCCGTCGGCGACCTCGCCGGTCTTTAGCCCGACGCCTGTTAGTATCTGCTGTTCCGAGAATATCGAGTTGCCCTCGACCTTTAGTTCGCCGACGCGGAAGATGCGGCCTTCGGTCACGGGAACGACTATCCGCAGCGTGTCATCCTTGGACGAGATCAGCGGCAGCGGCAGCGTTATCAGAGGCAAAAGGCTTGTCCGCTTGACGCCGAGGCCTTCAACCTCAGGCTCGCCGATGCGCGCCTGAAAGTAACCCTTTGACCACATGTGGGCCAGAACGTTCCTCTGCAGGTCGGCCTGGAGCTTTTCCATGTGCAGGATGTCCATGCCCTTGACGCGGGAGATGAGTCCGGTTTCCTTGACCCATTCCAGCGCCCCGCGAAGTTCGCTGTCCTTGAAATGCTCGTTGCCCTCAAAATCTATCTTGACTATGCGTGAACGGTTGCCCTGATCCACCTCAAAAGTAAGTGCGATCGACGTGGCTGAAACTTCTTCTTCCTTTACATTGATCGTGGCGTTGGGGTAGCCTCTGGCGGCAAGGAGTTCACGCAGGATGCGGGTTGCGGTGCGGGCCTTTACGGGGTCGAAAATATTCTCTTTCGCTATGCCCGCGCGCCGTTCGCGAAATTCCTTCAGCACGTCCGATTCCGGCACCGCCTTTAACCCCGTAAACTGAAGGTCGCGGATAATGGGCCATTCGCGAACCTCAAATATCACATTGACGCCGCCGCGAACACCCGGCGTTGTCAGAACGCGGGTCGCCGACTTGTCGAACCAGTTCAGCGAAAGAAGCTCGCGGAGATCGCGTTCAAGCGCGGCCGGATCGTAAACATCTCCGGCCCTTGTCTTGATATAATAAATGAGGTCCTCGTCCCTCAGGCGTCGGTTTCCCTGAATGTCAACATCTTCAACGATCTGCTGGAAAGAGGTTGTGGCGGCCGATTCTGTCGCATTCTTCGCCTCGTTGGTTTCGGCTTGGACCGGAAATGCCAGCGCGGCAAGACCAAGTAATACAAGTCCGAATGCGCGGAGTCTATACATAAAAAAATCCCTTATAATCGCGTTTTAATAGAGTCCAAAAGACTCAAAAGCCTTCTTTCCGGTAAAAAGAATACGTTAGAATAACGGAAAGAGTCAGGCTTTTCAATGTCGGAAAAATTACAAGTTCTTTGATTCTATGACTTAACTTGTGGTTGCCTTTTCTATATATTGTGCAAACTTTCCCGCAAAACCTCGAATTATATCGTTAAATGGGCAAAAAATGAAAGAAGAGTGTCTGAAAAGTGCTTTTTAATTGCCTCCGCCTTTAGGTGGAGGTCAGCGACAGGAATAAGACAAAAGGCTTTAGCCAAAATAAAGAACAGGAAATTCTTTATGGCTTTAGCCCTGCCGTCTTGTAAATATTGCGGCTAAAGCCACGATCATTGAAAACCTGTCTTCGCCTAGCTGAAGAGCCTGTGGCAAAACTCAAAACAATGACGGCTTTGCCGTTCTATTTGCGGCGAAGCTC
>CAZOXY010000015.1:37812-64351 GCA_964583955.1 uncultured Chloracidobacterium sp. | reverse complement strand
AAACGCCCGAAGGCATCGAAGGAATTTTCACATCAGGCTTTATCGGCGTCGCCACGGTAGCCGTCGGTGCTAAACGCCCGAAGGCATCGAAGGAATTTTCACACTTCCTGTGCTCTCTATTAGATTTTTTTGAGGTAGGTTTGTGCTAAACGCCCGAAGGCATCGAAGGAATTTTCACCCATTGATCCACAAGCATTGGTAGTCGCAATCTCGTGCTAAACGCCCGAAGGCATCGAAGGAATTTTCACTGCGGAGGATTTAAGCATATTTATCACCGCATTTACAAGCGTTGATGCGGGGAAGATTGTAAATCTTAGACGACTTAGCTGTCGATCTGTGTATTTTGTATGGTTTTTGCTCTTGCAACTCATTGTGTTTACGGGTGTTACAGTATTTTCAAGCACATTGGGCGTCTCAATACACGGTGAGACGCCCAAAACATAGGCGTTTTCTATAAATTGTCAAAGATCTATAGGCACACATAGGATGGTGCTTGAATCCGAAACAATCGCAAAAAAAATCTCAGGTTATCACTTTTAGGCAAAATCATAAGTTTTTTCGTGTTCTTTCCAAGATTCGGGACGGTTTATTGCAAGCGTTCGTTTTTCACAGGACTCGCACACGGTCAAGATAAGCAGTTTGTCGTCTTCGGTAAGTTCTTTCTCAAGCTCCCAGCGAAGACGCTCAACCTCGGTCTTTGTCAGTCGGCAACGGAAAATGGAATATTGCAAACGCGTACCATATCCGTTCAACCGTTCGTAAACTTTTCTCCAGCGTTTTTGCTCGGTGATGTCGTACGAGACTACATACCAATTTTTAGCTGCCATAATGTTATCTCAACCTCATACGTGCAAAAAGGCCGCGAGGTTCAGTAGAGGTTCCCGCGGACGCGTAATTATCCGTCCATTCTTTTTCAAGCAGACGGACCTCCAATTCGATATGCCTCGAATACGAAAGCGAATACCCGATAATGGGATGCTTCCATTGATCGGCCTTGCGGCGTTCATAGATCTGTATAAATTTCTTACGTCCGACATCTGACAGCCACACCTGCTGTCCGGCGATTTGAAAATCCTCATTGATGTCCCATTGCCTGCGATTGATCGATGCGATTACTGGCAGATCAACCAATGTTACGCGGAATATCTCCATGAGATCAAGCGCTAACGGATGTGCCTGAGAACGCGGCGTGTGATAGAACCCAAGACACGGGTCGAGGCCGACGGTCAGAATTGCGTTAGTAATGTCTTTTAGCAGCAAAGCGTAACCATATGATAAGAGAGCATTGCAGCGGTCGAGGGGCGGACGGCGGTTTCGGCCATCGGGTTTCATTTCGTCACCGGCCTCGTCAATGATCAGATGAGGCAACGCCTTGAAATAAGCCGCGCCGACGCTGCCTTCGAATCCGCGAAGGCTGTCCGTGCTTTCCGCTCGGTTCATTGGCGATAAAAGTTTTCGGATGCTGTCGATCGATTGTCGTACATCGTCAATTTCGCGTCCCGATTCGCGGCTGGCCCTAAGCAGAAAACTTAGTTGCCCGCGAACCTTTGCTTCAACAAGCCGTTTTGACAACGCAAGACAAAAGTCAGAGTCGGTTAGAGCGTGATACTGTCTTATCCGCCGCTGGACAGAACCGATCCCGCTTGCCCATGCCCCCATATATCGGCCACCGTAGGTTATCCAATGAACGCCGACATTGCGTTCGGCGCACAGCCGCAAAGCCTGTGTCGATATCTGCGAAAAACCATGCAGTACGACCTGGCCGATTTCTTGTACGGGATGATGCTTTTTCTCATCGTCGTCAGGCGACCATATCTCCAGGCGGTCGCTCTTGCGACCTACCTTTGCACCGTTGGTCAAAACGTGGAGAATTTTGCGCTCGTCTTCGGCGGGAAAGAGACGCAGCGGAACGTCGGAATCCCTGCCGGCGAGTGATTCGGTTGTCTCAATGCCTGACTTTTCAATGGACACGTCATCAGAAAGCGTTTCAGCAACCTGCAACGCTTCTGAAGCAAGCAGGCATGCTTGCTCTCCAGTCAAGCGTTCGGCAAGTCGCGCTTCTTCGGGCAGGCAAACGGGTGCAAGTGAACATTTTACACACAACCGCTCATTTGATGCGACCGGCGGCCGCTCGACGCTCGATTGAAGCTCGCGAGCACGTGCAAGATGAGCTTCAAAATCCGCTCGTGCCGCGTCGTCTATCGGCACACGCACCATCACATTATCCGCATGATAACGAATGCGGCCTTCCACAATGGTTTTGCCCGAATGCTCTTCCACCAGCAACGCATACGCAATGACCTGCAAACGGTCGCTCACCCACGCTCCCGGTGCACCGTCGATCGTTCGAGCCGCTCGTCCCCGCTTATGCTCATATGGAATTATCTGCCCGTCCCGCCGCCTGATACAGTCAACCTTCCCGACCAATCCATACTTCTCCGACTCAAGTTTAAACGTCAAAACCTCATCATCCGGCTCGTCCCGCTCGATCTCAACATGCAGCGTCCGCCCCGCATAAACCCGAGCATCCGCCACCCGCACACGCTCAACCTCCTCAAGAAAAAACAACCTCTCGCAATAAGCCAACGCATGCAATGAATGTACACTCAACGAAACGGTCATAAAAATTCCTGCCTTAGATTTTCACTTTCGCGGATCGATAATTTGCGTCCACTGCCAGTCTTCCGAACCGGGGGATGAAGTTATTTCGCTTGGTTCGACCTCAAATTCGTAACGCTGCCATCGGGTATCAAGTCCCTTCACATGATCCGCCCAAACCGGAAGTTCCAAAGATCCCTTATTATTAGGAAAAAGACGATGCCACTTATCATCATTTTTTTTGTACAGACTTATGTCATTCACAGCATCGTCGCTTAAGCCGAGACATAAAACTCCTTGCCGTGTGACCTTTTGCGGATTTCGTAAAGCAGTTAGAATGCGTTGTTCGAGAGTTTCGCCTTTTAATTTTTCCTCAGAATCCGGTCTTTCTTCTGAGGAATCTACCCAGCACAAAAACTCAATATCACAGAGAGTTTCAATAAAATCGGGGGCATTCCCTAATGCAGACTGTTTGCTTGGGATTCCATATTTATAACGACTTAGCTTGCGGATTGTGGTTGCAATCTTTGGAGTGTTCTTGTAGGCAAATGCCAGTCTCACGCCTTCATGACGCTTACGGAAATGTTCTCCAACCAAAGAAAGAAGCATCCCGTAAACAGTCGCTGGTGGCGGCAAGTCGTAAGTTTCCGCAAATGAACGAGCGAAAGATTTGCGAAAGCTTGCAAATGGAACTTCAACACGTAAAAGTATCATCACTTCACCTTCCTAAGATTTCAAAGTCTCCACCTTTCTTCGCAACTCGGTTTCGCGCTTCATCTGCTGCGGCTGTTATGCCTTTGACTACTTTTACTCCAAGAGATTCCAATTGTTTCCCTTCCTCTGTCTCAGCAACATCACCACCTACGATCACTTCGTTAGAGGGAATATCGCCGTTTTCGATCCGCTTAATAAGTTTTGAAATCGTGTATGACCGATTCTCCTCATCATGCTCGAAACAATTTTGAATCTTCGACGAATGGGCATTGGTAACGCGCAGTACAATTGAACAAGGTGAAAAATCATAGGCAAAGCGTGCATGATTACCAGCAACCTGTGGTGGATCAATAATTGCGTCAATCAAATGACCAATGTTTTCTTTCTTAACAACATCGTTGAGATTTAATCCAAAAGAATATTGGTATTCAGTTGTATGCATTTCTGCATTATAAAGAGAAAGCTTACCTTCAACCTTTTCACCGCTAACAGCATTGAATGAAATCTCACCTCTGTATGGACGCAAGCTTACAGCTCTACCAACGGCGAGCGGACTTGGACGCTTGGTTGTATTCCCTTTAGGTTTCTTTTTGGATTTTGGTTTAGTTGGATCTTCTCGAAGACTGGATTCCTCGTCTTCCTTTTCTGCTTTAGCTTGTTCAGCAAGCATAAAGCCCATTACATCATCGTCGATAAAACCACCTGTTTCCGAGTTCCAAGTCGTATGTTTCTCATCAATGTATTTCAATCCTTCCTTGGTGTCGGGATGGTAACTACGGTTGACTTCCAATCCTTCCAGTTGAAACCGATATCGAAAAGCGAATCGGATCGCTTCTGCTGAAACGCTGGTGTGAACATCATCTTGGTGAAAGACTTTTTGCAAAGTCGTCGTATTGCCGATATTGTCGCCACGATTGTTTGCCGCGACAGCTTCACCAGTTAGTATTGTGCCATATAAATAGTTTGTTGCCATGTTATTGGTTACCTCCATTTTGGGGATTCTGATTTTTATTTTCACCTCTTTTGCTTGCATAACTTACAAGAGCGAAAAGGCAAAGATTCTTAAAACGCTCAAAATTTCTACTGTTAAAAATAAACTTCCGCGCTTGTTCTCCGCTCGATTGCAAGGTTTTAACTGGAGCTTGTTTAGAAGCATCTGCACAAAACCTAAGAAACCAACTCGCCAAGGCATCAGAAGTTTTAGCTCGCAAAATAGCATTTCGCATTTTCTCTTTCTCATTTTCGACTTTAACATCGAAAATAAACTCACCTTTTTGGGATCGCTCCCAAAATTCACCCATTATGTTGTTCCAAGCATCATGAAAAACATCTATTATTAGCTTGTCTTCCTCATCTTTAATTTCATTCTTCATCTTTTGTAATCCTCCCTTTGCAAAAAGCATCTGTTGAAAATCCTTTTTCTCACTCACAAGTGAAATGAAGTCTGAACACCAATGTCGATTATTGGCCAGATTGGCTGCAATCAACTCAGGTACTGGACTTGCAGGAATGACTAAGCTATCTCCACTTTTAAGTTTTATAACTTTGCTCATCCCTAAGTATTGTCGGGCAGCAGAAAACACATTTATTTCTTCATAATCGCCTCGAACTTTTGCTATGTGGCTGCGGCTCATCTGGCTGCTAACCCAAGCTACTTTTCCCATAGCGACAACAACACAATCATCAACACTTCTTCTTTCAACTTTAAGTAAGTCTTCTGCTTCAAGATCGAGAAGAAATCGAATACCTGCTTCTTCCGCTCCGCCCACTACACGATTTAAATAATTATTACTAAACCCACTTAAATTGCGTGTTTGAGCATTAATGAAAGCTATTGCTTTAACAAAGGCTATAAGGTCAACCACATTAGGCACGATCATACATGACTGAATCTTCATTTCTTTTCGCTCTTTGACCGATTTTGCCCTTATTTTAGGGAGCTGCGAATTAACCTGAAAAATAGGACAACTAACTATTAAGAACATCAACAAAAGTATCTCCTCTGTTGGCCTTTGGATATTTTCAGCACCGGCAATAACCCCAGGAATCATCCATTGAGCCATTGTTGAAAAAGTAGGTACTGTTTCCGATTTTAAGAAATCAATTTTCTTTTCATTTTTATGGGCGTATTCCGTAATTTTTTGATAGGTCAGAAACAAGCTAGTATCGTTATCAATTTTCAATTCGATTTTTTCAACTCCCTGTGCCTTGTAAGTTTGGGTATGCTGAAGAAATACACTTCTAAGACCATTATGAACTGCCAAACGAAGGTCGTCGCGAGCAATATCTAATCTTTGACCGGGCAAATCGATTATTTTGTCATCGGTTAATCTAAACGATGATTCGATTAATTTGCGCAAGAATTCCTGATCTAAAATCTCTTTACCATCCCAACTCAAAGTAACTTCATCCCTGTCAACTTTTGCAGTAATTCCTTCCGGCTGATTTTCGCCCCAAGCCATCATTGTTGAAGCCAACCCGCCAAGAGCCGCCCGATGGTAGATTGTATAATTTGGGTTATTTAGCCGATATACCAAAGGATTCGGCAATTTGTATCCTTCCTTTTTTACTTTCGCCATGATGCCCCTGTTCCCTCGTCTGTGTCTGGATCATAGTCATAAACGACATGTTCATTTTTTGCTACACGAAGACCGCCAATAGTTTCCCAACCAAAAACTTCATTTCTAATTGGAATAGCTACTTCGTTTTCTCTAAGCCAATTTTTATCTGGTATTTTGTCACCATTCAGTCGTTTCCATTCATCATGATCCTCTTCAAGAATTACATTTATCGTATATCCGTCTGCTCTGGTCGTTCCCGGATACGTTTCCCAAAGCCCTGAGAAAAAAACCGCCCTCTTTTCAGCCGTTTCGATATCAAACTCTTTTTCGTCACTGAATTCTCCAAAACAATCCGCCAGGTTTTTCTGGCTGATTAAACTGCCATAATCTTCTTTCAGCTTTGAAATCCATTTTCTGGTGTTTTGCATATCTTCAAGCTTATAAGGCTTTGAGGTTGCTTTGTCCTCAGTAAGCAAGCATACCAAGGCTTTTTTAATCTCCCGTTCGTTTTCAGGCAGTTTATGAATGATGCGATTTAACCTGCCTAACCGCTGAATCAGCGCCCAAATCGGTGCAAGGTCAGTCACTAATAAATCAGCGGACAAATCGAGCGACATCTCCGCAACTTGTGTAGCAATAAGAACTACCGGGATATCTTTGTTCTTAAAGTTTTTAATCACTCTGCGGTGTCGCTTTGACCGATGCTTGTATTTAAGTCTCGCATGATATATATCGACTTTTAGCTGTGAATATTTTTCTTTCAACTTAGCTATTCTTTCGTCATTAAAAGCAGCATTCGCCCAATCAACACGATTCTGTACCCATAAAACCTTTCCATTATTCTTCCCGTTATTTTTTATGCAGTTCTCAATTTCATTCCAGATTGTTTCTTCATCTGAAACTTCTTCGATTGCATAACGCTCAATTTCAGCAAATTCTTTGTCTCCATTGATACAAAATTCATCGGTAAGATCAGGGCGAACTTTCTTGATCGCTTCCAATCTCTTTTCCGGTAAGGATGCTGTCATTAAGAAAATCGGCAGTCGGGGAAAGTTTTTGAGAAATACAAGCAAATGCCCAAACAGATGGTCGTCAAAGGCGTGTATTTCATCAAAGACAATCGCGCTGTTGAGAATCGCAGGAAAACTGTAAACCGATTTTCGTGCATTCGCCATTAACCCTAAAACAGTATCCGAAGTCGCTACAACAAGCGGTGTGCTCCACAAAGCCAACGCCTCAATCTTATCTTGCTCAATTGCCAACATTTCTTGTGCCGGATTCTTCGAGTTTTCGTTAGCTTCTTCCAAAGCAGTTGTTTGTGCGATAGTTTGTAAATCAACTGAAGATCGTGAATGAGAAAGATGCAGCATCTTAGGCGGAATGCCTGATTCAAGCGCATAATCCTTAAAATGTTCGGTTACCGTGCCGGTCGTGGGCAAACAGAAAATCAGTCTAAAATTGGTTCTGCCCTGTTTTGCAAACCTTAGGCACCATGCCAATGCCCAAAGGTAGGCAGCCAAACTCTTTCCGGCACCACAACCGGCTTGTGCGAATGTCAGGTATGCATCTGACGCTGCCACCTTTTCTTGAAAAGGATATGGTGTGAGGTCTCCGATAATTTCAGAAAAATCTGCTTCCTTCAATCCATAAGCGAAATCTTCAGTAATGGTTCGGGCCAAAGAATAGTTGGCCTTTTTCTTTCCAGCTACCGCACTGGCGGCTACATCGGCGGCTATTCCCAGTCCCTTAATAAGAGCTAAGTATTTCTTATCAGATTCATCTGCAAACAATTCCTTCGCATTCTCAAACGCTTCTTGTAAATCTCTTAGGTCCAGTTGAGCATTTATCTCTCCGACCTCCCGATGATTTGGCGTGATAACAATATCCTTTTCAAATTCTGGAGCATTACCTAGTTTCAAATCTTGCCCCATGTCATCCAAAATTTGCTTAAAATCTGGATGACTAACATAGACATTTGTGCGCAATGCTTGTTTTGGAGCCGTACCCTTATCAAATTTCCGATGGTGTCCCATTGCTGCCCAAATTATTGTTAGTAAGGACCTAAGCGTAAACTTTTGCAAAAACCATTCTCGTAACGGGAGATTCTTGCTGAAAGCCAACAAGCCCGAGATCGTTTCGTGTCGAAGAAGCTGAGTACCGCCAATCCCGCTCAACATTTCATCGAATTGACTGGTTGCCTTTCCCGTGTCTTGCAACCAACCATTTGCTGTTAACTCTAGTTTGAATTGTTCAAACAATTCTTTGTCTAAACCAAGACACTCCAAACCAATTCTTCCTACAACATCAGATAAAGCTGCACATGCCTCGGCCACATCACGGCTATGTTGCGTGAGCAAAGCATAATTCGGAGGATTGTTAGGATAAATCTCTTTTTTATATGATTTTGCAAGTAAAGGTTTCATCCGACTTCCTCCTTGAAATCATTAGGTTTACGCACTAGATTGAAGATGCCGCAGCCCATGGAGCGGCGTCCGCCTAGGCCGAGGGATTGGAGTTTTAGGGAGTCTTCGTCGTTGAGATTTTTGGCGATTAGCGAGAAACCGACGATCTTTTTATCCTTGATGGTCAGTATCCGGCGGTGGCGGCTTTGGGCTTCGTTTGGGATCTCGATGTCGGCGGTGATGCCCATTTCGGCCAGGTGGCGTTTTGCGGTTTCGAGGAATTTGGGCAGTTCCATTGAGTTTCTGAATGTGACGATCCGCGAATAGAGAACTGGTGCCGGTGTCAGCGGGCGTGCGGTCGGGATGCCGAGCCTGATAGTGTGACCGCCGATGTCGAGCCGCTTGCCTGCGAGTGGTAGTACCTCGCCGAATTTGTCCGCCGGAATCCGCAGATGCAGCTTCGCACCTCGTGTCGGCAAAAGGATCAAACCTTTATCAAACGGCACACCGCTGATCATTTCAATTCCCAGCCATTTTTCGTTATCAGGCAAATTATGCGAGTCGGGAAGCTGCTCACTGATCGACGAATAAAGCGAATATCCATGATCCGCCCGAAGATATTCGCCGGACACTGGAAAGGCTATACGAATGAAAGGGGTAATAAAATACTTTCCTAAATCTGTCATACTTTCATATCCTTTTATGTTGCCAGCCTGTCACTGACTTAAAATATACCGTCTTAAAAAGCCTGTTAAATGAGGGATGGGTCCTCTACTGAGTTTTTTCTTAAAATCCTATAATGTGTATTAACATGCCTTGGGCGTTTAGCACAGAGAAGGGTTATCTCGTGTTGCAATTAAAGTGCATATTCCATTGATGCCGAAAGGCGCTTCTCCCTTTTTATCCGTGCAAATCCAATCCCTTCTGTAATTTCTCCCTTATCATCTCCCTCAATCTTTTCGGTTTTTCGGCGCGGCAGTGTCCGGCGTATGTGAGGCAAAATCGGGCAACGGCTTCGAGGCCGTTTTGGCCGATTTTGAATGACAGTCTTAGTGAGCGGTCAGGCAGTTCCTCACGTTCTTCTTCCGGGTGAAAAGCACGACGTTCGCGGATCCATTGGGACTGGTACGAATCGAATACTATCTCTACGGTT
This sequence comes from uncultured Chloracidobacterium sp., assembly GCA_964583955.1. GTDB lineage: Bacteria > Acidobacteriota > Blastocatellia > Pyrinomonadales > Pyrinomonadaceae > OLB17. Next base: position 54,923 of record CAZOXY010000015.1, on the reverse strand, counting down.
GTCAAGCGCCCGCCGCGCATCATTGAAAAGCCGCGAGCCATATAATCTTCGACATGCCAGTCGTTCCTGCGTTCGAAGCTTTCGCCGGTTACGCGTAAATTGGACATTCGTCCAATGTGAAAATCTCGATAGTCCTGTTTTTCGTGGTCGAAGGATATTGCGTACCAGTCACCTGCAAAATTATGAAGCAGATATACGTCGGCTTTTCTATGAGTTCTCTCCTGTTGGTGCGGAGAGTAATAGTCAAATTCGATGGTGTGCTGGGCGATCGACGAACCGGCAACGAGCTGCAGCATCCTTGGGGCAACGGTCAAAAACGGAGTATTTTGAAAACTCACATTTTCACCAATAGAAGCCAGATCAACCGATACCTCATCCGGCAGCATCGATGCTATCTTTGCAAGTGATGTCTTTAGCTGTAAAGCCTGTGTACTTTGACCGATCAATTTTAGTGCATTTTCGGCGATAAAGAATGAAAGCAGATCGCCTTCGGAAAGCCGCTGCAACGGAAGCGACCAGCCTTCGACGGAATAAAAGAAACCATTCTTTCTACGATCGAATTTTAAGGGGGCATTGAATTCATCCCTAAGCACCGCAATATCACGCTTTATTGTCCGCTCTGTGACTTCAAAAAGCTTTGCTAATTTTTGGATGTTTGGAAAAACTCCGGCAGCGATCTCTTTATGTATTCGTGAGACCCGCGCAAATGCCCTTAAGTAAACTCTTGATTTTGGCGTCATTTCAATACAACCATATCACCACCATAGTGACATGCAATGTCCCTTGAGCAGATTTTCTATATTTTTTTTTCAGCTGACCGATGAAGAAATAAGCTCGGTCGAAGCTGAGATTCAATCCGTCATGCAGGACAGGCAAGCAATATGACTTCTGTAGAAATTTTATTGGATGACGGACGATTTTAGTGTATTTCTCACTGTAGTAGGATTTGTGGTAGGTCTGTGCGGATTTGAAGTGATCTGTGTCAAACAAACAAATCAGTAAGTATAAGGGAAATCAGCAGATAGCGGTAAGTGGCAACAGGTCTGGGGTTCAAGCCCCTTCACCAGCTCTAAATATTCTGCAGAGAATTTCAGAAGCACACTTAGCTCGATAGGGCTCGAGATATCCGGATCATTTTCTGAGCAATGTCCCAACATCGAGTTCCTCACCGATGTTGGGACATTGCTGTTTTTGGGACTGTGGGTATCACGGTCTGGGGCTGTGGTTGTATGCGTTCAATCGGCTCAAGAATCGGTATAGGATTACTCAGATCTAATTAACGTGATCGTCAATATCGGAGAGTCCAATGAAGTTTACAAAAGCATACAGATCATTTTTTCTTATCGTGTTTCTATCGGCAGTTGCGGCAGTGTCAGCTTTTTCCCAAAGCGATCCTGATAAGACATTGTCGCCTTTTTTTCATGTGCAGGGCGACCCCGGCATAGACAGCTTGCCGCTCAAGGATACGCAGGTAGAGGTAGCGATCTCAGGCGTCATTGCGGATGTCAGAGTTCGTCAGACATATCTGAATGAAGGTTCCAGAGCAATAAATGCGACCTATGTTTTCCCGGCATCTACGCGGGCAGCCGTCTATGGAATGCAGATGCGCATTCGGGACGAGATAATCACGGCAAAGATCAAGGAACGCGAGATCGCGAAACAGGAATTCGAAGCGGCTAAGAAAGAAGGCAAAAGTGCATCTTTATTAGAACAAGATCGGCCAAATGTTTTCACTATGAATCTTGCGAACATAATGCCGCAGGACCAGATAGTGATCGAGCTTCGCTACACCGAATTATTGATACCTACCGATGGTGTTTATGAATTCGTTTATCCGACGGTCGTCGGGCCGAGATATAGCTCCCCGAATGGCGGTGACACGGGTAAAGACGCAACCCTTAGAACCTCGCATCTTCGTGAAAGCAAACAACCTACAAGTACGCTTCATATCTCAACGCGGATATCTGCCGGTCTGCCTATTCAGGAACTTAGCAGCCCGTCCCATCAGATCGCTCCGGCTTGGCAAAGCCCAAGCATTGCGGATCTTTCTCTCAATGAGCCGGATGCTTTTCAAGGAAATCGTGATTTTATCTTGAAGTATCGTTTGTCTGGCGACCAGATCAATTCGGGGCTGCTGCTGTTCCAAGGTGAGCATGAGAATTTTTTCCTTTACATGGCTCAGCCGCCACAACGGATCAAGACTGAAGAGATACCGCCGCGTGAATACATATTTGTTGTCGATGTTTCAGGTTCAATGGAAGGCTTCCCGCTTGAAACCGCCAAGCGTCTGCTTCGGGAACTGATCGGCAACTTGCGGCCGTCAGATCATTTCAATGTCGTTCTTTTTTCGGGCGATTCGACCGTTCTTTCTGAAACTCCGCTTCAGGCAAATACAGAAAATATCGCCCGTGCATTTGATCTCATTGATCGGCAGCGTGGAAACGGCGGCACCGAATTGCTCGAGGCAATGAAACGGGCAATGAATCTGCCGCACCAAAAAGGCATTTCGCGAAGCATCGTTCTCGTCACGGATGGTTACATTTCCGCCGAAAAGGAAGCCTTTGATCACATTCGGCATAATCTGGGCCGTGCGAATATCTTTTCATTCGGCATCGGACATTCCGTGAACCGATATTTGATCGAGGGCGTTGCAAAGGCGGGGATGGGCGAGCCTTTCGTCATCATAGACGAAGCAGAGGCGGCGGCCACCGCTGCAAAATTCCGGGAATATATTCAAAACCCGCTGTTGACCAATGTGCAGCTTCGTGCCAACGGTTTTGATATTTACGATGTTCAGCCTAATGTTTTGCCTGACCTGTTCGCACGTCGCCCCATCATCGTTTTTGGAAAATGGCGTGGCCCGGTAACAGGCACCTTCGAACTAATAGGAACGTCAGGTCAGGGTGCTTACTCCAGCCTTCTCGACGTTAATTCTGTTCAGCCTGACGAAGCAAATCGCGCGTTGCGTTACCTTTGGGCACGTTCGCGCATTTCCGAACTTTCAGATTACGGTTCTCGCTACGTTGATGATGCAAGCGTCAAGGAAATAACCTCTCTCGGTCTCAAATACAATTTGCTGACGCAATACACATCTTTCATCGCCGTCCGTGAAAAGATCGTTAACCCGAACGGTGACGCCAGTGATGTAGATCAGGCGGTTCCATTGCCCCTGGGTGTGAGCGATATGGCGGTAGGCAGCGAGCCTGAGCTGATATTGATGATCATGCTTGGAGCGTTCCTTGTCACAGTGGTATTTATCCGACGGCGGTTTACACTGGCTGCCGTTACGAACATTGCAGCAAAATGAACACTGGCATCTTGAAACAACTAAAACCCAGGCTTGTAATTCAAGCCACTATCGTTTTCGCGATAGCGTTTGCGATCAAGCTGTTCTACTCGACATCGAGCGTTAATGATCTACGGTGGATACTGGCTCCCACGACCTGGGTGGTTGAACTCATAACAGGCGAGCATTTTTGGTTCGAATCATATGCCGGTTACATGAACGGTGAACGTTCGTTTCTGATCGCCGATTCGTGTTCCGGCATGAACTTTCTCATCACGGCGTTCCTGATGCTGGGCCTGATGAAACTGCGAAAAGGCCTGGCCGCAAATGTTTCATGGAGTTTTATTCCGGCCATAATGGCAGTTGCCTACGTTACAACGGTAGCCGCAAACGCAGTTCGTATAACGGTAGCGATGCGGCTGCACCGCATGTCACCTGAAATGATATGGGTCAATCCCGAGCAACTCCATCGGCTTGAAGGGATATTTATCTATTTCGGGTTCCTGCTGTTCCTTTTCACATTTGCCCAAGACCTCGATGCCAAAGGACATACGCTCAAACGACGCGGCCTTTTGCGGCAATCGCTGATCCCGCTTTCACTTTATTGGTTTGTTACTCTCGGGATACCGATCTTAAACGGAGCTTACCGCAATGGAGCCGGTTTCTGGGAACATTCTCTCTTCGTACTGCTCACACCGGCGATCCTGATTCTCCCACTCGCTACAATCAAATGGTTTCTACGGAGGCGCAAACCGGAGTTCAGCTCATTTAGGTACTCTTAATGAGAATCGATTGCCGCTTTCGTGTCTTTTCTCCCAATTTATCGTCGCTCCTATCATTGATGCCCGGGCTTTGATATTGGCAATGCCACGGCCTACGCTGGCCACATCTTCGGGACCAAAAGCACTGCCGTTATCACTGACCAACATAACGAATTCTTTATCCGTGTCATTCAGGTCCATTTCGACCGTATCGGCATCTGAATGACTTTTGATATTTGTCAGAATTTCCTGGGCTATCCGATAGATCTGAAGCTGAACGTGCATCGGAAATAGCAGTGATTCTTCCAGATTATCCGTCGCAGTAAAATGATGTTTCACGATAGTTCGGCCCAGCAAAAACTCAAGTGAGGCGACAAGGCCGACATTTTCAAGCACTGAGGGACTGAGATCTTCGCAGATCCTTCTGACCTCTCCCGAAATAGCTTCTATCTCATCGCGAAAACCGGCGATCTTCGGTGCCGAGTTGTCACTTAATAACATAAGGCTTCTTAGGTCGGCAAGCGTCTGGTCGTGCAGGTCACGGGCTATGCGGCGACGTTCGCGTTCGGCCTCGTTGGCAAGATCGAGCCGGGCAGCGGCGAGTTCGCGATTACGTATCAGAACGCGGCGATTCGCGACAAACGCCAATGCCAATCCAACAAGCGCCAGGACAAGCAGCACACCAAGCGCCGTTGCTGTCCATGGAAAAGGAGCTTTTGCGACGGAAAAGCGGATCGTCAATGGGTCCGAAGCCAGCAGGTCGCGGTTAAATGCGGTCGCCTCCACCAGATATTCACCGGGAGCAAGGTCGTTCGGCGCGTATTGTGATTCGTTCGAGATGCGTCGGTCGATCTCTTCGCCCTTCGCATTCTTCAGGATGAACGCATACTGAAACTCTTCGGGAAACGTCCGGCTGCTCTGTCCCGTCACCTCAATAAGCAGGGAGTTCTGCGGATAATCAAGTTGGATGTTTGATCGGATCTCACTCAGATCATGCACACGCTGGCTTAAGATGCGAGTAGGAATGAGTTTTGGTCCGATAACTCCTAGCCGATAGGTCACAACACCGCGATTGGTCGCCACCAAAAGCCCCTCTTTGACCGGAAGAATTGAGAATGCTTTTTCTGACGGAAGCCCTTGTTCGAACCCGACCGCCGAAACAAGCCAGCCGAACCGAGTGTCATACCGAGCTTGCAGCAATCCGCGAGTAGTTGTGGCTGCCCAGACCTGTCCGTCATCGACGAATACATCCCGGACTTCTTCGGCATCAATGATCTTTTCCGCCGATCCATTATTTACCCGAATAACTCCACGCTCGCCGGCGATCCAGAGCGTGCCGTCGGCAGAGTTGAACATATTCCAGATAGCTCCGCTTTTTAGCGCATCCGGCCCGATCTCGCTTTTGACCGACTCTCCGTCAAAACTGAATATACCTTTGTCCGCTGTTCCTATCCACAATTTGTCCGGCCCTTCGCAGATAGTTGTTATTAGAGCATCAAGAGTGAAAGCAGGCGAGGGGGTCGCGGTCGATACTGATAACCCAAGACCTCTGGCACCTGCCAAGACCTGAACCACGCCCCGACCGTGAACAACCGCGTATGTCCGCGAACGAAAATTGGCAAAGGCACGAATATCGCCGGGAACGATCAGTTTTCCGGAATGATCGAACAAACCGCTGGAGGTTCCGACCATCAATTCCGTGTTTCCGTGTTCGGCGATAGCGTAAATCACCTTTCCATTAAACCCCGGTAAAGGTTTCCAGTCTTTTCCATCTGAAATGAACAGTCCCCTATTCGAACCGGCCAATGTCCGGTTTTCTCCCTGTTGGAACAGAGTTCGGATGAAGTTGCTGTTTGCCGAATCCGAGATGGTTTCCTGTGACGCCCCAAGACTGTCGAAACGGCTCACTCCCCGGTTTGTCCCAACCCAGAGGACGCCTTCGCGATCAGTAAATAGCGTAAGGACCGTATTCGACCTCAATCCGCCGGACGTGTTCTCAAATGTGTAGGTCTTTTTTACCTTTGACTCAACAATATGGATCAGCCCGAATCTTTCAGTACCGACCCACAAGCCGTCATCATTGGATCCTAAAGCGATCACTTTGGCGGTTGAGGCTTGGATTCGCGTGACTCTACGGTCCGGATCGACCCGATAGATCCCGCTGAAACGCGTCGTCGCATCGGTACCGAACCAGAGTTTTCCGCCGCCGTCCCGCTCAAGAGAATTAACAAATAAAGGCCGCGGCGATGTAGCATATTCTGAAAATCTCCCGTCCTCGAGAACAAATACGCCTCTGCCGAAAGTACTCACAAACAGCTTGCCATCAGATTCGTTCAGGCCTGTTATGCCCAGCGGAATGCCGTCAACTGTCGTTAATGGGTCGAAAGCCATTGGAGATGCAAAGAACATTTCACCGTTGGCATTGACGCGAAAAACACGTCCGCCATCGGTTCCAAGATAGGCCTCGCTACCGATCAGTATTGAGGTAATTCCAATATCTTTTGTGCCATCGACCAACTGAAAGCGGTTATCGACATAAACAAATGCCCCGGCCTGTGTCCCAACCCATAGCTCGCCCGACGCTGCTGTCTCCAGCGCCAATATCCGGTTCGTCTCAAAACCGCCCGGCGAATAATTTTGAATGCGTCGGCCGTCGAACCGTGCAAGTCCATTGTCCGTGCCGAACCACATCACTCCATCCGATGTCTGTGATATTGCGCGAACACTATCCGAAGGAAGTCCGTTAAAAACCGTTACCGAACCCCACTGGTGAAAATTTTGTGCGCCGGGAAGCGGTGTTGGTGATGGCGATAGTGTAGGCGATGGTGTCGGCGAGGCATCGGGAGATGCCTCCGGCGAAGGCACCGGAGAAGGCGGCAGCTCCTGAGCAAAAAAGCCGGAAAAAGAAAAAACGATCAACAGGAATAGACCGGTCAGAGCCAAAATAGACCTTGTGCTGATCAATGATAAATGCATTCACTCTTATTTTGGCGATCCGCGAAACCGCTTTCGGTCACGATCAAGCCATTTGGTCAATTCGCATTCCGATTTTTCCAACTCGTCGCTGTTGATAAGACCGCGGCGAATTGCTTCAAAAAATGCGCGGGTTCGCGGATTGAATGCCAACTTGTCATATTCTTCGGAATCAGTTCCCCCGGAATGAGCCGGAAAGAGCTTTTCGTATAGTGTTGCAAGACGGCTTTCCACACCTCGAAGACTAAGGCTGCACTTCCTTGCAATGGCCCAATTTGAAAGGCCAAGAGCCAGAAAGCGCAATGCCTCGGTCTCAAACTCAGTGAGAAGCGGCCGCTGAAAAGAATCCTTGAACGCGGGGTCGATCATATCGGCGCCGTCTTCGATCACCGCCGAAATAAACCGCAACAACCTTTCCTCAGGATTATTCTTATGGATAAATCCATACGTCGGCTGAGGATCAGTGCTTCGAACGATCTTTCTGATCTCATTGATATAGATCTCGTGAGGAAATTGCGTCCAAAAAATTATCCTCGCCTCAGGGATCTCCTGCCAGATCGCGCGTGCGGCCTTTACGCCCGAAAGCTTTGGCATTTGAATATCGAAGATCGACAAGCTGGGGCGGTCTTCGATCGCGATCTTTATGGCATCCTCACCGTCGGTAGCTTCTATAACAGGCATGTGCGAGGCAAAGTTGCCCGCAAGCAAATTTGCAAGGTAGCGGCGTTGAGCCTCATTGTCTTCAGCGATCAATATCGACACAGATTTATAGACCTATCTATCAAAATTACTGCCATCGGATGGCTCCGGATGATGTATCCGAACCGATTATAGCAGGGTTTTTACCCCAAGAAGATAGTAGAGGTTTACAGGCTGGCGTGAAAGCGGCAATACGCCAAAACGACTATGTGGATATCCACACCTTTTTAACCATGACAAGGCACCAGGCGATAAGTGTCATGACATGAGCGAAGTCGGGCCTGTGATATCGAACAAGTTTGTGGAAATAATTCCCAAATTGAGTCCGGGCATCGCCGCGGATCCCAAGCGTCACCACCAGCTTGGAGAAAGATCTGACGTCATGCAAAAAAATAGCCGTGTGAGAACGTCACACGGCTATGAGAATTTTTCGTTCGGACGAAATGGATGGGGCCTAAACAAGAGTTTGCCCTCGAACCGGATTTGAAAGCACACCCAGCCTCTGTATCTCGACCTCGACAACATCTCCGTCCTTGAGATATATCGGTGGATTTCGTGCAAACCCGACACCTGCGGGGGTTCCGGTCGCGATCACATCGCCGGGTTCCAGGGTAACGGTCTCGGAAATATATGAGATCAGCGTCGGCACGTTAAAGATAAGCTGATCGGTATTTGAATCCTGAAGCGTTTCGCCGTTCAGTCGAAGTTTTATGGAAAGGCTGCCGGGATCGGGAATATCGTCCGTCGTGACCAAATAAGGTCCGATAGGGGCAAATGTGTCGCACGATTTTCCCCGCTGCCACTGCCCGTCGGCAAACTGAAAACCGCGCTCACTAACGTCATTAAAGTTAGCGTAACCGAGAACGTGTTCCATGGCTCGTTCTTTTTCGATGTTCCGTCCGCGCTTTCCTATGATCACGGCAAGCTCCGCCTCATAATCTGCTTTTTCGCTTCCGGCGGGCAACTCTATTTCATCTCCGGGGCCTGCAATACAGGTAGGAAACTTTGAAAAAATAAGCGGCCGCTCCGGCAGATTCATATCGCTCTCGGCCGCGTGATCACGATAGTTAAGTCCTATGCAAATGATCTTGCCGGGACGCGGGATCGGCGCCGCAAGCCTTACGGAATCAAGCGAACGAATAGCGGCTTTCAACATACCCGTCGGCTCCGAAGCAGAGATCATCCGCAGATACATCTCTTTCGCTCCGGAAATACAAGCGCCGTCAATATCGAACGTCTCCGGGCGCATGCAGATGTTTTCAGCATCACCACCGGAAACGCCAATGGCCTGAAAAACATCGAGAAGATCTTCTCCGTCAGGAAACAAAACGCCAAGGCGCGGATGTTGGCTTGAAGCTGCCGCATCAAGGAACGTGACCAATCTCATACTATTGCTGTGTGTCCGTGTGGCGGGTCTAAATGATAAGGCGGAACATTGTAAGAGGTTCAGATCTGGGCGGAACCCGAAACCGCCAGGTCTTTCTGCTTCATCGAACTCATCACTTCAAAGGCCGTTTCTATTGCCCTGTCGATGTCTTCCTCGGTGTGAGCAGTCGAGATATACCAGATCCCCCGTCCGATAAGACGAATGCCCCGATCAAGCATTTCCTTTGTAAAAACACCGTATTTCTGGAAATCGCATTCCAGCGTGTCGCGGTAATTCTCAAGCTTTTCGCTGTCTGAAAAGCCGACGAACGTCATCTGTCCGGGTCCGCTGAGTACAATGTCGTGACCGGATTCGGCAGCGGCCCTCCTGATTCCCTCCTGAAGCCTGATGCCCAGCGAACGAAGGCCTTCATACAGTTCTTCTCCGCCGGCTTCAAGAACGCCGATGGTTGCGACACCAGCCGCGATCGACGGGTTGTTGCTGTTGTATGTTCCGGCGTGCATTACAGTTCCATCCGCAACGACCTTCATCACGCTGCGCTTACCCGCAAGAAAACTGACGGGAAATCCTGATGCCATCGCCTTGCCAAATGTCGCGACGTCCGGAACAACGCCGTAAACCTTCTGCGCTCCGCCCAGGCCCATTCGGAAGCCCGTTATGATCTCATCAAATATTAACAGTGAGGCGTTTTTATCACATATCTCGCGAAGTCCTTCCAGAAATCCCGGCAGCGGCTCGATGCAGCCGTTGTTGCACATTATCGGTTCCGTGATTACCGCGGCTATATCGCTGCCCCACTGTTCGAATGCGCTTTTTACCGCCTCAAGGTCATTCCACGGCAATACGATCATCTCATCCAACACGCTTGCAGCCTGTCCCTGTGTTTCCAAAACCTTTGTCGGCAGGTCATTTCGTCCGGCAGTATCGAGCGACGGATGCTGGCTCACAAGGACGTTGTCAAACCATCCGTGATATTGCCCCTCAAATTTGACGTATAATTTCCGCCCGGTATAGCCGCGTGCAAGACGGAGGGCGGCCTGTACGGATTCAGATCCGCTGTTGCTGAAACGGATCAGTTCGGCACACGGAATAAGCCTTTGAACGGTTTCCGCCAGTTCTAGTTCCAGCATGTGCTGGCCGGCGAAAAGCTGCCCCCGGCCCATTTCCTCGTTCACCAATCTGATAACCTCAGGATGAGAGTGTCCGAGGATCATCGGCCCCTGACTCAAAGTAAAATCGAGATATTCATTGCCATCAACATCGTAAATGCGAGACCCTTCGCCGTGTGTAAAAAACAAAGGATGCGGTGTTCCGCCCATCCGGAAATGGCTGCTGACCCCGCCTGCCATAGATCCGCAGGCACGCTCGTACAATTGTCGAGATTTTTCATACTTTCCCATATATGATCCCTCCCTGGTAAAACTGAATCCGCTTTTTGACGGCAAATGAGTCCCTCGCAAACAGGCCTAAAAGCCTCCGTCGAGGAACACCAGTATTCCTGGAATTATTGAAATATTCTTTTTGTTTTGGTAACTGATTAACTAAAAGGAAAAAGGGGAGACCTGATATTTTTGAAATCAAATTGCCCCAAATTGACGGACGAAAGTCCCGGAGAATCAACTTCGATGATCTCGCCCGCTATCGGCTCATAAGCCGCACGGAAAGCGACAGCGGATTTGACCACGATTATCTTTTGCGATTCGGGTGAAATGCCGACCGAACGAAGCTGTTCCAGGTTCCATGGCGGCAGTTTTTTTTCGGTCAGTACGATCTTGACGCCACCGGCGGCAACGACGGCGGTCCTGCCCATGTCCTCGACGATGCCGTCACGCATCTGGCCGCGATTGCGAAAAACTCCATTCGAGATCAGAATGACCTCTGCCGTGACCTCGACCGGTTCACCGTGAAACCCGTCCGTCTTGCCGCCGACCTGCAAACTGACCCGTTCGCCGACACCGGCGGCAACGGCCTTTTCAACGGATGATGGATCGGCAATGATGACGACGGCATCCGTCGCTCCCTTATCGAGTAGTTCGCTTAAGATGAACGTGCTGTCGCCGGGTGTGCCGGCTCCGATATTGTCCCCGACATCCGCCAGAATGACCGGTGTTGAAGAACTTTCGATAGCCCTTTGCACCGATGTCGGAATATCGGCAAGCTTTGGCACAAAATCATCCCTCAATTCCCAGAAACGATCCGCTATCGCGTCCGCGCTCTGCTGTCCCAGTTGAGCGTCATTATCGGTAATGACAACGACGGCAGGCCCGATCTCCGGCACATCGGAATACGCAAATCCTCCGGCCACGGTCACGCTCAAAACACCCGGCTCCGCCTCAGCTGCGGTAGCAAGATCGAATAGGTGTTTCATTGGAGCCTCATCTGTAAATTGCCGATTGGGGACAACGACCATCGGAGGTTTCGCCATTGACATCACCGGGTTTATCTCGCCCCGAATGGTTCTTGCAAGAAGCTCGGCCGCCTCCAGTCCGCGTTCGACTTGATCAATGTGCGGATATGTGTCGTAGCCGACAATTATGTCCGTCTTTTCAACCATTAGAGGAGAAATATTTGCATGAAGATCAAGCGTGACGGCCATGGGTACGTCTTCCATAAAGTCCCGAAATCTGGAAAGGATATACCCGTCGCCGTCTAGTGACGGTTCCGAGACCATGGCCCCGTGCAGGGTAAATAGAACGCCGTCGATCCCACCGTTGTCCTGATATGCCTTATGAACGACGCCGATCATCTCATCGAGAGCGGCCGCGGTAACTGGGCCGGTTGCCAATCCCCAAGCCCAAAGTGTCGGTATCAACTCGAATCCGTATTTTTCCGCTCCTTCAATAAAGCCGGCCATCTCGCTGGCGGTTCCGCTCAGCTGCTCTACGACCTCTCTGCCCTGAAGATAAAGTACGCTCTTAAAAGCTTCGATATCGGTCGGAATATTGGAAAAGGAATGGGATTCGTGATAGATCCCTCCGGCTAATATCCTCATGTTCGTTTGCACCGTTCAGGCGACAAGTTCCTTTGTAATGTCGTCCAGCGTAACATCGTAAATTCGCGGGGCTAGATCGGTTCCCGCGGGCGCGTCCTTCAGTCCGTGGCCGGTCAGAATGCAAACTGCGGTCTCATCGTCTCTGACCAAACCGGTTGATAAAGCCTTGAGATAACCTGCCACTGAAGCTGCTCCTGCCGCCTCCACATAGATGCCTTCCTCCATACTGAGCCGTGCTTTTGCGTCCCGGATCTGTTCATCCGTCACCAGGACTCCCGATCCTTCCGAAGCCTTTACACTTTGAAGCGCCATGGTCGCGTCAATATCGACCTGAACGGCAAGCCCGCTGATCGTCGTCGTAGTACTTACCTCACGAGCCTTGTCCAAGCTCTGCGAAAGCGGCGTTACAAGAGTGTCGTTCAATTCCGGCTGAACGGCCATCATTTTGGGCAAGCTGTCAACGATCCTATTTTCCTTCAGATCACAAAATCCTCGCCATATACCTGACAAAAGGCCGCCGCCCCCAACCGGAACAAATACGCGATCGGGAACTTTTCCAAGCTGCTCGACGATCTCATACGCAATTGGCTTTACGCCTTCCATTCCGTCAGGGCAATATTTGTATGCGGAGATCACAAGCGGAATGTTCTCTTCAACGGAAAACTCCTGCAACCGTTGAAATATCGGTGCCGAGAGTTCGTTCGAGATTCCAAAGTCCTTTACGCGGAATACCTTTGCTCCGTAAACGGGCATTTGATTGAGCTTACTCTCAGGAACGACCTCATTTACGAACAAAAAACAATCCAGTCGGCGCCGGGCTGCATAGGCGGCAAGTGCTGCTCCGGTATTTCCCGAAGAAGTGGCTATAAATGCCTGACGGCCGGAACTTTTTATCAGCAGCGTTTCCAGCGATGCGAATCGATCCTTGAACGATCCTGTGGGGTTCATCTGCTCCATTTTGAAGAGCAGATTCCCGCCGGGGTTGAGCGTGCCGCTCCTGACCATCGGCGTATTCCCTTCACCCAGGTCGTTTATCTCGATCCCGTCCGGGATCGGGAGAAATTGGCGGTACTTCTCCAGCATCGTAAATATTACTACTTAGACAACACCCATGCCCTGTTAAATCTTGCCCAGCGAATTGCCCTTCCTTTTTTGTCGGGCAATTGCTCCATCCAGACGGCAACAAAATTACCGTCCGTCCCCTGTGTTATTCCCGGATAGGATATTTGCAGGTCATGATAGAATTTCTGCGTTCCGGTTATGTCCGCAACATTCTTTGGTTCCGACCACGTCCGGCCGCCGTCAGCGGAAATCGAAACGCTCAGCGGATGGCGTTCACGCGGCGAATTGTTCCAGATAACGACTATCTCCCCCGGTTTTTGATCCAAACGCCATAGTGACGCAGGAATATTGTGGCCGTATAACGCGCTCGGCACAGGATCGGACCAGGTCTTGCCGCCATCCTTGCTGCGGGCTTCGTACATCCTTTCGGTTCCGCTTCTCAACAGTGTGTAAAGTTCGCCGTTCTCCAATTCGACAACGGCAGGCTCACCCAGTCCATTAGTTCCGAAAGGCGTCACTTTTTGCGCCACGACATGAAGACTGAAATAAGGCGTCCAATTCACTCCGTCCTGTGAGAGCATGACGCCGGATATCAGGTCCATCTCGCCTTCCGTTCGTGCGGGAACACCGCCCAGTTGCGCCCATCTGTCAAAACCGCCGGGCATCATCAATGTGCCGTCCTTCAGTTTCAGGCCAAGGTGTCTTTTACCGACAAGATAATTATACTCTGACTTTATCTCAACGGGTTTTGTCCACGTTTCGCCGTCGTCTTCGCTAATAGCGACCCATGTGAATATTTTTGTGATGTTGTTCGGCGGCACAACGGATGAAGAATAGACCAATATCCTTTTGCCGTCTATCAAGATCGACGGGTCGCTGTCCGAAAGGCCATCGTTATCTATGATCTTGAATACCTTGCCCCAGGTTTTGCCGTTGTCTTCTGAAACGGAACCCATGATACGGGAAAATCTTATTCCGCCGCCGCTTTGTCCCCAAACTGTTATGAGTTTTCCGCTGGATGTGCGGGCGATCACCGGATAAGCATGTGTATCTCCATCGTGTGACGGAGCTTTTACCGTGCCTTTCTCAAAAAATGCCTTTTCGGCCTCCTGCGCCGCCAGATAGAATGGGGCAGCCAAAAACAGAACTCCTAGACAAAGAAATTGCAGCAGAAAACTCACCTGTTGCTTCTGATCCGATCTGTGGCCCTTACTGAACATCTATTCTTTTCCTCTCAGTAATATTTTACGAAGGTCGTCCAGCGTAAAACCGCCCTGATTGACTCTTTCCATCAACTCTTTTTCAGAGTTTCTCACCTCGGCGATCTTATCCGGCAGATCGTCTATTCGCTCGAACGGAACCTGAACAAGGCCGTTGATGTCACCATGAATTATGTCGCCCGGACGAACCGTCATTCCGTGTATTTGCACCGAAACGCCGACGCGGGCTATGCGGCAATGCACATGGCTGGGTGAGACTCCCGCCGCAAAGGTGTGAAAACCCAATGCCCGCACTTCATTGAAATCTCTGACGTTGCAATCGGTCACGAGGCCCACGGCTCCGAAATTTTTTACCAGCGTCGTCATCACATCGCCGGAATGGGACGCAAATTCACGATAGCCGCCTATTTCCTGAAGCACAAGCACGACCGGTTTTGGGCTGGCTTCTATGGCCTCGTAAAACTGCATCGTGATCTCGGCATCGCGCGGCTCCATTTTTGTGACGGTCTCCATCTGGGCCGTGACAGCGTAACCGACCATCGTGCCAAGTTCGGGATACAGGCACTTGACGGCGTTGGATGTGAAATTCTCTGAGCCGGGACGCACGTCCAAAAGTTCGATCGCGTTACAAACGGTCGGCGTGTCAACGGTCTGCAAAAAAGAGATAATGTCGTTCATATATTTTTACTTTAGCCTTGTCTGTCCTGAACCAAAGCGTATCTGTCCGCCGTTGGCGACAAGAAATCCTAGGGATGTGATGCCAAATATCTTGGCGGTCTTTAGCTCCACGGCTTTTCCGCCGTTTATAGAGACGCCTGCGGCCGACGTCTCAGCGTTATATGTTACCGATATGTCGAGCGTTTCGTCCGGTTTGAAGGAAGCCGGATACAGCACCTCATCTTTTATCTTGTGAGCAAGAAACTGATACTCCGTTGTCCTTCTGTTATTCTGTGATCTTTCAGGCACACCGGCCGCAAGATGTATCTTTCCATCCGAGAACCTCAGACGAATACAGGCATCGCCCGGATCGCGAGGAGAAAGCAGGCTGTTCCCTAAAAGAATAAATGATTCGGACTTTCCGGCCTGAGCTTTGACTCTAAGTTCGCCGTTGGAGACAAGCGGGATGTTCCTTACTATTCCCGTCGGCTGTTTGTTCCTGGCATTTTGCTCTATTTCAAGCCACAGGCTGTCATCGTCGGCAAGCACATATCGTTCGGTTGCGACGGCCGCGCTCGGGCCGGGATCGATGGTATGCCAGCCGGTGCGTCCGTCAGAAAGGTCAAATGTCTCCTGTTTCGACATTATCCACGTCCGGCTTACCCGGGCGAATGTCGGGCGGTTGTGACGCGACCAGTTCCCTTTGTTGTAGGACATGATGATATCACCGTCCTGCGTCTCCGACAGATAGGAATAGGTCGTATGCGGGATGGATGCGTTGGGGTCGTCAGTGAAATCGGTGAAATCTATTTCGCGCAGACCGCTGAAGGTACGTCCGTCTCGTGTCAATCCCAGCACCAGGCTCTGCCGCGCGTAATTGGCATGCACATGGTTGTTCCATGCAACGGCGATCTCGCCGCTTTTCAATCTCAGCGCCGTTGCCGGAGCGTTGCTTGACGGCAGCAAGGATTCGGCCGCCTTTGACCATGTCGCCCCGCGGTCGGTGGAGAAAGATTCCCACAAAAATCCTGTCTGAGCTCTTATCAGCATCCACAGTTTACCGTCCGGCAGTTCAACGACCGTGGGTTCGCTGGCCCCGCTTTCAAATCCGCCGCCTCCGGTCGTCAAAACGCTTGTTGAACGCCTCCACGTCTTTCCGTCATCGTCCGAATACATGGCCGAAACCGCGAACTGTGACTTCACATTGGTCAAAAAGCAGAACGGATAGACAATGCGTCCGTCGCGAAGCAGTTCCATGGAGAGTATATCGCCCTGATAACGCTCGCCGGTCGGCATCTTCTCAGCCTCGCTCCAGGTCTTTCCGTTATTATTGGAACGCTGAATAAAAACTTCGCTAAGCGACTTTTCCGGAACACCGGTCTCGTAATCGTAACCGCTGTACCGCACAAAAATGTGCAGTATAGCGCCGGAACTCGTTTGCCTGATATTGTGCGAGAGCAGCGAATATTCCTTTGTTCCCTGCTGCAATATATGGCCCTCGCCCCAACTTTTGCCACCATCCGTCGAACGCCGCGCAACTACCCTGGAAATGGCCCACATGCTTTTTGACAGATACGGAGCTTCCGGCTCGGTCGTTACCCACAAAAAACTGCCGTCAGTGAGAGCGGCGATAGGGCCGCCGCGCGATGCGCGATGTCCCAGATCAAGCGTAAATCGTTCGAACTCTCCGAATGCCGGCACTGAGGCGTGAGCGCGACGCGGCTCCGCCATGCCGGCCGCTCCGACCGCCAGGCCCGCCAAACCGCCGGACAATACAAAAAAATCGCGTCTTCCGAATTTATTTTTGGATTCCATAATTATTTGTTGCGTGTTGTTTTGAGTTCAATAACGCAGCGCCCGTGCACAATCCAAGGTTGTCAAGGACTTACCCCGACCTCTTGTGCATTGCTGGTGTCAAATTTCACGACGCGTGTTGCGTCAGCTGCAGCCACTGCGGAGAAATCGTCCGAGATGGTGATTACGTTCGGGCATGAACTAGTCTGACCTTACGTAAACATTAATTTTTATTGTTATGGCGATGAAGAGATTAAGGACGGAGTGAACCGTGCTTAAT
>CAZOXY010000015.1:0-37802 GCA_964583955.1 uncultured Chloracidobacterium sp. | reverse complement strand
CCATATTTATTTATTGAGTGTTGTTTTGACCGACCTGAATCCGATCTGCCCGCCTTCGCCCACGAGCAATCCCATATATGAAATGCCGAGCATTTTGATGGTTTTGAGTGTCAGGCGTTCTCCGTCATTTATCGAAACCTGTGCCTCGTTCGCTGCGGCCTGATAACGAATCGATATCTTTAGCATCTCGCCGGCTTTGATCGTTTGCGGATATTCGATCTCATCCTTTATCCTGTGCGACACATAATGGTATTCAGTTGTCCGCCGATTGTTCTGTGTATTTCGCTCACTTCCGGCGGCAACGTATATCTTGTCGCCGTTAAAACGAACCCGCAGACAGCCTTCGGAAGGATCACGAGGATCCAAAAGGCTGTTTCCAAACAACAGATACGCTTCCTGTCCGGCGGTTTGCAAATTCACCGTTATCTCACCATCCGCCACCAGCGGAATGTTTCTGATAATGCCGGTCGTGCCTTTGTTATTCGGATGTCTTTCTATCTTCAGCGATAGCTCGTCATTGCTGAGAACATAGCTCTCCACAGCAGCAGAAAGGGTCGGGCCGGGGTCAATGGTGTGCCAGCCAGTCCTGCCGTCGGCCAGATCCACAAATTCATTCTCCTCTGTCAGCCATTTCGTGTCGATCTTTGCAAATGTCGGACGGTTGTGCCGTGACCAGTTCCCTTTGTTATAGCTGACCGCCAGATCTCCATCACTCGTCTCTGTCAAAAAAGGATAAGTAACGTGCGGTATCGACGCCGATGGATCATCCGTAAAATCCGTTAGATCCAGTTCACGCAAGCCCTGAAACGTTTGACCGTCAGATGTCAGTCCAACGACCAGGCTTTGCCGAGCATAATTTGACCGGACATGAGCATTCCACGCGACAGCAATGTCGCCATTGCTCATTCGGAAAGCCGTTGCCGGAGCATTGCTCGAAGGCAGCATTGATCCTCGCGCCGAACTCCATGTCTCTCCGCGATCATCCGAAAACGATTCCCACAAAACTCCTGTCTGCGCCCTTATCAGCATCCACAATCGTCCGTTTTTCAGCTCGACGACCGTGGGTTCGCTGGCTCCGCTTTCAAACCCGCCGCCTCCTGTCTTCAAAACGCTTTTTGAACGTGTCCATGTCTTTCCGTCGTCATCCGAATACATGACCGAGACAGCAAACTGCGACCTGACATTTGTCAAAAAGCAGAACGGATAGACAATGCGGCCATCACGGAGTTGTTCAAACGACAGAACATCTCCGTGATATCTCTCCCCGGTGGCCATTTTTTGAGCGGAACCCCATGTTTGTCCGTCATCGATCGAAAACTGAAAGAATAATTCTCTTAGTGACTTTTCCGGTGTTCCGGTTTCGTAATCGTATCCGCCGGAACGTGCGAATACGTGCAGCAATTTCCCTGAGAGCAGACGGCGAAGCCCGAACGACATTACAGAGTATTCCTTGCTGCCGCGTTGCAGGATCTGAGCTTTTCCCCAGCTTTTTCCGCCATCGCCTGAGCGACGCATTGCAAGACGTGACAGCTTCCACATTGACCTTGACAGATAAGGAGCTTCGGGGTCCGTCGTTATCCATAAAAGGTCGCCGTTATTCAACGCCGTGACCGGCCCGGAACGCGGCGCCCGATGGCCCAGATCAAGCGAATATCGTAGTGGCGAAGTTACCGGCGATGCTGACCGCTCTGGAGCCTCAGGCTCTCCGGCAAGGACGGATATTCCACCGGCAGCCACAACACTGCCGGAAAGAGCCAGAAACTCTCTGCGGCCGATCCCATCTTTTAATAGCATGTGCTTTTTCACAGCTTTGCCAATCCCGTTACATTCACCGCTGATCCGGTCAGGTTATTGTCCAGCCGCCGTCAATGACCAGATTATGGCCGTTGATATGACGTGCCGCATCGGAACAAAGAAACAGAACCACCTCGCCTATTTCCTCCGGTTCGATAAGCTCCTTTTGCGGCATCGGTTCCAACATGATCTTTCTCAGCACATCTTCTGATGAAAGCCCGTGCAACTTCGCCTGGCTTTCGATCTGCCTTTCTACCAGAGCCGTCCGAACATACGCCGGAGAAATTGCGTTTACAGTAACGCCGCTCTCAGCCGCTTCGAGCGCCGCTGTTTTGGTCAAACCTATCAGGCCGTGCTTTGCGCTTATGTAAGCGGATTTGAACCTCGATGCGACAACTGAATGGATCGACGCTATATTCACCACTCTTCCCCAACCGCACTCGGCCATTTGCGGCAAAATGTGTTTCGTGAGGATGAACGGCCCACGAAGCATGATGTCGGTAAGTTTGTCCCACATCTCGACATCGAACTCACCTAATGGGCTGACGTGTTGAAGGCCTGCGTTGTTGACCAAAATGTCCACACCGTTCAGGTCTTTTATCGCTTCCTCACAAACGGATGCGACTTCTGCAACATCGGCAATGTCCACCTTTTGCCACGTGGCCTTTCCTCCGGCGGCAGTGATCTTTCGACACTCGATACCCAGCAGATCTTCGCGAATGTCCAGCATTCGCACCGCCGCCCCTGACTTTGCGAGTTGCTCCGCAACTGCCAGGCCGATGCCGGAAGCGGCACCGGTGACAATGGCGGTTTTGTCAGAAAGATCTATGGACATACGTTCATTTATTTGTCCAGCAATCCGCGAATGACCGGTTCAAGGGCATTTGTATAATATGTGAAACCGAGGTCAGTCGGATGCACGCCGTCAAACGTCGCTTCGCCGTCCTCGCCATACGAATTACCGCCTTTGAAATAATGCAGATTCTTTATGCCGTCCTGCTCCAATCGGTTGAACTCCTTCAATAATCGAGCATTCTTTGCTCTGATCGCGTTGCGCGTTCCGGTATTCCACAATTCCTGAGCGTAGTTCGGGTTTTCAACGATAAGAATAGGCGTGTCGGGCCGGGCGGCCTTTATTGTTTTGATGAAATCGAACGTTCTTTCTGTGATCTCAGCGGCCAACATATTTGGCAGGCAATCAATGACGTAAAGTTCGGGGTCGAGTTCGGCCAAAAGCTGCGCCATTTCGGGTTCCATCTTGCACAGTCCGGCAAAACCCAGATTCACGATCTCGCGGCCCAGTCTTCTGTTGAGCTGCGAGACCAACGTCATACCGGGACGGGACGCCGCACTGCCCTGTATTATCGAACTGCCATAAATAACTATCGGCTTTTTCCCGTCCGGTTTTGGTTTACCCAGCCTTGACCCGGTCGGAATACCGATCTCGACGATATCCACGCCATTATAAAGCGGGAAATAGATCCTGAAATCTCGCAGTTCCTTTGACAGATTTCGGACGAAGGTCGTGGTCGTGTCGGGAAAATACGAACCTTCATGGCCCGGCGGGCGAGTCGCGTTCGGCGGTTTGGCTGCGGCCCAAACCCATTTATCCGCTTCACGCATATACATATCCATACCGGCCACGCTCAATGAGGACAGCGACGGTGTGTAAATGCTGGGGTTCCGCATCCGCCAACGCACTGCTATCAAGCTGGCATCCGTCGTAAAAGTGACGTGAAGCCCGGCGGAATTGCCTCCGCGTTGCCAGACCTCTTTGTTGACCATGGTTTCCGCTTTTGCGGGCAAACGGTCAAACGGGGTTTTGGTCGCGGAATCGGGCCAGCCTTTTCCTTCGATCCCGATCTGAGCCGCATTGAACCAGCTCATTTCAATTCTTTCTTGTGAATAGGCATGTATTGAAAAGAACACGACCAATGCCATACACAAAAATTGCTTCATAACCAACTTCTCCTTCTAACTGCGCAACCTTTTTAGTTTACTATTTACTGTCAAGCAGCGGCCTGATCGCCGGTTCCAATGCGTTGGCGTAATAGGTGTAACCGAGATCGGTCGGGTGTACGCCGTCAAGAGTGCCTTCTCCGTCGCCAAATGAATGGTCGCCTTTGAAATAATGAAGTCCTTTGACCCCGTCTTTTTGCAGCTTGTTAAACTCCTGCAAAAAGCGAGCATTTTTTGCCTTTATTGACTCGCGAACCTCTACATCCCAGGAAGTGTGAGCATAGTTGGGATGTTCGACCATCAGGATCGGTGTATTGGGACGAGCGGCCCTGATCTTTTTGACCAAATTTATCGTCCTCTCCGTTATCTCTTCGGCAGCCATGTTCGGCAGACAATCGATGACAAATAAAGCCGGGTCAAGTTCGGCCAACAGATCGGCGAGTGCCGGTTCCATCTTACACAGGCCGGAAAATCCGAGGTTCACAACTTCCCGGTTCAGTTTTCTTCCCAATATTGACCCGACGTTCATTCCTGGCCTTGATGCGCCGTAACCCTGAATGATCGAGGAACCGTATATCACTATCGGCTTACCGGCGGGAGCCGGCACAGCCTTGATATCGGCGCCTTTTGTTATACCTATCTCAACGCGGTCAACTCCGTTGTAGAGCGGAAGATATAATCTGAATTCACGTTCTTTTTTTGGCAGATTTTGGACAAAAGTGGTCTCGGTCACATGAGGCGTCCCGGCAGGACTTCCCGCCGGCCTGGACATATTTGGCGGTTTTACCGCCGCCCACATCCAGTCGCCGCCCTCGCGAACATAGAGGTCCATTCCAGCCACACTTGTCGCAGAAAGCACCGGCGTAAAAATGCTCGGATGTCGTAACCTCCAGCGAACATCTATCCGGCCGGCATCCGTCGTAAATGTCACATAAAGTCCCGCAGAATTTATCGAACGATCCCAAATCTCTTTGCTGACAGGCTTTTGAGCCTTTCGGGGCAAACGATCAAATGGCGTTCTGGTCTCGGAATTTGGCCAGCCTTTGCCGCTGACACCGAGATCGGCGGCATTATGCCATGTCAGTTCGACATTTTGCTGGGCAAATATCTGGACCGAAAAAAATAAGATCAACGTGAAAAGTGAACAATTCTTCATAGAAAACATGTCCGATACAAGCGAAGTTGATAATGCAATATTGTTCTTATACTTGTTCCGCCTTTTTCTCCCCGGCCAAAAAGCTGAATATGGCCGCTGTCGCAAAGCCAACCAGAAATGATGCAGGAATGATCAATGTAAATGAGATATTTTCTTCAGATCCAAATATCGCTTTGCTGAAAGCGATGAATATGCTTACCAGAACCGAGGCCATGAATCCCGCGATCGCCGAGACGCCGTTGGCCCGTTTGAGAAGGATGCCTGCGAACACGAAAACCGCAAGCGGGCCGACAAAAAGATTGACAAGCCTTCCGCTGAGTTCGATCAAATTCCAGTTGGTTTCCCTCATTCCAAAAGTGATCGCAACGGCGAGGGCGATGCCAAAAGAGCTGATGACGACCCCCAATAGGCGTTCCAGCACCAGCGGCTTTTGAAACAAACTCACATTGGCGAACTGTGTTGACAGATCCTTTATCAACACGCTTGAGATAGAGTTCATCCCCGAACTAAGCCCTGACATCGCGGCCGCCAACAACCCCGCGATTATCAACCCCGATATACCATGCGGAAGTTCCTGAACAATGAACAGCGGCATTGCCCTGTCCGCCATTTGGCCGATCTCGGCCTGAAATTCGTTCATCGGGAGTGTCGTCTTGTGCCAATAGAACGCGAACAACGCCAGGCCGCAAACGACCAGGAAAAAGATCGACGTCAGGTTCGACACCATGAAAACCCAGACGGAACGCCTGGCTTCTTTTATCGACGGTGTACTCAGATAACGCTGAACGATCATCTGATCGGACGTGCTGGTACAGATGAAATAGAACATCACCGACGCCATCTTTCCGACAGTGGTCACGCGAACCGTCGGGTCGGTGCTGAAATGTATGATCTCCGTCCTGCCTGCCTGTGAAAAGGCTTCCCACCAACCGAGCGGGCCGCTGCCGATGGCATACGCCACATAGATAGGGATTATCAGGGCGCATCCGGTAAAGAGAGCGGTCTGAATAAAATCGGTCCATATCACCGATCTGAGTCCGCCTGCGGAAGTGTAGAACGTCGTCACTATCCCAATGATAGTGATAATGATGAAAATGTTGACGCCGGTCACTTCAGCCACGGCCAGGCTGGCCGTGTAGATGATCGCTCCCATCCATATCAGCGTCTTAACGGCAAAGACATATTCGGACATCTTTGACACGCGAATGTCGAACCTTTGCTCAAGATAATCATACGCACTGGTGATCTTCAGCCGCATCAGAACCGGCAGCACTACGCGGTTAATGATCGGAACGATCAGCGGCACGAACGGGTAAACCACGAAAAACCCCAGCCCGTAGCGGATCATCTCTCCGGGTATCGCCATGAAGCTGATGGTTGAGAAAAGCGACAGGCTTCCTCCAACGAGGATCCAGTGCATTCCGCGTCCGCCGAGGAAGAAATCCTCTCTTGACTTCTGGCTTCTCGAAAAATACAGCCCTATCAAGGACATTGCCGCCATGTAAATGACTATAACGACAATATCAAGGCTGTTAAGCTGCATCGCGTTGGTATTCTGCTTACGGGTTGACCGAAAGAATGGGCAATCTATAGGGCCTGACTTATTGAGACGCTAACGCTTTTTACTGCCGGATAACCGTCACCGTTAGCGGCCTGAAAAACCAGTTTGTACTGAAATAGGCGGCTGTTCGCTTTTAGTGAAAATGTCGTATCCTCGACAATTCTCCACCCTTCTTTTTCAAGACTTTCTTTATCACCTGATGATCTGACCTGAACAATCATCTTCCCGCCGGGCGGATTATTCATATCTAAGGAAATACGCCCATTGGCTGCATTTTCATTGAGTGTTACCACCTTCGATGTGTAGCTGTGTTCGTATTTTCTTGTCATGATATGGCCGATATCATAATTCCATATCCAGTGAGTCCCCATTGCCCTCAACGATTCAACCCGCACACCTGAAGACCTGAACCGATCTCCGTCATTGTAATAGACCCGTGAAATAGGCTTGCGGTGTCCGCTGTTCTTTGCATGTTCGGCTATCGCCAGATCGACCTTTCCGTCATTGTCAAAATCCGCCGCCAATGCGTCCGATCCCGAGTCGCCAATGAATTCTGTCCTGTTATCCTCGCTAAAGCCCGTCTTGCTTCCCCAATACAGATACATCGGTAAGGATTGCCTGTTGTTGTCACCCAAATATGCAGGAAGGAATAGATCCAAATAACCGTCGTTGTCAAAATCAGCAACGGTCGGGCCGAGTACGGTCGTCGATGCCAGCCATTGAGAGTTCCATTGTTTGAAACCTTCCGCGCCGCCCCAAAAAATAAGAACCCCCGCATCGTGAAAATTATTGACGCGATCTTTATAGATCGAAACTATGAGGTCCGCAAAACCGTCGTTATTCAGATCAGCCGTCTCCAGATCTATTGGGGCGGGTATGGTTATTGTTTTCTGATCCGTTTCGGAAAAACCTTTCTCGCTTCCGTAAAAGACCCTTACACGATCAGCAATATATGATGTGACGGCAATATCCAGCCAGCCATCGTTATTGTAGTCGGCCACATTTGGGCTGCCCGAACGCCCCGGAGATGGAATTGCCACTCGATCGCTTCGGCTGTAACCATTCTCTGAGCCGTAGTAAATGACCAGATCTGTTCGAGTGCCGTCGGGCGGGTTAAAAAAGCCGACGATAATGTCCAGGTAACCGTCTTTGTTTAGATCCGCAACGTTGCTTGTCGAGGCCAGGTTCTCCGAAAGCACGGTTCTTCTGTTTGTCAGATCGAACCCCTCCTTGCCGCCCCAAAGAATATTCACACCCGCAAATGGGTCATCCTTCAAACGTGCATGGCCGGAGTTTATCGCTATCAGGTCAACGTATCCATCGTCGTTCAGATCGGCAGCGGAGCTTTCATATCCGCTGGAGAAAGGTATTTCTAAAAGCCGTTTAGTGGAAAAGCCTTCCTTGCTTCCGAAATATAGCGACACGGGGACGGCCTCGTTCAGCGTCCCGGTGCGGCTGTTGGCGATGACGACGGATGTCCTGTTGTAAGAACTTTCGGGAATGGCCGCGATGTGAATAGCCCCTTCGCCCGGAATTCCTTTCGCCGCCTTTTCGAATTTACGATCTTCTCTGCCGTAAAATATCGCCGATTCGGCCGCGTATGTCCGTTCTCCCTGATGAGTTGCGCAGACGATATCCAAAATGCCGTCACCGTCAATATCGACTGCCGTCGTTGCCGCTGTATAGGGAGCTTCAAGCTCGGCGCTGTTTTCTATCGAGAATCGCCCGTTTCGGCCCCACATCACGAGAACGCTGTCGTTCTCCATTGCCGCACCGCCAAGCATCTCACCGCCCGCCGCACGCCGCATCGAAAATTTTGAGGCAATAATGTCCGATGAACCGTCTTCGTCAAGATCGGCGATCGTTATGGACGAAGCGTAAACCCCGTCGATCTCTGACCGGGCGGCGAAATGCCTGCCCTCGCCCCCGTTTACAACAACGATCTGTCCCTGATCGGTCCCTGCCAAAAGATCGACGTTCCCGTCGCTGTCTATGTCACCCGCGGCCAGGCTGATCACGGTGCCTTTGGCAATGTTCAACCCGATGGTGTCTATTGCATTTTCCCGGCGCTTGCCGGGACTTCCAATTCCCTTATCGCTCCAGATAACCTTGATAGAATTCTCGGTGGTGAGAACCGCTATGTCTCTGTGGCCGTCGTTGTCAAGGTCGCTTGCGGCGATCTTGACCGCGCCTTCTATGCCGATATCATAATATCTGCTCAGGATATATCCGTCCTCGCTGCCCGGATATACCCTGATTATGTTTCCCTTTGGCTGTCCGGGAAGCCACGCCGATGAATTCAAAGTTGCGATATCAGGCCAGCCGTCGCCATTGGTATCCGCGATGGCAATGGATGTCACGCCGTTTACCGGCAACACTCCATTGAATCTTGAGGTGTTCCATCCGTCCTCGCCGCCCCACATTATGCTCAACAGGCGCCGGGGACTTTGAATACCGGACTGATTAGGACAAAACACTATGTCCATGTAGCCGTCCTTATTCAGGTCGGCCACCTCTACGGCGATGCTTCCGTTTACCTGAAGGGCGTCATGGTTAATGTTTCCGTTCGCATCGACAGAGGCAAGCGTTGCCGGAACAAAAACGTCATCGTCGTGGGTGTTATTGAACAGCAGGTCGATATAGCCGTCGCGGTCGATATCAAATCGTCTGATCGTGCTGATGCCGCCCGTCTTTTTTATATAGATATTCTGGCCCGAAGCGTCAAGCGTTCCTTTAGAAAACTCCTCAAAACTTTTGTCCGTCCACGTTTGAGCTAACGATATATTTGTGCCGGTAAGCAGCAGGACGATGCCCGTGAAATATTTGAGTGTCCTCAGTTTCATCCCAGATGAAAAAAGCCTAGGCCCTTTGCGGTTTTGACACCTCGCTGAGTTCGGCCCATTTTTGCCATGCATTGCTCAGTTTCTTGACAATGTCAGGATGCTTGGCCGCGAGGTCCATCGTTTCGGTGCGGTCGGCATCCATATCATAGAGTTCCCATTTCTTTGCGGTCACTCCATATACCAATTTCCATTTGCCGACCCGGTATGCGCGCGAACCGTACAGAAACCAGCCGAGTTCCCGGTCTTTTTTGAACTTTTTGCCTTGGAATATCGGAAGCAGAGATTTCCCTTCGAGCGGCAGGAGTTTATTTTTTCTGGATTCCGATGGATACTTTGCTCCGGTGGCCTCGATAAATGTCGGCACCAGATCAATGAGATGTCCGACCTCATTGGATACGGTTCCGGGCATTACCTTGCCTTTCCAACGCACGATCATCGGTGTTGAGATGCCGCCCTCGTACGTCCAGGTTTTGTAGCGTCTGAAAGGTGATGATTGTGCCGTTGCCCATCCGGCACCGCAAAAAACATAACTTTCTTTGGTACCGACGACCTTTCCTTTGTTGTAGTTTCGATATGCCTCGTAACTTTCCGTACCCTCGACGATATCGCTCGCGCATCCGCCGTTATCGGAAAAGAAGATCACCAGCGTATTGTCGTCAATGCCGGTTTCCTTGAGCGTATTCATCACGCGGCCGATATTCTGGTCCATCCGATCGACCATTGCCGCATACACTTCCATCTTGGCCGTTTCCCAATCTTTATCTTCAAGCGATTCCCATGAATCCACTTTTAGGTCATACCGCCAATTTCCCAGTTTCTTATCAGGATCGGGGAGGTCCCACTTAGGAGATATTATTCCCAGCTCCACCATCCGACGGTGACGCCGCTCGCGCAGTTCCAGATATCCGTCGTCATACTTTCCGCGGTATTTTTTTATGTCCTCGGGCGGGGCCTGCATCGGATAATGCGGAGCAAAATGGGCCAGGTGCAGAAAGAACGGCTTGTCATCTTTTGCCAGTTTTTTTATCTGTTCGATCGCATGATCGGTAACGGCATCGGTCGAGTAATACCCGTCCCGTACGCTCTTGATCGGAGTACCATTATGCACAAAGGGCTGAGTTGGCCCGGAATGACTGAGGAAATGCGGATCCGGCGCAGACGGGTCAAAGTGTGTTACGGCCCCGATCATCGAGCCGTAAAATTCCTCAAAGCCCCTATCCATCGGCGTGTTCTCGCGGGTTTTCGGAACCGTAAGGTGCCATTTTCCGCTTAGCACGGTCGCATAGCCTGCGGCACGGAGTATCTCCGCGGAGGTCACCATATTGTCCTTGAGCAGGCCACCCGAACTGAATCTTGGATGCACGCCTGTAAGCATTGCGGCTCGTGACACATTACAGACCGCGCAGTTATAGAATTGCTTGAACCGCATCCCCTCGGCCGCGAGTTTGTCCAGATTTGGCGTGTTTATCTCGCCGCCGTAACATCCCAGATCTGCAAAACCGAGGTCGTCAGCGACGATCATGATGATGTTCGGTTTCTTGTTCTTTACCTGGCCTGACACCGCCGATGTTCCGAGGGCCAATGCTCCGACACTTGCTCCGATGAATTCACGCCGATCGATCTTTTTCATACTCCCCTTTTTACTCTAGCTCGGTTTCGAAAGTTCTGCTTGCCGGATCCATGGCCTCCGGCAAGCAGTACCTTTGTTTTATTAAAAGAAGAAGCGAATTCCAAACTGGATGCTTCTGTTGTCACGCTGTCGTGTAATGCGTGCCCCTGATGCGTTGGTTACGAAGTAGTTGAGGCTCGGCCCCAACAGATTTACCCTGTTGAACGCATTGAACATCTCGCCACGCAATTGAAGTCGCATTGATTCTCCAAAGCGAATATCCTTATGCGCGCCGAAATCAAAACTGATAAGATTTGGCCCGCGGATGATGTTTGGCGGCGAGTTTCCGTTGACATTCGTCGTCGGCATATCAACAAAACAGCTGTAGTCATACCACACCTCGACCGTCCGCTGATTCGACGGAAGATTTCCATCGCATATCCTGTCGGGGGCACGCCCGTTCGCTCCTCTGACGCTGAACGGCTGGCCGCTCTGCATGGTTGTGATCATGTTGACTCGCCATCCGCCCAAAAGGGTGTTCACGACGGGGTTCCAGTCGCTGCCGAACATCTTTCCTCTGCCGAACGGCAGTTCATAGGTGCCGGAAAGCGTGAATCGGTTCCGCACGTCAAAGTCAGCATTGGTCCTGATCCTGTTATATACATACGTTCCCGGATTTTCAGGGTCGATCTCGTCAAGGTTCTCATCAACGAAATCATTGGACGCCTCTGCCAGAGCGTGTGCCCATGTATATGCCGCCAGAAAACTGATCCCATCCTTGAACCTTTTGCTGAGTTTGGCCTGCATCGAGTTGTAGCTTGAATTGAATCCCTTCAACCGCATACTTACGACATTGCTTCCTCCGCCTGTTACCCAACCGGGATTATTGGCGGCGATCCTTGCCAGCAAAGCAGGATCGTAACTCCGCATTGAACCCAAGCCGTTGAGGTTGGTTCCCTTGGAACCCACATACGAAAGCTCCGCCACTACGCCCCATCCCAACTCTCTGGAACCGCTAAGGTTCCAATGCTGCACATTTCCCGTCGGATAATAGCGGGGATTGATCCATGTATTTCCGGGGCTGGCCGGCGAGGTAAGCGGCAGCTGATATGGCTCCTGATCCATCGGGATCAGGTGGTTGATGCGGTCCGGCTGAAGGGCCGCTCTGGTTCGCCACAGAAACTGGCTGCTGAAAGGAGCGACAAATGAACCGTAACCGGTGGTGTAAAGATTTTCGCTGTTGTAAACGATCCCGTATCCGCCCCGTATGACGGTTGAATTATCATTGAATGGGCGGAATGCAAATCCAATACGAGGGCCGAAATTCAGTTTGTTTGAGTCGTAGGGAGTATTCGGCCCGCCGGTCTCAAAATTGTACTGCAAGTCCTGCAAAAGAGTCGGATCGGTCTTCGCTGAATAGGACGGAAGGCCGGTTTCCCAGTTCAAGGACATGAATTTGCCGTCTTTAGTGGCGAACGGCGGTTCAAAATCGTACCTCAGGCCCAGGTTTAGCGTAAGTCTGTTCGAAACCTTCCAGTCATCCTGAAAGTACAGGCCGATGCCGTTGCGTACTGATCGGGCAAAGCTTGAATCACCGTAACTATAGTTGGTATAGGAGGAAATAGCCGTCAGCAGGTTGCCGAACGCGTGTCCAGTGACACGATAGTTCAGGTTATTCCCTGCGGTGCCGCCTTCCATAAATCCAATGTAATACGCACCGAACATTGCCACATCATAAAGCCACCCGTAATCCTGGGCCTTGAAATCGCCGCCAAAAGAGAATGTGTGATTTCCTTTGACATACACCAGGTCTTCACGAATATACATTGTGTGATTGTCGCGCATGTTTGGCCCCGGCGCTCCCAGCGTCATGAACCTGTTGCCGACCGTATAGACCTGGACCCTTGGAAAACCCATGACATCCGGCTTTTCACGGCCGAGCCAAAAGTCGTATTCCGCCGCATAGTTCTTATCGGAAGCGGCGTGCTTTGAGCCGTTATCACTCCAGGTGTAGTTAAATTTTGTATCGCTTACCAGACGGTTCGTTATCGGACGGGTGTAACCCAACGCAAGTGTTTTGCCATAGTCATAAGCATTCGTGGCGGCAAAATCAGTAAGCCCGGGGATAGTATTGTCATATATCCCGTAGTTGTAGCTACCGTTAAGCGTACTTCCGTCCCCAAAGGTATGATCAAGTTTTATCAGATACTTGTCAGTGGATCGGCGACCGCTCTTGAAGACTCGCAGGTTGAAAACCGGATCGTCGAAATTTGGGGCCGGGAGCAGATCCATCAGTTTCTGGCCCAATGGATTGATGATATTCGACGGCAATATCTTGCTCGGTATTATAACCTGCTGGCAATGCTGTGCCGTGGTCGGTGGTGTGGTTTGGCCCGGCGGCAGAACGGGCGGCAACGAGGGATCAGGACACGTCGCCGTCACCTGATACTGATATGGGTGTGCGATCACGACCGGCGCTCCAGTGTACGGATTAAGCGTTTGGCTAAAATCGCCGATCCTTTCCAGATCGGTCGGAGCAAATCCCTCAATAAACTGTCCCGGCTTTCGCTGGCGGTAAAATTCGGCGCTAAGGAAAAAGAATGTCTTGTTCTTAAAGATCGGCCCGCCGAAGGTCCCGCCAAACTGATTTTGCAGATATACCGGCCTATCCTCTTTTGGACCCGTATAGAAATACGGGATCGCATCAAACATCTGACTTCGGTGAAACTCATAAGCAGAGCCGCTGAATTTGTTCGTCCCCGATTTCGTCACAACGCTGATGACACCGCCGCCTGCCCGGCCGTATCGGGCCGAATAGAGGCTTGTCTCAACGCGAAATTCCTTGATCGCGTCCAGAGCGGGCGATGAGACCAATTGGCCGAAATAATTGTCAGTCGAATCGGCTCCGTCAACATAATAGGAGTTATATGATGACCTTGCACCGCCAAACGCCGCAGAAGTTCCTTTACTTGCGACCTGTCCCGTCTTTCCGCCGCCTGTTTCCACACCGGGAACCAGTCCGGACAGCTCGACGAACTCTCTGCCGTTGAGCGGCATGTTGTCAATTAGCTGTTCGCTGATGACCTCGCCAAGCGTCGGATTCTCAGTATTGATGCCAAGGCTGCGGTCATCTGTCACCACGACCTCTTCCGTCACCTCCCCGATCTCCATCTTTATATCCGCACGATGTATCTGATTGACGTTTACGGTCACTTCCGGTATCTCCATTTTACGAAATCCGGACAGTTCCGCCTGAATACGGTAGTTGCCCGGCTGTAGGAAATCCAGTCTGTAATTGCCGTTGGCGTCCGACGTCACCGTCCGGCCGACACCTGTGCCGATGTTCGTTACCGTGACGCTGACCAATGGCAATGCCTGGCCGTTCGGGTCTCTGACCGTCCCCACCAACGTTCCCTGATTCGCGGTCTGGGCAAAACAAACTTGTCCGCCCAACATAAACAGAGCGAGAATGAATAGATACGCTGTCTTTCTCATGATTTGTGTCTCCTGCCGATCAACTTTAGATTTTTGTGTTATCGTTCGCCCCCTTTGCCGCGAACCCGATATGAACGGAACACCTCAGAGCAGATGCCTGCCCAACTGTTCCCGTTCGTTCACCTGTGGAGCTGGGATTATGTAGGAACGGAAACCTTACAGGCTACCGCCATTTCGGAGCGCGCTATCCCGCCGCTCCGACCTTAACGTTCTGATGGTCCAATTCCCTTCCCGATTCGCGACGTACCGGATTGTGAGGTATCGGTGGCCCGATACGCTTGCTTCATCTGGGATCTTGTTAGGCGATTGAATCCTGTTCCTGACAAATTAAGGCAGAATCATATCTTTGTAAACACAAAATTAACCCGAAATTGATGAATTGCTCAGCCCGTTGAACAAAACGATCCGCAATCCCTCCAAATTGATCCCAATAGTGACCGGCAGACCTAAGTCAGAACCCGGGCCTATTTTTTTAGCCCAGACCTTTGTATACCAGTTCCTCTAGTCGCTCCGGCCATCAAAGAGAGGCAGCCCTAACCCTGCCACCTATTGGAACTGAAAAGAATAAAGATCTGCATCGGTGAGTTTGAAACGAAGTTGCACAACTTTTCCTTCAAGGGATGAGACATTGGATTCGCCTTTCCAAGTAACTTTTCTTTTCACCGTATCTCCAAAAATAACATCACAATCCTTAAGTGAAAAATTTGGGATCGGATCTCCTTTTTCATCAAGGATCTCAACCTGAATTCCGCCTGTCGCCGATGATGAGAAATTGAGATTTAGAGAACTGCCCGAAAATCTGATCTTCTTCGTCAGCAGTTCGCCGCCTTTTGCTGACCCATTCACCGAGACAAAACCGTCAAGCCGTAATGTATATCGGCGGACCTTGCTGGCGGTTCCTTTCCAATAATTTTCAGAAACGTATAACGATAACTCATCAGGTGCTCCGGGAAGGTCAGATTTTGTTTCCATCAATCCCCAACCAATAAAATTATCGCCGTAGGTCCAACTTCCGGGCCTCTCAATTCCAGGACGAAGAAATGCATCGTTC
Organism: uncultured Chloracidobacterium sp.; assembly: GCA_964583955.1. Taxonomy (GTDB): domain Bacteria; phylum Acidobacteriota; class Blastocatellia; order Pyrinomonadales; family Pyrinomonadaceae; genus OLB17. Next base: position 22,334 of record CAZOXY010000015.1, on the reverse strand, counting down.
CACCTTTTAAAAGTGGCCCCATCGCGCCCGGCCATAAATAGTGAGTCAGTGATCGTCGTTCCGTATCGCTGGACTCTCGCCGATCTGTATTCCCTTTCTTTGACCTCAGGCAATGCTCTCAAAGATGGAGACCAGGGACGTTCGAGGTAACGGGCCGGATAACCGATATATATGTGCGGAGCTCTGAAGTACGGTTCGATCGGGCTTGTATAAAGATGCTCCTCCGGTGAATCCAAATATTTAAGCTCCTGTTTATTCTCCCAGTTAATAAAGTCTTTGCTGGTCGCTGTTTTGATACCGCGAATACCGCGATACAAAGCAGTTTTCTGACTTTCCGTCCAATATCTCCAATAGATCTTGTATTCTTTGGTAATAGGATCCCAGAAAGCAATGTTCTGATTGTCAAATGCGTCATCTTTGAGAATGAGCTTATCGGACATTAGCGTCCAGTTGATCCCGTCAGGTGATTTATATGCCAACAATCCGTGGTAGTCAGTGCCGTGTGCGGATGAGACTATCAACGCCTTGTAACGCTCATCAGCCGGCGCGTCGGGATTCTGATCCTTAAAAACCCCGGGCAACCCTGCTGTTACATTGTAATTTCCGACCTTTTCAGTTTTTAAAACAATATTGTTGTTTTTTGAACCATTAAACTCCAGAACTCCAAGATTTGGCTTGACCCAATTAATGCCATCAACACTTTCAGCATAGCCTAGATATGATTTATTGACCCCGGTTGATCCTGGACTTGCAGAATGCTGCCAAGCCTTATAATACATTTTGTATTTGTCGCCATCTTTAAAGACGCTATGATACCCAGACCCATTTCCTTCCCAAGGCTCATCGTGTACCAAGACGATTTCCTTTGGCGTTGGACTATGCAGCCTCAGCGCGGCTTCGCCTTTAAGGCCCCCGATCACAAGATCGTCAACAAAAAGTTCGAGTCGTGAACCTATGTCGATGACCGATTGGGCAGGTATCGCCTGAAGCCCAAGAAGTAATATAACTAAACAGCAGACAAGTTTTCTCATAATATTGATTTCCGTTCGGTGGGATATTGGATCCTTTGAGCCTTTTGACTCACAAGAAAAATGGTAAACTTAGCCCCTTTCTCTCATTGACCTCTGCTAAGCTGCTCAACTTTTTCATCACTGGCCACGTCGCTTCTGTCAGCCCATCTCTGCCACGCCTCACTTAGCTTTTTGACTATTTTGGGATGTTTCTCGGCAAGGTTATAAGTTTCGGTACGATCAGTTTCCATATCATATAGCTCCCATTTTTTTGCGGTTATTCCCCACACCAGTTTCCACTTGCCGATCCGGTATGCATTTGAACCAAAAACATACCACCCTAATTCACGTTCTTTCTTAAATTTCTTGCCGTTTAGAACCGGCATTAAACTCACCCCCTCCAGAGGCAGGGTCTTAACACCTTTGTACTCCTGCGGATATTTCGCCCCCGCAGCCTCCATAAAAGTCGGGAACAGATCGACCAGATGCCCCGTTTCATTGGTTATTGAATTTGCTTTTATCTTTCCCTTCCAACGAACGATCATCGGTGTTGAGATCCCGCCTTCGTATGTCCAAGTCTTATACCTTCTGAAAGGCGAAGACTGAGCCGTAGCCCAACCCGGCCCGCAAAATACATACGATTCTTTGGTGCCGGTCACCTTATCCCTGTTATATTCACGGTAGGCCTTATAACCCCGTGTTTCAGGTGTGATATCACTGGCGCAGCCGCCGTTGTCGGAAAAGAAGACAACTATCGTATTGTCATCAATTCCGCTATCTTTCAGTGTTTGCATGACGCGCCCGATCCCCTGATCCATACGGTCAACCATCGCTGCATAGACCTCCATCTTTGACTTTTCCCAAACCTTATCCTCGATCGAATCCCAGGAATCGACCGCAAGATCGTATCGCCAATTGCCAAGTTTTTTATCCGGATCGGGAAGTAGCCACTTTTCATCGATGATCCCCAACTCGATCATTTTACGCTGCCTTTTTTCTCTTAAGACAAAATAGCCGTCATCGTATTTCCCACGATACTTAGCTATATCCTCGGGCAATGCGTGAAGAGGGTAATGCGGCGCAAAATGAGCTAAATGCAGGAAAAAAGGCTTTCCTTCCTTTGCAAATTTTTTGATCTGCTCGATAGAGTGGTCAGTTAAGGCATCGGTCACATAATAGTCTTCGCCAACGCTCTCGATCCGTTTGGCATTCTGTACGAACGCGGCTTTATGGGAACCATGAGAAGCAAAGGGCGGATCCGGATCGGTCGGGTCAAAGAAGTTCAACGCCCCGATCATCGAGCCATAATATTCATCGAATCCCCGATCTATTGGCCGGTTCGGCCTGCCGCCGCCGAGATGCCATTTGCCGCTCATTGCCGTAGCATAGCCCGCTCCTTTCAAAACCTCGGCGATGGTCAGCATGTTGGTTTTTAGTAAACTCCCCTTGCCGTAACGCGGATTCACGCCGGTCAACATAGCAGCACGCGAATAGTAGCAAACGGAACAATTATAAAATTGCTTGAAACGCAGTCCCTCTGCCGCCATCCTATCCAGATGCGGGGTGTGAATCTCGCCCCCGTAACATCCCAGATCGGCAAAACCAAGATCGTCAGCGACGATCATGATAATATTCGGCTGAATCTTGCTAGGCACCGTAGCGGATCGTCCAAGGGCGGCGAGCGCCATTCCGCCAAGACCTGCCCCAATAAATTCGCGTCTGTCGATGCCATTCTTTGCCATATGCCTTATACCTTTTGTCCGGACTTAAGTTTTTCTACGTCTTTGCTCAGGATCAAAAGGAAAATCTGAAACCAAACTGGAGGCTCCGATTGTCCCTCTGACGAGTTATCTCGGCCCCTGTCGCATTTGCAATAAACCGCAGATTTGGCCCGATCAAATTGACCCTGTTAAACGCATTAAATGCCTCTCCACGAAGCTGCAATCTGAACCGCTCTCCAAATCTAAGCTCTTTATGAAGGCCAAAGTCGAAATTGATCAGATCAGGTCCCCAGATGATATTGGGCGGGGCGTTTCCGTTCCTGTTGCCTGGAATACCTTCTGTCGAGAAGCAAGTATAGTCAAACCACATTCTTACGGTTCGCTCGCTGCGCGGCAGGTTCCCATCACATATCCTGTTCGGTGCCCGGTTATTGGCCCCTCTGACGGTAAACGGCTGTCCCGTCTGTATGGTTGTGAGCATATTGAGACGCCAGTTGCCTAATATCACATTAACAACGGGATTCCAGTTAGAACCAAATCGCATTCCTTTTCCGAAAGGCAGATCATAGGTTCCGGAAAATGTGAAACGATGGCGAATGTCAAAGTCCGCATTAGACCTGATCCGGCGATGGATGTAATTGCCTGTTTCGGGGTCGATCTCTTCCTGATTGTCACCGCCGCCGGCGACATAGTCCGATGAGGATTCTGCCAATGCGTGAGCCCAGGTATAAGCAGCAATAAAGCTTACGCCATTCTGAAATCTTTTGGTCAGTTTTGATTGCAATGAGTTGTAGCTGGAGTTAAATCCTTTCAATCTCAGGGTGATCGGTTGGGTCCAAGTTGGATTATTCTCCCTGACCAACCTATCCAGATCAGGATTGTAACTCCTAAGCGAACTGCTTCCGTTTAGGTGTGTTCCTTTTGATCCTACATACGAGATCTCGGCAACCATGCCCCAGCCCAGTTCTCGCGATGCCCCTAGATTCCAATGCTGCAAATATCCGGTCGGATATTCCCGGGGATTCATGAATGTATTTCCGGGCGTGTTTGACGATGTCAGGGTCGAATTAAAAAAGTATGGCTCCTCGGTAACAGGCCGTATGTGATCGATCCTGTCGGGCGACTGTGCGGCACGATTTCTCAATGTGAAAAGCCCGCTGAACGGTGCCACAAAGGATCCATATCCGGTGGTATAGAGGTTTTCACTGTTGTAAACGATCCCGTATCCGCTGCGGATAACTGATCTGCTGTCATTGAACGGCCTGAACGCAAAGCCGATCCTTGGGGCAAAGTTTAATTTGTTTGCATCGAACGGGGTATTCTTGCCGCCGGTCTCATAGTCAAACTGCAAGTTCTGAAGTAACGCGGGATCCGTTTCTGCCGAATAGATCGGCATCCCGGTTTCCCAGTTAAGCGTCATGAACTTGCCGTCTTTTGATGCGAACGGCGGTTCAAAGTCATATCTGAGACCCAAATTTAGGGTCAACCGGTCTGATACTTTCCAGTCATCCTGGATATAAAGCCCAATGCCGTCCCGAATCGAACGTGCCGGTTTGGAGTCACCAAAACTATATCCCTCGTAGGAGACGATGCCCGTCAACAGGCTTGCGAACGGGTGTCCGGCAACTTCCCAGTTTAACTGAGCTGAAGCGGTATTTGTCTCGCCATAGCCAAAATAGTAAACTCCAAGATTTTGAATGTCGTAAAGCCAGCCATAGTCTTGAGCCTTGTAATCAGCACCAAAGGAGATGGTGTGATCGCCGCGAACATAGATCAGGTCCTGGCGAAGAGACCAGGTGTTATTGTTCCTGAGATTTGGGCCTGACCCTCCTAGTGTCATGAAGGATCCCCCGCTTCCGTAAATTATGATCCTGGGAGTTCCCATCACATCGGACTTGTGGGTACCGATCCAAAAACCTAACTCCTGAGCATAATTCTTGTCCACCACAGCCTGCTGAGATCCGCTGTCGCTCCATGTATAGTTGAACTTTGTATCGCTGGCGATACTCTTTCCTACTGTTCTTGTGTAGCCCAACGCAAGAGTCTTGCCGTACTCAAATACGTTTGTATCCGAAAGATCGATTATTCCGGGGTTAGTATTGTCATATACTCCATAATTAAAACTGCCGCTCAGAACACCCCCGTCCTTAAAGTTATGATCAATCTTTACGAGATACTTATCATTAGTCCGCCTGCCGCTGCGAAAGACTCTGAGGTTGAAAGACGGGTTATCATAATTAGGGTCTGGTATAAGATCCATTACTCGCCTGCCCACCGGATTGATCAGACTCTCGGGAAGTATCCGACTGGGAATCACCATCTGTGCGCAATACGGGGGGCCGGATGCACCAGGATCCGCACATGCCGGATTCTGGCTAATGTAGGGATTTACAATTCGAGGAAGCGCCCCAACGGTTGACCAAGGGTTTACTGACTGGGTGAAATTCCCTTGTCGTTCCAGTTCGGTAGGAGCAAAACCTACAAGCATCTGTCCCGGCTTTCTATTGCGAAAATACTCTGCGCTAAAGAAAAAGAACGTCTTATTCTTAAAGATCGGCCCGCCGAAGGTGCCGCCAAACTGATTTTGGATGTAAGTCGGCCTGTCCTCTCTTGGTCCGGTATAGAAGAAGGGAAGCGCATCGAACATCTGGTTTCGGTGAAACTCATAGAGCGATCCGCTGAATCTGTTCGTCCCCGATTTCGTCACAACGCTGATGACACCGCCGCCCGCCCGGCCATATTTTGCGGAATAAAGACTCGTCTGAACTCTAAACTCCTTGATAGCATCCAAGGCGGGAGATGTCAGCAATTGCCCGAAATAATTATCCGTCGTATCTGCTCCGTCTATATAGAAGGAGTTGTGGGTCGCCCTCGCCCCGCCGACGGCCGCGGTCACACCTCTGCTTCCAAACGCCCCGTCTTTTTCGTTGCCGGTAGCGACTCCCGGAGTAAGGCCTGTCAGTTCGATGAACTCTCTGCCGTTGAGCGGCATGTTGTCAATTAGCTGTTCGCTGATGACCTCGCCAAGCGTCGGATTCTCAGTATTGATGCCAAGGCTGCGGTCATCTGTCACCACGACCTCTTCCGTCACCTCCCCGATCTCCATCTTTATATCCGCACGATGTATCTGATTGACGTTTACGGTCACTTCCGGTATCTCCATTTTACGAAATCCGGACAGTTCCGCCTGAATACGGTAGTTGCCCGGCTGTAGGAAATCCAGTCTGTAATTGCCGTTGGCGTCCGACGTCACCGTCCGGCCGACACCTGTGCCGATGTTCGTTACCGTGACGCTGACCAATGGCAATGCCTGGCCGTTCGGGTCTCTGACCGTCCCCACCAACGTTCCCTGATTCGCGGTCTGGGCAAAACAAACTTGTCCGCCCAACATAAACAGAGCGAGAATGAATAGATACGCTGTCTTTCTCATGATTTGTGTCTCCTGCCGATCAACTTTAGATTTTTGTGTTATCGTTCGCCCCCTTTGCCGCGAACCCGATATGAACGGAACACCTCAGAGCAGATGCCTGCCCAACTGTTCCCGTTCGTTCACCTGTGGAGCTGGGATTATGTAGGAACGGAAACCTTACAGGCTACCGCCATTTCGGAGCGCGCTATCCCGCCGCTCCGACCTTAACGTTCTGATGGTCCAATTCCCTTCCCGATTCGCGACGTACCGGATTGTGAGGTATCGGTGGCCCGATACGCACGCCTATCATTTAATTTCTTTGGTGGTTGAATCCTGTCCCTGACAACTTACGATACTTATGTGTCTTTGTAAACAGAAAATACGATGGAAACGAGCCTCCTGTTCAACCCCTCGAACGAAAGGTATTGGCGTGGAGGTATCTTGAGTGGGGCTTGTTCAGACTTTCTGCCACGTCCCATCATCAACGGAACGTATCAACGCATCTGCAGTTCGGAGGGCGTTGACGCCGTCATCCAAGGTCACAGCCGCCTCGGTTCCGTTAAGAATAACCTCGCGAAAATGCTCCCACTGTTTTGTCATCATTCCGTCGAATGTCTCCGCGATCGAGTAGATCTGCTCATACTCTTTATCGTAGGTTCGCACTGTTACCACTCCCTGCACGGCATTTATTACAAGTTTCCCCTTGTCGCCGATGACAACAAATTCCCGCTGGCCCGGATTCTGGACGTAGTCCAAATGAGCAGTTCCCGAAACGCCGTTCTTAAGAACTATCACCGCATTTACAACGTTCGGATCCTGCATTCGCGCAAGCTCGCCCGCCATTTGGGCAGTTGCGGCCACCTTATCAACATCACCCATAAACCAGTGCAGATAGTCCCATTCGTGGCTATAGTCAACAAACAATTTGTTTCTTTGGCCGTCCGCAAAGCGATTTTTTGCCGCTAAAAGTGTGGCGTATGCACCCAGCATTATGTGAAAGGAGACGGGGCTTCCGATAATGCCGCTGTCAAGCATCTCCTTTCCTTTTTGAAACACAGCGTTGTGACGAAGAGGATAACCGACCAGTATCTTTGCTCCCTCGGCCTCATACTTCAAAAGTCGTTCTGCCTGTATCGCATTTTCCGCTATCGGTTTTTCGACCAAAACGGCAATGCCTTTTTTTACCGCTTTTTCGGTTTGATCGACGTGAAACCTGTCCGGTGTTGCTACGATCAAGCCATCCAGGCCCATTTCCAGCAATTCGTCGAAAGAATTGGTCGATCCAATTATATTGCCAAATTGTGAAAGTGCCTCAAGATGTTCGTTCACCGGATCGCACGCTGCTAATCCAACATCCGGTACCGCTGACAACAGACGCGCGTGTCGAAAACCGATCGAACCGACACCGCAGACACCGATCTTTAATTTTCTGCTCATCGTCATTTATCTGTAATCTAAGGAACGAACAATCTGCCGCCGACAAGGCTGTTTGCATCTGCAATGCCCAGATCATCAAATATTTTACGGGCAAGCACCAAATGGCCGTATCCGTTGGGATGAATACTGCCGTCATTTAGCCACATTTGCAGCTTGGCGTTGCTGTTGGCGGTCAATTTTTGCCAATGGGAATAATGATCGACCAAAGGGACACTGTGCCTGGCCGCTACTTCGGCCATGGCCTCGACATACAGGGGCAGCCCGGCCCTCGCCTTATCCTTGTCAAAGTCGATCAGATTGGGCGTGTTAAGAAGCAGATGTACCCTTTGCTTTTTTGTCTTGTCGATGAGTTTTTCCAATGCTTCCTTAAAAGCCGGAAGCCCATTTTCTCCGTCGCGGCAATCATTCATTCCTATTTTCAACGACACGATATCAGGCGTCAGTTGAAATATCCGCCATTCATCCCGTGCAATGATGCCTTTCATCGTATCGCCGCTGATCCCTGTATTGATAACAATGTCCAGCATGCGCCGCATTTCCCATCGGACACGTTCGCCAAAATGTTCGACATAGCTGCGGCTGCCGAATGTATGCAACGCACCGTGCGTGATACTGTCGCCTGTGAATACCCATTTTATGGGTGTGGCCATATCGGCGAGCATTGCTTTGATAACGGCGAACGGATCGGCAGTTTGGTGCTTAGCATTGCCGGCGAATGCCGCATTCGCACTGATCGCCGCTGCTCCGGCAGTTCCAATGAATTCTCGTCTGTTCATGCTTTTGTTCTTATTTTCTTAAAACTGCGACGCAATCGATCTCAAACAGCAGGCTCGGCGGCAGACAATTTGTAATGGTCGTACGGGCCGGAAACGGCTCTGAAAAATATTCTCGATAAAGCCTGTTGAACTCCGGCAGGTCTTCATCACGCCTGACGTAGCAGCCAACCTTGACGATATCCTCGATGCCGGCTCCGGCAGCAGCGAGGATCGATTTGAGATTTTCCAGCGAACGCTCAAACTCGTCTGCGAATGTGCCGGCGATGATCTCTCCGGTCCCGAGATCGACCGACGCCTGTCCGGACACAAAAACGAGATCGCCAACGCGCGTCGCGTGAGAGAACGGCAGCTTCAGATCACCAAGAATTGTATTGTCACGCATAGAATTTATCTCATTAAAAGGATCCTTATGTCCCTGACATTCGTGCCGGTCGGACCGGTCATTATCGCACCACCGATACGGTCAAAAAAAGTAAAGCTGTCACTATCGGCAAGAAACGAACGAGGGTCAAGTTTCATCTCCGTCGCTTTCCTCAACGAATGATGATCCGCAACGGCTCCGGCCGCGGGGCTGCTGCCGTCTATCCCGTCCGTTCCTCCGCTGAGAAAGGCAAATTCCGCGTCAATCCCTTTTTCCTCAGCCAGCAGAGCCAGACGCAATGCGGTCTCCATGTTCCTGCCGCCCAAGCCGCGACCGACAACCTCACAGCCAAATTCCCCGCCGGAAACGAGACAGACCGTTTCACCGCTGGCAGCCGAACTTTTTAACGCAAGGCATTTCTCAAACAGCACGCGACAGCCGTCCGCTATATGAGCATCATACTCATTCGAAAGCCCCTCGACCAACAGCCCTGCCGATGATGCGGCCTCAGCTGCGGCATTTGTGGCCGTGCGGTTGTCCAGCAAAACACGCGCGGCCGAGGCCGATGGAAACTTGCCATCATCGACCTGTGTATTCAAGATCAGTTCTTTGACCCTGACGGGTAAAAGCGGTTCGAGTTCGTATTTTTTTATGACAGAAACGGCGTCAGGCAAACCCTCTGCGGGGCTAAGCGTCGGGCCGGAGGCGATGGAGGTTATGTCATCCGCAAACGTGTCTGAGATCAGCAGAGTTATCTGTCTGCAATCAGGGGCTGTTCGTGCCAGTCCGCCGCCTTTGATGGCAGAGATGCGGCGGCGAACGGAGTTTATCTCTGAGATCGACGCCCCCGAAGTGACCAATACGCGATTTGTTTCGCGCAGTTCGGACAAGGTGACACCGGCGTCACGGGCAACCTCCATCATTGCCGAGCCGCCGCCGGATATTAAAAAGATAACAAGGGCCGCTTCGCTGTCCGCCCTTTCAAGCATTTCCAGACACGCCTTTGCGGCATCGATGCTCGCTTCGTTCGGAAGCGGATGACCGCCTTCGAACTGCGTCCAGACATCTGTAAATGCATGATCGAAAGACGGCGGCTTTGCACCGGAGATCAGGCCGGTTTTGATGTGGCCGTCCAATATCCGGTCAAGCTCTGCGGCCATCGGATACGCCGCCTTTCCGATAGCGACAACATACACGGCGCCCAACTGATCGAGGTCGATCCGTTCTCCCGCAACGTCAAGAACACCTCCCCGCAAACGGACTGCGTCTCGGATCGCCCGTCCGGCATCAGCTCTTTTTAGGGCGGCAAAAAATATCTCTTTTGCCAGCCGCGTCAGTTCGGTTTCCTGTTGCTTCACCTGATACCCAATTTCATTTTACGAATGGTGTCCAACAGCATATCCGCCTCTATCCGATGGCCCTCGCTGTTTGGATGCAATCCGTCAACGTAAAGCTCGTCCATTGGTCGCTTTTCGGCTTTTTCGAATTCAAAATATCGTGAATAGAGATCAATGACCGAAACCTTTTTCCTGGCCCCGACCTCTTTCATTTTATCTATATATTTCTCTTTCAAATAGTTAAAGCCGTTTGGATCGTTCGGAGCATAGGGCGGCTTTCCGTACATTTCCTTAAGTTTTTCCGTCCATCTGGAAGGCGGCGGCGTCACCAGAATCACCTTTCCTTTCTGTTCCTGGATCTTGGTTATCATCCATTCGAGATTCTTCTCATAATCTTCCAGTGAGACCCTTGGGCGGTCGGCGGGCGGGTTCTTCCATACGTCAACGGCAGCGTCATTTGAGCCAAACTGCATTATGACGAGGTCAGGTTTTCGCGAAAGCACGTCCTTTTCAAATCTTTCCCTTGCGTGCTGTGTCGTATTTCCCCCTATGCCGGCGTTCACCACGTCCAAAAGCTTGCCATTCTTTGGTTTCAGCTCCTGACGCAGCAGGTCGGAATAGGTCACAACACCCGCCCTCGGAGCGGTGATCGAATCTCCGAAAGAAACTATCGTAAATGTATTTTCGCCCTTTTGCGAGAACATGGATAGGGTCAGAAATAATATTGAAAGTAGAATTGAGATAGATTTTATTTGTCTAGGCATTATTTCCCTCCCCCTCATTCGCTGTCAAAAGTAAGTATCTGTCTGACGGCTTTCCCTTCCGCCAGCCTGTCAAAACCCTCGTTTATCTCATCCAGTTTGATCGAATGTGTGCCAAGAGCATCAACGGGAAGCTCACCCTTCTGATACAGTTCGATATATTTGGGAACGTCTCTGGATGGAATGCTCGACCCCATATACGAGCCTTTTATCGTTCGCTCTTCGGCGGTGATGCTGAATGCCGGTATTGAGAACATACGTTCAGGATGCGGAAGCCCGACCGTCACGGTCATGCCGCCGCGACGCGTGGCATTGTATGCCTGTATCAAAACCTGCTCGTTCCCGACGCTTTCAAAAACGTGATCGGCACCGCCGGATGTGATCTCGCGAACAGCCTCAACAGCATTGGTCGCCGATGCGTCAATGGTGTGCGTGGCTCCCATTTTTTTTGCGATCTCCAATTTATCAGCCAGCCGATCTACGGCGATTATCGGAAATGCCTTGGCATATTTTGCTCCGAGGATGGAGCTAAGCCCGACACCGCCGAGGCCGAAAACCGCGACGGACGACCCCGCCTTGACCTCCGCTGTATTCAGCACGGCGCCCACACCGGTCAGAACGGCACAACCAAAAAGTGCCGCCGTTTGCAGCGAAAGCGTCTTGTCTATCTTTACAAGCGATCCGCGGGACGCAACGGTAAACTGTGAGAATCCGGACACGCCTAAATGGTGGTTGAATTGACCGCCGCTCGCCCGACATGAGCGTACCCGCAACATTTGCCTTCGCTCCTTTTTCGCATAATGCGGCCCGTCCCGCAAGGCAATACTCACAACTGGAACACACCGGCACAAAACTGAACACAACGTGATCGCCGACAGCAAGATCGTTTACGTCATTGCCGATCTCGCGTACGATCCCGCTGGCCTCGTGTCCCAAAACCATCGGCATCACACGCGGACGGGAACCGTCTATCACCGAAAGATCCGAATGACATAATCCTGCCGCGGCAACCTCCACCAAAACCTCACCACTTCCCGGAGCTTCCAGCTCGACCTCGTCGATCACCAGAGGACGTGTCTCAGAATACGGGGCGTTCATCCCCATCTCGTATAGAATCGCAGCTTTTGTTCTCATCACCGTTCCTCACCGCAATGTGCCGATAACCAAACCTTCAAAGCGGGACATCAATTTGTCCTCGCCTGACGCACCGTAAAATTTTCCGTTACCGTAAATGAATTTCGTGTCCATCAGCGGCTGCGGCAGATGCGACACAAGAGTATATGCATCTTCTGCCGGATGGTATCTGTAAACCGTATCCAGTCCTTTGTCAGAATAACCGCCTAACAGATACACGGCCCTGCCGTCGGTTCCGGCCCAAAATGCCCTCATCGCCAACGGCATGGCTTTTACCTCGCTCCATGTTTTCCGGGCGGTATCAAGACGATACGCGTTGTCCAAATTGCGGATCTCTTCACCCGATCTTTGCGTGACTCCGCCGAAAACGTAGATACTTTTGCCGACCGCCGCCGCCGAGAATATCTGCCTCGGCTCGCCGGGAATAGAAGGGCCTTTTTCCCAGGCGTTGGCATCGGTGTCATATATCCATGTACTGGCAGTCGCCCTGGTCACGTCCGTCGGGCTGGGCGAACCACCAAAAATATAGATGTTCTTTCCAACAACGGCGTATGCGGGATAAATGAACACGTCGGGCGACATTCCGTGCACTTCCCATTTTCCATTTTTCAGCGTGTAGACCTGCCTGTTCGGACTGCCGTCGGCATTGACGCCGCCAAGCAGATATATCGTGTTGCCGATCCGCGCGGTCACGCCGTAACCAAACGCCTTTGGCAGCGGTTCGCGTGTTGACCATTCTTTCGTTGCGGGATCGTAATGGCTTGCCTCGGCCGTCCAGAGCTTTTCGCCGTCTTTCCAATAGCTGCCGCCGGCCAGCCACAATCCGCCGTCCAGCCACTCGGCAAAATAACCGCCGCGAGCAAGCGGAATGTCCGCTCCGCGTTCCCAACGGGTCTGCCCTTCTTTTTCCTGGGCCGATGAAACAGGTGCCATTACAAATACTCCGCATATTGCCAATAACGCAAAGAGAATGCCTTTTCTTCGAAAGACTTTCACTATCAAATACTTTTTGGCATTTTCTAAAAATATGAACATATTTACCGTTGAATTTATCTTAAGAATGCTCTGTTTTTATCCGAACAACTTACTGTTCCTGCTCTTATTCGTCATTGATCTCTCTTTCAAAAACAACCTCTTCATCGCTTCCGGCAAACAGACTTATCACCCAGGTCAGAATAAACCCGGCCAGGAACGAAACAGGAATGATCCAGGTAAATGAAAGGCTTTGGAAACCGAACAACTGTTGGCTGAAACCTATAAACATACTTGTCAGAACGGAGATAGTGAAACCGATCAGCACAGAAAGTGAATTTGAGCGTTTCAGCAGCAGTCCTGAAAAGAATAGAACTGCCAGAGGGCCTGCAAAAAGATTGACCAGGCGTCCGCTAAGTTCTACCAGATTCCAGTTTGTCCGCTCCATGCTGATAGTAATGCCAACTGCCAGCAAAACACCAAAAAAGCCCATCACTATCCCTATTGATCTTTCCAGCCAAAGTCCCTCTCTAAAGATCTTGAAGCGGCTTTGCCCTTGAGGAAATTTAGTGATCAAAACGCTTGCCACGCCATTCATTCCTGAACTCAGCCCTGACATTGCTGCGGCAAGCAGTCCGGCCACGATCAATCCCGCAATGCCGTTAGGCAATTCCTGCACAATGAATTGCAGCATTGCTTTATCAGCATTTGCGGCGATCTCAGTTTGAAACTCATTGATCGGCAGCGTGGACTGATATCTGTAAAAAGCAAAAAGCGACAGGCCGCATATCATTAAAAATATGATCGATGTCAGGTTTGAGAGAATATAGACCCATACGGAGCGTTGAGCATGTTTGAGCGAAGGCGTACTCAAATATCTCTGAACGATCATCTGGTCGGAAGCACTGACGCAGACAAAATAAAAAAAGACAGATGCCATATTCCCAACGGTCGTCACACGAACGGTCGGATCTAAGCTGAAGGTCACTATTTCAGTTCTTCCTGCTTGTGAAAAAGATTCCCACCAGCCGATCGGGCCAACTCCGGTCGCGTAAACGATGTAGATCGGGATGATCAATGCACAACCGGTGAAAAGCGCCGTCTGAATAAAATCGGTCCAGATAACCGATTGCAGGCCGCCTGCCGAAGTGTAAAACGTAGTGATAATCCCAATGATGGCAATAATAAAATAGATATTCCAACCGGTTACCGCATTTACCGCCAAACTGGCCGTATAAATAATGGCTCCCATCCACAGCAGTGTTTTTGCCACAAAAACATACTCGGAGGTTTTCATTACCCCTGTACCAAATCGTTTATCAAGATAATCGTATGCACTGCTGATCGGGAGCTTCATCAAGATGGGCAAAACAATTTGGTTAATGACCGGAATAACCAGAGGAACTATTAAATAGGCCACGAAAAAACCAAGGCCATATCTGATCATTTCCCCCGGAACGGCCATAAAGCTGATCGTCGAAAATAACGACAGGCTGCCGCCGACCAGTATCCAGTGCATTCCTCTGCCGCCAAGAAAGAAATCACTTCTTGATTCCATCTTTCGCGAAAAATAAACACCGATCAACGACATCGCGGCCATATAGGCAACGATCACTGCTATATCAAGAGCATTTAACTGCATAACTTCTGTAAATGAACCTTACTTGCGTCGGGGGATGTAAAAAAACGGAAGAGATGAGGGAGAATCCGAGAGTTAAGATCGCATCCGATCAGAATTCACCGGCCGCTTCCGCGACCAGACAGACCGGATCGCCCGGATGTACCAGAGGATCGGAACGCAGAACAGCGACATAGCCGGCATGTTCGGTTCTTACTTCCTCAATGACCTCACCAAAAAGATCGCGAACCTCGCCGACCAGCCGGCCGCTCTCCACATATTCAAGCAGTCGTGCTTTTTGCACAAAGAAACCTTCTGCATTGACCGATTGGGTCCGATCCACATCGCCGGAACCGAACAGGTGCAGTTCAGGCCGAGCATCCGAAGGTTCGCGGCCGATGATCTTCAAATATCCGAGAAGATTCAGCAGAACGTCAATATAATAGGGCAGTTCGTCCGCCGAGACGCGCCGGCCGCTTGGCGATTCGACATAAAGCCACGGGATCCCGCGTTCGATTGCCGAGCACAATGAACGGCCCGGCCCGACATCAGGATGTCCCCAAACAACGGGCATTCCCATTTTCAAGGCCGCGTCCCTTGATATCTGTCCCGCCTCAGTGCCGGAGGCGTCATAACCGACCATTCTGGGCATCAGTGAACCGGGAGCAGAATGAAGATCGAGAAAAAAGTCTCCCTGCGGTATTATCAGTTCGCCCAGATAATGGGCGATCCGCTCCGTGATCGTGCCATGCTTATTTCCGGGAAAGGTGCGGGCCAGATTCAAATGGTCTATCGGGCTGACTCTTTGAACGGCTCTAAAGGCAGGCAGATTGGCTACAGGCACGGCGATCAGCCGGCCGCTCATCTCATCAGTATTCAGATCGCGAAAAACATCCTGTATCGCCTGCACTCCTTCGAGTTCATCACCGTGAACAGCGGCAATGGCTACAAGCGTCTGGCCGGGCGTTGCCCCGTTTGCGATCATGAGCGGCAACCCGACCTGATCCCCTTCTTCCGACGGGCCGATCTCCAGGAAAAATATGTGCTTTCCGGGTTCGGAAACATCTTCGATCCTGAAATTGTCAATGTCTGTGTGTAAAGCCATTTAGAATATTTTCCGGTTTAGAACACCGTCCCGATCTGGCCGACGGTTTGCGGAACCATTCCTTTTTCGCAAGACGCTATCGCCGCGTCTATGTGCCGCTGGCCGCCCGCTATCGTAAAAAGATAATGCCCCGGGAAAAGCCCGTCCACATTCAGCCCGCTCAGTTTCCCCAGGTCACGCCGATACCCGTCCATCGTGGAACCCGGTGCGTCTATCAGGCCGATAATGCCGCCATAGAACAGTACATCGCCCGCAAAGAGGTTCCGTTTGCCGTCCATCTCAACAAGATAGCAAATGGAATCGGTGCTGTGTCCTTCAACACGTATCGCAGTGAAGCGAAGCCCGACAACCTCTACAATGTCGCCGTCATTTACCGCATGATCGACCGGACAATTTTGAAAACGAAACCATTCGGGATAAATGCCTTTTTCTATTGCCTTATCAAGTCCCGCCTCTTTAGCCGTGCCGTTCTCAAGCAGATGTCTGGACCTTTCCGAAAGATAGACCTCGCAGCCGGTCGTTTCCCTGATCTTCGCCGCTCCGCACGAATGGTCAAAATGAATGTGGGTCAAAAGCAGGGCATTTATGTCATGCGGATCAAAGCCCTCAGCTTGAATATTCTCAATTATCTTCTCGGTATCCGTTCCGCCGCCCGCATCTATCAGTACGAGTCCCGAAGGCCCTCTCACCAGATAGACATGACTGTCCCACCGGCCGGATATTCCCAGTTGAAGGCTGCCGACCAGATAGATGTCCTCGGTTATTCTCATTTCTTGCCGCTGTCGATCTCCTCGATGAAAATATCGGAGACCTTTACACCCGCGTTCAAGCTGCCTCCGGTCAAATTATGCACCAGCGAAACAACGAGCTTTTGTTTCGGATATATCACCAGATAGGAACGTCCGCCGATCGCCTCTCCCGGATGATAATAATAGATGCCTTTCTTTCCTTCGATTATTCTCCACGCAAAACCGATGCCCGTCGGTGTTCCGTCGCTGGTCTTTTGCGAAGTAAACATTTCCTTCAATGTTTCCTCTTTTAGGAAACCTG
Organism: uncultured Chloracidobacterium sp.; assembly: GCA_964583955.1. Lineage (GTDB taxonomy): Bacteria > Acidobacteriota > Blastocatellia > Pyrinomonadales > Pyrinomonadaceae > OLB17. The sequence goes on along the minus strand of CAZOXY010000015.1, from coordinate 5,643 downwards.
GTTCAAGAAGCGCCGACCCGAACCGAACCAGATCCTCCGGTGTGGAAATAAAGCCGCCGCCGCCCCATGAGATGCTGTAATCAATATACGGGGCATTTATGATCTCGGTTTTATTTTCAAGGGAATAAAAGCTCGCCCGGTTGGAAATTATCTTTTTATTTATATCTGCTCCCGTTGAGTTCATTTTTAATGGAGAGAATATTTCCTTTTGCAGATACGTCAAAAAATCGTCACCGCTTGCTCCTTCTATCGCGGCACTCAGCAAAGTGAATCCGTAGGAGCTGTAACCGTATCGGCTGCCCGGCACGAAATCGAGCGGATCGTTCTCAAATTCTCTCAGCGCGTCTCTTGTGCTTTCATAATAAGCTCTGCGGGTAAAGAATTCATCCTTTTCAGGGTCGGCGTCGCGGCGATAGTGGCGAATGCCGGAAAGGCTGCCGACCAATTGCCGTGCCGTGATCGTGCCTTCTTTTTTCTCAGGGAAATAAGGAACATATTTTTGGATCGGCGCATCTATGTCCAGCTTGTCCTGTTCATGCAACTTCGCCATTGCGGTGGCGGTTATCGGCTTTGATGTGCTGGCGATCCGAAACCTTGTCGCGATTGTGACAGGCACTTTCTTCTCAATATCCGCCAAACCAAACCCTTCCGACCATACGATCTTGCCATCAACTGCGACGGCGACGGACAATCCCGGCAATTTATTTGCCGCCATTTCCTCGGCTATCGCTTTTTTGCTTTTTTCGACGGCGTTGTTAAAGCGAGAGTCGGTTTGGGCATGGCCGTTCTGGGCAGCCAGCAGGACAATTATCGCCACCAGATACGCCGAAGCCAGATGTCGGACCGGAAACATTTTACTCATTTTCAAACAACCTTATTTCACTATGCCACGACCGCGTTCTTTGACCCGAGCAGGCCACACTCTTCCAGTATCTGCCGTATCTTTTCGCGGTCATTTTCGGTCGCGGGGCCGAACGGAGCGAACACGACCTTTTCGCAGATGCCGAGCATCTGCATGGCCGCTTCAAAACCGCCCCATATATTGCCGTATTGAAATATCTCGCACACCTTCGCCAAAACGCGGCTCTTTTCAAAGGCCGTCTCATAGTCGCCCGTCAGATGTGCTTCATATAATTCGACGGCGATCTTCGGTGAGATATTGTGAGCGCCGCCGATCGCTCCGTCGGCTCCCATCATCAGCCCTTGCGGAATAAGCAATTCCGTTCCCAGCATGATGGTGAAATCTTCTTTGCCGCGGAATGCCTCGAATAGGCCCGTCAGACGATTGAAGTCCTGATTCGAATCCTTTAACCCGACGATATTGGGTTCTTCCGACAATTCCAGCAGGCTCTTGACCTCAAGATCGATCGGAGTAAGGTACGGATTGTTGTAGATCACCAGCGGCAGTGGTGAAGCGTCCGCAACGTCCCTAAAGAACCTTTTGCCCTCTTCCTGCGTCAGCCGAAAATAATACGGCAAAACGCACGTGACAATATCTACTTTGAATTTCGCGGCCTGTTTGGCTTTCTCGATGACGCGTTTTGTTCCGGTATCAGATATGCCCGCAACAACCGGAACTCGTCCGTCAGCTTCATCGGCCACGATCTCGATGGCCCTCATCTGCTCTTCGTCCGTAAGCAGCGCGCAGCAGCCCATTGAACCATTCGCGAAAACCCCGTGAACGCCATTGTCTATCAGATGCCTGACAAGTTTGCGAAGCCCTTTTTCGTCAACCTTTTCGTCTTCCGTGATCGGCGTGCCGACCGGCGGAACCATGCCTTTTAACTTCATAAAACCTCTAAAATATCTATATCGCGGTCCAACCCCCGTCAACCATCAAATTGTGTCCTGTTATATAGGCCGAGGCGTCCGACGCCAGAAAGACCGCTGCTCCTTTTATGTCATCGTCGGTCGCCATTCGCCCAAGCGGGGTTTGTTTGGAATAATTTTTGATGAAAACATCCGGCTGGTCTGTCTGAAAACCGCCCGGGCTGATGCAGTTAACACGGATTCCAAATCGTCCATAATAACTGGCAGCGTAGCGTGTGAAATTGACCATCCCGCCCTTTGCAAAAGCATAATTTGCGGGACTGGTTATATCTGTTCCCTCATAAATGTTGAAGTTAGGGCCGACGACACCATAGATGGACGAGATGTTCACCATAACGCCCGACCGCTGCTTCACCATCTGTTCCCCGAATATTTTGCAGGCAAGGAAAAATCCCGTGGAGTTTATGGCCATCGCCCTAACCCAATCCTCTTCGGTCACGGTCGAGGGGTCGCCGCCGGACCGCGCCACCGCGTTGTTAAAAAGTATGTCCAGCTTTCCGAAGTCTGCAACTATGCCGTCGCAAAGAGTACTTATCGAATCGCTCGAACCAAGATCCAGATGACGCCCAAAGACCTTCAGCCCCTCGCTGCTCATTTGAGCCGCAACAGCCTCGCATTGGTCCAAATTGCGCGAAGCAACGATGACACTCGCCCCAACCTCGGCGAGAGCCTTTGTAATGTGAGTTCCGTATATACCTGCGCCGCCGGTCACAAGCGCAACGCGCCCGTCCAGCCTGAATAGATCATTTGTATTCATTTTTTCCAGTTAGCCGATGATCTCTCTGAGAAAGGAAACGACAGCTTGATCGAACTGTTCCGGCTGTTCGAGATTGGAGTAATGTCCGGCATCTTTGATGACCGAAAGCCGTGAATCCCTTATTTTCTCGTGCATTCCCTCGGCAATTTTCAGATCGGTCAGTTCGTCCTCTTCCCCAAAAACCAAAAGAGTTGGCACGTCTATCTCAGGCAGCAAATACGTATGATCGCTGCGTTCGGCCATGCCGCGCAGTGCGGCGATGGCGGCAAGCGGATCGGTTTCAGCAAACATCCGTGTCAATTTTGCGATCAGGTCTTTATTATTGGCCTTTGTGAAACTGCCGGTAAGGTGTGGGAGCATGTTATCGATCAGCGCCTGTGTGCCGTTTTCTATGATATTTTCGATCAGCTTAAAACGGTTCTCGCGTTTCTCTTGTGAATCGTCGGCGCTGTTGGTGTCGCACATGATCATGGCCCGGAATAGTTCCGGCCTAAGGCGATAGAGATTGAACGTGACATATCCGCCCATCGACAAGCCGCCTATCACGGCCTGCTTTATATCCAGGCGGTCGAGGAGTTCGGCAATATCGTCCGCCATCTCCTCCATTCTGCTGATATTGGCGTCAAGGCCAGATCCGCCGAACCCTCGCAGGTCAGGCAGAACAAGGCGGACGTTCTCAGCGGTAAATGCCTCGATCTGCGGCTTCCACATTTTACGGGAAAGCGGAAAGGCGTGCAGCAGCAGCACAGGGAATCCGGAGCCGTGTTCTTCAAAATCAAGTTTCATTACTAATAGATCAAAAAGCCGCCATCGACTATTATGGTCTCTCCGGTGATGTAAGACGAATCGTCGGAAGCGAGAAATACGGCGGTCGGCCCGATCTCTGACGGCTCGCCGCGACGGTTCAGGGGAATTTTTCGGAAATAATTCCCGGAAAATCCGCGTTCCTTCTTTTCGCTGACGATATTCTCGCTCGTCTCCGTCCGAATATCACCCGGAGCGATGGCATTGACCCTGATATTATACGGTGCCAGTTCCAGGGCCATTGTCCTGGTCAATCCGATCAGTGCCGATTTTGTCGCGCAATAAATGGATGCTCCCTCTTGTGCCGCATAGGCTCCCACAGACGATATGTGTATTATCGAACCTCCGTATTCAGTCATTTGCCGGGCCGCCTCTTGCGAAACGATGAACGTTCCTTTCAGGTTGACATCTATCGCCCTGTCCAGAAGATCGTCGGTCATTTCCAGAAACGGCGCTGATACCTTTGAACCTGTCAAAGCAGCGTTATTCACTAAAATATCGACTTTTCCAAATCGTTCCACCGTCTGGCTCAGTACATTCCGAACATCTTCTCGCCGGCTAATATCGGCCTGGATCGGAAGAATATCATATCCCTCTGCAGTCAGTTCACCGGCGGCATTTTCAGCCTTTTCCAGTGTTGATTGAACTATGACGACCCTGGCTCCTTCCGCTGCCAGAGAGCGGCTGATGCCTTTTCCGATGCCGGTTCCGCCGCCGGTCACAATAGCTGTTTTATCCTTAAGCTTCATTTGAGATCCGATCTGTCAGAGAATGCCCCGACAACTCCTCGATCACCGTCAGCAAAGCAGAGTGGTCAAGCTCTCCCTTGCCGCCGGCAATAAGATTCGTGAACATCTGATCGACCAACGCCGTCACCGGCAGCGTAACCCCGCTTTCCCTTGCGGCCTGAAGCACGATGTTCAGGTCCTTGCGGTGAAGGCGGGCCTTGAAGCCCGGCGTGAAATCATGCCCGATCATCGTCGGGCCGCGCATATCCATGACCCGTGTCTGAGCAAGCCCGCCGCTCAGGACCTGCAAGATCACTTCGGGATCGACACCTGCCTTTGACCCAAGAACCAGAGCTTCCGAAATCGCTTCAATGACAAGCGCGACGACTATTTGATTACAGGCTTTAACGACCTGCCCCGATCCGATGGGGCCGCAATAGGTTATTGTTTTCCCCATCCCTTCGAATAACGGTTTCGCGTTGTCAAAATCCTGTCTGTCGCCGCCGACCATTATCGACAATGTCCCCGCAATGGCGCCTTTATCACCACCGCTGACAGGTGCGTCAAGCATTCTGACGCCGGCCTTTGCGAGTTCGGATGCGATCACTTTTGTCGAGACCGGAGAAATGGTACTCATATCAATGAGCAAAAGGCCTTTTCCTGCTCCGGCAAGAATGCCGTCGGCCCCGGTAACAACGCTCTCGACATCGGGCGAATCGGGGAGCATTGTAATAACGACGTCTGTGTTCGCCGCAACTTCCTTTGGCGAAGCGGCGGCAGAGGCTCCGGCGGCCAACATCTCATTCACAATCTCCTGCCGGCGGCCATGAACAACTACTTCGTAACCCGCCTTTATCAGGTTCAGAACCATGGGCCTGCCCATGATCCCCAAACCGATAAACCCTATCTTCTTAAAACTGCTTTCCATGCGATCCTTGTTTAAGAGAAAAGTGAATCAAGATGAATACCACGCCTTAAGGGCCGCGGCAGCCAGGCAAGGCTCTCCTCAGTGCTGCCGTCCGCAATGTATTCCAAACCGATATAGCCTTTATAGCCGCTTTTTTCCACTGTCTCAAATACCTGACGATAGTTGATCTCGCCGCTGCCGGGAAAATGTCGGCCCGGGCAATCCGCGATCTGAACATGGCCTATCCGGTCAATGTGCTTTTCCAGCGTTGATGTTATATTACCTTCCATCCGCTGCATGTGATAGATATCGTAAAGATACTCAAGATTATCAGCACCTATGGAATCCATGAATGAGATGGTTTCTTCCGTTGTGGTGAAAGGATACGCGGGATTGTCAAAACCGTTGATCGCCTCCACCATTATGGTTATCCCTTCGGCATCAGCCTTTTCACAGACCCATCTAAGGTTTTCGCGGATGCGGTCAAGCTGTCTTTCTCGCTCCTCATCCGGCAAAAAGTTTCCGGGAAGGGCGGTCAGTTTTTTGCAGCCGACCCGATGGGCGAGGTCAAAGGCCACTGGAAGATTCTGTTCGAGCCGCTCCTTGTGCCTTGAGTC
>CAZOXY010000014.1:25215-65310 GCA_964583955.1 uncultured Chloracidobacterium sp. | reverse complement strand
GCTGCTCTGCCGATTGAGCTACTGACATAAATTTTCTGGAGCGGGCAATCGGATTTGAACCGATGATTAACGGTTTTGCAAACCGCCGCCTTTGGCCGCTTGGCTATGCCCGCGGGAACAGTCTGGAGTCGTGAGTCAGGAGTCTGGAGCAAGATCGGGGGAATCTAAAAAAATTACAGGACCTTATTTCCAGACCCAACACCAAAGATAAAAGACTCCAGACTCCAGACTCCTCACTCTTGACTGGACTTTGGTACACGCGGAAGGATTCGAACCTTCAATATCCGGTTTCTAAGACCGGCGCCTTTGCCGATTTGGCCACGCGTGCGTGAAATTTGCCGAGACTGAGATTTGAACTCAGAACCTCCTGTTTACAAGACAGATGCTCTAAAACCTGTTGAGCTATCCCGGCGTAAATAGTGGCGCCGATGCCGGGACTCGAACCCGGAACCTTCGGTTTAGAAGACCGACGCTCTGATCCCATTGAGCTACACCGGCGTACCGATTGCGGAATGCGGAAGGAGCTTTCAAATCCGCAATCCGCAATCAAAAATCCGCAATTAGATGGTCAGAGCGGCAGGATTCGAACCTGCGAACACTTGTTTCCAAAACAAGCCTGTATAGCCTCTGCGGAACGCTCTGATTAAAAATGGGGAATGCGGATCGCGGAATGCGGAATTTTTGAAGCTCATGCGTGCTTCGAATTGAGAACAGAGAATGCAGAGACTTGTATTCCGCGATTCGCATTCTGCACTCCGCATTTCAATGGCTTCGGGTAAAGGATTTGAACCTCTATTTACCGGTTCAGAGCCGGCCGTCCTTCCGATTAGACGAACCCGAAATGTTGGCAGGGAAGGCGGGACTCAAACCCGCTAGGCTCAGCTTGAAAAACTGATCGCTCGACGCTTTGCATTCATCCCCGTAAATTGAATTGCGAATCACAGTTCGCAACGCTAAACTTTTGTTTTATCCTCACATTATGGAATTGATAACCACGCCATTTGGCAGAAACAACACGGCTCTTGAGGTCGTCGAAGGCATCGACCTGACAGGCAAAAGAGCTATCGTTACCGGCGGAGCTTCGGGCATCGGCATAGAAACGACGCGTGCGCTTGCAAAGGCAGGGGCAGAAGTGACCGTAGCGGTTCGCAATACCAACGCGGCCGAAAACATTGTCCGCGACATTTCATCGTCAACCGGCAATACCCGACTTACTATCGCCGAACTCGACCTCATCGACCTCGCTTCGGTAAAAGCTTTTACCGATTCCTGGTCCGGTCCGCTCGACATATTGGTGAACAACGCCGGGATCATGGCTTATCCTGACCTAAAACTTGCGGACAGCGGTTTCGAACTTCAGTTTGCGACCAATCACCTCGGGCATTTTGCCTTGAGCGTTTGGCTCCAAGACGCATTGAAAGCGGCAGGAAATGCACGCATTGTTTCCGTCAGTTCAAGCGCTCATCAGCGTTCGCCCGTGATCTTTGACGACATAAATTTTCTCTTTAGGGCATACGATCCGTTTCTCGCCTACGGCCAGTCGAAAACAGCGAATATTCTGTTTTCGGTCGCGGCCAGCGAGATATGGGCAGCTGATGGTATAACGTCGAATGCTTTGATGCCCGGGTCCATTCCGTCAAAACTTGAACAATACATCGGCGGGCCTTTGCCGCCGACCGAAAAGAGTAAAACTCCTGAACAGGGAGCGGCAACATCCGTTCTGCTAGCCGTTTCGCCTTTGGTCGAAGGCATCGGCGGAAGATATTTCGTCGATTGCAACGAAACTTATGTTGCCGAACGCCGCACGACCGATATGACAGGCGTGGCGCCATTTGCCATAGATCGCGACAACGCCATGACGCTTTGGGAAATTTCGCTTAGGGGCATTGAGTAAAAATTTGGTGAAGACGGAAGGACTTGAACCCTCAACCTGCTGATTCGTATTCAGCTGCTCTGATTCCATTTGAGCTACGCCTCCGTTAATGAAAATTTTGCACCGGGAAGGATTCGAACCTTCTGAGCTGCGACGAGCAACAGTTTTACAGACTGCCTGCCTTCTCCAACAGGCGGCCGGTGCTTGAAAAGTTTGCAGTAGGCAGGTGGCGGTTGACAGTAAAAAGCCGGATCTCCGACCGACTACTGTCTTCCGCCAACTGCCAACTGCGAAATACGGCTATTCAGTTGTCAAACATCAAAAGTAATAGGAGCGGCTACCTTCGGGCTTCCAATATCCCGGACGTAACCGCTCCTAAAAACTTCTTCGGCGAGGTGTCTCGCCTTACTTTCGATGTTTCGGGAGCGGGAACGCCGCTCCCGCTGAATCAGATCTTTCTTTCCAAACGGTCTGGCCCGTTCGGTTTTGCTTCAAATTGGCTATAATCGAGGCTTGAACATACGAGTGCATTCCAAGCCGTGCCGGGGCGCATATTTATGCCTGCCCGTAAGCCTGTGAATATCCTAGATGTATGTATCGAACTTCGAATCATAATTTCCTCCGAACATGAAAGCCTCGGCTTTCGAGTTCGTAATGCCAAAAAATTCTCGCTGCAAATTTATGCAACGGTTGAAAGTTGTAGCACGACCAAAAAATACTTGTCAAGCTTTTTTGGTAAAGTTTTTTAAAACAGGTGCGGAAAGGTCAGAAATGCTGATAGCCTTTTGGCTCTAAAATCGTTATCTTATCTTCATCGGTAAGCTCAATGATGCCAGCATTTGCATTGACCTCGCCGATGCGGTGGAATTCGGTCAAAAATTCAGGCGAAATTTTTTTTTCGTCAACGGTGAAAAGAAGCTCAAAATCCTCGCCTCCATTGAGAGCAAGATCGAGTTTTTTGTCAGTTGAGAGGTCCAGCGAGTCCAAATGGGCATCGATCAGGACAGATCTTTTGTCGATCCTGGCACCAACACCGCTCGCCAGACACAGATGCGAAAGATCAGAGGACAATCCGTCGCTGATGTCTATCATCGAAGTTATTTCCGAATATTGGAGATCTTTTCCATCTTTTGGCGTTGGGGCAAGCTGCTTTTTAAGCAAATATCTTTTAGCAACAGACATGTTTTCACTATATCTGGCTCCGTCAAAAAGCAGATTCAAACCCGCCGCCGCTCCTCCAAGTTCGCCGGTCACGTAGATGCCGTCGCCCGGTTTTGCCCCTGATCTAAGGATTGCTTTTCCTTTGGGAACCGTACCGCTGACGATGGAATCAATGACCAATTTATCAGGAGTGCGCGAAAAGTCACCGCCGATCAACTCAACGCCAAATTCCGCTGCAAGTTTATGCCAGCCGTCGTAAAATTCATCCAAAAACTCACTTTTCCACAGCTTTTCCGGCACTCCGATCGAAAGCATCGCCCAAGTTGGTATAGCTCCCATCGCCGCCACGTCCGAAAGGGAAACTGCGAGAGCCTTGTGTCCGAGAAATTCCGGCGTCGTCCAATCAAGCCGAAAATCTATGTCCTCGGCCAGCATATCGGCGGTGATGACCATGTCGGTCTTGTCGTCTTTTGGCAAAACGGCGCAATCATCGCCTATATGGTGGAGGCCGTATTTTTTCTTAATGTGTTGGATGAACTCAATTTCGGAACGCATCTTGTAAACATTGACACAAGTTTAATAAATACATACAATAACGGCGGAATAGCTCTAAAACGACTTTAACATATATCGGAGAACGATGGCACAACCTGCTATAGCAATACCTGAGAAAATTTACTTTAAGATCGGCGAGGTCTGCGATCTTGTCGGCGTTCAGGCTCACGTTCTCAGATACTGGGAAACAGAGTTTCCTCAGCTATCCCCGCAAAAGAACCGTTCCGGCCAGAGAAGTTATCGCCGCCGCGATGTCGAGATAGCTTTCAGGATAAAAGAACTTCTTTATGATGAGATGTTCACCATAGCCGGAGCACGAAAGAAACTTCAAGCCGATGTCCGGCCCGAAGGGCCAAAGCTGAAGATAGTTCACCCCGAACCTGCCGGGCTGAAAGAGAACGATCATGAACCAGGGCTTTTTGACGGGGCCATCGATCTGGACGAGCCTTCTTTTGCTCCGCAGCCATCTTCGCAAAATGAAGCGGGAGAACTTGGCCCGGAAAAAATAGATGCGATACGCCAACTGACCACACATCTGATGGAACTGCGCGAAATGCTGAATTCCAGGCGAGAAGGCTGAAGAACTCGGCCCGGAAAAAATAGATGCAATTGACCACACATCTAACGGAACTGTGCGAGATGCTGAATTCCAGGCGAGAAGGCTGAAGAACTCGGCCCGGAAAAAATAGATACAATTGACCACACATCTGATGGAACTGCGCGAAATGCTGAATTCCAGGCGAGAAGGCTGAAGAACTCGGCCCGGAAAAAATAGATGCAATTGACCACACATCTAACGGAACTGTGCGAGATGCTGAATTCCAGGCGAGAAGGCTGATGATACTTTGTGATCCGACCATTCTAGTTAACTCTTGAGTTACTGAGTTCCAGACGCGATAGATTATCCGGTTGCACCCCTTGCGGCTAAAGGCGTTTGACAATTCGCGGCTTCAAATCTAATCTAAAAAACAGTTTAACGGGACGTAGCGCAGTCTGGTAGCGCGTTCGCTTGGGGTGCGAGAGGTCGTGAGTTCAAATCTCGCCGTCCCGACCAATAAACACGGGGCTTTCAGAGATTTCTGAAGGCCTCGTTTTGCGAGTTGGCTACAGCATTGGTTACACGTCACTTTTTCCGCACAAAACTTCCAGCAATACATTACATTTTCGACACCCAATTCTGAAGGTCCATCTTCGATCCGCAATCGGTGCATTACTGCTCCCATTAATGCTCCATTGTTGCAGAAATGTGCCAATATGCACTGCTTTTCCTGAAAAATTCGTGATTTGTTAAAGGCACGAGTTTTGCTCTTCGGCTACTTCCAGAGGAGTTTCGGAGTTATTTGGAGTGCTAAGAATGGTTGAGATAGTAACGATCGAAAAAACAGAACTGATCCGGTTGATCGACATGACGGTCGCCGACGCCATCGAGCGAGCGATCCGATCCGCAAAACCGCCGGAGATCATGACGAAGGATGAGGTAGCAAAATATCTCAAGAAGTCCCGAGCCACTATCAACCGGTGGATGCGTTACAACGGATTGCCGCATCACGGAGTCGGCCGACCGACCTTTAATCGAGCAGAAGTAGACGCCTGGCTTGCTCAAATCTGATTTCAAAAAAGGAGAGAGAAGTTTCAATGTCAGTCTACAAACGTTATAACGGAAAACGAATTACGTCAAAGCATCCGGCATATTCTAAGGCCCGATGGTGGGTACTCAAACGCATCAGGGGTCACAAGACAATTCATCAGGTTGTTCCCGAGGCTCGAACGAAGGAGGAGGCGGAACTCGCGGAACGGCAATTGGTTAGGGCGGTGTTCGAGAAGGCTTACAAGATCACCGACACAACCACTACATTTACTGATTTTGCGGAATCGACCTATCGCAAATATGTCGAGCAAAACAATGTGAACAAAGTTGCGAAGAACCTGTACATTCGTCTTTTGGTCAGTTTCTTCAAGAACACAAAGCTTACTTCTATCACGCCGCAGGACTGTCGTGATTGTAGGGCGAGGCTCGAAAAACAGGCTAACAGACGAAGCAAGGGCGGCCTGTCCCCTTCGTCAATAAATCGGATCATGTCCACGGTTTCAAAGATATTCAGCCTGGCGTGTGAAGAAGGCATTCTCGATCGCAATCCGATGCAGTACGTCAAAGCCCTGCCGGAGCCGCCTCCGAGGCGACGTTTGTTGACCGAGATTCAAAAAAAGGCGCTGTGGAAAGAGCTTGAGGCCGATCCGCTGCTTTATCGTCTCATTCAGTTGGCGGTAAACATGCCGTTAAGACGAGGTCAGCTATTGGCTCTTGATGAAAATGTCATTGATTTCGAGAATGAGCGTGTCTGGGTTACCGGTTCCAAGGGGCGCCCGCCCAGGGCAGTCCCGATCAATGCGACGGCAGTTTCGGTGCTACGGGCTATGATCGCCGATAAGCAGCTGCCTTTTCCGATCACGGATTTCCGCAAACGTTGGCATCCGCTGCTGATCCGGGCGGGGATCAACAAGAAAGAGGGAACCCGAGAAGAGAACTATCATTTTCATGACTTGCGTACTTACTTCGCGAGCGAACTTATCCGCCGCAACACGAATCCGCTTGTTGTTCAGAATCTTTTTGCTCACTCGGATATGAGTATTACGAATATCTACGCCGGAACCGAAGATGAGTTAATGCTTGAAGCGGTTAAGCGTCTGGATAAGTCGAATCAGATCCCGGTTCTTCCCGAGCCTCGATTGTCGCCGACGGCAACCGTCTCGGCTGCCGGATAGTCTTCGAATGATCCGGAAAATGAGTCTGGTAGATCAATTTACCAGGGACCAAGGACAACACAATGTCATTGGTCCTTATTTCTTTTGATAATACTCCGGTATTTCTTACAGGCCTCACAATCGGACGACCCGTTCCTTAGGAGAAAAAGAAGCGGCGGGCAGACGACGTAGAGCAGCACCGAAGTTCTAAGTTAGTTCATATAGGTGAAACAATATGATCAAGATTACAGCCGCCGCTAAAGTCCCGCACATGAAGCCCGCCCATAAAGCGTTCCTCGTCAAACATGGCGAGGGATCAAATCTTGATAGAGCTGCTCGCGACGCGATTCACAATATCCTCACCGATCCTCAGTTCAAAGGTCTTAAGGCGAAGAGCATTCTTCCGATGCAGATCACGTTGCAGGAATATAAGGATTACAGCGACGACTAATGACTTAAATCCAATATGATGTGGCCGGGTAAGCAGGTCAACACGCCCTAGCTTTGGGGATCCGCCAACAAGTTCGAGATCGTTCAAAATCAAAAATTATGAGCAGCGAAACATTCGTCGAGGCCGAGGACTATCGCGGCTACAGGATAGAAGTGCATTATGACTTCGATGCAGAAAAGCCGAACGATTTCTGCGATATGCTTTCTACGTTCGTCCACTGGCACAGGCGTTATCACTGGGATGTGGATGGACGCGATAAATACGATAGCGTTTTCAATCTCTTTGAAGATATTGCCGATGTCTTTATTGATGATCTTCAGCAATACGAACGAATAAATGAGCACGGCTGGACTGTCTATGAAGACAAATGGAAGTTCCGAGGTCGCTGGTACGACTTTGACGGAATTAGGGACAAGATCGTCGAACTTGCCTATGAAAAAGCGATTATTCTTCCGGTCGGTATGTACGATCACAGCGGCTACACCTTTTATGAAGGCACAGGGCCGCACGCATTCGACTCCGCAGGTTGGGATTCCGGTCAGGTCGGATTTCTGTATGTGATGAAGGATCGTCTTCGGGACGAGACGGGCTACAACGAACGGGAATTATTCTCGACAGACAGAAAACGTAAACCCCGAAAAGGTGATCACGTCAAAGCAGACCGCTTGGCTCCTCATGACCGCAAGGGTAAGCACAACTGGGGCAGGGTGATAAAGGTGAAGCGTAACGGCGACCTGGTCGTTGACTTCAACAATGGCTACATAGAAGCCGTTCGCAGGCCGGAGCATAGTGTTCAGCTTCACCCGGACGAGATAACCGAAGTTATGTCGGAGCGCGGTCTTGAGATGCTTCGAGCCGATCTCAAGATGTGGGATCAATGGGCGCGAGGAGATATCTACGGATATAAGATATTCAAGCTTGACGACGATGAAGAACCGGAGAGTCTTCCCACCGAGTCCTGTTGGGGATTCTACGGCGACTACGACGAATATATGCTCCCCGAGTGCAGGTCGATCGTTGACGGAATAGTCGAAGCGGATCGAAAATCACATTTCAAGGCTTTGAAAGACTGGATCCGCAACCGTGTTCCGTTATACGTCAGACAGCCGCTTGAACCCCAGAAAGCCTAGCTTATATGATATTCCACGTAAAAACCCACAAATCACACTTTGACTATCGTTTCATCGGTGCAATATACTCTTAACTCCGGCACATAGGCTGAGGGTATTAGTAGTGGCACATCTTAGTCTGGTCAAAACAGTTTCCCGCCTTCAGGAAGAACAGAGACATTTCGATGAAGTGGTACTTGAGTTCGCGGGGCTTGCCTTTACACGCGGCTCGCTGGTTGAGGTTTCAGGGGCGGCATCTGCCGGGAAAACCTCTATCGCTCTTTCTCTTCTTGCAAAACTGACATCAGAGGGTGAGATCTGTGCCGTTGTCGATTCGGGCAACGGGTTTGACCCGCGATCTGCCGCAGCCTCGGGTGTGGTGCTTGAGAATCTTTTGTGGATACGCTGTGGCGGAGACATCGAGAAAGCGTTTATGTCGGCGGACTATCTTGTGCAGGCGAAAGGTTTCGGGGCGATCTGGCTTAATTTAAGCGGGCTGCCAATGCAAAAGCTCCGAATGGTTCCGAAGACATATTGGTACCGCTACCGAACACGCATAAAGGAAACTCCGACACTTTTGTTCGTGACTGCCGAAGAGGCTGTAACTGGTTCGGCTTCGCAGCAGGCATTTACGTTTTCGCGTCCGGACAGAGCGAGGTGGTCGGGCAAAGGCAGGTTCAAACTGCTGAGAGAGATCAATATCGATATGACCTCTCGTAAACAGTTTTACGGCAGCCCGATGCAAACAGCCATTGAGGCGGATCATACGAATGGCTAGGTTATTTGCATGTGTAATTTCTGCAAATATAAAACAGGACAAAGCGGCCCTGATATCCGTCGCGCGTGAGTTCTCTTATTCGATAAGGACGCTGGACGACGGCATTCTTTTTGATGTAAGCGGACTGGAGCGGTTGATCGGTGATCGGGACGCCATCGCGTCAAAGATCGTGGAAAGACTGCGGCAGGGCAACCTCGCCGGCAGCGTTGCCGTTGCCGAAACAATCGATTCCGCCTGTCTTTTGGCAAGGCAAAGTGGCGGATCGGTAAATGCGGTTCATTCTCCTGACGGCTTTGCAAGGCTTCCTCTTGCCGATCTGCCGATAGAGCAGGACACGCTCAATGTCTTCAACGACCTCGGCCTATACAGGGTCGAAGACGTGCTTGCGATTCCGCATGAAGAACTGATCACGAGATACGGTAAGGATTTTAGAAAGATCATAGATGTGATCGAGCAAAAAAGCGCTTCGATGCTTGTGCCGAATATACGAGAGCGGTGTGTTCACTGGAACTATGATCTCGACAACGCGGTGCAGGATTTCGAACAGTTGATCTTCTTGCTGAATCACGGCCTTGAAAAACTCTTTACTGAGATAGACAACTACGGATTGAGCACCGAGCAGCTTGATATCCGTTTCAAACTCACAAATAGAAGCGTCAAGAACTATGAAATAAAGACCTCATTCCCGACGCTTGAAAGAGCTTTCTGGCTAAAACTCGTGAACTTGCGTGTCTCGCTCGTTCCGCCCGAAGCAGAGATCGTTGCCGTCAATGTCACGGCACATTTTACAAAGCCGCGTCCTTCGCAACGTGGGCTTTATGCCGTATCGCGACCCGAACCCGAAAGCCTGCTGCTGACCGTAAACAAACTCAAAAAACTGGTCGGCGAGGAGGATGTCGGCTTGCCTGTCATCTTGAATCGCCGTGTCGCAGAACCGTTCGTTCTTGATCCTGAAATGCTTCCGAAAGGGATCGAAAGAACAAACATCGAACCTCGACCGCCGACGATAGCCTTCACATTTTACAGGCCGCCTTTGCGAACTGAAGTGATATATCGCGACGGGCGTCTGGTGTTTGTCCGTACAAGATATTTCGACGGCTATGTTGCTGAATACAGCGGCGTCTGGAAGGGAACCTCGACCTGGTGGGACAAGCCGTGGAAGACGCAGGAATGGGATATCGAGATCGAGAACAGAGGTATCTATCGGCTCGCTAAGGCAAATAAAGAGTGGTTTTTGTTAGGGGAATATGATTAAGAACGTTCTATTCCTAACAGTTGATAGTTGGCTAGTTTGAAGTTATCAGTTGAAGAATTATCAATTGTTATGAGATGTGTTGGGGCAGATGATGTTTAGTGAATTACATACACGTTCGGCTTTCAGCTTTCTCTCTTCGGGGTCGCAGCCGCAGAGACTGGCGAGCCGAGCGGCTGAGTTAGGCATCGGCAGTATTGCCTTGCTTGACCGCGACACGGTTGCCGGTGCGGTGCGTTTTCATTTCGAGGCAAAAGAACACGGTCTCAAACCGATCATCGGCGCTGAGATAACGATGGAAGACGGCAGCCTCTTGCCGCTTGTGCCGATGGATCGTGCGGGTTATGAGAATCTTGCAAGACTGATAACGACCATAAAACTCCGCAATAAGAAAGGCGAGCATTTTGCCACACGCGAGGATATAGAAGATCATTCCGCGAATCTGATGTGCTTTACCGGCGGAGCGGACGGCTTTTTGCACAACAGCATAAAAAACGGCTGCGGGTTAGAAAATCTGGCATGGTTGAAGTATGTGTTTGAAGATTGCCTCTATGTAGAACTCCAGCGGCATCATCTTCGCAGTGAGGAACATATCAATCAGGTTTTGCTTGGCTATGCCCATAAACTGCGGTTGCCGTATTTCGCATCGAACGGCGTTTATTACGCTGATAAGCATGACCGAGAGCTTTTTGATGTTTTCACCTGTATCAAAAATCACACAACCGTTTATGAGGCGGGCAATCTTTTATCAGAGAATGATGAGCGTTATCTGAAATCTCACGACGAGATGCAATGGCTTTTTGAAGATCTGCCGGAAGCCGTTGATATGACCGAAGAGATCGCTACGCGTGTCGATTTTTCGATGGACGAGCTTTCCTACAACTTTCCCGATTATCCGGTTCCTGCCGGAGAAACTATGGACTCGTTCCTTAGAAAAAAAACGCTAAGAGGAGCGGCAGACAGATATAACAACAGTCCGCCTTCAATTCGTTATCAGGTTCAATCTCGGCTTGAAAAAGAGTTCAGAATAATCTCGATGAAAAAGCTGGCGGGCTATTTCTTACAGGTCAACGACATCTCTGATTTTTGCAAGAGCGAGGGCATTCTCTCTCAGGGACGCGGGTCGGCGGCAAATTCGGTTGTCTGCTACTCGCTTGGTATAACGGCGGTTGAGCCGATAAAGAACAAGCTTCTGTTCGAGCGGTTCCTTTCCGAAAAATACGAGCAATATCCTGATATAGACATCGACCTGCCTTCGGGTGACGATCGCGAAAAGGTGATCCAGCACGTCTATGAAAAATTCGGTCGCCGCGGATCGGCGATGACCGCCAACGTAATCTCGTATAGAGGCAAATCCGCTGTTCGTGAGGTCGGAAAGGTATTTGGTTTCGGAACAGATGTGTTAGATCGTTTGTCCAGGCTCAATTCTCATTATGAAATATTCAAAGGCGAGGAATTGCAGCAACGTCTAAAAGAAGAAGGGATTGATCCGACCGTGAGCCGGGCGCTAAGGAAGTTCTTTGACCTTTACCGTAGAATCCTCGATTTCCCGCGACATCTCGGCCAGCATTCAGGAGGAATGGTAATTTCCATTGACCGACTCGATTCGATAGTTCCTATAGAACCTGCCTCGATGGAGGATAGAACAATAGTTCAATGGGACAAGGACGATTGCGAAGCGTTGAAGATCGTAAAGGTCGATCTGCTTGGTTTGGGCATGATGGCCGTGCTGCGTGACACAATTGAACTTATAAGCACACATCACAGCGAAGATATGAGTCTCTATAAACTGCCGCAGGATGACAAGGATGTTTACGACGCTTTGCAAAAAGGTGACACGGTAGGGATGTTTCAGGTCGAGAGCCGCGCGCAGATCGCGTTCCTCCCGAAGTCAAAGCCGAAGAACTTTTATGACATCGTTGTTCAGGTCGCGATCATTCGCCCCGGCCCGATAGTCGGGAAAATGCTTCAATCATATCTGAAACGTCGGCAGGGTTTGGAAGAGGTCAATTATATCGACGAAAGATTGCGTCCGACGCTTGAACGCACGCTCGGCGTTCCGCTGTTTCAGGAGCAGCTGCTGAAGATAGCGATGGACGTTGCAGGATTCACGGGTACCGAAGCGGAGGAACTTCGCAAGGCGATGGGGTTCAAGCGGCCCGATATAAAACTCGATCTGATAGGGCAGAAACTGCGAGAAGGAATGACCGAGAGAAATATTCCCGAAGCGGTGCAGGAAAATATAGTCGCCTGCGTAAAGGCTTTTTCCAACTATGGCTTTCCCGAGAGCCATGCTTACAGCTTCGCTTTGCTGGCATACGCTTCGGCCTATTTTATGGTGCATTATCGTGCGTGCTTTATGGCGGCGATGTTGAATAACTACCCGCTTGGGTTCTATAACTCGGCTACGCTCGTAAAAGATGCTCAGCGTCACGGTCTGCATTTTCTTGCGATAGATATAAACAGATCACATCACATATTTACGGTCGAAGAGGTCAGAACCGTCTGCATGAACGGGCGGCCAGTGGTTGAAAAACAGGTCCGTGTGGGATTGAAATATGTTCGCGGCCTGCGTCAGGAAACCGGAGAAGCTGTTGTGGCCGAACGCGAAAGGAACGGCTGCTATACAAGCGTTGCCGATCTGATCGACCGCGTACCAAAAATAAATAAACGCGAGATCAGGGCATTGAGTATTGCCGGAGCATTGAACTTTGAAAACACCGTTCATCGCCGCGAGGCTCTTTGGCAGTCCGAACTTGCGATACAGCCGCAGGGAGAACTCTTTAGAAATGCGGAAGGCGGAATGAGGAATGCGGAATCCAAAGCCGAGGACGGTGCTTCTGCGAATTCATCATTCATCAATCATAACTCATCATTTCTGAAGCGTATGGAAGGACTTCAGCTTGTGGAAGCCGATCTTAAAAAGACAGGCATTTCCATCGGCAAACATCCGATGGCTTTTATTCGTGAGGAATTGGTTAAACACCGCATTCTTTCGGCCAAAGAATCGCTCGACCTCAAAAAAGGGCAGGTCGCCTCTGTTGCAGGGGCTGTAATAATTCGCCAACGGCCGATGACGGCAAATAACGTCGTTTTCATCACACTCGAAGACGAGACGGGCCACTCCAACTTCGTTGTAATGCCGGACAAATTCGAGGAATATCGCTCCATAATAAACCAAAGCGATTACCTTATCATCCGGGGCATCTTTGAAGAGCGCGGAATGCTCAAAGCCCTCAGCTTCAAAACTCTCGAAGGCTTTACCGCCGAGGTCGTGTCGCATGACTTTCGGTAAAACAGAAGTGTCGATCGGCGTTTCTCTCTACCGCTTCTAATACTTTCTCAGACCAACCGGCACATCCGAAGTCTAAGAGCAACTCCGAACATATTCGGCAGAATCAATTTTGGACGACTTGAAATCCAATAGGTAGAAATATGATATTGCCGCGGCTACTAACTGATGCGAAGCAATGTTTAAAGCAAAAAAGTCTTCGTATCGGACTTTCTATAGATTAATGTTCCACCATTTCAAACTATTTTCCTCTTGATTCTGCGAGCTAAAACAACACCACTCCAAATTTAGCCAAATAATATGACAGGGGACAAGATCTAAAACAATTGACTTTTCCTAACCCCTCGGAATAGTATATTCTAACCATAGTTAGAATTGTATCTTCACAAGTCAATTAATTCCTACGGTGTACGTCTTCAACAAGTTTTGTCGTGGGACAATTTTAAGGGGGAGATAGATAGTGATGCTGCACCATCGAATCCGATCATTTCTTACGGCAACTCGTTTCTGTGCATTCCTGAGACCTAAGTTATTGCGATCTATTTCTCTGATACTGATTTTCAATCTTCTTGCTCTGGCAATGCCGGGGGCTCCGGAGTGGTCGGTAGTAAAAGTGAAAGAGACTGCCCAGGATGTCCGCTATGCGTACTTATCGAGTAGTTTCTCGACCTCTGGTTGGACGAACTCGATATTGGCATTTATTTCCGGGGAACGAAAATCGGCTAGGATATCTCGGATTGAAATTTTGCCGGCCGATATCACCCTGACCCAGGGCGAAACTGTGAACCTCGCGGCAACCGCCTACTCTAATGATGTCGTGGTTCCAGCGGTTCTATATCGTTGGACTCAGGTTGCTGAAGGACAGGAAGTGCGTGGATTCTCGAATGGGGTGTTCAAGGCCACACGGCCAGGTCGTTACATCGTGACTGCAACAGGAAATGGGGTGCAGGGGCAGACTACCGTGACAGTATATCCGAACGAGGGTTACGGTATCCAAAAGAAGCTACAACAAAGCGATAGCGAGCGAACTGAGCGGGATCGGGAGATTATCCAGAGATTGATCCAGGAAGGGGTTATAACGTCCAGAAACGTATCTTCCAAGGACGGGTATTCAATCGAAAGTGAGCAGCAGCGGGCACTTTTGGATGAACAGAGGCGCGAGGCAGTGCGGCAAAGGCAAGAGGAACGTCGGCAACGCAACCCTGATCCCTTTCAACAGAGTCTTTCTCGATCTGACGATGTTCAAAATCCGGTGGACGATGATGTGGCTCTCGCTTCACCGGGCAGGGGAGGTCCAAGAGTAGAAGATGAAGTTGTCTCTGTTCCACCGGCAGCAAATCTTCCGGCCAAAAGACTGATGGACATCGTCGGCTGGGACAATACGAATTGGTGGACGGCTGATGACCCGATAAATTTTGTTGGGAACCCGCCGGGAAGTGCTCCGAATTCTGGTGCCAGCAACGGAAATTTCGGGTTATCCGCGCCTGTTCTTTCTCTTTCGGGAAGAGGACTGGATGTAAACCTTGCCTTGACTTATAACTCACGTCTCTGGAGCAAGTCCGGCACCAAGATGACCTACGACGCCGATGACGGTTTTCCGGCTCCGGGCTGGAATATAGGTTTTGGTAAGATGATCTATACTGGGGCTAATGGGGGTTGCATGCTCGTTACTCCTGACGGGACGAGACGCTCATACAGCGGCAGCAATACTACGTACAGTGCGGGAAGCTACTACTCCCATACCTTCGATGGTTATTCGACTGACTCGTCTTTGATCAATTACGGATGCCGCTATACCACCGCCACTTGGGGCAATACCTTTGACGGCTCCGCGTTGCTTTCGAACGGTACGAGAATTGACTACGGGAGTCCCACGGCAGACTACAAGCAAGCCTATCCGACAAGGATCACTGACGCTCAGGGCAATTTCATTACCATCACTTATGTGAACAACCGCGGCCCTCGGATTAATACGATAACGGACACGCTCGGACGAGTAATTACTTTCAATTATGATTCATCAAACCGGCTTATAAATATTACGGGGCCTGGGTATAACAACACGACCAGAACCTTTGTAAGACTAACCTATACACAAAAGACCCTAAGTTATGCATTCGCTTCGGGCTATACAACCTCGACACCATCGAACACGCCGTATTTGATCGATGCAATATATTATCCCGAAACCAACACCGGATATTGGTTTGGCGACAATGATTCGTATTCGTCATACGGAATGATCGCAAAAGTACAGAGCCAGCGGGGAATGAGTTGGTCGGGATCGAGCGGATCACAAGGTGCGATCACCGATGGTACGGTCAATCGCGAGGAGACTTACGACTTCACGATGACCGCTGATAACACATTGACGGATGCTCCCGGGTACACACTGCATACCGAAACGTGGGACAGGATGGACACCGATCCGGCCGAGACCGAATACAACGTGACCGAAAGTTCGGGAACACAGGTCATCACCGTCACGCGGCCTGACGGGTCAAAGAGCAAGCAGTCATCGCACATGAATCCCAGCAACTGGAATGACGGGATGTTTTTTCAGAACGAGATTCTTTCCCCTTCGGATGATGATCTGGGCAAGACAAAGATATATCTTGCACAGGGTTCCTACGGATCATCGCGCCCGACGAAGATAGAAACCACTGATGAACTGGGTCAAATGACCAAGACCGAATTCACATACGGCACAAATTATAATCAGGTTACAGTACAGAAGGAGTTCGATTATTCGGGGACGCTTTATCGCGAGAGCCGTTACACATACGAGAACAACGCCGCATACACAAACCGGCACATTTTCAATCTTGTAAAGACCGCCGAACAATATGATGCATCAAATAACCGTTTGTCACGGATCGAGTACGAATATGATGACGACGTGGTCGTTAATGGAGTGAGCAATCACGGGCTTATCGGTGTTACAGGGGTAGTTCAGCACGACCACTCGTTTAACCCGTTTACGACCGAGACCTACGAGATTCCCGGAACGTGTCTTATGTGGTTTCCGGATAATGCAGGCTGCTCGATAGAAGGTGAATGGGTGTGGATCGATGATCCTCCCGGTTACGGATATTACGAAGTTTGCACGTGTACGGAATATGATTATATCTATGTAAGTGTTTATGAACCAAACACCGTTTTCCGAGGAAACGTGACAAAGATCACGACCTACACGGACGCGGCGACACCATCGGGGGCTATATCCTACGACTTCGCCTATGATATTACCGGCAACCTGAGGACGGCGACGACGGATTGCTGCCAGGAGATATCATCCTCTTATTCGACAAATACTCAATTTTCGCAACCGGATTCAGTGACAAAGGGAGCGGCCGATCCGATGTCACCGCACCGTATAACAACAAGTGCAACCTATGACTTCAATACAGGGGTTGTGAAGACTTCGACCGATGCAAACGGTCGAACGACAACCGTTACCTATGATACTGTCGCCCGGCCGACTCTTGTCACGGCTCCAACCGGAGCAAAGACGACGGTGGCTTATGACGATGCAAACTGGAAGCCAACTCGGACGGTGCAAAACTTGGACAACTCGGTTGTTAGCAAGACGCGGACCGAGATGAACGGGCGAGGGCAGGCTGTGGTTTCGGGTTATTTTGTTGATGCCGCCAACTTGAACAATAGGGCCATCAAGTACGACGAGATGGGCCTAAGGAAAAAGGTCTCGATGCCGTATGCTTCGAGTGGAAGCCCGGCGTACTGGACTGAATACTCTTACGATCATCTATCGCGTGTGACGCAGGTGACAGCACCGGACGGAAGTATTTCAAAAATCTTCTACAATGAGGATCCCGGAGATGTTGATCGCCCCGATTCGGCTTCGAGTGACGACGGCCAAACCGTCCGCAGTCGGGATGCGTGGGGACGCGAACGGTGGGCGCGGACTGATGCTTTTGGCAGGCTTGTGGAGGTTGTTGAATCGAATCCGGCGGGAAACGGCAGCGTGGAAGCATCGGGAAGCCTTAAAACGAGCTACTCGTATAACGAGTCCAATGAACTTATAGGCATTGTTCAAGGCGGTCAGACGCGAAGTTTCGCGTACGACTCGCTTGGAAGACTGACTCGTCAAAAACTGGCCGAGCGGACGGCAACGATCAACGACGCCGGAGTTTATGTGGGATCTGGCGGTTCCGGGGCCACTTGGAGTGATGCTTTTGTTTATGACGGCAGATCGAACATGGTTCAAAGAACCGATGCGAGAGGCGTAAAGACGAATTTCTCCTACGAGATCAGCAGCAATCTGGATCCGTTGAACCGTTTGCACGGTGTTTCGTATGATGCATCGACCGCCGATACGACTTACACCATAAATGCGGCTCTCGCTGGAATACATGACAACGGGGGACAAGACCCGCATAAAGAAGGTGACAACAAGCGGCGTTGCTACAGAAGAGAACAGCTACGATGTGGAGGGGCGTATTACGGATTACACCCTGACTTTTGCCAATCGGACGAACTATCCGATGGTAACAAGTTATCAATACGACACGGCCTCTCGCTTAACCGAAATTCGCTACCCGAAACAATACGGCATGACCGGCGATCCAAGAAAGGTGATCGGACCGGTTTATGACTACGCCTCGCGATTGATCGAATTGTTTGCCGATGATGTGGAGTTAAGTGACGTCTCCTACAACACGATGGGGCAAGTCACTCAACTGAAGGTTACGGAAGGCACATATGAGATTGTCGAGGAATATGGTTATGACGCCCAAACTGGATTGCTGACTTCACAGTATGTGTATCAGACCGGACTCTTTCGCGAAATCATGAGTCTCGAATATGGATATTCTCGCGGGAACAGTAAGGGTACGCTGAACGGAAAAACGGGCCAACTGACAAAAGTGACAAATCATCTTGATCACAACAAGGACAGGGTTTACGAACATGATGCGCTAGGACGATTGGTAAAAGCGAAAGGCGGCGCGGCTGCTGGGGCAACCAGCGTTGTCGCGAACTGGACTCAAGAATATTCTTACGATCGTTATGGAAATAAAACTGGAGCAACCAAGACCGGTGTTGATAAATACAACAATGCGGCACCGTTGGACGGTCTGCCGTCAGTCAGCTATAACACCACGTCAAATAGGATTAACGCAACGGGTTGGGAATACGATATGAGCGGTAATCTCATTCGAGGTCAGAACGAAAACGGCGTTTGGCAAAAGTTTGAATATGACGCTGCCGGTCGTTTGGTGAAGATCAAGGACGATTCTAATAACATTCTTGAGACTTACACCTACGGAGCCTCACGGAATCGCCTCATAAATGAGAATACGACACATCGGACGTACTACGCATGGGACGGGAGTAGCCCGCTTGTCGAATACGTGGAACCTGTTGCGTCCAGCACACCCACATATATTAAGGCGTACGTTTATGCAGGAACCCGATTGCTTGCGACGAGCGGTCCCGGAGGAACACGAATCCATCACTCGGATCGTCTTGGAACAGGTGCTATCTCAACCCCGAGTGTTGATGATTACGCTGAGAACTCCGCCCTTCCATTCGGCACAGCGCTTGCGGGAGAGACTGACGGCAGTATCAATCGGATCTTCACTTCCTATGATCGTAGCGGTGAAACCGGACTTGATTATGCGATGAACCGAATATATTCTCCAGGGCAATCTCGTTTTACTCAAGTGGATCCTCTCGGCATCGGAACAATGGTTCGTACGAATCCTCAATCCTTAAATCTTTACGCATATGTACAGAATAAGCCCGTCGATTATGTGGATCCCACTGGGCTTTATGAAGCATGTGTGCATCAAGCGATGACGATGATGATCGGACGGTTTGCTGGGTTGAATTCTGAAACGGCTGACCGCATTGCTTACTATACGGGGGATGGGAAGGGAGCTGCGGATTCTTCCGAGTTTGCAGCAACTAGCCCTAGTAACATTCTCAAGTGCAGTCAAGGTGAAGGTCCGTCAGTAACAATGCACTTTCCCAGTGCCGCTCAGCTTGAGGAGAACATCAGAGCTTACCAGGGATACGTAGACCAAGGCAACTACCAGCAAGCAGGTTTCGTGATTCACTCGATTCAGGATTCACTTGGAGCTCACAATGGTTTCACCAATGACCATTGTAAAGGACACGCGACGGCCGGGACAAAGCCTGACCGGATAATTGGTGATAAAAAGTTTATCGCCGCCGCAAATAGGGTTTTGCAGGTTATGAGTGGAAAATCGAACGCTCGACTGACCACCCACCAAATTAATGCTATTGTTAAATATATAGGTGCCCAGTGCAGCGATAAATACTGGTATCCGAAACTTGAACTCCACTACACTTTAGAAGGAGGGGCTGGAGGGACAATTGGCGGAATGGACGGCGGTGGTTATAGAGGTGGCTATCCTTCCTGGTGGCTCGAAATGCAGAGGTTTACTGACTGGATAAATTCCATCGAGGTTGGTGGGGGGTCAGTAACAGTTGAAGCATGCGTAAATGACGAGTGTCCGAATGCCTGATACTTCTTGTGGATATGTGGCTAGAGGCTCGAAGCCAATTTAAACGTAACCATATGGTATTACCAAAATATGAATAACTACTACTACCAGTGCAGCATATTTGCTGGTATTATTTTATTCTGTTATGGATGTTCGTTGAACACGCCCCCTTCGTCCGTCAATGTTAAGCCTGATTTTTCTTTATCTGGGTGCTTCGATGCAAATTATCAACACAAGTCTGCCGACGAAATTGGTCGGATGAAGACTGCGGAAAAACTCGATGAGCTAGTCAGAGAGCAGTTGTATCATATGCCCTCAATTGATAACTATGGGTTCGAGGTGATTGGGAGGAGTCTCCGTAAAGATGGGGAAGCGGTCCTTCCGGAACTGGCTCAATATTTGAAGGCATTTGACAACAACCGGGCATCCACATGCGGTGAAAAACGTTTTCTCGTCGTGATAATTACAGCGGATGATTTAGACAATCATGTCTTCAGGATTCGTGGCTCTAAGATCGGGCGATTGTTAATCGAGGAACTCGAATCTCAGATACTCAAACTCGAAGGCACTAGCTCTAATGACCAGGAGCAGGTTCCGATTACGTTAGTCCTTCACGCGAATAATGTATTAAATGGCTTAAAGGGGATTAATATTGTTGATCGAAAAATCCAAGATACATTACGGGTGCGTGGTAACATTACCCTAAATGATGAAGAATTAAGCAGTTTTGTTGGATTTTTAACGCTTAAATATCCTAGCTACCCTAGTTGGAGTGAGGTTGGAGATTTCGGTCCTCCCCCAACCTTTAAAGATGTTCAAAAATATACGGAGGCCTTTGCCGAGTTCAAACGAAAGGAGTAGTGATTTGTCTCTCTTTCTCGATTATTTTCTTACTTACAGGTTTTACGAATGGTAAATGCAAACTGGACATAGGAATTTCGTATGATCGCTACGGCAACAAAACCGGAACAACTAGGAAGGGTGTGGATAATATAACAATGCTACCCCGCTGGACGGTCTGCCGTCAGTCAGCTATAACGCCACGTCAAATAGGATTAACGCAACGGGTTGGGAATACGATATGAGCGGTAATCTCATTCGAGGTCAGAACGAAAACGGCGTTTGGCAAAAGTTTGAATATGACGCTGCCGGTCGTTTGATGAAGATAAAGGATGACTCAAACAATGTGATCGAGACCTATACCTATGGGGCAGACCGTTCAAGGCTGATAACGGAAACTGCGACTCAAAGAACTTATTATGTCTGGGGCGGAAGTTCTCCATTGGTCGAATACACTGAACCCGTCGTATCGAGTACACCAAAAGAGAGATCTTGTTTTGCAAAAGCCATCCTATCCTCTACCGCACTACCGATAGTCTCCTAACAATGAGAATGACGCCCAAAAATATGGTTCATGTGATCCACTGGATTTGTCATATATCATCCTAACCGCGGCAGCTTGGAGTGCTTTTGCCGTGGACGTACCGTGCCGATAATGTTTATAAAACTCTTCAGTAAAGATCTCTGAAGCTCGGTCATCGGCTTCCCATTGCGCGGATATGACCGACGAGCTTCCCGAACCCAGCAACGCCCAAGCAATACTTACCAATCCTTCCCCGCCAAGCACGTTGTTTGTGTCACACGAAGCCAGAAACGCCAGATTTTGCTTTTTAAGACGAACGCTCAAAAGATCCTGAACTGTTATCCGGCCCGAGTCTTTACCCAGTTCCCTGAATGCGAGAAATGACTCCAGTGGGTCCTCGGAGTCTGCTTCCGCGTGCATTGAGAAATGGAGGATGTCTGCCCCGCCTTCGGATTGAAGAAGTTGGTCTCGCGTTGCCCCAATTACAGACTTCGTATTGAAGATTCGTCCGACTTTTGCTGCTTCGCGATTAACATAAGCGAGATATCTGTCCTCAAACGAATCATTGGCAAATATCTGGATAGTTTTTCTTATCGGAACCGGCTGCTTAAGTTCATTCAAAAGGATCGAGGCGGACGGTGAATAACTCACTGTTCTTTTTTCGATCAAATAGGACTTTCCATCGGGACTCAGAGCGTGAAACGGGATCTTCCAAAGGGATTTATCCGGGACAATGATGATATGGCTGGTATTGTCGATGGATAAGGGAGCAAGGAACTTGTCATAGATATTCTTGCCGTCATTCTTAAAAAAGACTCTATCGCGGATCCTGGTTCGGATGGACTCTGCTAACCCATCAACCTCACTCTCTGAAAGCGATAATTTGACGATACGGACAGGCTTGCCATCCTCAATAACAAAAGCGCGAAGCCGGCCGTCGAGCGTGAAAAAGTAAGAGACGATGGTAGTGTTCTTTAGAACATTAGCATCGCTCAGGGTTTGCAGATCGAGTTTCCGTTCAGTTCCGGTCTGAGGCAAAGAAAGAGTTACGCCTTTCTCAATGCCAGCCAGTTCCTCTCGCACGTCTTCACCCTCTATCAGTCGGGTCGAAAGGCTTTCGACCTGCTTTCGGATCTTTGGATCCAGATCGGTTTTCCTCCTAAGAGCCGAGTTTTCGATGCGGTCTCTGAGTACACGGGCCTTTGAGTAGTCGGCACGTTTCAAAGCCTTGATGGCATCACCCTTGCTTTCTTCTATTTCTGTGAGCAGACGGTAAACTGAATGATACATTTCGAGCATGGACAGTGATAACGGAGCGTCTCCATTCGACCGATCTCCCTCAACGATCGCTGCCGAGCGTTTTGCATATTCAAGGGCCAGGTCTTGTTTTCCCAATCCCCAGAATCCTTTTGCAAGTCCTAAATATACTGCCGGGAGGTCTTCACGAAAATTTCGATCCTCGGAGATCTTCCGCAGAATCTCCATTTGCTCTATCAGGCTGGACCAATCCTTTCTTCGTTCGGCAAGTATGGCCTTCCAGTGGGGAATGAGATAATCGGAGTGTGCTTTAAACGATGTGAGTACCTTGAAGTGGCTGTCTGAAACCTCTTTTTGTCCTCTGAGTCCTGTGATCACGGCCTTGCCTAAAACGGCTTCAAATTGGAATCTTCCGTTTCTATCTACCCGTTCCAGCGTCGAAAGATGCTTCTCGGCAGTGCCTACGTCTCCCTTATAAAGAGATGTGAGGATCAGCGGGGAAAGAAAAAGACAGCTTTGATAGTCGTCCTTTTCCGCTAGAGCAAGCTTTAGTCCTGTCTCACGCATTTGATTTGATCGCCGTTCCTGGCCCGCCGCGCTTAGATGGCCAGCGAACTCGTAGAGGGCGAGTCGGTGTCGGTACTTGAATTCCGTTTTCTCGCTGAGCCTGACAAGCTTTTCCCCGTATTCGAGTGCCTTTGCGTAATTGAATTTGGCTGCCCATGCAAAACCGAGGTGTCCGAGAACATCCAGGTGTGCGGACGACACAGGAAGCTTTGCCGACAGGGCTTCTGCGCGTTCAAGCCAAAGGATCGCGGTAACATCGTACCCGGATGAATACATTATTCTGCCGATCACGAGATGATATTCGAGTTTGATCTGCGAATCCTCGGGAGCAGCTGTCAGAGCGCTGCGGGCGAACTGTATAGCGGATGGAAAGTCGCGTAGAAATCGGCTGAGCGTCGCTTTTGCCAGATAGACATTAGCGATGCTTCGAGGCTGTTTTGACCGGTTGGCGTCGATCATTGCTTCGTCAAGGATCGCTGCGGCGTCATCATATCGCTCCAATCGCATCAAAGCATGTGAGTGAATTACGCCGATATCGGAAGCGACGGGGTGTGTCCCGGTATTTCGACCCCTACCGACCGCTTCGGGGGCTACGCGAACAACCTCTTCAAATTGCCCGTTGTTGAAGGCCCTTCGTATCGCTTTCAAAGAGGCTGACTGACCTCGAACTTCCGTAAAGGTTCCCGATATCAAAGCTGACAAAATAAGCAAGCCGGCGAATAGTGACCGGCTTGCGAATGCGCATCCAAAGAAACGCCAGTTCATAGGTTGTACTCCCTTTAATTACCCTTCGGCCGGCAATTACCGTTTCCGTCATCGTCTTCTCCATTGTTGGGGCGACAATTCTGGCAGATACGCCACGGACAGTTGTCATCGCTAAACATGGAGAGTACATGTTGGAGACCTGACGATAGCAATCCTGGCACGAGCCCTATAGTTCCTACATTCGTCACAGGGCCGAGCGCAAAGATGTTCCCTGTAAGGCAAATGGAAAGCATCATTACTAAACCGAGTGTTTTTATTCTCTTCATTTATTTTCGTTACTCCTTAGTTGTTTTTTCAAAAATTCATACATCGCCGCAGTCACGTAACGTCCGGCTACACCGTGGCCCGCTTCCTTGGCATATATGAACCAAACCTCGTTCCCCCTGTCCTGTAATTGGGACTTCAGGTTGAGGACATCCCGCTCGGGATTCCGTGTATCGCGCCCGCCTCTTGTCATGAACAACGGCGCACCGCCCCAGCGGTCTGTGTTATTCAAGGGGGAAAGCGCGTCAAGCTCTTTCATTAACTTTTCGTCTTTTGGGTCGCCGTATTCATTGATCGCAAAACTATCGATCCAACTTTGGGATAGCAAACCTCTTATCGACACGAGCGGATACTCAGCGATAACGGCCTTTACACGCTTTGGTTCCTGCATTGCGGACGCAAGGGCAACAAATCCTCCGTAGCTTTCACCGCGAACGATTATTCGATTAGGATCGAGTTCCGGCTGTTTTTCGATCCAGTCGATGAGAGCCGAAATATCCTTGACGGCATCGCCTCGTCTTGCTCCGTTATCCGCATCCATGAAATCAAGCCCGAAGCCTCTTGATCCGCGAATGTTCGTGTGTATGATGGTCAGCCCGAGATGTGCGGCAAATCTTAAGGCTTGTGAATTGAATACCGGCCGGTCAAGAACCTGCGGCCCGCCGTGGACAAATACCAGAACCGGCGATCTACCTTCTGTCTTTTCCGGCCTGATCACATAGCCGGATATATCGCGGCCGTCGAAGGACTTCCAGCGGATCACTTCTGGCGGTTTCACTTTATTCCCCAACTGGACAGGCATCCGTCCCTTTGTCCACGAGGTTGTTTGTTTCGTGGCGATGTTGAATACTTCGATGGATGCGGGCTTTGAAATGTTCTCGGTGGTATAGACGATCTCCTTGTCGGATAACCAGCCCGCATTCCAGATAACGTAATTGCCCTTAACAAATGGTGCCACGATCTCCACGATCGCATCATTTTTGAGCTTGCCGATCCTCATGTTGTCGATCCCATCTTTCATTTCCTGAATAAGGAATGACTTCTTATCTGGTGAGATCTTTACATCCTGAAGATTTGCGATGCTCGAAGGCAGCTCTATCCGAGCACGTTTTTCGGTTCTCAGATCCATCGACATAAGACAGACTTCTGTATTGCATTCAGATGATCCCTCTGAGAGCCAGAAGACCCGCCCTTGACCGAAGAACCCTTTGGTCGAATTACCTTTATCTTCGACTGTACTCAGCTTCTTTGACAGGGTGTCGTAAAGGTGTAGTGTCTGATTGCTCGATGTCTTCCAGTGTCTCAGGAGCAGTTTACCGTTGTGCGAATCCAGCACATTCCAGTTGCCTTTCAGGTCAATATCGAAACAGGTGCTTTTTGAAAGATCGTGGCTGCACAGACGAGTTATCATTGCTCCGTAGTCCATCTGAGCGTAAAAGATCGTTCTGCCTTTTTCGTCCCATACGAAGGATTCGACCGATTCGTCTTTACTTGAAAATGAGGTCAGTTTTCTGATCTGTCTTTTTTCGTCCCGCAGATATAGTTCAAAGCTGTCCCGCTTTTCCTTGTCGTCAACGAAAACGAAAATTCCGCCTTTTGGACTTACCCTTACCCTGGCCGGAGAAAGCCCATCTAAAAGAAGCAGTGGTTTCGCCATCGGTGCATCGAGGCGATAGATATACGACCTTTCATCCGTTATCAGGATCGACCTGTCCTTTCTATCAATATCCCAGATCAGATTGTTTTTGATTTCGGATGGCTCGAAGAACAGATGTTCAACGTCCACGTTCTTTATCGGCGGAATACCCTCAACAGTAAATGTTGGCGGAACAGGATAATCACCGTTCGTCTGGGCATCTGTCGCGAAGACGAAGCCAAATAGGGACGCAAGACAAGCGTAGAACGTTAGGACAACGAGTGCTGGGCACTTTTTATTGATCGACTCCTTTTTTGAGACGAAATGTTTCATTGCTTCACCTCCACACAGCGGACCGACGCGACGGTTTTCTTCCGCGTCCTGATAGTATCGGCCGACGGAGCTTTCCCTATCAAATCGCTGACCCTGAAATCTTGGGCTTCGCTGACGATCCTTTCTCCGTTCTCAAGGGTTGCGATCAGTCTTAGCCGATATGTAGTTTCAGGATCGAGTTCAGCTGTAACGAGATATGAGGTCTTGTCACTGGTTTCTAAATGATCTATAAGTCTTTCATCAAGATCCGACAGATAGATGTTGTAGGTGACGGCATTACGGACCTTTTCCCAAGTCACCAGTAGGCCCGCATCAGTTTGCCTTGCTTCAAGAGCGACCGATCTTTGGCCTCCGCATGGAGCCTTTCCGCGAGTCTCCACCTCTCTTCGGGATCCCGGTGCGGACGCTTTGCGATTGTTGATTCCTCCGGGTATTCTACGGTTCCGTACTGCATCGGACATTGCAATATTTTGCTCGGTCCTTTTTACTTTCGATGTTTGAGACGCGGTTGACGATACCGGATTGTCGGGGTTGACTATCTCATCCCGAGCCGGCCCATCGTGGCTCATCGGATCAAGTATGTCGCGAGTGTCGGTGTCTTTTACCGCTGCAACTAAATTTTCATCATCCAATGTTCCCCCGGGCATCATCAGGAAAGCAGAAAAACCCAATATCGCAATGGCGAGGAGACTTGCAAATACAGCGTTCCTCATCGCCGGCTGACCGAGCAATACCCCGCCAAGTGACTCCTTTATAACGATCCAAACGGGAACGCGAATCGTCTCTTCGGCGGCTTTTTCACCGCTCCCCATTAGACAGTTCCAAAACTCATCCGCTGTCGGAACAGGGAGGCGGTCCCGACATTCCGGGCAGCGGAGCAAGTGACGCGCCGCCATTGTGTGGTCCTCAACCGAAAGCCGTCTTTCACGATAGGCAAGGATGTCGGATATTTGCAGGTGTTCTTCGCTTGTCATTTTCTTAACCTTCCAAGTTTCCTCCGTGCATCGAACCGGGCTTTCCTTATTGCCCGCGTCGCTGCTCTCGGATCGCGGTCATTCTTATGCGATCTCGCTATCGCGGCGATCTCAACGTCGGAAAGAGGCAGTCTTTCCAAAATATCGATCCATTGTTCGTTGCTTACTTCGAGGGATGCGACTATCTCTGCTTCGTTGACTCCGAATTCGATGAAATAGATAACGAGATCCGGAGAGTTGAGCAAAAGCGCCCGTCGCTGATACAAACTCAGTTTGCAAGTTTCTTGCCAAACATTTCGAACAAGCGAGAACATCTCCGCGTCGGATCTCCCCTCGGCGGTTTGTGCCGACATCAGGGACGCCTCGTCGATCGGGATCTCGCACTTTCTCTTTCGATTTGAAAAGGAACGGTTGATCTCATTGTGGGCGGTCTTTGCCGTGTATGACTCCCACTCCGCCATTGTCATACTACCTGCCTTCTCCGAATATTTTTCCTTCCACTTCAAGAGACGCAGGATCGCATCCTGCGCGACATCCGGTATATCGCCTTCGGGAAGCGAAGCTCGACGACCGTACAGCACCCGCAAAACGAGAGCGAATGCCGAGGCGAGCGAAATTCCGCCGGCCTTCTCCTCGCCATCAGGTTCTCGTGTATTGCGGATCGCTTCGGATCCCTTATCTTTTTGAAACGTCCTGTCCATCTGCTCGAATCCTTATCGACGCTCCGAGAAATCAAAAAGGCAAATATATTCACCCAAAGACCTGGTCCCACCCAAGATAGTATCTCTTGCCTGAAATGCCCCATCCGCCCAAGACCGGGTTTAATAGTGCAGGTTGGGTTCACTACGGGACCAGCTCTCTTCGACAAAAAAGCCAGCCGATTTACCGAAGGGTTTTCTTAAATTTTTATCGTTAGGTCAAAAGGCCAAATCGCGAGATATTTCCATAAATGCCATAATCCGGCCAAGGTTCCAAACGGCGGTAGGATTCGATTTTTTGGCCTTTGCTCGCTTAATAGAATTGGTGTTAGCAATAGCTGTACCGCAAGAATAAGCGGCATATCGATTCAAGTATTTCGGGTATTTTCGTCCGAAATGCCGCCGACATCGAATCCCTATGGTGCATTCTTGCGTACGTGGTGCATTAATAAACCATGTTTGGTGCGAAAATGAACCATTTCTTTCCTTCTGCCGATATCTTTGCCCGCCTGGTTATACCCTCTCCGATCACGTCTTGACCACGACACTCACCGTTCCTGACACCTTCGGTCGTCATTTCGGAACGGCTTGTATATTCCTTTCTGCTGGCTCGCGTTAAATTCATTTCCCTTTCAACTAAACGGAAAACAAAGGCTGTCGGCAGTCGGTGAAGCAAATACCCAGATGGGCGTTGTCGCTTCGAATTCAACATCAAGATCGAAGGAGAGTAAAAAGAATGAAGGTATTGATATGCGGCAGCAGAACGATCAACGATCCGGCGATGATATCACTGGCAATTGAAGAAAGCGGGATAAATCCGACGCACATTATATCGGGCGGTGCAAGGGGCATTGACAGGCTGGCGGGCGAATATGCGGCTTCGAACGGCATCGCGTTCACGGAGTATCTTGCCGATTGGGACAGGTACGGGAAACGTGTGGGATTTATGAGGAACTACATTATGGTCGGAGAAGCCGAAGCGGTCATCGCGGTCTGGGACGGCAAAAGTCCAGGAACGAAACATGCGATCGACACCGCGAGGTCCAGTGGAAAGCCGGTGTTCGTTTACAGGTATGGAAATGGAGAAGCGGGACTTGCGGCATCCGCGACCGTATGGTCATCTCCCGGAACTGAAACAGAAATATAAGCGGAGGACAGATCACGGCTTGAAGGCGGTTCTTGAGTGAAACACTTTTGAAAAGCCGTCTTCGGGCCGTGAAGCCTTTTTCGGCGGATTACAGACTTAAGAATAAATAGGAGAACAATAAAATGGGAGCAAACATATCGCTTATCGGCAATCTCGGCAAGGAGCCGGAAACGAAGATCACTGATGATGGGACTTTCTTGGTGAGTTTCTCGATGGCCTCGAACATCGTCAGAAACACGAGGGACGGAAAGGTCAAGAAAACAGACTGGTTCCGCGTAACGGCTTTTGGCAAACAGGCGGAAACGATAGCCCGTTACGTCCGTAAAGGGCATCGGCTTTACGTTCAGGGACGGCTTACGTTCCGGCCGTGGCTCGACAACGATAAAAAGCCGCAGTCCGGCGCGGAAATAGCTTTGCAGGAATTTCAGTTCCTGAATGACAAGCGGGACGATGATGGCGCGGACGAAGCGGCAGCAGTTATACCCCCGCAGGCGGACACACCCGCTGAGATCGCACAGACTGCGGCATACTGATCAAGGAGCTTTTACCTCGGCTTCGACCTGCCTAACAAACCTTTCCAACATCGGACCGCCGCAGTCGTCCTTAGAAACGTGAGACGTGGCGGTGGTCCGCCTCTTGTATATCAAATGGAGCGGATCCTTATATTGCAACCTTGCTGCGAGGAATCTCTATGAAATATAAAGTCGAACGGAAAAAGTTCATCACTCGCGAATACGTCAGGGCAAACCGCGACAAGCTGTTCCTGTTTGGCGACAATCTTGAGCGACGGGGGCTTGGCGGTCAGGCCGCCGCAATGCGGGGCGAGCCGAATGCCATCGGAATCCCGACAAAAAAGAGTCCGAGCTACAAGGCGGAAGCCTTCTTTTCCGATGATGAGCTCGAATCCAACAAAGCTGCGATAGATGCTGCTTTTGATGAAGTGATGAATACCGTCTCGGATCCGATCCGAGTGATAATTCTGCCCTCGGACGGCCTTGGTACCGGACGGGCGCAGCTCGACAGGCGAGCGCCGCTCACCTTCGCCTATCTTCAAAAACGCCTGGACGAACTTATTTCCGAATAACAGCGCCCTTGCGTGAACCCCATATAATTTCCGCCGAAACTTGAAAGGGATTTTCAAGCCTGAACGAAAGTGTTTTTTCAATCAGGGCTTTGAAAACGCTGCCCTCAAATACACGCGTTTTCTCCGGTTCGATGTATCCGGAAAGAGGTAAGTTATGGCAGAAAAATTGAATATTGAACAGCTCAGGAAACACGCTCCGCAGAACCCGATACTTGCATTCTCACCGCTCAATACAGGCTCCCCGATGCAGGACTGGTGTTCGCATCTCGCAAACAATCCGCTCCGTCGGATGGAACTAGAGGAGTTCGCGATACTCGGCAACGTTGTTGTTAGGATAGCCGATGAGCTTGAACCGGAACCGATAGATCGCGTTCGGATAATGTCGCTCGAATACGCGGTAAAGACTCTTGGTAGTGAAGAGGACGGACGTGAGTTCGTTCGGTGCGTAAAGGCCATTGCGAGCCCGGATGCCGGCCAGTTCGAGTATGAGCAGATAGCGGCGTACTACTACCGCGAGATCAGGGAACGTGGAGTTAGCGACGTGCTTATGGAAATGGGTCTTCTGGGGATCCAGCTTGAAGCTGTGACAGCAACAAATTCAGACCGCGAGATCGGATTTGAGGAGTTCGAGCGACCCGAGCAAAAGCTTACGGTTGCCGACCAGCGCCGGGTTCGGGAGGCTGCTGCGGATCGAATGCCGCTGCCGGCGCGATGTCCGAACTTTGACGATGAAATGAAAGCGGTGCTGAAGCGAGTTGGAGGGCAAAAGGTGAGCCGGATGATATATGACGATCTTGCCGCTTTCTATCTTGAGGACGGCGACAAATCACTGGAGGAAATGGACCGTGACTTTCTTACTTTCGAGAATCTGGATCAGTATAACGAGAACGGCATTGTCGGCCTGACGATGAATGGCGGACAGCGTTCGGTTGTCGTATTCGATCTCGACTGCGAGGTCGATGCATCGTGTCTGCCGCCCGATACGAGACACCTTGCTTCCGATCTCGGAAGGCTCTTTGTCGGCCACGCCATGGGCGGCAGCGCTGTCCAAAACGCACGGCGAATGATAGCCGAAGCTTGGGCGGACACAACCGGAGCGGCGATCCCGGTTTCAAGCTGGAATGCGCCGTCAAAACACCCGTTTTCGGATCACGAATTCGAGGAATGGCTTTCGCTTTCACTTGACCGGATCTATGACCGAAAAGCTGTCCATACCGCTCGCCGTCTTTGGACTTTAAGCAACGGGGAATCAGTTGAACTTGTCTCGGGTCAGGAGGTCAATCCCGACTTTGAGGAAATGCAGTATTCGGCGGCGGTTCTCAGGCTTCTGTGGCGTCGGCAATACGGTGATTTTCATTTGCGGAGTCTCCGGCATGACGCGTATCAGGAGTTGTATCTGGCGATCCGGAACACTTCGGATACAGCCGATGTAGCGGAGCTTAAAAAACGGGCGTACGCGGACTTCAAGGAGTCGGACAGACTCTCATTGAAACAGTTTACGGCCCTGAATACGGTCGCAAAATCCCAGGAAGTACGCCTTCGTGACCGGTTTTCCTTGGCGGCGAGACAGTGGCTTCGGAGGATCGAAAAAGCGACGTCGGGTGGACTTCGGTATCTCAAGTTCTCGCTCTACAACGATCCGGGGGCTAAGGCTCTCACACGTCAGGAAAAACAGCGTCTCTGGGACGCGGTCCGGGCGCGTGATACGGAGTTGAAGGCACAGAGCGGAACCGATCACGCACGGCACCAGCAAAATGTTCCGGTGCAGCGGCGACAGTATGTTCAGGTAGTAATGTAGGCCCGAAAGTTGAATGGCAAAACCATTGAAAAGGAGCGGCGGTCAGGTCATGCAGCGGAAATACAGTTTCTTTCGCGAAAATGTCCGGGCAGCCGCTTCCCGGACGGAGTGAAAGTTAATCAAAGGAGCAAAATCAATCATGTCAGCAAATGTATCAATATTAGGAAATGCGGGACGCGATGCGAGCCTGCGTTACTCGGATAATGGCACGGCGGTCGCGCGTTTTCCGATCGCATCCAACTCTTTCAAGAACACCAAAGAAGGGCGCATTCAGGTCACTCACTGGTACGAAGTAAGTGCTTTCGGAAAAACGGCCGAAACCATCGCCGAACACGTCAAAACGGGAACGTCCCTTCTGGTTCACGGCAGGGTTTCGTTCAAGCCGTGGACAACCGAGAGAGGCGACCCCCGTTCCGGCGCCGAAGTAGCCCTGTTGTCGTTCGAGTTCGTCGGCGGAAACCGGTCGGACGAGCAGCCATCGGAAGCAAACGAGACCGGGAATCCGGAACCGGCTGAATCCGAATATACAGGTCCGGTCAATGCGGACTCTCAGGTTCCTGAGCCGGCAGAAGCGTCGCCGAATGAGGCTCCGGAGCAGCCTGCCGACGAACCGTATGTAGATCAGTTTTGATCGGGTTCCTTGAACGGATCTGCGTTAGTTTCAGGGCATCGGGAATATCCCGGTGCCCATCTTTTTATCTATCCACCGGAGGTAAAACCATGACCGGATTGAGACTTGTAAAAGAAGAGGGCTTTTTCACGGCCTCCGGGTGTCATACGCCCGTTGTGTCGATCTATGCTGATGCGTCCTGCCTCGGAAACGGCTCCGCCGACGCATCCGCAGGTTGCGGGGCAGTCATCATTGATCGAAATCGCAAGGAAGTGAAACTAATAGCGAAATATCTTGGTCCGATCACCAATCAGCAGGCTGAGATACTCGCGTGTGCGAGTGCCATTGACGAGCTTCGCCGTTCTTGCAGGATCGAGATCTTCTCCGATTCAAAGTATGTCGTTGACACCATGACAGGGCTGAACCGGATGAAAACGAACAGACTTTTTTGGAACCAATTGGTCGAAAGCTCTTTAGGTCATCATATAACCTGGCGATGGATCAAAGGCCATAACGGAGAGCCGCTTCAGGAGGCTGCCGACAGGCTCGCGCGAGCGGCTTCGACAGCCATGATCGATATCCCGGCCGATGATCTAAAGCAGTTGGCGCAACATCTTTCGAGGGAAGAGAACGAGCTGAATATCAGATCATTCGAGATCGAGCTTGATAAGATAGTCAGCCGCTTCCAAGCCTTTCAAGAGATCAACGGGCGGGTTTACAGATCCGGTTATCCGGCGGCTTTTCCTTCGGCGTTTTCTGCCTGAATAGTGTGCCGGCTTTAGGGGTTTCGTTTGAGCCAGGATTTGAATGCCGAGTCCCGATCGAACAGCAGGTTGAGAGCGTATTCGATCACGTCATCGTTCGTGACTTCTGCCTTCATTTGTTCGCCGGCGAACCGGAGATATTCCTTCAATTTTTGGTCGGTTGCTTCGAGGATCTTTGCATTGATCCTGATGTAATTGAGGCGGTTTATTTTAAGCATTGGTTGCTTTGTTGATGGCTTCATTTCAGTGGTTGTTGACATAGGTTTTGATCGACTCCTTCCGGTTGTTTTTTGTATCCGTGAAGGTGCGAATCAACTGCCGTGCCAGTCCTGAATCAAGGGAAAAGGAGGTGATAGACAGGGGGTTTTTGGTGAGTAAATAAGCCGTGGAACGCGGGCTGGTTCAAAAATGTGAAAAAGCTGCTGTCACCGTACGACAGGATAAAACGCATTTTTGGCTTGTCACCGAGCTTAATTCTTTGTGATTAAACATCTTATGGATCGTCACTTAAGCGACAACCTCGTGCTTGCCGTGTCACCGACCGCAGCGGCACGTGTTTTGCTGATGTTCGCGAAAGGAGATACGGTGACAATCAATGGTTGATTCACCTCAGAGGGCGTTCAAAACAAGCCAAAAATATGAGGAAACTACAAAGAGAAAATATTATCAGCAAGATCGATAAAGACCCTGATGAAAAGCAAGGCCGTTCCGTGCATGTCAGGCCGTATGAATCCGACGAAAAAATGCTCGACGAGATAGCTGACAAAACGGGCGAGGCCAAAGCCGCGATAGTGCGCCGAATGATCCGTTTTGCCCTGTCCGACAAATACGAGCATTTCAGCGCGAATCCATGCCGCGACCGGCTCGATCTTCTGGTTGAACAAAACCGGCAGGACGGCGGCGATTCAGAGCGCATCGCGGAGATTCTTGACAGAATCCAGAGACTCGAAGACGACCAGAAAGCAGTAGAGCAGAAAAGAGACATTTTCCTGCGCGAGATCTACTCGCTGTCGGGTCTCTCTGTGTTCGTGCTGAACGTAATTCTGACCAAGTTTGTCGAGCTGACCTTGCCCGGGGAAACTAACAGGGAGAAGATCGTCCATGTGGCAAACGGAACTATGAAGAACGTGATCGCTCAGACGGTCCTTGACCTGGACAGATGTCTTGCCTTTCACGGTATCGAATCGGGGCCGCAGCTCCTTGATGAACTCTACTTCGCAACAAGGTTGCAAGGCCTTGCACCGGCATCACCGGAAGAGCCGATCTTCGAACCGAAACCCTTATGAAAATAGTTGCGAGCGTGCAGGCGAAAAGAGGCAGTTCGCGCGGCATTGTCCATTACATTGCTCATAGCAAGCTGGACATCGAGAGAGAGCCGCAGAATTCGCGCGAGCTTTTTAACGCCTTCAGCGATAATCTCTCGGTCGAAAGCGCGAATAATTCGATGAGGGTTGGCATTGCGAAGAGCATTCCGTCGAATGACGAACTGCATCATCTCGTTCTCTCTTTTCGGGACGAGGACTATCGGAAACTGGGAGCCGGTGAAGCTCAAAGGCAAAAGGCTCTGAAGGAGATCACACGCGCCGCCATTAAGAGTCTTGAAACCGCGACAAACGCCGAGCGATTCTTGTGGGCCGCAGCCATCCATCGGAACACCGAGAATCCCCATGTTCATATCGCAATTCAGAAGCGGTACATCTCGCAAGAAATCAGAAGACAAATCCTTACCAAGATACCGCGAGAAGCTCTTCCCCATTACGACAACCACGACGGCGAAAAGGTCCTTGTTCCGGGCTTTTTGATCGAGGCCGCAATCGAGAAAATGGAGGCGATCATCGACGGCGAGAGATCACGAAACAAAGTATCAAAACCATTAGAGAGAGAGGCGATGCAGCAGGAATATTCGGAACGAGGAACTGAGTTCGATCAGATCAATAGAACGGACTCTCGGCTCGTTGCGGAGAGGGACATTCTCGTAAAAGGTATTCTCGCAGAATATGAACTTCTTAAGGCCGAGACAAGAGTAAATACTTTAATCGATTACGGCGACGAAATGCGGTTTACGGTGAGCGATCCTGCAAGCGGAAAAAGAAAGAGGCTTTCGCTTCGGGAGATTAAGCAGCAGGCGAGTCGAAACGAGCCGGAGCATCCAACCCAAACGGAAGACCAGATCAAGACCATTCTTTACAAAATGACGGCAAAGGAGGAGGCCGCAAGGAGCCGCCTTCAGGACGATCTTTCCGACGTGATCCGGGACGCGAAACGGGTCCGGAATGAATATCGAAAAAGCGGCCGCCAGCTTCCGATTCCGTCGCTGACGAAAGAGGAACTCGACAGCCTTCAGCATCAATGCCTTGATGCACCGGATATACGAAGATTCTCGTATCTTGAGCGAGTAAGAAGCGACCTCGTTAGGTCGCGCGAAATAGAGCCGAGAAGCAAGGACGATGTTAGGTCAATTCTGGCGTGGAAGAATATCTCTGAGCTTCGGTCAAAAAATTACGAACGGCAGCACGGGGAGCTAAGTGAGAAGAGCTACCACTTTCGATTCAATATTGGTGAGAGAACAGTGTCGTTAGCAGATCTGGATCGTGAGCAAAAGGATCCGGAAGGGCCAATACTTTCCTTCCTTAGAAAAATGAAAACAACGGCTGCAAGGTTTACCAAAAAAGGAGCGGCTTCAACACGGGCCGAAAGGACAGATGAAACCGGCGATCTGCGAAAGGCGATAAACGGGAAACTGGACGAACAGCTTGCACGCATTAACAAGGATGGAAAGGTTGAACAGAACAAGACAAAGATCCTTGAGAGCATACTGAAAGATCATTCTGACGATCTTCCCGATAAGTCCCTATATTCACCGGAGCAGATAGCCGAGATCGAAAAGCTATCGCTTCGCCTGAAATCAAAGGACACCTACGAAACCAACTGGAAGGAACAGCGTTTCCTCATTGAATCCGGAAACAAAGATTGTCCGGCTTCTCAAAGGGTCCTGAAGGACGATCCGACTGCCGATCTTGCCGAGCATAGGACGCGGATCACTGCCGGTCGCGCTCTTGCCAAAGAGGTGGTTGCGAAAGTCGAATTCGGCAGGGCAAGCGACGACCTGAAGTTCTTTCAGGAATCAAAGAGATTTCAGAAGTTCGCGGTAACGGACAGGAACTCGAAAAGCACCACATATTTGAGCCTGCATGACATTGATCTTCCGAGGCGAGGCTCGCTGCTCGACCGTGCGCTGGATGAACTATTCGAGGGCCGTGAACACAAGGCGCTTCGCCGAACCGTCTCATCGTTGGTCGCGGACAAGGAGGAAAGGCTAAGGGACGATGTTAGGGGAGCGAAAGAGATATTGGTATTTGCTTCCCGCAACGCGTCTGAGTTCAAGCAGTCTTCCTACTTCAGCTTAAGGGGCTTAAAGAACGAAACCCGGTATCAGCCGATCTTCACTTCTGCCGAGATCGCAATTCTTGAGTCGCGTATCTCTAAAACCCGCGATCCCAAGGAGACCGAAACTCTGCGAACGCTTGTCGATTCCAGTGTGGACCGCTCGGTTCGGTCGCTTACTGACCTGTTAAGAGATTTCGAGACTCCAAAACAGGTCTTATCAGGGGCTAAAGAGGTCGCTGTTCCTTTACACAGCGGATCGGATGATGGACGACAGGAACGAGACTCGGAGCGAAGCGTCCTTCTTCATCGTTCTGATAGGGAGGTCAAAGGACACTCACGCTAGGCGTCATCTAGTTGCAAATGAGAAGAGGCACGCCATTTGCTCATAGACCTCATTGCAGGGAAATTCTATAAGGGGTTCAGGGAATGAGGAAATGAAGCAAGACCTTAGCAACCGGGTAACAGCCCGCATAGACAATGAAATACGGGATATTCCGGGCCGGTCTCTTGATCTTGGAAATATTCATACGCCGGAACTTGGTTTACTTTCGCCCCGCCGGAACGAGATCGCACCAAGAGGAGCCGGCCGTGACGCTGCCCTTATTGCCTATTCGGAACGTCTCCGGGACAGCTACAGGTCGAATGAGAGCGGCCTTCGGGACGGCATGGTCAAACTCGGCGAAGCGTTTCGGGAAGGGCAGACGATCAATATTTCATGTTTTTGTCGGGCAGGTGAAACTTGCCACGCCGATGTCGTAAAACTCGCGATTGAAAAGGTCGGCCACGCGATGAAGGTCCGCGAAGCCGCTGCCGTAAGATCGCAGCCAGATGTCAATGAGCATACGGCCATTCTTAACTCCAACCCTCGCACAGAAAGAGCCATAAACGAGATACTTTCAGTGAGCCGATCTGAAATGCTGCTCGCAAAGCTCGAAGACACCGAGGGACGAAACCGAAGCGAACATGCTTCCCATCTGAACGGTCATTCGCAGTTCATTAGAGACCTGTATGAGCGGGGAGCCACAGTACGGGACGGAGTGCTGATCTCACCGAAGGAGAGCCTTTCGCCAGCACAGCCGCTTGCCATAGCGACCAATGAGTATGCCGTCAAAAGGCTCTCCGTCTTAGTGGGAGAAGAACGAGCAAAGGTCATCGCACCGCAGATTGTCGAACACGGAACGAGGATCGCCGGTTCATCGGCCGATCGCGATACAAAGATAATAGTCTTTAACTGGATATACGGGGCGCTCGAAGGACGGAACGACCTTCTGAAAACGGAAGAAAGAGCTCCGGCAGATGAGACGAAGGAACAGCGACTCGACAGGACATTCAACGAGATTGCAAGCCTTGCCGAAGATATGGGCAGACTTGAACCTTCGGACAGGTTTGTTGCGATCGAATCGCTCAATGAGCAGCAGGATATTCCGGTCGAAAGAGCCGATGACGAGCTTTCGCTGGAAAACGTGTATGAGGATGCACTTCATCACGAAGAGCATACGCAGGCTGAGCCGGAACACGGCAACGGCGGTATTCAGGAGTTCGAGCGGATCGAACTTGAAGACACGACGCTGGCGCGGCTCGCCTCCGATATGTCGAAGGACGAACTCGACAGGTGGATCGATGTTCGGCTGCCGGTGATCGATGAGATGCTGGAGAGCGGAACCCCGACAGATACGATCCTAAAGTCGTTTCAGAACGAAGTATATCACGCCGCGAAGGAAGACCCGGGCGCAAAGCAAGCGGCCATTGAAGATCTCAAATTCGCCTCAGCCTATATCCGGCACCAGCTAAAACAGCCGGAATCCCGGCTGAGGCATTTCAATGCCCGTTACCGGGGATACGCTGGAATGCTTGAACGGGCGTCATCAAAGGAAGAAGTGATCGACGCCGCATCAAGGATCCGCCTTGAAAACGCGAAGCTCGGATTTGAATGGAAGAACCTGCCGGAAACGGAGAAGGCCCAAACACCGTCCCCTCTTACCTCTAAGGAGATGCGGTTTCTGTTCACAGAAAGCTCTCCCCGCCACTACACATCGGAAATGACCGCCGCAAAGCTCTCCTATTTGAGTGTCGGGATCGACGCAAAGACAAAGACAGATTCATTGATGCGCGGTGAAATATCACCAAGCCGGGAAGCCGCTCAGCTGATCGACAGCCTTGAATCTCGTCTCGGAAGACGGCAATTGAGCGATTCTTTGTCCGCTACGAAACATTTTCTTCAAAGCCTTAAGACGCCTAACGATGAACTGCGTTACAAGAACACATTCGAC
This sequence comes from uncultured Chloracidobacterium sp., assembly GCA_964583955.1. Taxonomy (GTDB): domain Bacteria; phylum Acidobacteriota; class Blastocatellia; order Pyrinomonadales; family Pyrinomonadaceae; genus OLB17. The sequence goes on along the minus strand of CAZOXY010000014.1, from coordinate 26,689 downwards.
CACAGCGATATTTACCGGAAACTGCCCGCAGCCGAGCGGGATTTCATTTACCAGCGAGCCGTGCTTCAAAAAGAAGGACTGGAGTCGAAGCTTTTTGACAACGACCTTGACCGTGAAAAGCAAGTGCAGGCTCTGGTGCAAAAAATCGACGTTAAGGGCCTTGATGAGTTTCGGGAAGAGTTAAAATCGGAGATCCTCAATCTCGTAAGATCAGGTTCCAAATTCGATCATCAGGAGCTTGCGGAGCGTACCGCTTTAATGCTCAACGCGAGCCTGGCGAGGAGCGGGTTTGCCGGCAAAGCCGATCTTGAATCAATGAAGACGTTCGGCCGTGAGCTTTCAGACGGCATCGGAAAGGCCGTGTCACGTTTATCTATAGATCATGCGCGAGGCAGCGGTCCGGTTACTGAAAGGGTATTAGAGAACACGATCGGCCGTCAGGATCGAACCCACGAAATATACACACGCTAACGGATCGAAGTCGAGACCACCCTGCTTTATGAAAATGAAATCAACAGGCCAAATTCCGGGGTGCTAAAACGGGTTTTTAAGTACGGCAAGTATCCTTTCTAATCTTTCTGACGGTTGGGTGCAGGCTGTTCAATAAGTCCTAGTAGAGTCAACTGATCTGCGGAAGGCTGAATACTCAAAGATCTGATATCTTCAGGGTCTAAGGCCGGCCCCTTCCAGCGCCGGTGCGAACTGGGCGATACGATGAGAAACAGCGTCGCGGCTTCGTCCCGCTGTCGGCCCGTCGGGATCGCCCAGAGGGTAAATTGATGGTGACTGATTCGTGTATAAAGATAATGATAATTCCGGTGCGAGAGGCCACGATCCTTGTTTGAGTAAATACGACCTTGCTTCTTCTCCCAAACCATACCTTCCAACTCTCTAAGGTCTTTTGGAAAACCGCCTCGTTTCTTGCGAAATGAGAGAAGATCCCGCATCATCACATCGGCCGCTTCGACCGGAAGGTCCGCTTTCATCGCTCTATCGGACGCCCACAAGGAGTAGATATAGACCCCGACAACCAGCAGGACGGACATCGGGACCAGAACAAATGATATTTTCAAGGTTTTCAGCATTAAGGTCTAGGCCGCTCCGTGGACAAATTGCAAGGAAGGTTGTTCGTATGGTTGCGCCAGCAATAGGCGGACTTCACCCGGCAGGTCGTTAAGTGTTTCTTTGAATGACCCTTCGGAGTCTGTTTCTTCGGACGTAGTAATCGGACCTGTATTCGCTCTAACCTTAATTGCCGCGACAAGCTTTTCATTGGTAAAGACATTTTCCACCTGCCCGGAAATGAGATCGTAGGCTTCTGCTTTGTCAGATCCCGTTTTTGTGACAGGAGGCGGAGCAGCCGTCAGTAGAAACGCAGAGTCGATGTCGCCAAGATGGATCTCCTTCGGAGCGCCTTTTCGTTTAGCCGCGTATGAATGCTTGAGAACCGCGAGAGGAGGATAAGCGGCCCTGA
>CAZOXY010000014.1:0-25205 GCA_964583955.1 uncultured Chloracidobacterium sp. | reverse complement strand
ACATCTTGCTCAGCGAGGCGGTGGCGAACCGAGTCGTCGAGCGAATCGGGATGCCGCCCTGGACGCCAGGGTCCCAGTCGATCACTCGCGAGGCGGCAACGATCGGCGGAGCGGTATCGCTTAGTATCAATACTTCCGAATGCCTGGCTATCTGCCGGATCTCGGACGCCTGCATCAGCGCACGTTTTTGCTCGGCGTATCGCGTGTTGTCAGATTTCCTGCCCGGAAAGTCCTGAAATGTCTTTGAGAGAATAGTGGTATCCCCAAGCTGCTTGGAAGCGTACTCGGCCGTAACGTCATCAAGGCCTGGCAGGAAGATCTTCGTCAGGAGAGTTCCGAGGATCGCATTCGCCCGCTCACGGCCATATTGATCGTACATCTGCGGAAGATCCTGATATCCGAGTCCCAGACCGACACCCCGGCCGCGACCGATGCCGGAAATGCGTTTTACTTCAGCCACGTTAAGCTGATAGGCCTCATCGATCAGGACAAAGCACGGGTGTTCCGGTTCATTCAATCCGTCAAGCCGCATTTCCATTACCGCCTGTCCAAGAAATGTTGCGATAAACTCCTTATAAATATCCGCCGCTCCCTCGGAGACGACAAGATAAATCGCCGTCCCCGGTTTGCGAAGATCGGCAAAGTCTATATTTCTGCATCCGTAATCCAGTTCTACGGCAGTGGGCAGCATTGTCACCATCCGGGCCGGTGCGAGAGTGAAGGGCCTGAGCTTATTGTAAAGACCGATAAGGATCGATCCGCGTGTCTGGACAGGGGCTTGACGAAATGCAAGGTAGGCCTGTTTCGCATATATGCTCGGAGAGTTCTCCATTGCTTTTGCGAACACGTCATTGCCGTCTTCTCCATGCGACAAAAGAAAATCCGCCGCGAATGCCGGTATTGCCTTCTCCCGATAGACTTCTGCAATGTGCAGGAGGATCGCGGTAAGAGCGATCTGTTCGGCATCACCCCAGAACGGATCGGCGTTGGTCTTACGGCGGCTTTCGATGCCGATCATCATCCCCGCTACCTGACAGGCAAAGGCGGGATCGTTCCGGCATTTCGGAATGAAGTTCCAGCGGTCGCTTTTTGTCGGATCATTGAGATCAAGACGGAACACACGCTTCGCGGAACCTGCGGTCTGCGCAAAGAGTTCACCCTTCGGGTCGTAAACGAGACATGATGATTTTCCCAAGATCGCCCGGATCATCGAGATAAAGTAAGTCTTCGACTTTCCCGAACCGGTCGGCCCGAACATGACAAAATGCCGGAGCCACTGGCTTGGCGGCAAAAAGATGTCCCGGCCGCCGAAGGCTTTGGCGATCGGCAGAGCGTTCGTAGGAAGGGGCAGGCCGCGAACACGGTTCATCAATCCGCACCTGACCAGATCGGCTGCCTTTGCCCAGCGAGCGGACCCGTGTGCGGTACTCATCCGTCTTATTCGGTAATCCCAGAGAATGGAATACGCATCAACGAAACCGCCTCCGATGCAGCACAGGGCCATCGCCCAAAATGCAAGGTTTATGAGGCCCTCTTCCCCAAAAAGCCAGCCCGCGAAAATGGAGAGACCGGCACCGATCAGTCCAAGAAAGATCGAAAATGCTCCCCTTCCGATATCCGCCGCCCAATGCCAGAAAGCATTGAACGATGGCAAATACTGCTCATTTGCCTTTCGCGGGATGCCGTATGACGCATCAAATCTTTCTATTCGTTCACGAGAAAACATGCCTTTTTTATCGACTTAAGTTTTGAGACCTCAGCCATTCGTCCTGTTCGCGGAGTTCACGGATAACGTCTTCATTGAGCGGCAAAGCGTCACCCCTCCAATGCCTGATCCTCCAGCCTGTAGCTGTAAGTTGTTCAATCGGGGTGAATGGAACAGGCGGCTGCGCAACGTTCTGAGACCCGAAGTACATTATCGAGTTCGTTTCACTTGCGGGCAGTGGAAACCGCATCAGCAGCGCCGAACCTGTCACCCCATCTTTCGGTAGGGCCAATATCTCAAATGAAAGCGGCTCACTGCGATAGGCGAAACGCAGATCGCTAATGTTTGACCGTAACGAACCGTTTTCCACAACGATCCCGGGCGGAACCAGTTTTCGGGTAACTAATTCCCGAACTATGTCGTGATGGGAAGCAAGAGCATTTCCGGTTGACGCCTGTTTGGCAAAAACGGACAGCGAAACGGCCAGTCCCAAAGCTCCGAGTTCCCGAAGACGCGATGCTGTGTCATATTCTGCTCCCGAAAGGGGTTCCCTGTATGAGATCTGTGATCCGGTGTTGGCCTCGAAAGATTTGCCACCGCCGTTTTCAACAAAACGCAGTTGAGCGTGTTCCGCTCCTGACGGGACAGTTACTCTTACCGCGATATATACGCCCACAATGAGGAGAATAAAAAGAATTGCCCCGTACCGCGATGGATCGAGATGCCTTCGCAACCGAGCCAACTTGTCATAAGGCGGTTTGTCCTGTTTTTCCCTTGACCTCGCTCTCTCTTTTATCTTTCTCATTACCATCAACTCCCTGTTTGTCCGGCCAACTGCGGCCAACGGGTCGCCCAGGTCACATCTCTATCCGCAAGCCAGGTGTCAATGACCGGGTGAAATACGTTTGTCATCGCAAGCAGATAATCAAGCTGGAGGCCGAGAAGTTCTCTTGCCTCGCCGGTCTTTACGAAATAGCAGAAATATCTCGTAAGAGAGTCGTCGTCTAGGGACTCGACAGCATCCCTGACAAACGCTCCCGCGACATCGATAGATTCACGGATGCTCGGATGATCTTGCATTCCTGCTATCCCGCGTACCGCATCGAGCAGCTTTATCGCAAGGGCGAGCTGCGCCGATGAAGCACCCGGGTTTCTTGCAAGCAGTATCTCCAGTTCTTTTTCAAGAGTCGGATTGGCGAACCGGCTGTAAATATGTCGTGAGATGAAGGGCCCGCTCAATTTGTGACGAAGATCGTTGGACGTGGTAATTACGATCGGGCGGGATTCCCAGCCGGTGATACCTATGCAGCCATCCTCGTATCGCGGTATGTAGATCAGTCCGCGTTCGAGCGGCATAAGGAGCGAATCTTCGATACTTGCCCCGAATTTATCGCTTTCGTCAAGCAGTAATACCGGCGGCGGAGTCTTTGAATCAGCCGCCTTACCCGCAAGATCGTACGCCAAACCTACCTCACCGAGTATCAGGAATTGTCTTTGCCACTTCATTTTTCGCGCCCTTTCGAGAAATACGGGCTGCTCACCTTCGGGAAGCCCTTTTGCTATGGCGAGGCTCTCTCGCATCCATACTTCCTGTTCCTCACGGTCCCAGTCATAGAGGATCTCTTCCTGCTTCAAGCCGTCGCGTCCCGACACAACGCACATCGTCAGGTTGCAGGCCTGAGCGAGAGCTTCGGGGAAGGCGGTCTTGCCGCTCCCGCGTATTCCAGATATCAGCCAGGCACGTCCCGACTTAAGGCTTTCGCAGAAATCCCCAAAAACTTCTTCGCCCGGCACATAGCCCGTGCCGCACAGCAGTTCGTACAATTTGAGCTCACGGCCCGTCGTTACAAGATGACGCGGATCGATCTGCGGCCGGTTCGGATCGTGGGGGATCATTCCTTCGTGGCCTCCCGTAAAGGTTGGAGTCTCGCGGCAACAGAGTTTTCAGGCAGGCCGGTTACAAGAACATACCCATTCGCTCCTGCCGAAACTTCCAGAAAAGTGTTTTCCCGTTCGTTCTTGAGGAACGCACTCGAAAGATCTTCGGTCATTGAGTCCGTGCCGCGACGCATAGGTTCCGAAAGAATGACTGTACTGCCGGATCGGATCGCTCCGACCGATCCAAGTACCGAAGCGGCCGTGTCCCGCAAGCCGCTGAAAAAACGCGCCCATTGGCTTGTCAGTCTTCGACGCTTGCCCTCGATCCCCGAAGCTCCGTCCGTGCCGAGAAGTTCGCCGCTGAATCTGACAAGCTCGCCGGAATCGGGTTCGATGAGACCCACTATTGTGACAAAGGCTCTCACGGATTCGCCGCTGCGTACGTTTCCTATGATCATTGTCCCGGTGGGGTAGGCGTATCCTTTTCCTTCAACGGGGCGGGTCAATTCCATCCTGACGAAACCACCGGAATTGCGGAGCGTATAGATAGAGCCAACAAGTCGTACCGGCAGCATTGTTCCGAATGGTATTTGAGCCGGTCGAAGAGACTCCGGTGGTACCGCTTCGGTGATCTTTGAAGGCTCGGCGGATTGACGGCTTTCATCTTCTTTAGCGGGCTTTTTCGATATACCAAAGAACAGTGACCGGCCGCGAGTGCCATCAGAATCAGTCGCTTTCGATACTGAGATACTTTGAGGCTCGATCTCTGCTTCGGTGGTTTGAGAGCCTTTTGCCGGAGTGGTATTGCCCTTCGATCTATATTCTGCGGCTGGCGGCAGTGAATACGACTCTCCCGGGTTCGACGTCTTCTTACCGGTATCTATATCAGGTGTTACGGGGAGATCAGCGGGTTCGGCCCCGATCAGTATATCTTTGCCAATCTGGGTATCTCCGTCCGGGTCAAGATGCGGACTCAGATTATGGGGAGAAGTAGCCGTTTGAGTACCGACCATACTGAGGGCCACTCTCAGCTTTTCGTCCTCGGTCATCGGCTGTGCCTGAGCTTCTCTTTGATCGGTCCTGTTCAAAGCTTGGGGCTGCGGCTTGGAAAACCATCCCATTCCGAAGAACCACATAAGACCGACAACCATCAGGCAGATAAAAGCAGCGAACGCGGCAAATGTCCTTACTAATTGCCAACGGCGCTTATACGGTTTAGCGGCGGATTCCTCTATGTCCGAGATCTCATCATCCTCCGCGTCTTCGAGTTCGTCCGAAGCGCTCTCAAGCAGCAGTTTTTCTCTTGCGTCATCGTCCTCAAATCCGGGCATGGCTGAAGGCACTTCTGTTAGCTTGGGCGTTGTTTCTTCCATTTCTGTATTTACTCCTTTGTTTTCAGATCGCCGAGAGTTGAGGTTACGGGCGCGTCAGCCGCTTCGCGGTGGGCGACCAAAACACGGACATTCTGATTCGTGCCGAGGATCGGGGCCTTATAAACGAGCGCGAAATAGACGGTCGAACCCGGCTGGACAAGCCCTTCGAGCGTGGTAGCTTCTACATACCGGATATCAAGTCGTGTCGTTTGAATACTGTTCCCGTTTGCGTCCGCTGTCTGGACCTGAAGTTCCGGCGAACCGGGAACAAGCCTCAGATTTGAAGCGGTTATGTTGCGTATTGCTACAACTACGAGCCTAGATTCCGGATCGAGTTCAGTGATGCGGGAAACTGCAAGTTCAAGGCCGTGCTGCGGCTTTGACCAAACTCCAAGATGTTTCTTCGGCTCCCGGATAGCCTCGGCAAGCCTTTTGTTGGCGAGGGCGGATATCTCATCTTCTGTTTTCTTTTTATTCGACCCCTTACTCCGGGTGTTCCTGGAGTTTCCGAAACCCACGTGCGCGGTACTTATCGGACGATCCGTATCGGGCGGCTTTTCAGCTAATACCGGCCCAGGCGTCGGAGCGGGTCCAACGAGCTTTGAGACCGCGCGTGAGTTCAAGGGGGCGGAGGCATTGCCTTCTCCGCCAAGATCATAGGCAAGCCCTGCTGTCCTTCGTGCCGCGATCACCGCCTCGCGGTCGTAGGTGATAACACAGCGATGGGCGTTCTTTCTAAGTTCGTTGACTGGAACCAACTCAAGGATAAGAACAAGCCCCGACCGCATCTGGAGGCTGATAGCGGTCGAGGCGCTGCCGTCACGCGACGGCAGGAATGATTCGCCGGGATAGATCGTGATCGACCTGTCGGTCTCCTTTGTCGGCGACTGAAATACGGAAGCGAGTTTTGGGTTGCCCTCGTGAATATAGTACATGCCGTCAGACGCCGGAAACTCAACGATCGAAACGGCGTTTTGGGCAAGGCCAAGCCGAATCACGGTGGGCTGTTTCGGATTGACCGTCACTCTGGCCGAACCCGAATACCTGTCGGGCGAGGCCAGAGTGACGATCTCGACCTGTGCCGCCTGCGGAGACAGGAGTTCTTTCGCAGACGGTTCGGCGGCCGGTTTGGGGGAAGCCTTCGGCTTGATCTTTCCAACGGCTTTCGGTTTGCCGGGAACGGGTTTTGACTGGGCCGCCGTGTTTGCCCATCCGACGAAAATGATCGTCGGCAATAAAGCGGCAAGAGCGAGTTTTGAAAATATTTTGTTCATATGATTATTAAGTTTTAGTTGATGCTTCTATTGATCCTGAGTTTCATTTATGGTTGAGGCCGCAACCTCTTGTTCCGCGTCGTCGGCAATAAGAGTTATTGGCGCAACGGATTTTCCGCTAACGGGTTCAACCCGGAACCGCAGGATCGTAAAGCCGGTTCTGAGATTGTTATCGTTTCTCACGGGCGAAGAAGGGCTGTCCTTGAGCAGGAACTTGGCCTTTAACTGGACGGATTCCTCGACATCGCGTCCCGCCGCTTTACGGCGTATCTTTCTGACGCCGATAGCCCGGAGAACATAAGGATCATTCTCATCTACAGTCAAGTCCTGTAACTCCCACGACGAATTGACGCTTTCGGCCTTTTCAGTCGCGAGTACGCCGTTTTGTTTTAGACGGGTCGCCATTGCGATCGAGAGGTCGGGGTCGAGCATTCTCAGAAGTTTGTTCACCTGGCCTTCGCGTGTCGATTGCTCGACTTCATAAAGGGCGGTAAGAAATTCCCCTACAAGATATTTCTTGTCTATTGCTGTCGGGTTGTCGGGAGAGATGCTTACCGTCTCGGTCGATCCGTAATCGCGGTTATTGAGTTCAATGACGCGGCCCGAAGACTTGTCAACGACGATCCGGTCAGCCTTCCTCAATGACAGGTAAACATTGATACCGATGCTTAAGGTGAGAACTATCAGGAGTATCCATACGGCTTTGAACAGCGACGAGATCGTAATCACGTCATCAGGGTCGCGCGTCAGATAGAGCGGGATGTCAGTTGTGGCGGGAGCTTCTGTTGTTATAGTATCTGCATTCTTTTCTTTCATCATTTCATCTGCGGACATATGCCGCTCGTGTTCGTCGTATTCGCAAAACCAATGCCAAAGACGATATGGCTGTTTTTCAAGGGTCTTTTCCTTAGTTTGGAACAAAACCGAACCGTTGGTGCGGAGAGGCGTAGCAGAAGCGAACCAGTCAACGGCCCTACGGCGGGATCCCCGCAAAGGTAGATCTGGCACTTTGAGTCGGAAGTCCGCGGACTCCCGGAGCTATGATCACAGCTCCGCCTTGTTTGATTGAACGCAACTCACCCTGATCACTCACCAGATAACGGTTTCCCGAGCGCGGATCATAGAGAACATTGACCGTCCCGGCCATCGGGGAATCACTTACTTGGGACGTACTTCGCCCCGACGCCAAGGTCTCCCTGATGCTGTCGGCGGTTGCTTCATTCTTGAAACCCGGAAACTTGCCTTGAGTTTCAAGCCAGCGATATATCCTTTTCCCGTTTGCCACATAATCGATGGTCTCCCTGTAAGGCGGAATGCCGTTTATTGTTCTTCTTCGTGATGGATTTATTCGCTTTCCGTTGGCTAAAAGAGTTCGGCCATGAAGATAAGCGAGGACGGTCCCTTCGCCGGAGTTATAGGCGGCAAGGACAGATTCCATCTTCCGTTCAAACATCTCGTCCAGATACTTCACGTACCTCGCCGCCGCAAAGATCGACGCCGTTGGTTCGTAAGGATCGGCAAGGCCGAACCTTTTGGCGGTAGTCGGTATGAACTGCATCAGGCCTTGAGCATCTTTCGGACTCGTGAGCCACGGACGGAACCGCGTCTCGTTATAGGCGATGGTCCACAGAATGAGCGGATCTACACCTTCCTTTCGGGCGGCATCGTCGATCGTCTTCTCAAACAGTTCGGCACGTAAGAGAACATCCATTTTTGAAAGAGACGTTCTTGTGAAATTGATACGCGTCTGCGATCTAAGCGGGATCGAAAAGGCAGGAAATACGACAAACAGCAGGACGGCGGCAATGAAGGTTTGTTTTCTCATGAGGCGGGTCGTTCGCAAGCAGTGTGCCAGCGGCTGCTTCATCGGAACGGCACGAGCCTTGCAAAGCGAGCAACTCCGTTGGCGTTTCTTTGGAAGTTTTTAAAAGCGTCATGAAATAAATCCAGCGAGGACAAAATGAAGAAACTAATAAAAACAATAAGAGCGGCGATTCCCGGATTCGCACCGGTCGCCGTAATGCTCTTGCTCTCAACCGCGCTCTTTGCACAGGGGCCGATTTTTACCGGTGATGCGAATAACCTTTCGAATATAATCCGCGAGGCTTTGAAACTGATGGCGATCATCCTTTTCTGTCTCGGTGCCGTCGGTGTTGCTTGGGCGATATACAACAAGATGACGGGAAAGGAATGGGGCAATCAGGCTTTCGGATCGCTTTTGGCGTTCGCTTTCGGAACCATCGTCGCGGTCTTCTGGCAGCTTGCCCAGGGTCGTGCTGTCGGCATCGACACCAACTTTTAGGAGAAACAAATGAGAAGACGAGCAACAAGACCCAATGTGTTTCGGGGACTAAAACGGTTCGGCGTGTATTCGACCGACTGGAAGTACATCCTGATACCGACCGCCGCCGCATATTTGACGCCTTTTGTCCTCGGACTTTGGTTCGGATATGTGCCGCTTGGTTTCCCACTTGGCTTATTTACATTCCTTATTCTGCTCGGAACATTCAACTATCTCCGCCTGAGCAAACCCGAATGCTGGCTGTCTCAGAAGTTCGATGCGATGGCGGACAGGAATGCTTCTTTCAGGCCACCGCTCAATTCCGAACTGGAGACTTCGGATTGGATCCGCGATTACAAGGAACAGCTCGCGATTAAGGAAAAATAAATGGATACAGCAAATCTATCATTCGCGCATATCGCAGCGGCATTATTCGGCAGCTTTCTATTCGCCGGTATCGGTTTGGTTATAGGGCTACGGGTATTTCCGCATTTTCGCCATCATAGAAACAATTCAAGGAAGATCGAAACGGTATCGGAAGCCTCGACCTCGCCCGAAATCACAGGTGACAGCGGCAGGCTATTCCCGACCGAGATAGTCGGTCTCGAAGGCAATATCATCCGTTACCGTGACGGCAGCTTCGGGAAGGCTTACAGTTTCGATCCGGCGAACACTCTATATGATGACGGCCGGCTGACCGAACAGCGGATCGAGGACCTGAAGACCATACTGAAGTTCGACAAACCGCCGAATACGATCATTCAATTCCGGTTTCAAAACGCTGTCGATGACGGGCAGGTGTTAAAGGATCATCTTCGCTCCAGAAATACGAGTCAGAGCGATCCCATCGCCTGCGTTCTTCAGGCTACCAATCTTTCACTATATGAAGAAGCTATCCGTTCGGGACAGGTCATGCGGCAGACGGCGAGCGTCTGGATACGCGTACCCACTAAAGACAGAGCCGATAACGGCATCATTGGAAGCACATTACCTTCGATTCTTCGCACCATCGGGGAGAACGGTCTGATCCAATTTCTCCGAACGCCTGTCTTGAAAACTCGAAATTCTCTCGGCGAAGGAGTAGTGAAGCGCGAACTCAAAGCCGAGAGGGAGTGCCGAACAAAAGCTCTTCGGGTCTTTCAGGCATTTGAGGCGAATTTCCCAAAGTCACTAAGTCTTAGGGAAATGGACGCTGAGAAAGTGCTTTCAAACCTGTTTGAAAGTCATCGACGCGACCACGCCGATATTCCGATCCTATCCAAGAGTGGGCGTGTGGATGCAAGGAGATATATTGCGAGTACCCGGATCGAGGCAGGCGGCGATTCGTATGTTCGTCATAACGGCACCCCGGCAAGCCTTGTCAGTCTCAAGAGCCTGCCGAATGGCTTCGTTACGGCCGATGTGATGCGGTATCTGACCGCTACAAGAAACCTCTGTTTTCCACATGAGATCGTCGTCGATCTTATGACCAACGAGAAACAGGCTGCAAAGAAAGATCTCCAAAAAAGGATCGACCGGATCGAGGGCAGCCGGAATACGTGGCTTGGATTCCGAAACCTCAAAAAAGACGCCGTGGTCATCAAGTCCGACCTCGAAGACCTTCTCGAACAGGTCGAAGCGGACAACGAGGAGATATGCCGTCTGCGGATGAATGTCATCGTCTTTGCTGAAAGGTCAAAAGGAGCAAAGGAAGCCCGCCGTCAGCTAAAGATCCTTGATGACCGCTGCGACGCGGTTATCTCGGCCATCCGAAAGAAGATCGGTGCTGATGCAGTTCGCGAAGATGCTATACGTCAGCGAGTTTTGTATCCGAGGATGCTGGCGGGGGAATTGTCCTCAAGGCGAACCGGGCAGGAACTTACCGAAACGGCGGACTCCGTTATTGCCTTCGTTCCAACCGAAACAAGTTGGAGAGGCAGCAAAAGGCCGCACAGCATCTTCACGACCCCAAACGGCCAGATGTTCGGTCTCGATCTTTACGACCGCTCGCTGATCAAATCGCCGACCGTTATTGTCACAGCGGCATCAGGCGAGGGCAAGTCGTTTTTGGCATCAATGCTGATCACCGATATACGGGCACATCGCGGGAACGTAAAAGTGAGGGTGATGGATTACCGCCACTCATTCAAACCCATATCCCGACTTTTTGGCGGCCGGCATATCGAGTTCACCGAGAAAGACCCAAAGCCGATCAATATCTGGAACTATCCGGGGATCGAGAACGGCGTACCTCCCACTAAAAGACAGCTTGCGATGGTCCTGACGGACATCCTGATCCTCAGCAAGACCCCTAAAACTGACGCGATCACCAGCGCCGTGGCTGCGACCGTCATCGATGAGGTCTATAAGATGGCAGTTTCGCGGAATGGTTACGGGCGTCCAAAGTTTCAGCCGACGCTCGGGCATTTTCTCGACATCCTCAAGAGCTATCACTGGAACGCCGGCGAAGAAAGACAGGCCAACGAGCTTTATCTTAAGCTGAATATCCATCGAAAAGACCCTTGGCTTAACGCTCCGACGCATCCCGAATATGACGAACCTTCAATGTTCGATGTATTCGAGTTATCCGGCATAAGCAGCCTCGACGAGAAGATACGCGAAAGTGTCGGTTTTCGTATTTCGGCCCAGATCATGCAGGAGATCGGCGAGGAGAATGCTCAAAACCAGAAAACGCCTATCTTGTTTTTATGTGACGAAATGCGGGAGATAAACAAGCATTTTCCCGCTATCCAGGAGCTTATAGCAGAAGCAACTGTTACGGGCCGCAAGGAGGGTTTAGTGACCATTTTGTTCTCTCAGGCTTACGAGCATTTTACCGGCACGCCCGAGCAGCCGAATATCACGGGGATCGATCTCGTCAAGAACTCCGGTGTGAAAATAGTCGGCAAACAGATCGGAGGATTTGAAAGGTTGGCCGACGACTGCGAACTTGCTCCCGAGACCATAGCAGCTATTCGCGGGATCAGGAACCAATACGGCCGCTTTACGCAATGGGTATTCGTCATCGGAAGCGGCTCGGACAAGGTAGTTCAGATGGCTGAGATACATCTTTCGCCGGTAATGCTTTGGGCAAATACCAATGACACCAATGAAGCGAACGCCCGCCGCCTTGTCGAAAACCTGCGCCCCGACCTGCCGCTTGAATTGATAGTCACCTGGCTCGCCGATAAATATCCGAGCGGACTTACCGCTATTGGCCTGACAGAACTCTCGGAGGCTGACATATACGAACTCACGGGAGGGCAGAATTGAAAATGAAACGAAATACAAAAAGCTTTTTACGCCAACTGATATTCAGCGTGGTTCTTTCATCATTTCTGATCGGTCTCGACGTGAAACCCGTACACGCCCAATGGACGGTATTTGATCCAACACAATACGCACTTCAAGTCGCGAAAAGAGTTGAGGAGGCCGCCCGCTGGGTCGAAACGATCAATCATTATATACGAACTTACGAACAGGCTGTTCGCCAATACGAAAAGATGGTCGAAAGCGTTACAAACCTTCGCGGCATCCTCGACAAGGTCGATGAACAGGTAATGCGGCATAAACAGCTGATAACGACCTACGCGACACTTGGACGACTTATTCGTGGAACTTTTGAACTGAAGAAACGGATCGAAGCGACGATAACGAGTCAGATACATTCGGTAGTCAATATCGCGCGGAGATTAAAAAACGGCATTTTCGATATGGAAGCGAACAAACGTGATTTGGACGATTTCCTGCGTCATTCGATCGGCCGCAGCGCCGACGCACATCTCGCCAATCTCGAACGCCTCGCAAAACTCGACTCGGAACTTGAAAGGATGCTTTTTGACCGAGAGAACCTTCTGCTTGACTTGGCAAAGCTCTATGAGGAACGTGAAAAGATCGCTGACGCGACACGGGCGATATCGGCCAATCCGGATGCCAACCAGGATGGCGTGCAGTCGCTTATCGACCAGATGCTTGCGGTAAACCTGCGCATTACTACGGTAGAAGGCCAACTCCGCGAACTCGAAGCAAAGATACAGACCAAGTTCATTGCATACGGCCTCAAGATCGAGCAGATGACCGAGTTCGGCAAGGAGATCCGCCGGACAACTGAAATGATGACCGGCATAACGACAGCCTCGGACTCGTTTCTTCGTGAACTCGAACAATACGAGGTCTGGAATGAGGATGTCTATCAAAATCCGCTTCCGTAGAAAGCAGCGATGTAGCTTAACAACGAAGATCATGAAACTCAAAAACTTATTGAGCGGTCTGTTGGCCGTTCTCACAGTCCCCATAACGCCCCTCCTCTTGGCCTGCCTCTTTACGACGACGGCGGTCGGTCAACAGCCGCCTCGTCCCCCTCGCCCACCAAGCGTTCAGGGACAGACACCGATCGGAACGATGAACGGTGAACCCGTCACGGCAAATGACCTGATCTTAATGATCAATACGGATTCACCATTCATGCCGCCGCTTGACGGAAGCCCGGCGCCGATATTGCAGCAGTTCGAGAATCAATATCCGGCAAATCCGACCGCAACGCCTTCGGCTCCCGTGATCCCGCCGAAACCTCCCGCACCGGGTTTCAGTGAGCAGATCACCAATCTTATGCGAACGGGACAGGAATGGCTGTTTCGATCCGTGCTGGACACAATAATCAGGCCATTAATGCCGATCCTGACATTCCTGGCGTGGATGATCGCGAGCTTTGTCCTTATCGTCGCGTTTATTCGGCGGTTTCACGACAATCGCGGCCTCGGCCCGGAGCAGCTTGTCGCCTGGGGCATCAGGACTGTTATTTTTATGGTCATTATCGGAGCAAGCCCCTTCATCATTGACGCTATCACAATAACAGGCAAGTTTTTCGCACGGCCGATGCGAGGCTATAATCGCCAACTCGTCACTGAGTTTGACGAGAAGATGAAGCAGTATGTGAAAAACAACTTTGCGGTTGAAGACCCCAATGAGCTTCTCGCGGAAAGACTTCCCAACGGTGAACCGGGCATGGTCGGCATCATCACAGACAAGGAATCGTCTGTAAAGGACATTACAAGCCAAATGAATATTCTCGGATGGGATATGCCGCGCATGTTCACCTTTATGGTGATCGGGCAGAATATTATAAAGTTTGGTGCCATTTTCCTGTCGGTTGCAGGGTTGTTCATCCTCATTGGGCTGAAACTCACCGCTCCGGTGCTTTCGGCTTTCGGATTCGACGAGAAGTTCGCCAATCAGATCTTCTATCCGTTCTGTTGGGGTGTCGGCACATTCGCTCTTGCATTTCCGATTGTCAAAGAGGTAACACTGTATATCTGCTATGGGATCGGCCTTCTGGCTCTCTCGATCTATAACGGTGAAAGTGTGTTCTCGCTTGACCCCACTACTGCGACGATAATCACGAACGGCAACTACGACCCGGCTTCAAGCGCCTTGATAGTCACTGCAATGTTCTTTGTTTCAAGTCTCTGTTTCATCCTTGTCCCGTGGCTGAGCTATCGGGTTCTCAGAGGGCAGGTCTATGAAGGAGTATCGCAGGTCTCAATGGGGTGGATGCTTTCCACATTAGGGACTGCCCTTGAGACTTACGGAGTGGTTGCGGGAGCAGCTTTGCATCGTCAGGCCGAGAATACTCAGATTCAGGGCATTTACAATGCTGAACAAGCCGCGGCGAAGAAGGCCCTTGAGGCCGCCAATCAATCCACCGATGCACGGCTGGTTTCATCCGTCGCCGGTGTCGAAGGCGGGCTTGTTACCAATCTCGGACAGATCCGGGCAAATCAGGTGACGCAAACCTTGCTTGCCGAGGCAAACAAAACCTTTGGTATCGCAAGCAGTTCGGCCGCAACCAGACGAGAGATCACCGGAATGCAGGCCGAAGCCCAGGGTGTTCAGGACGGACGTATCTTCGATGCGGCTAAGGAAACGAACCTTCGCAGCCAGGGAATGCTTCAAAACTTCGGAATGATGAAATACGAGTTCATTCCCGGCGGGACATCCATTGCCGGAACGACCGTACCGATCAGAAAGGGAGTCGAACTCTACGATTGGTCTCACGGTCAGCACGTTATGCAGGAAGCAAATAAGCGAATGAACTCCACGACGCTTGATAATGCCGCTTCCCATAACACAAACACGCAGAATGTAGCGGATCAGAAGGTTGAAGCATCGAATACCTATCAGAGTGAGATAAACCGGGCCTATGAAACACAGGCATCCCAGAATATCGCCGCGATAGATCGCGGAAGCGGGATCGCAGCATCGAGTAGCCGCCAGGGAGCGGGCATTCAGCTTTCGGGTATTCGTCGTTCCGCCGATATGGAGAAAGTCGCCAATCAGCTTAACTTTGAGGGACGCACAGAGGCGGCGGCGATCAATCAGACTGCGGCTACCGAGGCGGCACGCCTTCGCATGGTCTCGACAGTCGTGACCGGATTCTTCAGGGATATGGATAGACGACTAGATGAGATGAAGCCGAAGTATTGAAACAAAAAGATATTTGACTAAAAAACACAGGTTTCAATCTCCATTATGTAAGTCTTTTCGGCCTCCGGGGGCCTCAAGCGTCCTTGCAAAGTGGACTCGTCCTAGTTGATCGAAATAATGAATGGCGATCTTTTGCCCGTCGCCTTTTATTTCAAGGTCGGACTTAACAGTACCGCCCGTTCACATCGTCGTATGTTGTCCGTGTCCACGATTCGAGATTCATGCCTCGAGCGGTGATCGCTTTGGTCGGGCGGTAAACGTCCTCTGCTCTGTCGCATTTGTCACGCCCTGCAACATCCATAGTCGTCAGGACAAGCAATTTCAGATCAACTCTCCCCATTTCCCAGTTGCCATATGGCCCCATCTGCAAATTTAACTCTAACGATTCCTAATTTTGACTCCTGCTTTTCACATTCATTTTTTAGATCCGTGTACTTAGTTATTACAGTAAGATAAGCAACATTTGGTTCCAAAGAAATCTCAACACTTTTTAAAATGGAACCGCGGATAAAATCCTTCTTAATTTTTTTAATACAACCTATATCGAAATGAACAATCTCTCCGGAGGATGTATTGTTGAGCATTCTATAGTTAGAATTTTTGGGCATTCCAAATACTAAAGGCGAAGAGGGGATATGTAACCACCATTCATCTATCAGAGTTGATGTCTGAGTATATGTCGTCTGTGTCAAAATGAGGGAAATCGAGAACACAAATAATAACAACTTGATCTTCATAAGACTATTTTTCCTCCTTTTTCTTTTTCTTATCAACAAATTCGTAACTGTTGTAGTCAAACATTTCTTTAACTCTTTTCTCAGCAGCTTTTTTATCAAGAGTGTCCTTCTCTTTTTCGAGCTTTTTCGCAAAATCATCGGCACCTGCTTCTGCATCCTCATAAGACATATTTGCATCAGCGGTCGGATTCGTAATTAGACTGTCTGTGTGCCCACCCTCATGATAAGTAACGTATTCTTGGCTGTCAGGTTGCTGACTTCTCTTCCCATCGATAAAATCGTCCGTTGCCTGATCAATTTTTTCAAAATCATAAGTTACACCTATTTTTGAAATCTCAAATCGTGTGATTACTCCTTGATTATCTCTAGTAGCCTTTCCTTCTGGTTGTGTTTCACCAAATTTCCTTCCGTCTAATTGTCCCGTTCCAACTTCAATTGTTACCTTGCTCCTTTCTTGTTTCTCTAACGCAGCCCGCCCAGATTCCTTGCGATACATTTTCACATGGTTCTTAATTATTCTGTCCACATCAGCCTTTTTCATCCCGGGTTTCAAAACCAAATCTCTGCCGTCGAGATCGACGTATTTCTGAGGATTATTTCGAACATAAGCATAGCGATTTATTTGTTGCGGATCAATGACCCGGTCGAGAGAGATTTTTACAGGATCAACAGTCGTAAATCGTCCTAACTTGTTCGCGTACATTCTCGCTTGAGCGAAATCCAGACCGGTTTCTCCGTCTTTTTCATAGCCGGTGAATTTCTGTCTGACATCATCGGATTTGTAGCCGAGGGTTTGTGTCCTCTGGGTGGTGAAGAGGTCTTCGCCAAAAGGCAGATAGTCGTTTCTTGAGATCACCGCTCCGTTTTCATCGGTCTTGATTCTGGGGCTACCAAGACTGTCAGTTGTCGTATAGCTTACTTTAGGGGCTTGGCTCAGTTTAGTGGAGTATTCGGCTGAGAGTCTGCCCATTGCGTCATAAACAAACACCGTTACTTCGTCAGTCGATGGAACTATCTTTTTGATGCGTTTACCATTCCCGTCAAAGAAATACTGTCCGATAATATCGTTCGCCGAGTTTCTTACTTCATACTGCATGTTCTCGCCGTCGTACTTGAAAACTCTGCCATGAGGGTCGCCCGTTGTGTTTCCGCCGTTGTCATAAGCATAATCCTCGCTTGTGTTCAGACGATTCTTTGCAGTATCTACTGACGGATTGAAGACCCTTCGGTCAACCGCACAAACAACAGGATTGCTTCCATCCATACAGCTTTTCGTCAGCGTTGTCGTGTTTTCCTCATCAAAGTTCCTGTTTCCGTATCTATCGAAAACAAAGGTCTGTTTCCAGGTTTCGTTTGAGCTTATTGTCTCATTTGCCGATTCCAGTCTGTTCAATGAGTCGTAAGTATAGTTTTGCGTTGCGGTGAAGCCGCTTTCTATTCCGACAGTCGGCACGGTTATGGCCTGCGATACAAGGTTTCCGTTGTTCTGAGACGTTCCGAAATCAAAATCAAGCTTCAGTAGATCGGTTGCTCCCGGTGTGACTCCCAAAGCCGCTTGCGTCATCTGTAACCTTGAATTGAACTTATTCGATTGCCAACGACCGTTGCCGAGCTGCATCGAGGTCACAGCTCCTGCCGGATTGTATGAAAAATGTCTCGCATAATTGAAGTAGCCGTGGTTTTCATCCTTTCGGCTCTGGACAATTGCCAGATCGCCGTTGTTATCAAGTATGTTTTTCACTTTTCTGCCGCTCGGATACGTCTGCTCAACAAGTACGCCGCCAAGATTGTACTCATATTGGAAGTCATAATGTTGCCCGTCGGTTGTCTGGCGGTTTGAAAGCACTCGGCCCATTTTATCGAACGCAGTGTATTTTGTTTCAGAGATCGAACTGCTGACCTTTGTAAGACGGCCGATTGAGTTATCATGTTCGTCGTAAGTATAGGTAATTGCCGGGGTAGTATAACCGCTTTCGCCTGTGTAGCTCTTTTGCGTGACGCGGTTCAGGGCATCGTATGTAAAGTTTGTTGAAACACCGCGCGAATCCGTCTTCTTGGTAGGGTTGCCGTTGTTGTCGAACTCATATGCGGTCGCTCCGGCCTCGGGATTCGTCTCTGATGTCATCCGTGAAAGACTGCTGTAAACAAAGGTTCTTGTCTGGCTGCCCTGAACAACGGTCAGAAGGTTATTCAAAGCATCATAAGTATATGACGTTGCCTGATTCGGACTCGATACTGTGCCAAGCTGTCCGGCATCGTTCGGCTCATCCACTCTTACTAGATGACCGAGGATATTATTCACTGTTCGTCTCTTTTTCCCTGCCTGATCCGTTACTGTGGTCGTGTTGGCATCTATTTCCGTTTTTACGACTCCGGTGGAGTTTGTGTTTGCTCCGCCGAACGCCAAGGGCAAAGCTGCTCCGGAGAATGTCTCGACCTCAGAACGGCGCCCATTGCTCCATGCCGTTGAGAGCGTCCAGCCCATCGTCGGGTCGGTCTCATTCGATGCGTAGTCTGCCCTATATGGATTCGACGTTAGCTGATATGTGTAGCCTGAAACGGTTTTATAAAGCGTCTGAACTTTGATGCCGTGCTGTTCGTTGTAGGGGCTTTCGGCTCCGGGGACCTCAAGCGTTCTGGCGAGACGCACTCGTCCCAGTTGGTCGAAATGCTGAATGGCAACCCTTTGCCCGTCGCCTTTTGTGTTCAAATCGGAGCGAACCACTACACGGCGCAGTTTGTCGTCGTATTCAGAGGTGGTCCAGCTTTCAAGCGCCGTCCCGTAGGCATTCCGGACCTTCACCGGCCGCCTAAGATAGTCATACTCCATTACCACAGTAACGTCGTTGTCCTCATCGGTCGCGGAAATCACGAGGCCGGTGTAACAATCGTAAACCGCAGAGCTTGTTCGTTCGATGGCGGTTCCGTCCGCTGCAACGGGTTGAGTCGGGTAAAGGCCCGTTACGGTTCCGACGGGACAAGTGACATTACTATACGTGATCGTCGTCACATTGCCTTTGGCATCTGTTGTTTCGATCACATTGCCGTATTGATCGTATTCGGCATAGGTCGCTATCGAATTACCGCCCGTCAAAGGATCTGAGACCGATCCCTTTGTTGAATCCCAGACACGGGTCTCCTCAAGATTTCCGGTGTTCAGGCTGTCATAAAAGAACTCGGAACGGGAGACCGTCACATCGCTGCCGTTTCGCACCTCAGAAGACTTTAGGAGAGTGAGTATCTTTGGGGCGGACGGATTGCTGTGATGATTGGCGTGCGTGGACTGAGCATCCAGGGTGTTCGGAGTCGCATTGTTGTATGTGTTCACCGTTCTCCGAACCAATGTCAGGCCTGACGACGGCAAACCGGTCGGCCTGGGAACTGTTAGGGTCTCGCGAAACCTACTCCGCTTCATTCCCAGCTTCCTGTCCTATTTTACCATCAGACCGAACACTACACTTTAGCTCTGTATCATTTTAGGGACGCTTACATATTCACTCGCCGATATGAAAGGATGTGCCATCCCAATATATGCTAACTCCGTTCCCTCCCTCAAAGACAAATAAAACCGATTCTCCTTTTGCTTCAGGAGAAATCTTACGTCTTTGAGGGTCAAATTGCGATTTAGTATATTCTACCGTTGAAATTACCCACCGATATGTTATGAAATTATCATCATCAAAACTTGAAAGAGGAGTTTTAGGTTTTGACAAGGAGCCGAATATGAAAGGTTCTTTTGAATCTTTACAAATAACAACACCCCGTTTATTGGAGACACTTCCTTTAACAAGAACAGCATAATCTACTAGTTCATTTCCGTCGAGGTTTGCTCTCAAATAAAATGGATTAATTGAGGTTTCAATTTTAACTTGTTCACCAATGCTGATACGATCAAGACAATATTCGATTGCAGTTGGTATCCAGACTTCGTTTTCTTCTTGATCAATATTGTTTGATTTTTTAGTTTCAGATTTTGTCTCTTTGCTGGCTGACGTTTCCGCAGAATCCATTACTGGACTCTGGCAAGCCCCAAAAAAAACAAACAATGTAATAACAAATACGATTTTACAATTCATAAAACCCCTCTTATTTTTTTTTCCTCACTCTAGGAGCTGTTTTTCCTATATGCAAATGATGCCGATGAACTTTCTCTGTATCATCACGCCATTTCGGACTTCGATCAGGAAGACCAAATCTACCATCATCACCCGTGTATGGGTATAGAAAACCGAATGATTTTCCAGCGTTGATTAACCATTTAGTTCTATTCACATCGGCATTTTTATAAGCGTTGTCACCTGTAAGGGGTTTGCCGTCTTTCCCCATATATCTTATATCTATATCATTTCCTCGATGACCACTATGACAACCAGGACAAGGTTTCCCATTAGCTAAATTTCCGGCGGTAAAGACTAATTTGTCATCATCCTTAAATTCTTGACTGTAAAGTTCTGCTATATTAAATAGATTTCCAGCCGCGTTTACGGATAAAAACTCTTCGGGTATATTTTGGTGATCTGCAACTATAAATTGTGCATCATGATGCGTTGAAAGTTCTCTAACATCAATTTGCCCGTCTTTATTAGATTTGTAACCGGTTATGTCATCTGCCCCCTTCGAACCGTAGACATTAAGTCCGCCTTTTTCGTTTTCCAGCGCTAAAGCATTAAAACAGAGTGTGTTCTCTGGACATTCATCAACCCATTGGGGGTTTTGTTTACCTTTGACTATTATCCAAAGCTCCCCGTTTGGATCAATATAGATAAGGGGATTATTAATAGTGTATGAATAACGATTCATACTTTGTGGGTTCTCGATTTGAATACTTTCAAAAATTGGGTCAACCGCCGAGAACCTACCCAACTTACTCTGATACATCCTAGCTCGGGCAAAATCCAAATCAGTTTCATCATCTCTTTCATAAGCGGTGAATTTTTGTCTGACATCGTCAACTTGATAGCCCAAAGCGGCAATGCGCTCAGTTGATGCAATTTCTTCCCCAAAGGGATGAAAATCTCGTCTTGAAATTGTCACACCATTCTCATCTGTCAGGATTCTAGGCGAACCTAGGTGGTCAGAAGTCGAATAACTCACTTTTGGGTTTTGTGTTTCCATAACAGTTGAATATTCGCCAATAAGTTTTCCACCAGCATCATAGACAAAGACAGTGAGTTCGTCTGTTGACGGAACGTATTTCTTGACTCTCTTTCCATCACCATCGTAGAAATATTCGCCAATTGTATTGTTATATTGGTCCTTTACCCCTACCTGTTTGTTTTCGGCGTCATAGATGAATGTGCGGCCATGAGCGTCTTCGGTTGTGTTGCCTGAATTGTCGAAGACATAGTCATCGCTTGTGCTTAGGCGATTGTTGGTTGTGTTTATTGCCGGATTGACGATCTTTTTGTCCGCTGCACACACAGTAAAATTCGGTGAGACTCCACAATTTTTTACAAGCGTGGTCGTCTGGGCTTCATCGAAGTTTCTGTTTCCGTAACGATCATAGGTAAAAGCCTGTTTCCATGACTGCGACGATGAACCACCATGAGGCGTTACATTTTCAGCTGCATCTTTTATTCTGTTCAAACTGTCATAGGTGTATGTTTGAACCGCTGTAAAGCCGGTATAGGTGTCCACAGTCGGAACGGTTATTGTCTGACTCAGGATGTTGCCATTATTGTTTGTCGTGCCGTAACCGTATTGCAACTTCAATTTGTCACTTCCGTTTTGAACAGTCCCAAGTGCGATCTGTGTAGGCTGTAAGCGGCTGTTAAATTGTGTGCTTTCCCAACGGCCATTGCCCAGTTGCATCGAAGTTACAGCCCCGGCGGCGTTGTAAGTGAAACCGCTGGCGTAGTTCCAATAGCCGTGATCTGCTGATTTACGGCTTTGAACTATCAAAAGGTCGCCGTTATTGTCCAGTATATTCTTCACTTTTCTACCTGATGGATAAGTCTGTTCAACTAACGCCCCTGATAAATTATACGTGTAATCGGTCTCGTATTCTTCGCCATCGGTTGTCTGTTTATGTCCCGTCACTCTTCCTAAGATGTCGAAATCTGTATATTCGGTTGTCGAAACAGATGATTCGACTTTGATCAGATTACCAAGCCCGGGCGCAGTGGTTTTATAGGTATATTCGACATCCGGCGTGGAATCCGAGTATTCCCGATCAGTTATCCGGTTCAAAGCATCGTATTCGTATTCCGTCTCAATACTTCTTGCATCGGTCTTTTTCGTAAGATTACCATTATTATCATAGGTGTAGGTTATCGTCCCTGATTCGGGATTGGTGGCAGAAAGCAGACGCGAAAGACTGCTGTATGTGAATGTTCTTGTCTGAACACCCTGATTGACTGTTGTCAGATTGTTCAATGTGTCATACGCGTAACTCGTTGCCTGATTCGGACTCGAAACTGTGCCAAGTTGTCCGGCACCGTTCGGTTCATCAACACGGATCAATTGGCCGAGGGCGTTAGTGATACTTCGCCGCTTCTTCCCGGCCTGGTCTTCCACTGTTGAAGCGTTGGCATCAGTGGATGATCTTACGACTCCTGTGGAATTCGTATTTGCTCCGCCGAAAGCGGAAGGCAATGCCGCTCCGGCAAAGGTCTCGACCTCGCTGTAACGCCCGTCGCTGCGTGTCTGCGAAAGCGTCCAGCCCATCGTCTCTTCATTGGTGGCCTCTCCCGATGTGGCCGCACGGTAAGGATTCGAGGTCAATTGGAATGTGCAGTCCTCGTTAGGATCAAAGGTGCAGGCACCGCTTGCCTTGTACCTTGTCTGCACCTTGATGCCGTGCTGTTCGTTGTATGGGTTTTCAGCTCCTGGGACCTCAAGCGTCCTCGCAAGGCGCACTCGTCCCAACTGATCGAAATGCTGAATGGCGACCTTTTGCCCGTCGCCTTTTGTGTTCAGGTCTGAGCGGACAACAACACGGCGCAGTTCGTCGTCATACTCGGTCGTCGTCCAGCTTTCAAGCGCCGTCCCATAGGCGTTCCTGACCTTTACCCGCCGTCCAAGATCGTCATACTCTGTCACGACCGTAACGTCGTTGTCCTCATCGGTCGCGGACAACACCGCTCCCGTGAAGAAGTCATACGTCGCCGTCGATGTCCTCGCCAAAGCCGTCCCATACGCCGCGATTGTCTGCGTCGGGTACAGATCGGAAACCGTTCCTGTCGGCGTCGTGATATTCCCGTAAGTTATCTGCGTGACAACCCCATTCGCATCCGTCGTCGTCAACGGCATCCCGTAGGCATTGTACGTCGCCTGTGTCTTAATGGAGTTACTGTCAGTCAGCGGAGTTGTTATCGAGTTTTTGGTCGAGTCCCAAACACGGGTCAGCGTCGGGTTGCCGCCTTTCGTGTTGGAACTGTTGTAGTTAGTATAGTCGTAAGTTATCTCGGTCTTCGACCTGGTCACACTCGAACCGTCCTGAACCTCGACCGACTTCGGCAACCGTAGCAGGCGCGGACTTGTCGTAAAGATATAGCTGTCAGTGTCATTGTAGGTGCTTGAAGAAGCCAATGGAACGGGATTGTAGAACTCGGTTTTTGTTACCCGCTTTAGCGTGGCTCCACCGGGAATGCCGGTGATACTTCCATATCCGTCTCTCGGAACACTTGAATAGGCCACCCAGTCGTATTCCCTAACCTCGGTAACGTTCCCATTTTTGTCATAAGTGAAATCCTTGATCGCGGTTAATGTATAATTTCCTGCTGCGTCCTTTATTGATGTAAAGGTTGTCTTCATATAAGGATTGTATTGATAAATCCAGCAATAAATGCCGCAGTCCACAGGGGGATTTTTAACCCACATGTTTTCAACTATTGAGCCGTCACTGCTTTCTTGTGCGGTGATTGTCCCAGCCATGGCACCATCAGGAATGAAATGGACTTTGGTCCATGATCCGTTCGGGTTGGTAATTGTCGAATAATTGTATCCGAGATCCCTGATGGCGTATCCCCATGTTTCAACAACGGGTGTGCTTGTTCCGTCATATTCCGAGTCATACGTCAAGGTTTTTATCTTAACGTGATTATTGAATATTCTGTCAAAATCCTCTAAACCAAAAGTTCCCGTCACTCCGTCCAGATCATATTCATAATCGATCACCGCACCAGTCGGCAGGGTGACACTGCTGATTTCTCCCCAGCCTTCGGACTCGGAAAAGGGAGGGCCGGAACCGTAATCCGGTGCGTTATAAGAAAACACGTACTCGCCTCCTCCCAATTGGTCAGGCATTATTATCCTGGAAACGACATCGTAATATTCCTCAAAAACCCTGACTTCTTCGAGTACGGGGCAATCGCCCGCACCTGAAGCGTTACACGTTGTATAAGACTTCTTTACAGCGATGGTCTTCCATTCTATGCTCCACGTTATTTCTTCTCCATCAACTCCGACCGATTTGATTTCATTAAAATTCGTTCCCGCCCGGGATACGGTGCGGTCAAACTGATCAGTTATCGATGTGGTGGTGTATTGAACATAGTTGCCATTTTTGTCATATACGCGTTGATAAGATGATGTATTGACCACCCTGCTTCCATCAGGCATGTACAGGACCCAGTCAGTCGTTGAGGTCTTTTCCAGCCTTAGAAAGCTGCCGTCAACGGTGTAATAAACCAACGGATTCGGGTGACTTCCGGAAGGAGCGATCCCACAGTTTTCAGTAAGGCCGTCAGGTCTTACTCTGTAGAAACCGTCGTTAAACTCGGAATTATATCCAGCCGGTATCATTTCATGCGTTGACCCGTCAGGAAGAACCAGTCTCATCTTCCATATCCAGGTTTGTTCTGCCCACCAGTTAGTAGTGAATCCGAACGCGCCCCTGCAAGATGGCCATAGGTGTTCATTAGGATCCGAAGGTACATTCGTGTTGTATTTTCCACGAGCATCCAATCGATTTTCGAAATCCAATGAATAAGTGCCTGTATATTGCCATCCCGACTTCTCTTTAGGTTCGATTATTATGGCATTGAAGGCGGGACACACCATGACTTCTTCTTCAGTGGGGCCCTGCATTTCACACTCGTCATCATACTTTCTTAGTCTGGCATCATATCGCTGGAACAGTTTGCTGTTATAGGTAAGTCCAATGGATCCACCGACATTTCCACGACCCGATGGCAGACTACCGAGTGGGATATTCAGTGAGAGATTGCCGTTCGTCATATTTATAGTTTCAAAATTGCTATAAGAATAAGCATTGCCGGCAATTGCACCGGTTTTAGTGCTTGTTTCATCGCGTTGGCCCAAGATTGTTCCAGAAACCATTAAACAAACACATAGAAATAAAACTACCGAACTGACATTTCTAAAGCTATCTTTTATTGAAACGATAAGAGTATTCATGCCTTTCTCCTGACGAACGTCTTTTTGGTCCATTAAAGGAATTTTACATCTTCACTGTAATCCCAAACTTCTTCTAATTTTATCTCCTATAG
Source organism: uncultured Chloracidobacterium sp. (assembly GCA_964583955.1). Taxonomy (GTDB): domain Bacteria; phylum Acidobacteriota; class Blastocatellia; order Pyrinomonadales; family Pyrinomonadaceae; genus OLB17. Next base: position 43 of record CAZOXY010000014.1, on the reverse strand, counting down.
AAAGCCGGAACAGGTATGTCACCTGACATGCCCCAGGTATTGG
>CAZOXY010000013.1:58448-65645 GCA_964583955.1 uncultured Chloracidobacterium sp. | reverse complement strand
CCGGCGACGACCGCCGTTGCGTCAAACGGCGGGACGGCAGCGTATTTTGCTCACCGCGACGCAAAAGACCGTAGCTCGACCGAAGCCCGGCTTGTCGTGATAAAGAAAAGCGGACAGCCTGCGGTCGTCGTGCCAACCGACAAATTCGTTGACGGTTCGACAAAGAACAACGGCCTGCACGGTTTCGGCAGCGTAATAGCGATCACTCCTGACGGACGACGAGTTTTTATTTCGGGCAAGGATTCGATAGGCCGAGCCGAGCGGCTGCAAATGTATGACGGCACGTCGCTGCGGCTGTTCCCCGATGCGTCCGTCAAACCAGCCTTTTTACAGGCAAGCGATGTGGTTGCAAACAACACATTTGCGGCGTTCAAAACAGGTATGGACAACAACACTACATTGGCGTATATCCGTCTGAAATAATGCTGCTCTTTCTTGCGAAAAATAATGCCGGTTATGAGATAGCGTGTTGTTTTGGAGTTTTCGGGATCATTTTCGTCGTCGGCATAATGGCGCTGGTTGTTACGATCGTCAGACGCAGGCAGACAAACAACGGTCATATCTGGGCAAATTCGGCACGAATGCTTGGGCTGCAACTGGAGCCGCCGAATCAGGCAATGCTGAGCGATCTGGACAAGATCAGAAACAGGATCGGGGCTGATGTTCAAATGCAGGGGAATACGACGGCCCAGCCGATGTTTGGACAGTTTGCGAGATGCGAAGTACGGGTCTGGATACGACAGGAAAAATACACGCGTCCGGGAATGGGAGTTCCGAGCATCATTTTTCACACCTGTTGTTCGGCGAAATTCATCGAGCGGCCCGGATTGCAGTTCCTGATCCGACGCAAAAATGCCGCCGGATCATTTATCAACGCGATCAGCGGTGGCAGTTTTCAGGTCGGATATGGAGATTTTGACCGGCTTTATCAGACAGAAGGAAGCGACCCGCTTCAAATACAAACGGTTTTGGCTCACCGCGCCGGTGATGGCCGCGCCGTCGCCGAGCAATTTGTCGCCGCCGCCGGTTCGAGTTGGAGTGTCGGCGCAAATGGGGAGCAGGTTGTTGCCGAGATCAAGGGAATGGTTTTAGATACCAACCAAATTGCCGACGGGTTGAGGATCGTTACAGATCTGGCAAAAAGATTTGAGGCGGCCTTGAGATGACAAAAATGTTTACAGAAAAATGTTTACAGAAAGAGGAGAGAAAACAATGACGAAATTTTATTTGATGGTCTTATTCGCAGTTTCATTTGCTGTCGCGGCGTGTTCCGGCATGGCCGGCGAGTCAAAGATCGACGTAAAAGTTGACGGCAAAGACCACTCAATAGAAATAAAAACAAGCGGCACAATGAGTACGGTCAAGACCTTCTCATATACAAAAGACGGGCAGACGACCTCGACAAAGGGAGCGTCGAATTACATTGCGCTTGCCAATTACGAGCTTGACACGAGTTCCGGAATGATCTCGATGGGCAAGCCATTGACCGAAGCCGGCCAGGTGCGCGTCACGCTCCAGCTTGTCGGCGAAGAGGGCAGCGAAGAAATGGCCGCGCCGAAAACCGGCACCTATACGACAAAGGCGGAGAAGTTCAATAAGGTGGATCATCTTCAAGTAACGGTATTTAATGACGGCAAAGAGACCAAAACGTCCATTAACATCGACAAGGCCGAAGGCGAGGTCAGGATCACGTCCTCGAACGATGACACTATCAGTGGCGAGATAAACATCACCGAGGGCGACAAATCCGTCAAAGGAACATTCACCGCAACGGTAACAAAACGAAAATAGAAACTTTTAGGAGAAAACATGTTCACAAAAATCGTATTGATCTGTTCGGTTTTAATTGCGCTTAGCTTACCGGCTATTGCACAGGACGCCGAGATAGTCTTTTCCAGATCGCCAAAAGCAGCGGAAGGCGCTACTGATTTCAAATCGGGCGAATACATTTATGCTCATATAAAATTCAATAAGCCCATTTCGGAAGTTCTTACTGTTGAGTCAAGCTATATCAGCTTTACTTCGGAGCTTTATGCGGGCAGCCGAATGCTCGGCGAGGAATTTTCCGCCGGTCACGATCCTGACAAGATCAGGAGTGCAAAGGAAACGATATATGTAATTCCGATCGTTTCTGATCCGGCTTTTGACCTTTTCAATTTCGGCTCAAAGAAATTCGCCTTTGAAATGCCGAAGGGACTCGGCAAATTGAACGAAGGAACTCACGAGATCCAGTTGAAGGTAAAGTCTTACGCTTACAAGGATGGCGGCGACTACCTTGCTATGGGGAAATTCAACCTTTCGGTCGAAAGCGGAGCGCAGGTTTGGTATCAAAAGAACGAACAGGCCGCCCGCGACGCACAGCTTCGCAAAGGCAGCTCAGCAAACATACTCAGCGCCAGCACGACCGGCAGCAGCGTAATGACGCTTGTAAATAACTGTAAACGCAGCGTTTGGCTGAGATTCGCATTAGGCTCGGATAAAAAAGAGCATCGCTTAGGCCCCGGACAGACAATGAGATACAACACGGATTATGGCTATTTGGAAGAATGGAATTTCGGCACGAAAAAATGGACGACGGTAAAAACCATGTTCTCACCCGACAGCAGCGGCAAGGCGAATATCTGTGCTAAATAGGGGTAGATCGGCTGCGGCCTTTCCGCACATAGACGGGCACAGCCTTTTTAACGGCAGTTCTTCAAAGCCCTTACCAACAAATTTATGCGAAAGGCAATGATCTTAATTCTGCTTGTAATGTCGTCAGGCATCCTTTTTCATGCGGCGGCACAGGGCGATGAACAGATCGACGGGATAAGGCATATCTATGCTGAGACAAACAAGCTGATCGGCGAAAGTGAAAAGAACGGCGAAGGCTCCGAGATCTATTTGACCGAACTGATTGTCAATAAAAACAACACCTCGTATCCGGCGGTCGGGATATATAATTCGACGGTCAGGTTTTATTACACATACGGCGACAGAGAGAAAAACCCTTATCCCAACCGCCTAATAAAAATTGTTGTTAAAACAAACCGCTCGGCACGCACGGAAACCGAGGAACTGCTTTTTAACGAGAAAGGCGAACTGATATTCATCTATCGAAACAATGGCGAAACAGAAACGCGAGCATATTTCAACAGCGGACGGGCGATCCGGCTGCTCGAAAATACAGCGAACGTCAACCTCCAAACATCCGCAAGCCGTTCTGCCGTTACCGCCATCCAAAAACGTGCCGCATCCCTCGCCGCCGCATTCAAAAACTTGCTTGAGCAGAATTGATACGTAACCGATATTTATGATCGGCAGTCAATGGAAGCAGCAGTTCTTAGTGATCGGAGACGGCATCAGCAAAAAGTAACTGTTATCATATCTGCGTGAATTTTAGCATCTTCCGCATATAAAGAGTTTTTTGAGGAAGGTCTTCTGTATCATACAAGGTAACTGTTAATTGAGCGGACAACACTTTCCGCTCGATCATAGGTTAGGCGGTTACATGAGTGAGGTTTCTATGAATGCATCAATCCCCGACGGCACAGAGATGGCCCGGCCTTTCCTGCCGGCAAAAGACTTCGACCTGTCCAATCGTTTTTATGAGGCATTGGGCTTCACCAAGGTGCTGGATAGCGAGGTGGCGATCTTCCAAATTGGAGCGAGCAGCTTCATCCTTCAAAAGTATTTCCAGAAAGAATGGGCAGAAAACTTCATGATGCAGCTCATGGTGGACGATCTTGATTCTTGGTGGACTCATGTTTCATCACTCGATCTGCCCGCAAGATTCGGCGTGCCTGCACCAAAACCACCAACTGTCCAGCCTTGGGGCCTGCGGATCGCCTACGTAGTCGATCCGTCTGGCGTACTTTGGCACGTTGCCCAGCGCCGACCGGACACCTTGCATGACGAATAGTGTGCCAATGTCACCGCCTGACCACGCGGTATTTTTTCATAAATGGTTATTGGCTGATGTTACGCCCGATGTTTTATAAAAACAGCGATCAGCCCGAGTATGGCCGCGCAAATTGCGGTTAGGCAGCACTTTTAAATAGAATTTCTGTAAAAATTACCGGCTTGTATAAAAAGTAGAACCCGCCGTGCAGATCGGAATAAGAGAGAAATGGATGAGCAGGCTTGTTCCGATAACAGCCGGATAGAGCCGGTTTCGTTTGATCTTGTCGATAAAGATCGCCGCCAGCAGGGCGAATACGGGCGCGCTTATGATCGAGCTTGAAGCCTATAAAATACCGAAGAAAAGTATCGCATCCCAGATATTAGCCGCCCTTTTTACCGCAAACAAAGGGTCGAAAATGGTCAGAAAGGTAAATAAAGCGCCGATAACAATAGCCAATGCCATCGGGATCATCAGGTGAATAAGAAGACCTGCGAGAATGACGAAAACAGGAATTGTTACGCGGTGGTTTTCACAGACACCTTATACGATCCGGTTCTTTAATGCCTTTGCGACGGCTTCAGATTTTGAGTGGACGTGGAGTTTCCCATAGATGTTACGCATGTGAAATGAGATGGTGTTGATGCTCACCTTGAGTTCGACGGCGGCGGTTTTGTAATTGTGGCCGTCAACCAGCATTTTCAGCAGCCGGATCTCATGCGGCGTGAGGTCATGATCGACCTTTCGCGGCGGCGGATTATTGCGGAAAAGCTCCATCACGCGGCGTGCTATTTCAGGCGACATGGGAGCGCCGCCGGCGACGACCTCGTTCATCGAGGCTATCAATTTATCGGGCGGCGTGTTTTTCAGCATATAGCCGCTCGCTCCGGCGCAGATCGCCTCGACGATCCGCTCGTTGTCGTCATAAACAGTCAGCATTATTACGAGCAGATCAGGATACCGGGCCTTGAGCAGCTTCAAACCGTCAATGCCGTTCATACCGGGCAATCCGATATCGCAGAGGACAATGTCCGGCACGTTGAAAGTGATCCGTTTAAGAGCATCTTCCATCGAGGGATAAGTATCGGTACACTCGTATTCGTCGGAAACATTTATAAGCTCGCCGAGCGATTCGCGTATGCTGCTGATGTCCTCAACAATGGCGACCCTTTTTTTTCCGTCGTTTCTCATGATCTTCCTGCTCTAAAAAAAGCGGTACGAACACCGGTGTTTCCGTACCCGGGCTGTGCGGTAAAAAGCCAAACATCGGTTTATTCTAACGGAGTTCCCATACTAGATTCCCCGCCTATACAGATAGTTAATTTAGTTAGACCGATGTTCCAAAAACAGTTCCGAGGCCTATTGATAGGTGCGATCAGAGCGTTCTATCCCGATGCAGAAAGCTCTTAAAAATATTGATACGCGACCGGTTCGGCACGTTGAACTCGACAAACGTTCCGTTAGGAGAAGACGTTACATTCAGACTTCCGCCTATTACCTCCGCCCGCGACCTCATGCTGGCGAGACCGTTGCCTTCTGAGATATTGTCCGCTTCAAATCCGCAACCATTATCACTTATCCCCACGCGGATGGTTTGCTGATCGACCGAGATCGTTATATCTGCTTTTGTGCAGCCCGAATGTCGAACGCAGTTGTTTACAGCTTCTTTGAATATCAAATGTATCTGGCGGCGGGTTTCGAGGTCGAGACGGATGCCGTCGGCGTTTTCGGGCGCCTTGAAATCAAAAGCTATGTCTTTCGCGGAAAACACATCGGTCGCAAACCGGCGCATCCGCTGAACAAGATCGATCAAATGATCGCGTTTCGGATTTATCGCCCAAACAATGTCGCTCATCGAGTTCATCAGGTCGCGAGACGTGTCAGCTATTGCGGCAAGCGGTTTAACTTCTGAACTGCCGCCCCGCTTTATCTTTTGGGTCATCACTTCGCTTAGGATCGCGATCTTTGAAAGGCTTGCTCCGATGTCGTCATGCAGATCCGTCGCAATGCGGGTGCGCACACGCTCGATCTCAAGCAGGCGATTAAGACGCGTCCGGTAAACGAGATATGCGATCAGCGAGACGATGGAGACAATGGCGATGAAGTACAAAAGCATTGCCCACCATGTTTGCCACCAGGCGGGGCGAATGATGAACGAAGGCGAGGACGCCTCTGAAATATTTCCCGCATGATCCCGCGCCCACACGACAAAGCGATAACGGCCCGGCGGTACAAAATTAAGATCTCGCTGCGGTTCCCGTGTCCATTCCGTAGGATGTTCGTCGAGGCCTTCGAGCTGTGTCCGAAACCGGATCGCCGATTCCCGAAAGTGGCCCAGCATGGCATATTCGAAAATGAGATGATTTTCGCGATGCGACAGTTCGATATCCGGGTCAAGCGATGCTGCCTTTTCATTTATCCTTACACTTTCAATTGAAAGCACGCCGACGGGCATGTTGGCTATCTCACGTCTTGTGTCCAAAACGGCAACTCCGTTCACCGTTCCCGCAAAAAGCCTTCCGTCATTGTCAAAATGACCTGAACCCGACACGCATTCGTTGCTTGGCAATCCGTCTTCCGTGGTAAACGTATAAACGTCGAACAGGCGTTCCGGCTGGCCGACAGGTGTGAATCGCGTGATTCCTTTATTTGTCAGAGCATATAATCGGCCCTTGTTGTCCGTGACCAGATCGAGAATATAGTCATTCAACATTCCCGGGGTGTTTTCGGAATTGATGACCTGCGGAGCGGCATTAGGATCATTAGGATCGATCAATGCAATGCCGCCGCTTGTCCCTATTGCGAGACTTTTCCGGCCTCCGACGACGAGGTCGTCTATCGCAAGCACGCGATTGCTGGGCAGACCGCTGTTTATGTCGATGATCTTCCATTCGCCGTTTTCGCGTCTTACGATGCCGCCGCCGTATGTTCCGGCCCAGACGGTTTGTTTTCCATCGGCGTTTTCGGAAACATGCACGACACGAACACGGTTATCCGGCAAACCGTTATTTGTGTCATGAACCGTTATTGCGTCACCGCCGATCTCCACGAGTCCCCTTGAGGTGGCGACCCATTGCGTTGACGGGCCGCCGTTACCGGCCTGGCTAAGAAAATCCCATGTTTCGGTTTTGAATGCAGGATGGCTGACCTCCGGCGGATTCCACTTGCCGGCATTAAATCGCGTAATGCCATTTTCGAGTCCGGCCCAGAGAATTTCATCACCGTCGGAGCCGGGATTTCTGTAAAGCGCATAGACGAAATCGTCAGTAAGCCCAGACCGTGTATTCCATATCTTCCACCCGTCACTGCCATATCTC
>CAZOXY010000013.1:12994-58438 GCA_964583955.1 uncultured Chloracidobacterium sp. | reverse complement strand
CGCGAGACCTCCTCCGAAGGTGCCGAACCAGTGTGCATCGTTGTGCCTGATGGTCGAAAAAACGATCTTATTGGGCAGGCCGTGCGATTCGTCGATCGTTGCCCAGTTGCCGAACTCTATTCTTGTCAGACCGTTTCCCAGCACGGACAGCCAGACCGAACCGTCACCGATATTGGCGTCAGCCAGGGCAAAGACATTTTCGCCCTGAAGTTCCTTACCCGAGTCGTACGTCCGCCACTTGCCGGTGCTGCTTCTTGATAAAAGCCCACCGCCGCCAAGGCCGATCCATAAGATCTTGTTTTGGTTATGATCGGTCGTTTCCAGAACGGATCGTACACTTTTCTTGGTAATTTCCGCAGGAAGTGAGAATTCGGTGGCTTTGCCGTTTGAAATAACTGCCAGCCCGGATTCCGTTCCGGCGAACATGACCGACCGGCCATCTTTGTCCGAGCTTTCGTAAAGGCAATAAACTGTATTGTGTGGAAGTCCGTCCGCAGTATCGATCACCTCTATTTCATCGCCGCGAATCAACAGAACTCCGCCGTATGTAGCCGCCCAGACCGTTTGCTCCCCGTTGGGTTGACGCGTTGCATGAAGTGAACGGATCCTGTTCGTCGGAATGTCCGGCCCGAGATCGACCTTCTTCCAGGTTCCTTCATCGAATCGGGCAAGACCATCCCTCGTACCGGCCCAGATGACTGGATGCCCGTCCGCGCCTACGGATTCAGCCAATGCCCGGCCGAAATTACCGGGAAGTCCCGCTGCCGCATCATAGGTCGTCCATTCATTGCCCTTTAAGTTATGAAACCCGCCCCCATCGGTTGCAAACCACAGCGAGCCGTCGGACGCTGGCAATATATCGTAGATATAGTTCGATACGTTGCGGCTTGGCATGTTCACGGTGATCCACCTGTTGCCGTTAAAGTACGCCGCCCCATCCTGAGTGCCGATCCAAAGCCTCCCCGACAGATCACGGTCGAGTGTCATAACGGAATTTGAAGGAAGCCCGTTTTCATCAGTAAAACGCTTCATCGCAGGCTTTGCGATGTCAAAGATCTCCACACCCGCACCAAAGACATCGTGTCCCAGAAACAGGGAAAACACGATCACTATAACGCTGAATTTAATGAACAAAAAGCGTCGCATGAAATCGCCGGGAATAAGAAGAATTGGTGAAATTATGGTGTACGTGAAAATCCAAGTCAATCCGGGGGCCTCAAAACATAAGAAATAGTTTCTTTATCTTTTGGTCGGCCATCATAGATGTATGGTCCGGCCCCATCATTGGAGTGGTGGTTGTGGAGTTATTGGGGAAGACGCGGCGACCGGACGGAGGCGGCGTGGCCTTTCATGGTCTCTATGCGGAAATGTTTTGCAAAGGGGCGGATGATCTCATCCATGATCTCCAGTTTTGTTTTGACCGGCATATTCATTCCGGGAAAAAAGGAGAGTTCGGGAGCGTCTTCGGCGCCGAGGAAATCAAGCGGATGCAGCAATAGCGATGGCTGGACACCGGTGATCCGGCATAATCTTAAGGCATTTCTCCAATAGGTTCGTGCGGCAAGTCGGGAAAATGACGCGAGATAAATGACATAGCTTGCGTGTATCGGGGTTTTGAACATCGGCAAGGTCGTAACCGGTATCTCGATCAGGTCGCGGCCCGCCGCCTTTACATAATGCGGCTTCAGGGTGCGAAAACCGTCCGAGAATTTGCCGAAAAGCCCTTTGCGTTTTTCTTTTTCCTCATCCGACATTTCACCGGCTTTCATGAAATAATATGCGCGTGCGAGCGGCCCAAGATAGGTGGGAAATGTAGAACAGTCGTATTCGTAGCCGCGTTCCGCCAGAACCTCAAGGACGGTATCTGAAAGGCTGAAACCAGGCCCTCGGAACCCGATGGGACGTTCTCCCGTGGCTGATTCTATCGCATCCTCAGCTTTTGTAAATTCTTCGACCAACTCCTGTTTTGAATATAAATGCAGCCAGGGTTCATGATTAAATGAGTGGTTCCCGACCTCGTGTCCGGCGGCGGAGATCTGTTTCAGAGCGTCGTGATTTTTTTCCAGAGCCGCATCCTGCCCCACGATGAAGTAAGTGATCTTAAGCCCCCGTTCCTTGAGGAACTCAAGCGACCTAGGCACGATCGTGTCCAGATAGGAAGGAAACTCCTCCCAACCAGCGTCACCATGGGTCTTCATATACGACCATTTATTGTCCAAGTCCAAAGAAAGACTCGCAATAGGTTTGTTTCCCGATCCAGACATAACAAAACTTCTCTATATAAAGACAGATTCAATAACAGTTTCTTGTAAATTTAAATCGAATCAGATTTTTCTAACTTGGACTTATGCTCGGCCCATCGTTTAAATACTTCCGTTCTGCCGGTCCATTCCCTCGTACCTGAATAATGCCCAAAAGAGGTCTTCGGACGGATAGGGAAGCGAGAGCGAATCGGGGATCGGGCTGAACAGGGCCTTTAATCCCAGCCGGTATTGAAGCAGTGTTTTCGCACGTTTTCCGCTTATTTTCTTTAACGTTCGCCCATGCGCCGCCTCTTTGAATCCGAGGCCTGCAAGATATTCAGCAAGGCTTTTGCGAGAAAACCAATGCAAGACGCTCGGCGGAGAATATTCATGCCAATGCTTTCCTAATATCCTTGCGGAAAATGAATCACGATCCCACGACTCGATCAGCAGCCATCCTCCGTCCGACAGAATGGTTCTCACACTTTCAAAAGCCGACTGCGGATCGAACAAATGTCCCACGACCTGAATCATCGACACAAGGTCAAAATGCTCATTCTTATCGAACATTTCCAGTGTCCCAACGTTCATTTCCAATCCAAGCTCAGATCTTCCGTACTCTGCCATTGACGCGTTAGGCTCCAGGCCGATCCCATTCCAGCCTTCATCCTGAAAACCTTTTAATATAAAACCGGCTGCTGCCCCGACGTCCAGCATTCTGCCGGGGCTCACATATTCCTTGATCTTTTTCGCATATTGACGGCCGCGTTTACGCAATTGGTCCGCTTCAATGGTGTAGTCCGCATAACCGGCATTACCGTCGTAAAAATACGAATCGTCATAGATCCTTTCCACATGGCCCAGATCGGCCGTGATCTCCGCAAAACGATGGCCGCAGCCTTTACAGTCAAGTATCCAGGTACCCTTGACCTCAAAAGCTCTTTCTGACGCTGAATTGCAAAGTGGACAACTGATCATAGTTTGTGTTCGCTGACGAACCGCTCAGCCAACGCCACGGTCTCGTTCACATTCAAAGTTCCATTCAGAATATGTGCCGAGTTTACCACGAAAACATTCGGAACAGATGTCTCTATTGACGGAACCGTGTTTGAATAATCTAGGATCGGAAGCGGAAATACCTGTCTTACTTTTGATACCTTGAAATCAACCACGGAGCTGCGGTCAAAGGACGAATACATATTTTCCAGTCCCGATAGGAACCGCTGCTCGATCTCATCATCAGAAAGCTCGAACATCGGGTCGTCCGGCTCGACATATTTAGGCAGGTAAATAAGATGGTTTCCGCCAAACTCATTTTTATCGACCAGGGCGGACATCTCTATGATACCCGTGAACGGGGTTTCATCGGTGATGTTGGTGACATAATATTCCGATATTGGAGCTTTAGTCAGAACAGAAGCGCACACTATCCCCTGGTATCTGACATTTGTCAGGCTCTCGCGTTCAGAAGGCGTGAGCGTCGGCACAAGGTCAGCGGCCACAGACGACGGACAGGTCAGGACGACAGAATCAAAGGTGGAAACAGCATCGCCTCCGACGATATTTACTTGTCCAGCGGCGGTTGACTCGATTCGTTCGATCCTGCTGTTTAGTCTGATCGAGACTCCCAGATCTTCAAGCTTTTTTGCAAAATGTTCAAGTACGCGGGCGTAGCCGCCGCGAACGTAGCCGAACATCTCTTTTTTCAGTCCGGAATTACGGGCGGCGTACATTCGCTGGATGGTGGCCCAGATGAAAGCAGCCGATGTTTCCTTGTAGGCGTCGCCGAGTTTTGCCTTCAGCAGCGGCCGCCACATTTTTTCAAACGTTTTTTTACCGGAAAGTTTTGTCAGCCATTCTTCGACCGTGACCTTTTCAAGCTGTTTCCAGTCCTTAAGCCTTGAGGCGTAAAATATCGTCGCACCGAGCCGCAGCTTGCTTATCAGGCCAAGCGGCGGAAAACGAAGGAACTCCAGCGTGTTCGACATCGAATACAAGCTGCCGTCGGTATAAAAGCCGGTCTTTGTCTCTACCCAGCGAAAGTCATTTTCAAGGCCGATCTCTTTGACGATTCCCCGAGTAAATGTGTCGGATAGCAGCGTCACATGATAATGTTTGTCCCAAACGACGTCGCCGATATTCCATGCCGATGCCAGGCCGCCGATCTCCGAAGCGGATTCAAAGATCGTCACGGCATCGCCGCGCTGAGCGCAACGCAGAGCGATGGTAAGGCCGAGAAATCCGGCTCCGACAATGGCGATATTTTTAGACATCCGAAATTAGTATGTTGAAAATCAGGATGTCAGGCCTCCGTGACCGTGACTCCTTCTATGGTGTAACTAAGGCCGCAGTTGCAGCTATAAACCTCTTTTTCAGGTTCTGAGAACCGATGGAAAAGACTGCCGCATTTACAGACAGCACCGACAGAACGTGCCGGGCTGTCGAGTACCAAATGAAAATCCGGAACACTTTTCGTTACGACCGATCCCATGCCGACCATCGACCAACGACCTATCTCAAGATCGTTTCCGATTATGCAGCCGGCGCCGATGGTCGCTCCTTCGCGCACCAGCGTGGGCAGTGTGTGTTCATCAGGTTCGCTTGGCCGCAACGATTTCAGGTCGGGGAATGTTGCTCGCGGAAAACGGTCGTTGGTGAACGTGGTCGAGGCGGATATCATCACACCGTCCTCGATGGTGACGGCCGCGCAGATATAGACCATGGCGTTTATTTTGACCCGGTTGCCGATCTTGACGTCATAGGCGATATAGGACTTTTCACCGACAATACATTCGTCGCCCAAAGTGGCTCCGTGGCGTATGTGAACGTTGTCCCAAATACTGGTGCCTTCGCCAAGCATCACGCCTTCTTCAATTATTGCCGTCGGGTGTATTTTTGCCATAAAGTTAAAAGATCGATCAGAAAAAGAGCAAAACCAAAGATGAGGCTCCCCGAAAGGAGCCGTTTATATTTCGGTTACGCTCCGGCAACGGAACGGGAGACGGGTTCCCATTTACTTCCGTTAAGCGAGCGGTATGCCGCCTCGATCACTTCCACCGATGCAAGTGCTCCTTCGGCTGTGATCAGCAGATCGTCCGTGCCTCTGACCGCTCCTCTGAAATTTTCGATCTTTGATCGGAATGCCTGGACCTTATCATAACCGCTGCCAAAAACCGTCCAGTCAGGCGAAGAGTTGAGTTTGAATTTTGACTCACGCCATCCGATATGGAGTGTTCCTGCCGTACCATAGACGCTGATAAAGTTGGGAAGCTCCTTGTTAATTCCCCAGGTCAGGTCAACCGTTGCGACGACGCTGTTTTTGGTCCTGGCCATGAGCTTGACGTTCTCATCTACCGAAAGGCCCTGTGTGCCGCCGGCCTCGACCGCGATGACATCCGTTATCGGGCCAAGGAAATATCTGATGATATCAACCGAATGTGTGCCGTTATCCATCAACACGCCGCCGCCCGAAACGACGCTGTCCGAATTCCAGCGGGTGGACATATCCACCTTGGCGGTAAAGGCATTTTCAAATTGTATGATCTCACCCAAGGTGCCTGAGGCGACCATTGCTTTTGCTTTTATGACGTCCTCGACATAGCGGAATTTGGACGCCATTGTAAAGACGACATTGCTCTCCTTTGCGGTCTCTATCATCCTTTTGGCATCGGCAACCGTCAGGCAGAGCGGTTTTTCGCACAATACATGAATGCCGCGTTTCATGAAATATTCTGCTATTTCAGGATGAGAATTAGGAGGCGTTGATATTATAACGGCTTCGATATCCGATTTTTCGGCAAGTTCCTTATAGTCAGTAAAAGCGTTTGCTCCAAGCGGCTCGGCAAAAGCATCGGCTGAATCCTTGCGGACATCGGCCACAGCCACAAGTTTGCAAAGATCACTTGTCGGAAATGCCTGAGCGTATGTCTGGGCGATGCCGCCGGTTCCTATCAATCCAAATTTCAACATAAAAGATCCTAAAAGATATTAAATAGTTAGGTTCGCTCTCTTTAACGAACGGCCCGTTAAGATAAACACGCCGTCCGTCAAAGAGAATTTGTCCTATTACGCAATGCGGGCCTGTGCCGCAGCCTCGCGAATGGATGACGCGAGGAATTCGATATGCTCCTCGGTGTAGCGTTCGTTTATTGGAAGAACGAGTATGTCGTGCAATCCCTTGAATGTTCCCGGAAACTTTTCGTCCGAATAATCGACCGCCTCGGGCCGGGCAAGGTTGAACGGATAATGGCTGTCGCCGAACGTGTTCTGTTCCGAAAACACCTGACATTTGAACGCCGGTTTTACCACATAACGGGGGGCCGAAGCGACATCGTATGTTTTCAGAGCCTTTGCCAGGCCGACCGATCCGTCCTGTATCTTTGTGTCATCTACCCTGAGGCAGTATTTCCAGTAGGTCATTGTGGAACCTTCCGCCGGTTCGTAGCTTTCAATGCCGTCAATGTCGGCGATGCGTTCCTTTAAAAGAGCGGCCATCCTTTGCCGCTGTTCCACGCCGGCATCCAGCTTTTTCAACTGCTCATAAGCCAAAGCGGCCTGAAGTTCGGTCATGCGGTAGTTCAGCGACGCGAAATAGTGATCCGGATTGGGATCGCCATATCCCCACGCTTTATTGATGAAAAGATACATCCTGCGGGCAATTGCATCGTCATTGGTCACGACAATACCGCCTTCGCCGGTGGTCATGTGTTTGCCTTGCTGGAACGAAAAAGCTCCGATCTTGCCGATGGTGCCGACATATTTCCCGTCACACTCAGCCAGAAATGATTGTGCTGTGTCTTCGATGACAGGAATGCCTTTTGAATCGGCAAGCTCCATGATCGCCTTCATTTCACACGGATTGCCGAACAAATGCGTTACGATGATCGCTTTTGTTTTGTCCGAAATGACCTTTTCGATCGTCTCGGCCGTAACGTTAAGCGTTTTCGGGTCAACATCGGCAAATACTGGGATGGCTCCCTGGAAAACTATCGGCGTCAATGCTCCCATATCCGTTATCGAGGTGGTTATGATCTCATCACCAGGGTTCGGGTTTACGGCCGCCACAGCGACATGCACGGCAGCAGAACCGGAGTTGCAGGCATAGGCATATTTGACGCCCATTCTTGCCGCAAAGGCTTCTTCGAGCAGCCGTCCGTATTTTCCCTTGGTTGTTATCAACGTGCCGGAATCCAGCACTTCCTTGATGGCTGCGAGTTCTTCCGTGCCGAACGAACGGCCCGATGCGTCCTGATCGGACGGCATCTTGATATTGGTTTCTATCTGTGTAGTAGGTGTCATAATTTCAGCCTATATCCTTATATATTGAGATGGTTTCCCATTGTTTATTTATTTGTCGGTATTTTTGCCATCTTTTCAGGAAGAGAAACTTCCATTTCCCTCTGTTTTCCGAAAAAACGGAGTTTATTCAGACGCGAAAGAAGGGTTAAATGGCCTCCTATCGTCTTTAGTGTCTTCATTTTTGAACTTCCGAACAGCCTGACCTCGAGGACCGCGGGATATTCAACTATCCGACCGCCGAGCATGTCCAAAAGTCCAAGCAATTCCGCAACGCCAAGAAAACCTGTTTCGCGTATCTTCAGATCAACTATGGCGGACCTGCGATAAACACGAAAACAACTGGTGTAAGTATCCAATTTTGTTTTAAGCGTTCGCCGATAAAGGAATGACGCTCCTTTTGAAAGGAAAAGGCGCCAGCCCGGAACATTTCGCACACCGCCGTCCCGATGATAGGGCGATGCCGTTACCATGTCCGCTCCGCGCTCCAAAAACGGGATCATCTTGGACAACTCAAGCGGGTCGTAGGTGCAGTCACAATCCATCGAACAAACGATCTCTGTCCGTGCCGCCTCAATGCCGGTCATAATGGCCCCGGCGACGCCTTTATTGGTTTTGTGCGAAATTATCGTAAAATTCTCATCCGCACCGAAAAGTTCATTGAGAAGCTCAGGCGTCCGATCCTTGCTGCAATCATCAACAAAAATGAATTTCGGAGCGTATCCGCGTTCGCGAAGGTTGTCATCGACCTTTTTCAGCGTGTTTGCCAGATAGGGAAGCGAGTCCTCTTCGTTATAGCATGGCATCACTACCGAAACAGGTGTAAGGAGCGTCGCCGGAGCCTCTTGAGCTTTATTTTCTGTATCAGCGGCCGCTGTCAGCGGAAGGGCGGATGCCGCCATGCTTTCTCCGGCGGTCAGGCCCATCACATCGGAGATGCTTGTGAAACTGTATAACTTAAGATTTTCGCGTATCACCCATTCCATCTTTTCGAGCTTTCGGTAATGACGGATGCGATTGTAATAGGTGGCCGCAGAAATGCGCGGCTGTTCTGGGTCCAGTTCCCACACATGAAAGTAGAAAACAAAAGGCTGTTCAACCTTTCTGTCCCAGTTCGATATGGCGTGACGAACAAAAGAATGAGGTATTTGACGCAGATAGTTTCCGCCTGAGATGGGAAGCAGGCCGACGCCGGTGTTAAGCGTTGAATAAGGAAATTCGCGTATAGTGCCGCTGGCGGTGTCCATTTCCCGGGCAAAACGCCGCTCTGACGGATCGCGTCTGTTTGGCAGGAAGGAGGCGTCATAGTGCATTCCTTCCGACGCGAGAATATCCAGGATCCAGGCGTCTTCGCGAAAATTCAGCTTTGCCGCGGCTCGGTAACCCAGAACCTTCTGCCCGGTGGCGGCCTCGATAGCTCGATTAGTTCGCAAGAGGTCGTCACGAAACTCCTCCGGCGAGAGATTTTTCAGGCCTCTATGATAATATCCGCGGCTTGCCACTTCATGTCCGCGTTCGGCGATGGTTTTTATTAATGCGGGATTTTGGTCGGCGATCCACCCAAGCACGAAAAATGTCGCACGGGTCTCGTATTCATCCAGCAGATCGAGGGCCTTGAGAGTATTGCTTTCGTAACGAGGCACAAAATTGGCCCAGTTTCGTTCCTGGATCAATTTTTCGAATGCACCGACCTGAAAATAATCCTCAACTAGGACCGTCAGAACGTGCTTTCTATTTGGGGGAATAGAATTCATTCTTTAATACAACTGCGCTATTGTCTGACGAGTGAGGTTGGGTCAGTTTGCGACTATATTTAGTATATTTTACGCGTTTTTCTCCAGAAAATCGACTATCTTTTTAGCCGCCTGTCCGTTGCCGAACGGATTTTTAACTTTTTTTACGGATCTCACCCAAGTTTCATCCTCGTAACATTCGGTCAGCATCTTTTTGAGCCTCTTTGGATCGCTGCCGACGAGCCGGGCGACCCCTGCCCTGATGGCTTCCGGCCTCTCGGTATTTTCACGCAGTACCAGCAGAGGTTTACCAAGCGTCGGGGCCTCTTCCTGAACCCCGCCGGAATCGGATACGATCAGCCATGCCGACCTCATAACCGCTATAAAGTCCTTATAGTCCAGCGGTTCCAGTAAAAAGACTCTTTCCTGTCCGGAAAGTATCTCTTCGGTCACTTTTCGCACGTTCGGATTTGGGTGAACCGGGAACAAAAGAGCCGTGTCATTACGCTCTGCTATGAAGTCACGAAGGACACGAAGGTTGCCAGACATCGTTTCGCCAAAGCTTTCCCGCCGATGGGTCGTGAGCAGGATGGACCGCCGTCCCGATGTCATATCGAGTATTTTTTGAATTTGGCCTGATACCGCCAATGGAGAGATGGGTTTATCACTTCCGTTCAGGCGGTTTTTGCCGGATGTTTGGTTCTGGCCAAGCCTTTCGGATATCTTTAGCAGGGAATCGACGACCGGATTGCCGGTAACTGAGATCTGGCGGCGCCTGATGCCCTCTTTTATCAGAACATCGCGATTGTCCTTGGTCGCGGCAAAGTGGAGATCCGCTATCTGGCTGATCAAACGGCGGTTCATTTCTTCAGGAAAAGGGCTAAGACGGTTGCCTGAACGCAGCCCGGCTTCGACATGTCCGACCTTTATTCCACGGTTAAAAGCCGCGATCGCTCCGGCCAACGCGGTTGTGGTGTCACCCTGCACCAGAACAACATCTGGCTTTTCCGCCTGAAACAAAACGTCCAGTTTGGCGACAACCCGCGAACAGACATCGTTCGGCCCCTGGTTGGCCTTTCCGGCCTTCAGGTCGTGGTCAACTGTCACATCCAGCATCTTCAAAAAAGGCCGCAAAAGATGCGTATGCTGGCTCGACGACACAACCCTTGTCCCGATCCCCCGAGCTTTAAGCTCATGAATGACCGGCGCCAGTTTTATTATCTCAGGCCTCGTGCCGAAAAGTATCAGAATGTTTTTCTTTGATAGTAATTTCAATTTACTCACTCTATTACTGACGATATGTAGAATTTCTCAAATTCACCAATGATAGAAACCGAATAGTTGCATGCATAGGGTTTGCGAGAAAACTAAAATGGCTATCTGCATTCTCGATACTTGTAACGTAGAGGTCTCGTTAAGGTATCGCACTATCGGAAACAAAAGAAATGGGTATATGAAAATCAATGCCCTTGCTGTTTCTCCTGTACGAAATGTTCCAACTGCGAACATTGCAAAAACCGTTAGGCAGCCAAGGATTGTTAGAATATCATGTGGTCCGAATTTTGTTGTTTTAATGCTACGTATAAAAAGGATTAACATAAATGGCCCAAAGAACAGCAGTATCTCTGCTACTCCCTCTAAGCGCGTAAATAAGTAATTTACAGGATCAACAAATAACATAAAACCTTCAGGGTTTTCATGTATGGATGCAGCATGAAACGACTCAATGGGGTTATATCCGAAAGCCAAATATAGAAGAAGGTGCCCGCCAATTAAACCAGACATTACAATAAAAGATCTTTTAAGACTTCTTCGGGTCAGTAAATCGTAGCCTACTAAGACTGGCAAAATAAAGAGACTGACAAAAGTAAGATGAAATACCACTATTAGGAATATCATGGCCAGAATCACGTAGCCTTTTCCCTGAGCAAAACAGAAAAAATATACAATTCCTGACATGAGGGCTGCAATGATTGCGTCAATAGTCGCAAGATAATAGATGCTGATGGCTGGTAAAAGTGTAAGTAGAAAAGGAGCAAAACCAGGTGGTAAATTATATGTTATCGAGGAAATGCACTTATAAAAAAAATACATTGTTGAAACTAAAGCGATCAAGAGAACGGCTATCGAGATGAGAGCAGGATCTCCAAGTAGTCGGTAGAGGAAATAAATAGTAAGAACTGCTCCGGGAGGATGAGTATGGGCGTGCATACTCAGGCTCGGTTGGATTTCATTATAATTCTTATAGAAGGCTATAGGATCATCTATTTTTATGGCTTCATGAAAATATTCCTGTCCTTGTTGTGAATAAGGAATCAGAGTCTCAGTCTGGGCATTTGCAGATATGGGGGCGTAAAAGCCATATTGAATACCATGAGTCAAGGTTGTTACCACAATAAGAATGTAGGCAAAAATAAAGACTAAGGAAATCCTGTAAGAAGTTTTTTCTAAAATCCATAAACATATAACAAATACTATAAACGCCGACAGCCCTATCAATGCTTCGAACAGTGTGGGAATTCGTAAGTTAAAGATGCTAATAGGCCAATACCAAGGACAATCACACAGTTCGTACCTCAGATTCAAATATCGAATGACTTTCTGTGTGATTATCAATAAAAAAATAAAGATTCCACCAATTAGGAGGATTTGTTTCCAACTGAACAACCCTTGAACAGTCGGTTTGAGTATATTTACCTCTTGAGGCTGCTGTTGTGACTTTATTCGCATTATCATTACCTAAATCAACCATGATCTAGCAGAATAATCTAATTGGACTCTTGTAATATAACTGACCTAAGGTATATGCATAATACTGCCAGTCTCCCACTTAAATCTATGACGCAAATATGACATATATGAATTTTTTTACCCAGTGTTGTAATAAACACTCTTTTTTGCCTTATTTCATTAGACGCTCCCAAACAGAAATTGGCTTATCCTGGAACGAGAAGGAAACCTGTATAAAGTTATTCGGTCATATTGACAGATACTATATTTAGAGGGTATTCTCTACTTACCCCACACCCCCAAGAAAACTGCTTTTGTAAAAAAAATCTGGAAAGGAACAGGCATTGTTGGTCTGTGTATATTAGCGTTAAACATTTTATAACGCTCACTCTATTAAAAACTGTAAAATTGAGCTTAGAGCCTTTTGGTTATCCCCCTTCGCTACTGGCTACTCCATTCCCCCCAATGAGTATGCAGTATGAAATGACCTTTGTTGGATAAACTTTCTATCCATTAAAAGCCCCATATGATCTTTCGTACTGGCGGTTTGAGTTCTCAGAGTCATAGAAGCATCCGAGTTTTCACTCGCTGTATTTGACCAGGAAGAACCAGTACCCGCTTCCCCTAACGAATAGATCAACCTACTAAAATTAAACATTTGTTGTTGAGCAGATGCCGACAACGGGAGGAAAGAATGTTCTCACCAAAGACGCTTCGTGTATATGGGCTTAAGGGGTTCTTTATGGTCTTAGCTGCAGTATCCTGCATCGGCGCAATGCGTGGACCGGCAGACGCGGCCACTTTGCAAGTTCCCAGCACCCAGTATCCAACTATCCAATCCGCCATCAACGCGGCAAATCTAGGCGACACCATCATTGTGGAGGCCGGCAGGACCTATACGGAAAACCTAGTTTTGCGGCACAAATCTTCAGGATCAGGGTGGATAACGATACAAAGCTCCAGATTAAATTTACTCCCGGCGGAGGGGAACAGGGTATCGCCGTCAGATGCGGCGAACATGCCGAGGATACAGACCAACACCGGGGCGGGCGGCAGCGTTGTCGTTACGCAGTCAGGGGCGAATCCGAGCCATCATTACAAATTCATCGGGATACACTTTGCGAGATCGTCAGGGCTGACGGGCCAGTTGACGGCCCTGATGGAGATCGGAACGTCAGGCAGCAGCCAGAACATAAGGGCGGAGGTTCCACACGATTTTGTCATAGACAGGTGTTACTTTCACGGTGAGGATGACAGATCGACCAGACGCGGAATGACTGTGAACGGTGAGAACATTGTTGTCTCGAACAGCTATTTTTCAAAATTTCACGAACCCGGCTCGGATTCACAGGCGATATTGGGCTGGAACGGCCCTAAAAACGTCACCATTGTTAACAATTTTCTTGAGGCGGCAAGCGAGAATGTGATGTTCGGCGGTTCTGACGCTGAAGCCGCGGAGCTTTCACCGCAGGATATTGTCATTGAACACAATCATTTTTACAAGCCGATGGCGTGGCGGGGAGCGAATCCGGCAAAGCAGGTCAAGAATTTGTTTGAGCTAAAGGACGCCAAAAGAGTAACGGTAAGATACAACATCTTTGAAAACAGTTGGAGCGAGGCCCAATCCGGATTTGGAATCCTATTTACCGTAATGAATCAGGACGGCGGCGCAACGTGGGCGTCGGTTGAGGATGTGGTGTTCGAGTATAACATCATCAAGAATGTCGGCAGTGCAATGCAGATCGTTGGTTCCGAACTTTACGGAGCGGCCAGCGAGACCCTGAAAAACCTGACGATCCGCAACAACCTTTGGCTGCTGCAGGGCGGTAATTTGAGTGCACAGGGTGTAGTCGTATCAGGAACGACCAGTTCTATGAACGGTCGGGCAGAGGACGTGTTCATCCTGCACAACACGTTCATCCAGAATGGCTCCGGCAACCGTCGCATTGCGATAGAGGATGTCTCGGGGAAAGTGTTTGATGGGCTGACGATGGATAACAATATCATCGCGGCACTTTCCGGGAACTCCGGCGATATAGCCTGCGGCCCCCAAGGTGGCACTAACGCCCTGAACAGATGCGTAGATGACTGGACGTTCAACAATAATGTCTATCAAAGGTCGGCATCTACCCATCCCAATACATCCTTCTATCCCGCGAATCTGGCAGCGATAGGGTTTGAAAATCCCAATGCAGGGAATTATGCATTAAAGACGACTTCGCCGTACAAGGCGCGCGCTCCGGGAGGTAAGGACATTGGAGCAGATATAGCCGGATTGAAAGATAAGACGAAGTGCGTCGAATCTGGCAAGACCAGTGACTGCGTGGGAGCAAGGGGCGTTTCATTTTCCAATTACGATTTTGACGGTGACGGCCGTGCGGACGTGGCGGTCTTTCGCCCCTCCAGTTCGATCTGGTATTTGAACAAAAGTTCCGAAGGATTCGGAGGCATGCAATGGGGCGTCCCGACCGACCAGATAGCACCGGCGGATTACGATGGCGACGGCAAGACTGATATTGCTGTTTTCCGTCCTGAGAGCAATCGTTGGTATATATTGAAGAGCTCCACCATGACCTACGATGTCGTCTATTTTGGAATGACCGGCGACATACCTGTTCAGGCAGATTATGATGGCGACGGAAGGGCGGATGTAGCGGTATGGAGGCCCTCGAATGGCATCTGGTATAGGCTGAACAGCTCGAACGGTGAATTCACCGGGTATCATTTCGGTCTGGCAACCGACCGTCCTGCTGTTGGGGATTATGACGGTGACGGCATTTCAGACTATGCTGTCTTTCGTCCTTCAACAGGTGTCTGGTATTTACAGAAGTCAACAGAAGGATTTTATGCAGTTCGTTTCGGCCTGCCGACCGATACGATCACACCAGCCGATTTTGACGGTGATGGCAAAACAGATATAGCGGTGTTTCGTGCCTCAACAGGTATCTGGTACCGTTTGGAACGGGGATCAGCAACGAATTTCTCTGCATTCCGGTTTGGTATCAGCGAAGATATTCCGTCTCCGGCCGATTTCGACGGCGATGGCAAAGCGGACATTGCCGTGTTCCGTCCCTCGACCGGAGTCTGGTATCTGCAGAAGAGTACAGAAGGATTTCATGCCTTGAATTTCGGTATGAACGGCGACGTGCCGATAAGCGCGGCATTTGCTCGCTGACCGCGTTAATATGTGGCCGTATAGTACAATGGCTTTCTTATTCCGAGTTGATGTGTAAAAGCCAGCGACGAGGAAAAGGAAGCCATTTTACTGAATCACAACTTGTTGCGGTCAGAAAGAGTAAAATAATAATAAATGAACTTGAGATACTCTGAAATCGTGATTCGCAAGCCGTCACGGTTTGTCCACCAAAATGCACACGAGGGCATTCCGTCGGTTGCGGACGAAGACTGGACACCAATTTCTATGGTGAGGTTCATGCCGTTAACTGTGTGTGCAAATGTCCACAAAGCTCGCCGGGTATGAAAGGATGATGTAACCAAGAGGACTGATCTATAGGGATTCTGTTGTAAATGTTTCCCGAGAGCAGTCGCCTCATCATCTGTGCCAGTGATTTGGTCAGGAAGTATTACAATACTGCTTTCCGGGACCCCATTTTCTAATAACAGCCATTTTGCACGCTCCACGAAGTAAGGATTCCGCTGTTTTTCATTGTCCCAACCGCCTTTATTGCGGTCATCTGTCAGCAGTATTTTTGGAGCTACTCCGAGTTTATAAAGCCGGGCGGCCTCAGTATTACGTTCAATGTAATTCGCGGAGCCGGCCAGGACGAAGATCGCGTCGGCCTTTTCCAGCGGTTTTTCCACGACTAGCCACTGCCCCAAAAACCATGCGAGCGGTACCCACATAACTGCAAGTATTGCAATACTTAAGCACGCCGTTTTAGCGATCTTTGTAATCCTACCCATTCATGAACAAAAAGCCAATCTCGACAGAAAATCACCAACAGATCCCCTGATATGTCTCATCAGAGGTTCTGTCACCGAACATTCTGACGAAATCGATGATCGTAGGTTCCTTGTCTTTATCTTCCGAGACCTGTTTGAACTCCTCTGCCTTATTTCCTATCACCACCACATCGGAGTGTTCAATGACCTCGTTGACAGACGCGGCCATTAATTTTGCGATATGCGGGATCTCAGTTTCGATGTATTCTTTGTTTGCGCCGATCAGCCGGGCAAGCGAAACCTCCTTGTCATAGAGCCTGACATCGTAACCTTTTCCTATCAATCTTTCAATAACGGTCACGACCGGAGATTCGCGCAGATCGTCGGTTCCGGCTTTGAACGCAAACCCGAGAAATCCAATTTTCTTTTTGCCTGTGCGGACTATCATCTGAACCGCCCTTTCGATCTGGATAAGGTTGCTGGCCAGTGTGGCTTCCAGAACAGGCACCTGGACATCCAGTTCTCTAGCTCGATAAGCCAACGCTCGAAGGTCCTTGGGAAGGCACGATCCGCCAAAGGCGAATCCGGGCTTTAGATAATAAGGTGACAGGTTCAACTTGGTGTCTTTGCAGAAAACCTCCATTACCTGATGGCTGTCTATTCCTGATTCCTTGCAAATATTGCCGATCTCATTTGCGAACGAGACCTTTAAGCCGTGAAAGCAGTTGCAGGCATATTTCACCATTTCAGCAGCGTTCACCGGAATGACATAGGTCGAAGCATTCACGTTCTGATAAAGCTCAGACAATCGTTCACCCGCTTCTTTACGGTCCGCACCGATCAAAGTGAACGGCGGCGAATAGAAGTCCTTGATCGACGTTCCTTCACGCAGAAATTCAGGGTTCACACACAAGTCAAATCCTTCTCCCGATCTTTTCCCGGAGTGTTTTTCCAGTGTGGGCCTTACCAGGTTGTCAATGGTCCCGGGAAGCATCGTACTTCGCATCACCACAATGTGATTTTCTGCCTTTTCGGCAAGCACCGAGCCTATTTGTTGGCTCACGCGTTCAACATAGTCCAATTTTAGCGAGCCGTTGTCATTTGACGGCGTGCCGACGCAAACGAGAGAGATATCCGTGGCGAAGATCGCTTCACGGACATCAGTTGTCGCCCGCAAACGTCCTTCGCTGACAACCCTTTCGGTCATCTCGGCGATCCCTTCCTCAATGATCGGCGAGCGTCCGGCGTTGATAAGATCGACCTTGGTCGAACTTACGTCAACGCCAACGACCTCATGCCCCTCACTCGCCAAACACGCCGCCGAAACAGCCCCAACATATCCTAATCCAAAAACACTAATTCTCATTTTTCACCTTGGTGTCAAGGAGTATATTACCTTGGTATTTTTCTTTATATGGTTGTAAAAAGTCTCGATTCTTTTTACTTGGCAGGATGAATGAAAAACCATTTTCGTCACCGAGTTTTTCACCCACCTCAAGTTTGTTAAAAAAGTCCGGGAACTCATGCCATCGGACATTCTGATCATCCCCTTCCGTCCAATTCCAGTCCGGTTTCGGAATCTCAGCAAATCCGCGATTTGAAAGCCACACACTATTGCCGCTATCCCACGCATGTATGCTGCGTACTGCAAATTCCTCTTTCCATTGTTTCGTCTGTCCAGTCCCTGGCGTCACGATGACATTAAAGCGATAATCACCCCTGGCATTTAAAGGATCGTACGGAAATGCCCGGTTGAAATTCATCAGATCGTCCTGCCAGTTGATCAGGAAAAAGGTGTCAGTTTTTTGTGCGGACGTCATCAGAGATTCTATCCGGGCTAAATGATGTGTTTTTATCGAATCAATTCTCCATATCGTCATTGCTGCAAAGTTTATTAATGAAAACAGGAGAACTACCCCTACAATGATATATTTCACTGCCCTATGAACCGGGTTTTGTATGGCAAGTCCAAGTGCAACGAACGAGAATGGGAAATGCCCCAAATGCCACTCGATCTCTCCGCCTCCATGTTGGGTTGCAAATAGGAATATTGGGAAAACGGATATAGCTAATAGCACAAGAAAGCGTCGATTATCGGGGTTTTTGAACAATGTCCATGATACCAGTGCAACTGTACAATAGAATGCAGCGAAGGTCACCAGGCTGCTCCGTAAAAGATCTGCAACACTTACTGGATTAAGGGGATCGCCAAGAAGAAATCGCTTGAACAACATTCCATCATTACCCATATAAACGAATGAACGTGCCGTCCCGAAAAAGACCCGCATCACGCCCTGAGTTTCGTCCTGATGAGCTGCGTTTGTTATCCAGTTAAGAAGGGATTGTATATCATAAATTCCTAGAATGACGAGAGTGACGCCATAACAGACTCCCAAAGTAATGCTAAATGCACCGACAGATACAAATAAGTTCTTTAACTGGACCCTATCTAAACCGTAGAGGACAAGAGCGGCCAGAAAAGCCGCTGGTAGTACCCACATAAAGGCGATCCAAAAACAAAAGGAAAAGGCAAGAAAGACTCCAGAAAAGAAAGGTCGTAGAAGACTTTTGTCACTATTTCGGCCTACAGCCAACACGAGTCCTGCTAAATAACACATTAACCCTGGTATATATGAGTTTGCAGTTTGCGAATAATTCAAAAAGGCATGGGCGAATATAAAGCCGAAAACAGCGACAATGGCTGCCGTCTTTCTTAAATTGAAAATTTCTACAATCCTAGTGAAAAGAATTACGCTTATTAATCCGGCACCATGAACCAGTGTTTGAAACGCAGATGTGATGCCCGCACGTAATAATTCTTCATTGGTCTGATCAAAAAAAATACTCCAAATTACCCATCCAAGCGGGCGCCAGAACAAGTGGCCGAAATCCCAGAAATGATAGTAACACCCTTGTTCGTAGGAAATTACAGAATCTACATAATCAGCCGAATCGCCCCAGTAGTGTCCATCGGTCAACACTATTGCGATAAGATATGCCAGAGTGACAGAAAAATAAAAGTATTTTCCAAGGGGGGCGGGACTAGTATTTTTTGAATTGTCTATTGTCATTGTGATGGAGTTAAAATATTGATTTGACCTAATTGTTATAGACACAACAGGGTGGTGTTAATTCTATATAGACCGTGTGCTTCTCCATTACGAATGTCTATCCAACGCGGCTTTGCGCAGTTTGAGAAAAGACTCGCCTCCGAGTTTTTTTAACGGTTTTTTCAACGCCCAGATAA
The DNA here is from genome assembly GCA_964583955.1 of uncultured Chloracidobacterium sp. Classification (GTDB taxonomy): domain Bacteria; phylum Acidobacteriota; class Blastocatellia; order Pyrinomonadales; family Pyrinomonadaceae; genus OLB17. Next base: position 39,287 of record CAZOXY010000013.1, on the reverse strand, counting down.
CTGACTGCTTTAATCTTGGAATGCTTTTTCCTTCGGCTATATGCCGAACATCTTCAGAACTTAAACGCGTTGTTACCGCGTAGCGTCCCAGGACCATTCCCTTCTTTGCCATTCCAACACGGGTTGTCGGCTCTGAATTGAACAAGAACCGTATGCCGTTTTGCATTGCTGCTTCCCGAACATCATCAGAGTAATATCCTCCCGGGACCGATGCCGTCAGTATCTCGGATCCAACGATGTCCTGAAGTTTACTTATGCTCGTTTTCCATTCATTATCAAGGTCTTTTCGGCTCAGGGCGGCCATGCGCAACGGGTGTGAATCGGAATGGCTGCCGATAATATGACCACGCGTGAATAGATCCATTATGTCTTTGTGCGTTAAAAAGCCATCGGTATCAATGCGTCCGGTCGTAACAAAAAAATGTCCTTTCCATCCTTGCTCATCCAGGATATCAGCGGCTGTCATTGCACCTTTTCCGCCATCGTCAAACGTGATCAAAAGCGGAGTTTTCGGGCCGGTGATATCCACCTCCGTTACAACGGAGGGACTTCGATCGGGAATTGCCGCGATCTTGAGCATCTGTTCTCGAAATTCGGCAATGGACAACTTATACAAGGCGGCGTCCCCACCGGGGAATCCGCTCTTGTTCACGTCATCACACACATCGTGATACATCAATGTAATTACACGCTTTGCCAATCGTTTTTAAGGCTATAAAGCCGATCATTGAATTTCAGCAATTTTTTTGCCATGCTGTTTCGGAGCCGAGTTTGCTCGGCGTCGGATCTTAAAATAAGCGCTAAACCAGGGTTGTCCCCATGTTTTCGAATCACGGCCTTCCACCGCTATCGGCAGTACCTTGCCTTCAAATATTTCAAGCAGCCTTGTTCGCAGTTTTTCCAGATTTTCCGTAAAAACGCGATTCTGGATCAGAATATGCGATTCTTTTCCGGCATCGTGATCGTATGAAAAATACCCGTATATAGGGCCGGTGTCCACGCCTTCGTCTATTTTTAAAAGGGTCAGGCCGACCTTTTCGTGATCATTTTCCGCCAACGCCCAAAAGCATCCGTGGGCATTTCGATATTCCGGGCATATTCCGGGATGCATCACGAAAGTTCCTGTATTTGGAATGGAAAATATCTCTCTCTTCAAAAGGGTCTTGCATCTGGCGATCATCACGTCCGGTTTAACCTGTTCCAGAAAGTTCCTTACTTCCGGGCAGTTAGGACTCGATGCCCGTATCCGCGGCACATCATCGACATCATCCAGGCTTTCTCTGTAACGTTCGGCGGTGTTTTCCTTCCACTTCCGGTCAGTGCCGCTTAGAACAAATTTGTAATATAGCCGAAATGCCAGAACATCCAGAAATCTTAACAGGCCGACGCGTTTTATCTCTCGTTTTATACGGGTTTTCATTCTGCCCGGGTTTTCACGCAAGATCACCAATCCTGTCAGATCGGAGAATGACGCCAGCCACCGGGCCGTTATGTCCCGGTCGATAATATCATCCTCATGATAGATCAGAACTGTTCTCATGATCTCCTACCAAAATAACGGCTTGGACGTTCTAAACAGAACTGCTGTTCTTTACCATATCTATTGTCTCCTGACATAGTTCAGCAAACCGATGTGCAACCTGCTGCCAGCCAAAATCTCTCCTGACCCGTTCGGACGCTTGTTGGCCGAGGGCTGCTGCCATTTCCTTATTATTGATCAATTCAATGATAGCGCGGGCAAAGTCTTCGGCCTTGTCACGAAAGAGTATATCCTCACCATCTGTGAGCGGCAGTCCTTCGGCCCCGACGGTTGTCGAAACAACCGGCAGTCCCATAGCCATGGCTTCATAGAGTTTCAGCCGTGTTCCGCCGCCTATTCTTATGGGAACCGCGTAAACTGCTGCTTGTTCCATAAACGGCCTGACGTCAGGCACTCTGCCGGTAACGATTATTTGCTGATCCTGTTCCGCGAGCTGGATCAAAGTGGGGAAAGGATCTCGGCCCACTACCGTGAGCGATGCATGAGGTACCTCATTCCTGACGATAGGAAAGACATCCTCTATGAACCATTTGATCGCATCTTCGTTCGGCAGCCAATCCATCGATCCGGTAAAAACGATATTTGCGTCTTTTTGTTCGTGTGTTCCGTCTCGTGAAAAATATTCGGTATCAACGCCTGTCGGAACATGATCTCCATCTTTCACGGCGTATTCTCGTTCAAAAAACTCAGTGTCTTCCGGTGAAACGGATATAACACGATCAAACCTGCAACAGGTGTTTTTCTCATAATCCAATGTCCGTTGCCACTGAGCCTTTAGATAGGCCTTTTTTACTGGATTTGCAGCAACTTCGTAATGCCGCTGCCAGATCATTGCCTCGACGTTATGTTGAAAAAGAACTGACGGAACATCCAGTTTTACCGGCACATTGATGGACGGCATAAGGAAGTCGCAAACGACAATATCGATCTCTCCCTTATTCACCTCTCGCATAAGGTTCTCTTGCATCTCAGGCGATCTGTATTTTGCCATGAAATACGGCACCTCGGAAAAAATATTTCCGGTGAGTTCTGCGTAAAAACGCCCGCTGAACTTTGGTGCGGTGCGGTGCGGTATGGTAAGCACCTCATGGGCATATTCCTTTGCCTTCTCTATCGCGTCAGAGGCTGCGTTACCGTCATCGAGGGCCAGGTACGTTATATGGTGTTCCTTACGCAACTCCTTCAACATTTGATAGGTGCGTATTCGCCCGCCTTTGTCCACGGGATGGAGCAATTCAGTTTTTAACCAGAGAATGTTCACAAAAAAGTTACCGGCTTGTCGCCGGCTCATCATTCTATTCCAAGTTTTAGTTCTCAGTATCAAATGTGCGCCTTTGCCACATTTCGAGATTCAGCAAAGCCCAGAGCCGTTCGTCGTGATCTTCGCCCTGCATATGTCTGTTTACCAGAGACTTAATATATTCAGGGTCAAACAGCCCGCGTGACAAACTTCTTTCCGATAAGACATAGTCGTCTATCAAGTGTTTAAAAGGCCCGCGAAACCATTTTCCGACCGGAACGGGAAATCCCATTTTTCCGCGAGAGAGTATTTCGGCCGGCAGGATGTTTTCCATTGCCTTTCTTAGGACATATTTGGTCGTGTTTCCTCGGAGCTTCATTTGTCGGGGCATACTTGCTGAAAACTCCATCAGCTTATGATCGAGAAACGGCACGCGGCTTTCTATCGAGGCTGCCATAGACATCTGATCCTGTTTCATTAATAGTTCATGAAGATAGGTCTTTGTGTCAACATAGAGCATTTTATCCAGCAGGTCGGATGAACGCGCCGAATCAAAAAGCCGGTTCATTTCCACATACGGGTCGCCGGAGCCGTTCATCTGTTCTTTTGCCGCCGGGGACAGGAGTTCAGCCTGTGCGTTGCGGGAAAAAACCGCGAAATTATCAAAATATAGATCGTCGATGGTCGGTGAGTGGGCAAAAAAGCTTTTCTTCAGCTTATGCCTTATCCTGGAATCCAACGCCATCATGTCAATGCTGCCTGCCGCAAATCGGCGGAGAAAACCGGGCACGGCCTTGTGATACAGGCTGCCTAACCGCAGATTCGTCAGTGTTTTTGCGTATCTGCCGTAACCTGCCAGACTCTCATCGCTTCCTTCGCCGGTCAGGACGACCTTTACATGCTCTGCGGCAAGTTTCGATACAAAATAAAGGGCCACGCTCGAAGGATGCGCGATGGGTTCGTCCTCGTGCCAGATCAGGTCAGGCAATTTCGCAAAAAAATCCTGAGGCGAGACTATGACTTCGTGATGATCGGTTTTAAAAGCCTCGGCAACGATCCGCGCGTAGCGGAATTCATTGGCTTCTCGCTCAGCGAATGCCACAGAGAATGTCTTGACCGGTTCTTTTACCAGACCAGACATCACAGCGGCAATGGCGCTCGAATCGATCCCTCCGGAAAGGAACATCCCAAGCGGGACATCCGCCATCAATCGCATTTCGACTGCTTGCTTGAACAGTTCGTACCATTCCGCTATCCAGTCAGCGTCGGTCCTGCCTGCATCATCGGCTTTTTCAAAAGGAATGTCCCAGTATCGCTCTAAGGAAAGCTTGCCATTGGCAACCGTCAATGTATGTCCCGGCAAGAGTCGTTTGATCCCTGCGTATAGAGTTAATTCGCCCGATGTGCCGTGGTTTGCCAGATAATCCGACAAAGCGGCGTATTCCAATGCGGGTTTCACCGCTCCGGCTTTAATGATCGCCTTTATCTCCGAGCCGAAATAGAAACTTCCGTCGTCAGCGAGAAAATAGTAAAGCGGTTTTACGCCCAGGCGGTCGCGGGCTATGAAGAGTTGCTGTTTTTTATCGTCCCATATCGCAAAGGCGAACATTCCCCGGAATTTATGCACACATTCCGGGCCGTAAGCCTCGTAGGCCTTTAGGATGGTTTCGGTGTCGGAGGTGGTGTGAAAGCGGAATCCTCTTTCAGCAAGGTCGGGGCGGAGGGCCATGTGATTATAGACCTCGCCGTTATAAACAATGACCGCTGACCTGTCCTCGTTGAACATCGGCTGCTGTCCTGACTTAAGATCGACGATGGACAATCGCCGATGGCCGAGGCCGACATTGTTCTTTACAAAAAGTCCTTCTTCATCCGGCCCGCGATGGCGCAAGACGTCCCGCATACGGACAAGCGTGTCCGCATCTACAGAGCGTCCCGATGCAGCGGGATATATTATTCCGTTAATTCCGCACATAAGCCAATGCCATTCAGAGCGTCATACGCTATTCCGTCCGGCCGAAATCGTCTTCAAAACGGACTATATCATCTTCGCCAAGATAATCGCCTCGTTGGACCTCAATAAAGACAAGAAGTTGGTCGCCGGGATTTTCAACACGATGAGCCGCCTCCAACGGAATGTCGATCGCTTCACCGGACGTTTTGTCTATAATGTTGCCATCAAGCGTGATCCGCGCGGTTCCCGCAACGACATACCAGTGTTCCGCCCTGCGAAAATGCTTTTGATAGCTCAGGCGTTTTCCGGGAAGAACCTCGATACGCTTTACCTTGTAACCGTCGGCTTCATCGAGGACAGTGAAGCTGCCCCAGGGACGTTGGTCAAAGGTAGGGAAGTTGTCGTTTTCCATTTCGCTGCTCATATTTCTAGTTCCAAATTACTTCCGGTTTCGCAGGCTGCATCCAGCGCAGTTTCTTTTTACGAGAATATTCCGGATCACACAGAAATCAAAATTATATCAGCTTCGTATTATTTCGGTTACAACACTGATGTTTCCTTTACCGGAAATGGTATAGACGATCTTTTTCGTCTGTATTTGCTTACCGTAAACAGGTGAGATCGCCCATTGTTCCTTTGACCACGTCGCTTCCTTTGCGATCTCATCGCCATCTACTCGAGTTCGCAACACTGCCTGCCATGTTGGCCGTTCAGGGTCAGAAAATCGCACTTCTGTTCCGAGAATTTCTGCTTTTGTGTTTGGCTCCAGGATAAAATGTATGTCAAAGTTGTTTTCCCGGTCACTATTGACGGTATCCGTTATGGTAAATCCACTGTCTCTGTTATGCACTATTTCTCGTTCATATTTGACCCCGAACCTTTCAAATCCGTCATGGCTGCCTGAAAAACGGACATTCTCCCCTTCCACGCTCCAATGCATTAAACGGGTATTTGCCATGGTTTTCCAGGAGAAAGGGCCGTCTGTTGTTGACGACGACTCACCGTTTACTGTTAGGCAATTATGTGCGGCTGAGGAGCGGTATCTGTCGCGGGCAGCAAGGTCGGATGTATAGACATACGTCCCGGAATCGACGAACAACGGCCTGCCTCCGATAGTGACGATCACACCGAGAGCATCGGCGTGGGCATGTCCGGCATTCATGAATCCGTGCGGGCCGCAATCGATAAGGAAGTGATCTGCATCCGGTTCCCACGAGCTTCGGCTGGTATAAATGCCCCCGCCATGAAATGCTTTTTCACACGTTTCGGGAGCGTAAGGTTCGATCTCTTCAAACTTTTTCAGGCCTTCTTCGCCAAGCAGAAACAGCAACTTGCTGGTCGGTTCTCCGGCAATATATTTCAGGTCGCCGCGTTCAAACAGCACCGCGCCCAACGCCAGCGTCGGACGCATGTCGGAGATAGGCCGGTCGTCAAAAAAATAAAGCCGTCCGCCGTCGTCATCCCCAAAAAGCGGCGTCTCGCCATTTGGCAGGGTCAAATGCATCAGGTGTTTGTAAAGCAGCTCCAGCTTTTTCCTGTGCTTAGGCTCTATCGGCCACCCTTCACGCTGCCGCAAGATCATCAATGTCGCATAAAAATCAGCGGTGTATCTGGCATAATGGCTGGCCTGTTCGCAATAGGAACCATCATCAAGAATGTGAACATCCAGCATGTCCATCATGATCTTGTAACCCTTTTCCCTCCAACGCTTTGTCTCTTTTATCTCCGGCAGAAATGAGCCTATGAAATAAAGCCCCAGCGCCTCGCCCGTTAGGTGCGTGTTCGGGCTGAAGTATGTGGAAAGATATGTTTCAATATGCCGGGCTTGAAGATACAAAAAACTCAGCATCCGTTTCAGGGTCTTTGACCCAAAGGCAGGTGACTCCCTAAAAAAGTTGTACGCCCATATCCACGAGATCGAGCGAAAGGCTAGCTCAAGGCTCGAAAGCCAATTTATACCAATCTTTGGCGGATTCTCCTCGAACCAGCTTTCAAGATGCCTGACAAAAACTTCCGCATACCGCTCATCTCCCGTCAGCCAATATGCCTGCCCCAGCGTCACAAAATACTGATGCCGATTCAGTTCCCAGATCACTTTTTTATCGCCGGTATGCTCGGCGCTGATCTCATCTATCCGCGACCAATGCACTCGCGGCGACCGTTTCCCCGACACCGGATCAAAGTGCCAGTCCGGAACCGCCTCACCAAAGCACAAACCCTCTAACCCAAGCAGGTCGAACTTGCCTTCACAGATCTTGTTACCTTTTTCAAAGATCTTTTCTTTATCAAATGAAAAACGGTCTTCTGATAATTTGAGTGTTTCCGGTGTAAAAGGAAAAAGAGGTCTATCCGAAATGGAAATGACGGATTCATTATTCTCAGGGACTCCGTAACGACCGATACCATACCGCTCCGCCGAAAGGGCAATGCCTTGGCGAAGCCTGTCTAGGACTTCCGGACCACTGCGGCCTCTAAGTTTTTGTAAATAACCCGACATCTTAGCGGTCTGATAACTCCCTATAAAGTCCAAGCCATTGTTCCCGTACATTTTCCCATGCGTACTTTTTCACTTCCTCTCGACTACAAGAGATTATTCTCTGGGCTAGTGCGGTGTCATCAAGAAGTCTCATGGCTTGTTTGGCAAGCTCTGTATGATCATCTTTCTGAACCAGCAGACCGGTTCTTTCATGTTCGACAATGTACGGGATGCCTCCAACGCCGGTAGATACTACAGGCAATCCAGTTGACTGACATTCGATTACCGAGCCGGGCATATTATCAATATTTGGAGAGATCATATAGATATCAGCGTTATTGTAAAGTTGAGCCATCTCTTCATTGGTGACAAATCCCGTAAAAGTGGCATTCTTAAGGTCCATTTCTTTTACGAGACGTTCAAGACGAGGGCGGTCTTCTCCGTCAGCTGAAACGGTTAATACTGCATCAGGGTATTTTGTTTGGATTAATGCAAAGGCTTTAATGACGCAGTCAACGTTGTATAAAGGCTCAAGCAACCGATTGGTCAGTATCTTCGGCTTGATAGATGAACGTTCCTTATAGGGGAATTTTTCTAATGGTACGATGTTATAAATAGAGATAGCATCTATGCCAAAAGGCTTAAAAACATCGACTAAATATTCAGATGGTGTCACCACTTTTTCACACATTTGAATGATCTTTTTGGTTATCGGCCAGTTGGTCAGATGTTCTTTGGCTTCACCACTTCGGTAATTCAATATTGTCTTTTTCCTGAAAACACGAGCTAACAGGATCGCCGGCGTAGGAGTGAGAAAAAATGACACATGTGCAGCAGAAAATAAGTGGATTATATCGTTCTTTGGAATATGTCTGAGTAAAAGAAGAATACAATGTATCGTTCGAATGATCGTACGAACATACTTCAATTTCTCAAGCGTCCCTATTATTCCGTGACAACGAGGATCAATAGGAACGAAGCTCATTTCCAGATCTTCTTCCAGGCCGAAGTTTTTTAGCAAACGTTGAGCTTGTGTTGATTGTCCTCCGACAATCTGGGGAGACGGGGCAATTATTAGAATGCTTATTTTTTTCTTGCTATCTTGCTTTTTGATTTTTCCGGACATTACTACTTCAAACCCTATGATCTTCGCGACAATGCAAATCTTCGTACAAAACTGCAGGAATATTTCCTACACTGACATTGTGAGCATCTGTCAGGTAGAGCAAACCGTGACCTATATACAGCTAATTATCGCCACAGTACATGGAATCACATCAGATCACTGATGTCTATATTATGAGGTGATCCGCCATTCTTGGCAGACTGCAGCATTTTTGCACAAACTAAGGTGGCCATTGCCCCATCCAGTTCTGTCACTTCAGGTTTGCGATCATTGTGGATGGCATCAACAAAGGCTTTCATTTGTTCAAGATACCCTTTTTGAGGCCAGAAACTTGAAAACAGCGTTTTCCGACTTTTTCTTTCTACAACGACACGCTTGAAATTTTGACTAGAGATGCCCAAACCGTTGATAAAAACTTCCACCAGCTCACCGGCTGAGGCATCCGAACCGACAGTGCAATAGGTCAAATTGCCTATGGAGCCATCTTCAAATTTAATTGAGGCCACGATATTGTTCTCACCAACTGGTTCCTGCTGGTTGGTGGGAAACGAGAATGCTGACACGGTGATCGGTTCAACGGCAAGAAGGTATCTCATGAGATCAACCATATGCACTGCTTCACCGAGTACGGCACCGCCTTCCTCTAAGGATGCCCCCCAGAATCCATCCTTCATATAGGAGGCGTTCATTCTTATGTTGATCACTGCCGGTCCATTGCGTTTCTCGATCTGCTTACGCACCATCACATAACAGGGAGCGAATCTTCTATTGAATCCGACTGAAAGGGTTCTGCCGGACCTCTTAACAGCTGCAATAATATCCTTACACTCTTCAATGCTGATTGCCAACGGCTTTTCAACCAGGATATCCTTTCCTTTATTCAACGCGGCCAACACCTCTCTAGCGTGTGACGAGTGGCGACTCGCAATAAGCACTACATCGGTCTGGTCATCATTTAGTATTTCATTATAATCGCTCGTAACGTAGTCTGCCTTGAATCTTATTCCGTAACCTTTTCCTTTTGCCCCTCTTGCGGAGTATATTGCTCTGGTTCTACAACCGTTGATCTTGGCGATCGCAGGTAAGTGCTCCCACCTAACAAGATTTCCAGCTCCGATGATTGCGAAGTTTATGTCCTTTCCTGATCTGACTCGACCGTTTGCGGTTCTATTGCTTTCAGGGGAGATGTCGATGCGCCGCTTGGGTGAAAACTCCATTACTGGATTGTCGAGTACTGAGGCAGGGTAGCGGAGTAAAACCGCAAGACTGTCGGTTTTTCCATCCATGATTGTATCGTACGCTTTAGGCCCTTGTTCCAGTTCAAATTCATGTGATATCAACGGTTCGACATTTACTTTTCCTGCGGACATTAGTCGAAGGAATTCTTCCATATTGCGATTTTCGGTCCAGCGAACGTATGGAAGCGGGTAGTCGATTCCATCTTTCTCATACTTTTCGTCGTAACTGCCAGGTCCGTATGCCCTAGCCATACTGACCTTTAGTTCCTTCATATACATCTCGCTGTGTTCCATCTCAATAGGCATGATACCGACGATCACTATTCGGCCGCGGTCACGACATATTTTTACGGCCTCTTGGACGGGACGAGAAGACTTGGATGCGGCTGCAACTATTACTACATCTGACCCTCGCCCCTGGGTCAACGCGAGAATTTCGTCACGTAAACCATCACCGCCGCGTATGCCGTGATCCGCTCCACACTCTGTTGCCAATTTAACTCTCGATTCGATCAGGTCCGTTGCAATAACCAGTGCTCCCTGACACCTGGCGATTTGAGCAACCAACTGTCCGACAAGTCCGAGTCCTATAACAGTTACATTGTCTCCGACCTGTATGTTTGCTTGCCGTACGGCATTCATCGCTATCGCTCCCAAGGTAGTAAAGCAGGCATGTTTGAAGGGAACTTCATCAGGAATACGAGCCGCAAGATTCCTTCCGATGCAAAGTGTTTCACCGTGACCGGTCCCTTCGCCTCCATAAGCAACCCGCTGGCCAATGGAAATGTCCTTAACAGTCGGATGAACATCCACCACGATTCCTGCTCCTGAGTATCCAAGAACCGCATAATCGCTAAACTTTGCAAAGATCTCACGAATAGTAGGGATGGGATGTGTTTTCCGAAGGACATCGTAAACTTTTCGCAGATGTGAGGGATTCTCCGCAACCTCCTTAAGGATGCCATCTTTATGAATATCTGCTGTTTCCGTTCCGCTCGATATCAATGAATAGGCAGGACGCACCAGGACATGGTGTGGACCCGCAAACGGATCAGGAACTTCATCTACTATTATGTCTTTTAGGCCTTTTCTGATTATTTGTTTCATATTTGATAATTCAATAGTTGTGAAAAGAATACTACTCAAGAGCCGTCTTCTTTACCCACCTCGATTACGTCGTTAACGCGTACAACCGTCATTGCTGGTCATTGTCTGCTTAAGACCGTGGTATATAAACATTTGCTACTATAAATCTGTGTCTTGACACTAAATAGAGTTCCTGCTCTTATGAGTCCTCTATCTCCAAAAGACCGTTGTTTAGTGGTATTCTGTAACAACTCAACTATGTAAATCGCAGCACGATCATGGTCATTTGATTCAACAAGATACCCACTCTTCCCATTCTCTATTGCTTCTGAGGCTCCGCCGACGTTTGTTGCGACCACAGGAAGTCCTGCCAGCATATATTCGATGATGGCGTTTGAGAATCCTTCGGAATATGAGGTCAGAACTCCGATCGTCGAGGCCGCAAGCACCTTTCCTATCTCGACCTTTCCGCCGGTAAAAAGACAAAATTGCCGTATCCCGAGTTCTTCGGCAAACTTTTCATATTCTTGCTGCAATTCACCCTCACCGGCAAGAATGAATCGGGCATTGGGAACTCGCTCATTCACGATCTTAGCTGCACGAAGGAACATTTTATGGTTTTTTACACCACTCCGCATGTTGGCGACCATCGTAACGTAAGACGAGCCGGGAATATGCCCTCCGCCATTAGCGGCGATGATATCGTTAAATGCCGAAGCAGCGTCACAGGTTACACGTGCCGGGTCAACTCCGTTATATATCGTCACAAGTTTTTCTTTCGGGACTCCGCGATCTATTAAAAACTCGCCAACGGCATTTGCGTTGGTGACGATTTTTTTTGCGAATCTGAAAGCTTGTTTCTCGGCAAAAAATTGCATCTTCGACTTGCTTAAGGTCTCACGCTTTGAAGCGATCCTGGGTTTAAGACCCGCTCTAACCGCTGAGAACATTCCAAAAATGTTGGTATAAAAATCGTGGGTGTGGATTAGATCTATACCATTCTGTTTAATATGGTCCGCTGCGAGATTAAGCTGAGACAGAAAATTCCTGTCGTAAAAACTGGAAAGTTTGAATTCCCGGATGTTTTCACGATCCATCCAATCAATTCTGCTCAGCAATGGCCCTCGTTTATCCAGGCACGCCAAGTGGATGTCGAATTCGGCGTCTTCATGAAGATGTCTAGCTAGGCTCACAGCTTGCAGCTCTGAGCCTCCGCTTTCAAAGCTCCCGATCAATTGAAGGATTTTAGGTCTTGCCATGCGGGTCGTTTACTCTCCTAACTTCTCCTCGCGAAGCCAGAGTTCAAGAACGTAAATGAACCAATACTGTCGCGGCACTGCCTGTCCGTTTTCGGAATATCGTTTAAATGTTTCCATTGTCCGTTCCGCATTTAACAATCCCAGCTTAGCCGATCTGCTATTTGAGAGACATTCTATAAAATCATTCTTCCATTCATTTGCGAGCCACTTTTGAGCCGGCACCAAGAACCCCTGCTTCTTTTGACCAGCCAGAGATTTCCCCAGTCGCTTTTCTGCGATCTTTCTAAGAATCGCTTTATGCCTACCTTCGTGCAGTCTTACCGAGTAAGGCAAGGCAGCCGCAAAACTCCACAGATCCACGTCAAGAAAAGGTGATCTTGATTCGAGGGCGTGAAACATTGTCGCACCGTCAACCTTTGGAAGATACTCTCCAACGAATCTCGTGCGGCGGTCGTAAATAAGAAAGTCGTCAAGCAGATTCTTTGCGGATTCAGAACTCCATTTGATGTCGCGGTGATCAAATTCCAGCGAACTCAGATGAGGATTTAGCAGGCCGTTAGCGGTATAGAACGGCAGTCCATCACGCACCTGTGCGACCGCCCCGAGTCCGCCTGCGGAGAAATCCACGAATGACCGCAGCCTCTTCAGAGTGCCGGTTTCCGGCAGATAGTTTCTCACGCCTTGCCAAACATCCAAGCTCATTTGTGGCAAGTATTTAGCGGTTTTTTGAGCCATGAAAAAGTTCTTATGCTCAGGGTATCCAAGAAAGACATCGTCACCGCCGTCTCCTGTTAACAACACGGTTGCAGAATCGGAAACACGTTCGGAAACAGCCAGCATTCCCAGTGCGGACGAACAGGCGAAAGGTTCGGAATAAGCCTTGGCGAGTAACGTCGGATCGGGAAGAAATGAGCTTGAAAGCCCCAATACCTCATGCTTTATACCCAAATGTTTTGCGGTATTACGAGCGACTGTGCTTTCATCAAAACTTTCATCAGGCGTGCCAATAGTGAACGCGGTCACATCACTGCCAAGTTCGGAAATAGCCCAGCATACCAGACTCGAATCTATACCGCCGCTGAGCAAGGCTCCGACAGGCACATCAGCAACCAGACGTTTTTTTACCGCTGTCAGAAATAGATCTTCAGTTTGTTCAACAGCGTCTTCAAAGGAAGTTTTGTCGGGATCGACCTTTGGCGGCTGCCAATAAATTCTTTCTGAAAGCTCTCCGTTATGCCATTCAACGATTGTCCCTGCGGTAACCTTTTTGACGCCCGAATAGATGGACCTTTCGTCAGTTATGAATCCAAATTCAAGATATTCAAGCAGCCCTTCCGTATTTAATTCCAACGGGAAGCCGGCCATTTTCAGTGTTCTGATCGTTGAAGCAAAGGCCAGCTCATCTCCATTTTGATAGTAAGCTAACGGCTTTACTCCCAGCCGGTCACGAACAAGGAATAGCCGTGACAGATCGTTATCCCAAATACCAAATGCGAACATCCCATCGATCTTGGAAACGAGTTTGTCTATGCCCCATTCTTTGTAACCGTGGAGAAGCACTTCGGTGTCGGTACGGCTCCGGAATCTGTACCCAAGTTCCTCCAATTCCGAACGCAGTACCTGAAAATTATAGATCGCTCCATTAAAGACGATACCTATTTCTCCGTCCCGTGTAACCATTGGCTGATGGCCGGCAGATGACAAATCAAAGATCGACAATCTTCGGTGTCCGAGTACAGCATTTTTCCATGACTCGATCCCGGAATCGTCAGGGCCACGCCGCTCCAACTGAGCGGTCATTCTTTCCACACGCTCAGACGACGACCGGTCATCAAACCCTACAATTCCGGCTATACCACACATATCGAAAATAGAAAGAGCGATTGCCCTTCTAACTCCACAACTTTTAGATAGTAGCAGATTTTATTTCACAGGATAGGGTGTCGAGGACAAAAGCTCAGCTACAAGACAGTTACAACAGAACTGGCCTGTCACATGCAAGACCTTGGCAGGATGCAAACAATATCCAATGAATTTCGGTAACTTCTTACAGTATGTAGAATTATTAAGCCTTTGCGCAGCAATGCCATTATCCTACCAAGAATAGGCAGGATATATCTATGCAACAACGGCAAAATGTTCAGCAAAATAGGACAATCCTGACCATTTCGAAAACAGTCCCAGCAAAATCGTCAGTCCTTGGACGCACTTGGCATTTGCCACCATTATAGATCTTAGGTGATAGTCACGGTATTGTCCGGGAGTCCCTTTCTTGCCATTCATTGCGGCCACTATCATATTGAAAGTTTCACGGGCCGATGTGAAATGTACATCATATTCACCGGATTTATGGCCGTATTCAACAATTTCGGAGAAAAATCTTTTGGCTCCTTCGCCAATACATGCTGATTGATCCTGATCAAAAAAGCCATGACAATGAAGTTTTATAAACATCCAGTCAGGCTGTCCTTTGACAGTAACTCCCGCTCGTATCCACCTCTTCACTCGATCGATATCGGTAGGGCTGAAATGAGCAAGTTCTCCAGTTTCAATTTTAGGGAATGGAATTCCAGGTTTGCGATTTTGCCAGTTGAACATCAGGGGGCCTGTTACCATAACTGGAAGCTTCGGCATTTTATCTCCGACGGCTAGTTGACGGCCCTTGCGATGTGGGGCTTGTTGGTCAAAAGGCAGAGAACATTCGTAGATTGAGTTCAACATCGGAACTTGACTTTCGTGTGGAGCCGAGGGGAGCGTCATGTCCAGATAACAGCCCGTTTCATTAAGAACCGCAAACTCGTCATCTACACCACAGCATTTTCCTCCGGCAGAGTTCCCGAGAGTCCAATTTCCGTGAACAAAAGCATATTTTGGTGAACCCTCTCCATCTATTTTCGAGAGGCATTTGTGGTCTTCTGCAAGGCGATCGCGGAACTCCAAGAGATGTCTTCTTAAATTTTCAGCCGTATCAGGTTTATCCACTCCGTGATGAAGATGCACTTCAACCTCTCCAAGTCCTTCTTTTTGAAGATCGGCCAACTTGTTAAGTATTTCTTTATCGTATTGTTCTGCCGGATAGAAGTTTGAATGTCGGAACTTGGTTCCGTCAGCATCTATGACGGCCTCGCCAGTACGGCGAGCCATTTCACACCACTCGTCAAGACGTCTGTGTTGTGTGTCAATCTCATAAAGACCGTCTTCTTTCCATGCCGGTTCAAAATGGTTGGCTATGGAGAAGATAAGGTGCTTTTTGCCGGTTCCTTTGCTTTCAAAAATCGATCTTGTCCGTATCAATGGATAGCGAACAAGCCAAGGAAGAGAATATCCAATTCGGCGTAATAGGCCATGATCAAATTGCATAAGTGACTTTTTTCTATAATATAGGATTTTGCTTCGTAATCAGGGCTTGTTTCCTCTTTTATTACTGACATCCCCGACAGTTCAGCCTCTCTTTTAACTATTCCTGTTGTTTGAAATACCTCTTTGCCTTTCCACAGGCCGCCCTTTAGCTGTTTTCCGGTAATCCAATGCCATATCCCACCCACGAGACAGATAACCGGGTAGGCCATTCGTGTGATGCTGAGGTCCCTGAAACGACGTTTAATCATTCCGATATAAAACATCGGCGTATGGGTTTTAAGAAAAAGTCGTCCGCCTGGACGCAACACTCTGCCGATCTCGGAGATAGCTTTACCATTGTCCATGTAAGGAAGTGCGACCCGACAGATCGCAACATCAAATGTATTATCATTAAACGGAATATATTCACCGCTTGATCTCACGAAAGCCACATTTGATCGCTCTTTATCCGATGAATTGAACAGTTCTGAAAATACCTGGCCTGCCTCCAGCGTTACATCTATCCCAACACACTGAATATTGTCCATTTGAGCAAATGGCAACAGTTGTTGCCCTGCTCCACATCCAATATCCAGGACCTTTCCGATCTCTATGTCTGCAAGGTGGTCGAAATGCTTCCAACCTTCACCAGAGAGGACTTTCTCTTTATACATCGTCAGTTCTTGCTGAAGATAGTCTAAATATTCCTCTTCTTGGTTTTTCAGGTGCATTATTTTTTATAGTACTAATCATAGACATTTCCAGTATGTCCATTAAATGCTCGAATTATACTTCTGTCTGTTTCGGGGTGAGGGGCCGACGTTTGTTCGAGAATGATAACACAACGTGTGTAATTATAAAAATCGCGTGAGTTTTTGCTCAAATAAGTGATGTTTACCTGATTATTACAATCTAATCACAGGTATCTCAACATTACTGCTTTTTAGAAGCAGGCTAGTCGATGTCAACCTATCTGTGTATCGACAAACCTCTGATTCCATAGTTCAAACATAAAAAGGGCCCATAGTTTATGAGAATTGTCCCGACGACCGGCTCCATGTTCAGTGTAGATGGTTTCAATGTAGGTTTTGTTAAAATATCCCCTTGATATTGAGTTACTGCTCAAGAGGGTCTCTCGGATCCTTGAGCTAAGTTCGTTATTGATCCATTCTTCGATAGGAACACCAAATCCCTGTTTTTCCCTGTATAAAATATCGGTTGGTATTATATCCTCCATTGTTTTTTTCAGTATATATTTGGTTTCGGACCCTTTGAGTTTCAAATGTGATGGAACCGTCGCGGCGAAATCCATCACATCTTGATCCAAGAGAGGGGATCTGGCTTCTAGTGAATTTGCCATTGTCATTCTGTCAACCTTGGTAAGGATGTCACCAGGAAGATACGTTTTGGAATCTAAATAAAGAAGCCGCACCAAAGGGTCTTCATTCGAGGGTATCCCTGCGACCTCTCGGAACAAGTTTTCAGATTCAAATGAACTATCCTGGAGATGGCTGTGAAACTCAGAAGTTAGTAATTCCTTCCTTTGAGGAAGATTAAACTGGGTCAAAGCATCAATGTATCGATCCAGTTGGGTAAGGGAGATGTTATAAATGTAATTTTTACCCAACGCCGAGTGTGGAAGACGCTTACTAATTTGGGCAAGGACTGTTCTTGCTATAGTCGGTAAACTATTGAAAATATTCCGGTTTTTATCCACTAAATAGCGCGTATATCCGGCGAAAAGTTCGTCTCCGCCGTCACCTGACAGCACCACGGTTACGTGTTCGCGTGCCATTTTTGAGACCATATATGTTGGAAGTGCGGAAGGGTCGGCAAAAGGTTCGTCGAAATGCCAGACCAGTTCATCGACAATGTCAACAAGGTGCGGTGTGACGATAAACTCATGATGGTCGGTCCCAAAGTGCTTCGCCGCCATTCTGGCATATTTGAGTTCGTTAAAGCTGTCCTCATTGAAACCGATCGAAAACGTCTTAACCGGTTCTGAAGACAGTTTTGACATCAGCCCTACAACAGTTGACGAATCGATTCCGCCGGACAAAAATGCTCCTAACGGAACCTCGGAGATCAGGCGGCATCTTACGGCGTCGAGAAGTTTTTCCCGCAGCTCCTCTATGTAATCAGCTTCGCTTCGGGCTGGTTCTACCGTCGGATACTCAATGTCCCAGTAGGTCGATTCTGAGATATTTCCGTTTCGAAATGTCAGAGTAGTACCCGGTTCGACTTTTTTGACAGATCTGTAAATACACAAGCTCTCCGGAATATAACCAAAGGTCAGGTAGGCGTTCACGGCGACAGGATCAATGGTCAGGTCAATGTGTGGATAGAGCCGAAGGGATTTTAGCTCTGAACCAAAAACGAAGGCGCCGTCTGCGGCGATAGAGTAAAAGAGCGGTTTTTTGCCAATACGGTCACGGGCAAGAAAAAGCGTCTCTTCACGAAAATTCCAGATCGCAAACGCGAACATGCCGCGAAGTTTCTTGACCGCTTCGGAGCCGTATTCCTGATAAGCCAACAGGATCGTTTCGGTGTCAGAGTTTGTTTTGAAGCGATAGCCCTTTTTTTCCAGATCGGCCTTTAGCTCTCTATAATTATAGATCTCTCCGTTAAAAACTATTGCAAGGTTTTCATCCTCATTAAAAATAGGCTGCTGGCCGGTTTTTACATCTATGATCGACAGCCTCCTCATCCCTAGAGCAGCCCGACCTCGCACAGCCATCCCCTGTTCATCCGGCCCGCGATGCGTAATTATCTTACACATCTTGTCCAATAAACGCTCCCGCTCCTCGAACAGTACCTCGTTGTCAGGGGAAACAAACCCCGCTATTCCACACATGCTTACAATTTTGTCGATCAATCAACCCGTCAAATGCAATGCGGGTTAGTTATCTACAATATTAGAACGATCAAACCCGGACGATTTTCCTGAATGTACGTTTAAGTTTCATCTTAGTATCGGTATCAAGCAATTTGAACCGGTCTATTAGAAACACATAGAAGATCATATAAACCACAAACATCGTTCCCAGCAACAGCAGTCCTTCGAACAGGATGGCCTCTCTGGTTATACCAAAGAACGAAAGAAGAAATTCTCCAAGTTTTAAATATTGAGCGACCAGAAAATCATGAATTACAATATAAATGAATAAAAGCGGCACAGCAGCCAGGCCTGCTACGCAAAATGCTACTCCAATATTTCTGAGTAAACCTATGTCCGTCCATGAGACCTCAAGCAGTTTCAGGCATTTCCATACGGTAAGGGCCTTCTCAATAAAAATGAAAGTGACGACCAGGCCGATAACTTCGAACATATTCAAGTCCTCAATGACAAGCCACAATGAGAGAGAAAGAAGGAGAAACAGGACGGCCCTTATTTTTAATAAAAAGCTGCCAACCTCCGCGAATGCTCTGCCGATCGGGTCCACTATTATACACATCAAGGGCAGAAGAAGAAGGTTAATGCGAAAGATAGGAACACTATCAACATAGGTCGGGGTAAACAGTGTGGTGATAAAATCCTTGGCGCTTATCATTAGAAAAAAGAACATGGGGAAATAAACAAGGCCAAGTTTAAGCATCGCATTTACCGAAAGCTCCACCATCTTTCGTTTTTCTCCGGCAGACTGGAGTTCACTCATCTTTGGGATCACAACTGCGCTGACTGATTCATACAATACCCATATCAGCGGCAATTGGAAACAACCTATCGAATAGACAGCAAAATCTGCTGCCGAAAAATTATGTCCGACGAAAAAGTTATGTACGTCTGTCTGACTCGAATAGAGCAATGCTGCCAGACCAAATGGAAGAGCATAGGCCAGTTGCTGATGCATGAAATTGATGTCGAAACGCTTCCAAAATCCGGGAAATCGGCTGTTTATGTATAGAAAAAGCACCGCAGTTTGTATTGCACCATGGATGAGAGCGGCAAGGACGAGTGAGAAGACGGAGGTGTAAAGCAAAACTGCTCCAACCATCAACGCCATATAGATCGTCTGCATCACGATGATCATGACTGATGCGGCTCTGGCTTCACGGTTTGCAAGGGCAACTATTTCCAGAAATCCTCCAAAGATCCTTAACCAGATCAAAATACCGAGAGGGGTCGCATAGGACGCCATTTCGTCGTTCTGGAAGAGGGAAGTAAGAATACCCGGAAAGAAAGTCAGCGCGAAGCAGGCGAGTCCTCCCAACACAAAATTAAAGATCAGGATATTTAGTACGGATAACGATCTTTCATATTGATTTTCCCGATTGAGGAAATAATACGCACTCATCGAAAGGCCAAGGGGAAGCACATCCACAGCATAGTTGCTGACTAGAAATACCTGGCGATAAACCCCTACATCATGAGGCGTCATGAACCGGACGACCAAAAGAGGGAGAAGAACGCTCAGGACAAATGATATGAGCTTGGCAAAAAGTATCCAAATACTTTGGCTGGTCAGTGACTGTTCTTTAGTTTGCGAGTTCTCCATTTTAGTAACGACCGACATTTACAAATTCTGGAAGCAAGAATGATGTTCGCATTTGGGTGAACCATAAACCAAGTCCAACCAATTGAGATTGTATTTCTGAATGTTTGGGCAACAACCAAACATGCGTACTTCAGATTCATTAAAAGAACACACTGATTATGGTAAGGGGCTTAATTCTTGCAACATAAGACGGAGCTTAGGAGCGGATAGGTTCCCAATAGGCAAAACGATCTCCTTTAAGGAATTTATAAAATCCAACGACCGAAGCTAGATTGGTAAGAACAAAATAATATGGAAGCGTGAGGATTCTGGTCATACCACCATCCTCAGCCAATAGGCTTCCAAGAATGGCCGTCGCATAGAAAGCTACCTGAAGGATAAAAATACACAGAAAAGGAAGCGAACTGAACGACAAAAATGCCGAGCTGATAAAAATGCCCGCAAGAAATAATGGCATACAATAGCGCAAAAGCTTGTGTGAAAAAAGCTCGACGGCAAAAAAACCTGATTTGAACGGATTCATCATATCTCGGTTTCGCCACAGGTCGGTGAAGGTCTGGGCAATAACACGAACTCTCATTTTAAACTCTTTAGAACTATCCCTATTTGTTTCCTCGATACAAACGGCTGCCGGTTCGTAAACTGTCCTTAGGCCCTGCCGATAGAGGATGGTGGCGATAAGGAAGTCAGAACAAGCCTCAGGATACATCGGTACATAAGCCGAGCGTCTGACCGCATAGAGACATCCTGAAGTTCCTATAAGCGAGCAGGCATCGCTTTCCCATTGCCTTAACAGCGATTCGTAGTTCCAATAGCTTTTTGCTCCACTTCCGATGGCAGAATCCCCCGGATCTCTATATATCAACCTTCCGGCCACGCATCCGACCGATCCGTCTGAAAAACTCGGGGTTATTTTTTTAAGTACATCAGCCTCATACACGGTCGTTGCGTCGGAGAAAAGGATGATCTCGCCTGATGCCGCATCGACAGCCCGGTTTTGGGCAGATGTCTTTCCAAGCCTTTCTTCCTGGCGTATCAGTTTTATCCCTTGATGGCTATACTTGGCAACGATCTCATCGGTACTGTCAGAAGATGCGTCTGAGGCAACCAGTATTTCAATTTTTTCAGATGGGTAGTCAAGGCTCAAAGTATTTTCTAACTTTTCACCTATCGCATTTTCCTCATTATAAGCGGTGATGACCACGGTTACAGAAGGTTCATATTCGGCTTTTGCGACGACCGTCTTTCGCACACGGCTGAATATAAAAACGATAGCAGGGTAAATGAAATAGACATAGAGCATCGCACCGGCGCACGCCCAGAAGAACCAAAATATTGCGATTTTGATCTCCATCATTTCTTTTCCCTGCCCTCCCCCATTAATGATCGGGGTTCGACGGTTTCGCTGCCGAGTTCCAATACGAACAGTCTTCTAAGGCCAACAGCCAGAATTATGGCATAATACATATACCATTGATAAGCGACAGATGCGAAGAAACTTGTAATCATGTAGCCGCAGATACTGGCCTGCATTCCGACGGATAAAATTTGGTACGACCGAAACTGTTTTTGTTTAGATGCCAGTTTCTCGATCTTGGAAAGTTTTCTAAGCGGGCAGATCAGTATGGCAATGTAAATAACGATCCCGATTATCCCTAATTCAGAGGAGACCTGAGTAAAGGAGTTATGAGTTTGCAGGTTCCTGTATCCAAAACTTGGTGAGTTGCCAATTCCGACCCCCTGCGGATTACGTATGGACACAACCAACGAGCGCTTCAATAGGTCGCTTCGCTCGGACGAGGATCCGACTGGATCTAAATTTGAATCAAAGATGGAAAGGATTCTTACACCATAGTTGCCCGGGGCAAAAAGGAGTATTGCAAAGCCGAATACCGCCGCGACGAGAAACACCTTTATCCGATTTTTCCTCCCAAGTTTCCAGACCATTATCCCTGCTGCAAAACCCATTCCTAAAAACCCGGTTCGCGATTGAGTCAGCAGAACAGCAACCCCCATAAACCCTGTGGCCAGAAATGAACAGGCTTTTATCCAAAGATTGGCCGATACGAATCCGAGTGAGAGGCAGGTCGGGATCAATAAGACCAGAAATAAGGACATCTCGTTAGGATTTGCCAACATCCCAACAGCTCTACTGACTCTATATCCCTCTGTATTGAACACTCCGCTTCTATAGAGTCCGATGGTCTGGTACGACAACATTATACCGACGCCAACAAGGGTTATTGCCAATATGTTCCAACGTTTTTTTGTTCTCAGTGCATTTACAAATATTATGAAGATCAGGACTATCCGGGAAAGCCCATCAGTAACTTCGGTCAGTGATACAGCCGGGTTTTTTGAGATCGGTACCGTGATCAAAGCCAAACCGATGAAAGCCAGTAGCAGCTTCACTTCGGTGGTCCAGATCGTTGGCCTGTTTTCCAGATAGAATTGACTCGGAGCATAAACCGCCAGAGTTCCAATTGCAACAGGAAAAACCATCGAATTCAACCATAGGAGAGATCCTGAAAACTCGTAAGGACGATAGAACAAAAGTATTGTAAACAGCATCAGCCCGATGAATGTAAGGCCATGGCCGTTGCGAGCGATCCAGGGTTCGGCAAGGAGTTCTTCTTTGTAACGTTGTTCGATCAATTCAGGGTCTTTGGCGAGTGATCTAACCTCGCGCGACCTTACGCCAGCGGTCCTGTCGGATGCAGGATAGACTCCTTTTGTCAGAGGTTCTGGGAGATGCGAGATCTTTTCACTATTGGAGGACATTGCTGTTACCGGATTATTGATCTGACGGCGCGGTGTTTACTCCAGAATTATACGTGTATGTCAGTATTGTGCCTCCAAAGCCGACAGTATTGAGTTTATTTCCTGATCTGACGATGCGTTCGATGCGATGTTTGGATCCTGAATCCATTTTGATCCATGTTCTGCCGCCGTTTTTTGTTTGAATTATCGTTCCCGCGTCGCCAACCGCAAAGCCGGCAGTGTTATCAAGGAAGATCACGTCTAGCAGATCGGCTGTTACGCCGGAGGCCTCCGGGATCCATGTTTTGCCTCCGTTTTCGGTTATCAATATTTTGCCTTCGGCACCTACAGCCCATCCTTTTTTGTCATCTATGAAATAGACGGCATTCAGTTTACGCGGGGGTTCATTGTCGTGTGCCTTGACCTCCGTCCAGGTGACGCCGCCGTTGTCGGTTCTTAAAATTGTACCTCGACCTCCAACAAGTACGGCTTCCTTGTCATTCAGTATTTTGCCGTCGGTCAGCATTGTCTGAGTTGCCAGTTCCGTGCGTTTCCATGTGCCTTCGGGGCTGTTGGTGAAGAGCATTGAGCCGGTTTCACCGATGGCGTAGGCAACAGGGGCAGCGGGGGAAAGCACCAGACGGAGCATTCGTTCGCGGCCGGGTTCGACATTGACCTTTTCCCAGGTGACGCCGCCATTTTGCGTTCTTAGAATATATGTAGGAGATTCGATGCCCGGCCCAAAAACGCTCTGTTCGCAAAGCAGCCAGCCATTGTCGCGATCCGAAAAAACGACGTCTCTGATGTTGTCACGCGTCACTTTTTCCCGCTGCCATGTCTTGCCGCCATCAGTGGTTTTTAGAAAAGTACCCGAACCGCCGACTATCCAGCCGTGATCGGCATCAATAAAATGAACGGCTTTCAGCCACGCCAGAGTTCCGGCATCCACCCGTTCCCAATCACTCGCCGAGATGGAAAGCGCCGTCATTCCCAAAACAGCCGACAACGCCAAGGCGTTTAACCAAGGCGTGGGGAAAAAGTTTATAAGGCGCGGTTTTGCCATCAGAAATTATACCAAGACACAGGCCATCATACCGGATGCTCAACACAAAACACCTAATTATAATGGACTCCCGAAAAGTATCCTCAAAGAACTCACTCGGCCGATGGTGTCTAGCACCTTGGTCAGGCTCCAGCCTTTTTCGGGGACGATTATCTGGTCTCCGGGCAGGATGTAGGGAACCTCTGCTTTTCCTTTTACAAGCTGGTTGAAATCGATCACCGTTTGTGTAAATTCTCCGTTTGATGCCAGCCGGATGAGCAGTACCCGTTTTTTGTCGCCTTCCTTTGCAATTCCACCGGCCTCTGCAACTGCTTCATAAACATTGTAGCGTCGATTCATC
This sequence comes from uncultured Chloracidobacterium sp., assembly GCA_964583955.1. Taxonomy (GTDB): domain Bacteria; phylum Acidobacteriota; class Blastocatellia; order Pyrinomonadales; family Pyrinomonadaceae; genus OLB17. Next base: position 15,370 of record CAZOXY010000013.1, on the reverse strand, counting down.
ATCTTTACGCCAGGTGAGCCAACCAGGCCGAGTACGCTGAAACGTGCCGATCCGACCTTGTCGAGAGTGACAGTCACCTCAGGGTCGATTATGTATTCGTCCAGGTGGCGAGCGATTATCTTTGCAACCTCGTCGGTCGTCTTTCCGCCCACAAATACGCCGCCCGGTATCAGCGGATAGGCTATTTTTGCCGTCGGCGGTATAACCACGCCGCTTTTGGAATACTGCGGCAGGCCAAAAACCTCTACGGAGATCACATCTTCCGGCCCCAGATGATACTCACGGAGATAGTTATTGTAATAGGGAAGTATGGCCGCTTCTTCATCGGACATTGTTGAATTTGCGGGCGGAGTCGGACGAGGGAAAACTGCTCCGGCGGTATTCGATGGCTCCCGTGAATTATCCGATGACTGACCGAGAACCACTGTTCCGAGCAATGCTGTCAGGATCAGTGCCGAAAAAACTCTCCAATATTGCCACTTATTTTTCATACTAACTCTCCTCGGCGGAAATCTGCCGAACGGACTTCTTTGTTCAGGCCAATGGGCAAGCGTCCGATCAACGTCCGCCTCTTCCAAACAGGACCGTCTTCACTGTTTCAAACACTATCACAATATCCAATGTCAGATTCTGGTTCTTTATGTAGTACAGGTCGTATTGAAGCTTCTGTTTTGCATCCTCAACCGACGATCCGTACGGAAATTTTATCTGTGCCCATCCCGTTAAACCCGGTGCCACCAAATGACGATACTCGTAAAACGGAATCTCCTCCGCCAATTTCGCCACAAAAAACGGCCTTTCAGGGCGGGGGCCGACAAAACTCATCTCACCTTTCAGGATATTCCAGAATTGCGGTATTTCATCCAATCTTGTTTTCCGTAAAAACCGGCCAACAAGTGTGGTTCTGTCATCTTCGTTCGATGCCCAGACAGGTCCGTCGTCCGATTCAGCATCGACACGCATTGACCTGAATTTTATAACACGAAAGACCTTCCCGTTCTTTCCGACTCGTTCCTGCTTATAAAATATCGGGCCGCGCGACGTAAATCGGACCAATAAGGCCACGAGTATCGCGATCGGGAACGAAACTATCAATCCTATCAGGGCAAGCCCTCTGTGCAGGCCTTCGCGGACAAGTGTCTTTATCCGTGTATCACGCGGCCTGAATGAGAAGATGAGCCACGAAGGCAGCAGGTTGTCCAAATGAACCCGGCCTGTGACCCGCTCAAAAAAGCTGGAGCTTTCTTCGATATTCACGTTGCCTGCCAGCCGCAGCCGCAAGAGCGGTTCCGCCGGAAATGCTCCACGCCGTTCCCTGACGCCTATCACTATCCGGTCGATCTTTTCATTCTGAACAACGTCTTCCAACGCAGCCGTGACGCCAAAATTACGCAAACGGCCGTTCGTGCCGGGTTTGTCCAGGCGTTCGTCCGTCATAAATCCAACTATACGATAACCGGCGTCACGCCTTGACGAAACGGCCGAGGCGGCTTCGGTCACAACCGACCCGTTTCCGACAATAAGTATTTTCTCGCCAAACTCTGGATGTCCCATCAGATAATGGATCATGATCCTGAGGCCCAGCATTGAAATGAGAATGATGACGACCGAATAGACCGCCGCTCCGCGGCCAACCAACAGGAACGGAAAGAAATAAAATAGAACCGCCAACAGCACCCATGTTATGCCGAGTGCCTGAACAAGCCTAAGAACGAGTTCACGGCGGCTGTTTATCACAGCAAAATCGTACAGGTCGTAAAGATATAGGTTGACCAGACAGATGGCCGTCATAAGGAAGACCTTTAGCCAGCCAAAATCTTCAAATATCTGGCCCGTGGCTCCATCAGATCCAAGACGCAGCAAAAGGCCGAGATAAAAGCCACCAAGGATGATGACTATATCGGCCCAAATAAGGACCATCGTGCGTGTGCTCAATCGTCTGGTCATTGCGCTCTATCAGTACATCTAACAACTTCGGGTTACGCCTATGCCGAACGACTCCTGTAATACGAGTATTCATGGTAGCCCCGGCTTGAGAGAGCCTCCTCAGAGTCATTTAGCACCACACCCAATATCTTCTCTTTAGTCAGCATTTCAAGTGACCGTTCGGTTTCGGAAAAGTTCACTCGATTTGACCGGATCACCAGCAGGGCGCCGTCAGCGTGATTTAGATACGCGGCCCCGTCCGAAAAGAGATTCAGCGGCGGAGCGTCGATAATGACAAAATCAAAGTGATCGGACACCTCATCAAGCAGTTCCTTGAATTTCTGTCCTGACGCCATTTCTGCGGCGCTTTCCAGATCACTGCCGCCGGGCAGTAAATGCAGTCCTGTGGGTTCAAGGCGGATGATGGCTTCATCGAGGTCGGCCTTTCCG